>CAKPQG010000052.1 GCA_934178345.1 uncultured Dialister sp. | reverse complement strand
TGCCTTCGGCACTTCCCCCGAAGGGGGAAGCAAGTCGTTACGGCGCTAACAATTTCCTTAACTTAATAGCATTGCCCGATGGGGAAGGCAAAGAGGAGGCGGCTCCGCCGCAAAAAAGAAAGCCAACCCCGCCTCGCTGCGCTCGGCAGCCCCTTCCAAGGGAAGGGGCTCGCGTGGACACTCCTTCCTTCCTCTGGAAGGAGGGAGAATAGCGCATTCCCCGTATCGTCATTTCGAGCGAAAGCGAGAAATCTTTTTTCGTTCGCGGTCAAGCAGAAGATGTGAGGATAGCGGTATTTCCGCACCAAAGCCTTCCCCTCGAGGGGAAGGTGCCCCGAAGGGGCGGATAGGGCAGAAGCGGTATGAAAGAGAGCGGGGAAGATCGTCTCAAGTGCGCCGTTTACGAAAGTACCCTATCCACCGCTGACGCGGTTCCCCTTCCCCGATGGGGAAGGTGGCGAGCGGAGCGAGCCGGATAGGGTACTAGCGGTATGAAAGAGAGCGGGAGAGATTGTCTCAAGAATGCGATATACGAAAGCAACCGAATACCGCTCTGCATCCTTAACCATACATTTCTGAAATCAATGAGTGATTCTTAAGGGAACGCTGATTCCATCGCCGAATCGGTGCTTCCGCAGAAAGGAGCTATCCTATGGCTGAAATCAAAGACATCACGAAATTTCATATATTTTCCTCCGCCTACTTTGCCTCGGCGGTGAACCGTTCCCAGTACGTGACAGACGGCAAGAAAGAGATCGCCTTCATCGGCCGATCGAACGTAGGCAAATCTTCCCTCATCAATTCCCTCACCGGAAGAAAAAAACTCGCCTATGTCAGCCGTGAACCCGGCAAGACACGCACCATCAACTACTACGCCATCCAGTCCCGCCGCATCAAAGACGAAGAAGAACAGCGACAGGACTGGTACCTCGTCGACCTCCCCGGCTACGGCTTCGCCAAGACCAGCCAGGAAAACAAAGACAGCTGGTCCGCTTTCATCGATGAATACATGAAGAAATCCCCCGGTCTCGTCATGATCGGTCTCCTGGTCGACCTCCGCCACCCCGGCCTCCCCATCGACCTCAAAGCCTTCGACTGGCTGAAAAAAGCCGGCGTCCCCATCCAGATCATCGGCACCAAGGGCGATAAACTCAGCCGCAATGACCTCAAAAAGAACCTCATGCAGGTGAAGAAACTCTTCCCCACCGCCTCCCTGCCCCTCGCCTACTCCTCGCTCACAGGAGAAGGACGCGATGCCCTGCTCGAAGTCATCGAGAGAAAGATCTGCGAGTAGGGGATGGTGATTAGGGACTAGAGATTAGTTGCTGGTATAGCGATTGGTTAACTTCTGGACTTAGTGAGAAGCGATGGAATGTCTTGGCTCCCCATCGGGGGAGCTGCCCGAAGGGCTTGTGCAAGCGAACTGGATTTTCGCGTCGCTACGCTCCTAAAAATCCAGTTCGCTTGCACATATTGCCTTCGGCACTTCCCCCGAAGGGGGAAGCAAGTCGCTACGACGCTAATTCTGACTACATTTGTATGTCGATTGAAAGTCCTCTTAATTGAAATACGCAATACTAATCCCTAATCCCTAGCTACTAAAAGGAGAACCCATGAAGAAACTCATATTGACCCTGCTGCTCGCCATCGCGTGTATGCCCGCATGGGCCGCGCCGTGGGACGCGCCGAATTCCTTTGAAATCGTGAAAGAAAGCTCCTGGGACTACCGGGCCGCCCGCGCCCTCACCGAAGAAGGGAAAGCCCCCGCCTACACCACTGCCTTCTTTGACAAAGCACTCACTCGCTACGAGATCGCCAGCGTCGTGAAGAACATTCTGGAATCCGTCCCTGCCAAAGACCAGACAGAAGACATGGCAAAGCTCAAGAAAGAATACGCCCGCGAACTCGAAGCGCAGGGCTACCGTGAAAAGAAAAAGAAAGACGAGCGAAAGCCCATCCTGGAAATCAGCGGAGACACCCGCGTCCGCTACAAGAATGATAGCGGCAGCGACGCCCGCGCCCGCGTGAATACCACATGGCACATCGGAAAGACCGACATTGTGGCCGGAGGCAGCGCAGAGAAAGACATGTAAAAACCCCGATGCTCGAAAGAGCATCGGGGTTTTTGATTGGTCATTATGAGTGCGCTTCCGCACACTCTGTCAAAGAGATATTCGCCTTGGCAGCGATCTGTCGGATCTCATCTTCACTGCAGCTGGACATGGATACGATGAACGACAACGGCATTTTGGCTTTCAACAGGCGCAAAACGAATTCATTGGAGGCATTCTGCCAGCCTTTTTTCTCGCCTCTGATCTCGCCTCTGATTTCACCACTCTTTTCTCCGAGTTCCATTCCTCTGCGGTATACGCCTATACTCAAGTTGCACATGGTTATTCCGCACTTTCTGTCAAAGAGATATTCGCCTTGGCAGCGATTTGTCTGACCTCATC
>CAKPQG010000051.1 GCA_934178345.1 uncultured Dialister sp. | reverse complement strand
CCATGACCTTACAGCAGCTCACTTATTTCTGCGCCGTCTGCCGTTATCACAGCATCGTCCGCGCAGCGAAAGCCCTCTACATTTCCCAGCCGACGATTTCCACCGCCATCCATGAGCTGGAGAAAGAGTTCCACATTTCCCTTTTCCTTCACACGCCGAACCGCATCCACCTTACGGAGGAAGGCGCCGCTTTTTATGAAAGAGCCAATGACCTCCTACAGCGCGCGAGGAATATGCAGGAGGAATTCAGTCAAGCCGCACTCTCCGTGCGTCCCATCCGTGTCGGCATTCCTCCGATCCTATCCACCATCTTCCTTCCCGCGCTCTCTGATGCCTTCGAAGCGGTATGTCCTGTCCCGCTCGAGCTCTCCGAGTGCGCCTCCCACCGCGCCGCCGAGCTCGTACAGGAGGAAAAGCTGGACATCCTTTGGGGAAATCTCGATATATATAATCTGGAGCAGTACCACTACTATACGATGAAAGAGGATCACTATGTCTACTGCGTTTCCAAAAATCACCCCCTCGCACATCTGACATCCGTCAGCCTGCCTGCCCTTTCTGAGGAAACGCTGCTCCTCTTCCACATGGACTCGGTACAGACACTCACCATCACCGCCGCCTTCCGCGCCCTCGGCCTCACGCCGCACGTGAAGCTCTACCTCAGCCAGCTGACAACGATGATGAACTATCTGGAAAGCGGCCGCTGCGGTGCCTTTCTCTACTCCTCCATTCCCATCGATGAGGAGCGTTTCGTCCGCATCCCGGTCACGCCGGAAATCAGCACCAAGTTTGGCATCCTCTGGAAGAAGGGCATCTTTCTCCCTCATGGGCTCGAAGAGTTTATCCGTTTCGTGAAAAGAAGGTATGTGGGGTGACTAGTGACTAGTGACTTGTGACTTGTGACTGGGGATTAAACTTCAGACTTTAGACTTCTGACGGGAGTGCGGCAAGCCCCCTTCCCCAATCGTTGTATAATAGTAGGGTATAAATAAAGGCAGGTAAAAGCAGCAACGAGCAGACAGGGATGAGGAGCGCTGAGTGACCAGCGACTAGGAATTAGCAGCTAGGGATTAGGGATTAGGGATTAGGGATTGGGGATTGGGGATTGGGAGTGACTAGTGACTGGTGACTAGTGACTTGAATACCGCCTTCGGGCATCGCCCTATTTATACTCTGCGGCGAAGCCGCCACCTTCATTCCTAATTCCTCATTCCTAATTCCTAATTTATGCGAAGCTTTCATCCCCAATCAAAGGGCGCCCCGCCCCAAGAGCTAACCTTGACCCATAACTAAAGGAGACCCTCATGAATACCAAAGAAACCATAGACGCCATTCTCGCTGAGACAGGCAAAGCCGTCCTCGGCAAGGACGATGTACTCCGCCGTATACTGACCGCCATCTTGGCAGGCGGCCATATCTTGATCGATGACATCCCCGGCGTGGGCAAGACGACCATGGCCGTCGCCTTCACCCGCACGCTCGGGCTTGACTACAAGCGTATGCAGTTCACCCCCGATGTCCTGCCCTCGGATATCACGGGATTTTCCATGTACGATAAAACTTCCGGCAGCTTTCGCTACGTAGCAGGCAGCGCGATGACGAATTTCTTCCTCGCTGATGAAATCAACCGCGCCTCCCCGAAGACACAGTCTGCGCTCCTCGAAGTCATGCAGGAAGGACGCCTCTCGGTCGACGGCAAAACCTACGCCGTCCCGCAGCCTTTCATCGTCATGGCGACGCAGAATCCTTTCGGCTCCTCCGGCACACAGGAACTCCCCGAGTCGCAGACCGACCGCTTCATGATCCGCATCACCGTCGGCTATCCGTCCCGTGAGAACGAGATCGAGATCCTGAAGGGCAGCCGCCGGAGCGCCGCTCTGTCCCTTAGCGCCGTCATCACGCCCGATGACCTTCTTTCCCTGCGAAAACAAGCCGCAGAGGTCCACGTCGAAGACAGCCTCTTCGCCTACATGGTGGATATCGTCGCTGCCACCAGAGAAAGCCATGACATCTCGCTCGGTATCTCTCCGCGCGGCACGATGGCGCTTTCCGCCATGACCCGCGCCCATGCCCTCATGGGGGGAAGAAATTACGCGACCCCTGACGACGTCCTCGCTGTCGCCCCCTACACCCTCTCCCACCGCATCACCCTTTCCGGCGATGCCCGCTTTGCCGGAAAGACCGCAGCGAGCGTACTCGATGCCATTTTGAAATCCGTCCCGATGCCGGAGCTTGTTTAGTGACTGGTGACTAGGGATTAGTAGCTAGGGATTAGGTTTGCGATACGTGAAAACCGCTAGTTTCAAACCTCCGCGCTTCTAAATTTTATGCGATGCACCATCATTCCACGTTTTCTTGAAGTTTGAACGCAGGGGGGTAGCTAGTGACTGGTGACTAAAAGACTAAAAGACTTGGAGACTTGAAGACATCAGGTTCTCGTATCGTCATTTCGAGCGTAACGAGAAATCTTTGTCATTCGCGGCTTGAGACTCACGCTTCCCCACATGTGCCGCGCATTTCTCCGCTTTTCTCAGCTCTCTTTCATACCGCTTGTGCCCTATCCGCCCCTGCGGGGCACCTTCCCCTCGAGGGGAAGGCTGGCGATGCGAGGAAAACCCGCCATCGCAAACCTTCGGGCATCGCCCATTTAAAAATTGCGGCGAAGCCGCCACCTTCATTCCTAATTCCTAATTCCTAATTCCTAATTCCTAATTTTCCTGAACCCTGAACCCTGAACCCTGAATCCTGAACCCTGAACCCTGAACCCTGAACCCTGAACCCTGAACCCTGAACCCTGAACCCTGAACCCTGAACCCTGAAC
>CAKPQG010000050.1 GCA_934178345.1 uncultured Dialister sp. | reverse complement strand
ATGCCATGCTCATTGACAGAGGCGGCTTCTTCTGCCGCACAGCCGCAGAGAGCGATGGTGCGGCAGGAGGGCGCACAGCGCTTGGCGAGCTGCGCGACACCGACGGGCGCCTTGCCCATCGCGGTCTGATGATCCATTCGCCCCTCGCCGGTGATGACAAGGTCAGCGGATGGAAGTGCATCCGCGATGTGGATGGCTTCAAGGACCAGCGTGATCCCCGGCGTCAGCGCTCCATCCAGAAATGTATGGAAAGCGAAGCCAAGACCTCCGGCGGCGCCCGCTCCGGGGAGCAGGGCTGCGGATTTACCGGTGAAACGTTCGGCGAGAGCGGCAAAGCGGGCGATGTCAGCGTCCATCTTGGCAGCGATCTCGGGAGTCGCGCCCTTCTGCGGGCCGAAGACATGCGAGCAGCCCTCGCTGCCGCAGAGCGGATTCGTCACATCACAGGCGATGTCGAAGCGGCATTTCCGAAGGAGTGGAGATACCTCGCTGTCATCGATGCGCACGATCTTCGCCAGATCACGACCGTAGCCTTTGACACGGGTGCCATCTTCCTGATAGAAATGATAGCCCAGCGCCGTCAGCATGCCGATGCCGGCATCATTCGTCGCACTTCCGCCGATGCCGATGATGAAGTGGCGGCATCCACGGGACAAGGCAGCGCTGATCAGCTCGCCGAGGCCGTAGGTGGTGGTATTCATCGGATTTCTAAAAGCCGGCGGCACAAGAGGCAGTCCGGAGGCATCCGCCATCTCGATGATGGCCGTGTGGCTCTTCGGAAGCCAGCCATAGCGGCTCGTGACCGGCTGCCCCAGAGGCCCGGTCACCGTGACGGGGATGATGTCTCCGCCCAGTCCCGCCGTCAGCACATCGACTGTGCCCTCTCCGCCGTCTGCCAGCGGGAAGACCTCGACCGAGTCAGACGGATAGCGGGAAAGGATCGCTTCTTTGATCGTATTTCCTGCATCCAGAGACGAGAGACAGCCCTTGAAAGAGTCCATGGCAATGATGGTTTTCATGCGTTACCCTCCTGCCGATTACAGTAGAACGAGAGAGGCGAGGAAAATGCCGATCATGGAAACGATGCCGACGATGAGCGTCATCATACTCTGTGTCCGGTAGCCATCCTGCGGATCGAGTCCGGTGAAATTGGTGACGACCCAGAAGTAGCTGTCGTTTGCGTGCGAGACAGTCATCGCGCCTGCGCCGATCGCCATGACCGTCAGAAGCGCCGCCATTTCAGACTGCAGACCCAGCGCAGACATCATGGAAGCCGAGTCCGTGTACATGCCCATGATGCCCGCCGTCGTCGTGATCGCGACCGTGGAGCTGCCCTGCGCCGTCTTCAGGATGGCAGAGATCAGGAAGGGGAAGAAAATGCCGACCGATGCGAGGAAAGCTGCATTGGCCTTCATGAATTCGACGAAACCGGCTGCCGTGATGACCTTGCCCAGTACGCCGCCTGCCGCGGTGACGAAAAGGATCGGGCCCACCGTTTTCAGCGTCTCATCCGTGATGGCCGCGAAACGATTCATCGTGTGCGTGCTGACAAGCAGGCGGACAGCCAGCAGAAGACCGACGGTGAGCGCGATGATAGGCGTAGCAAAGAATTTGCAGAGGACAGCCGAAGAGCCCTGAAGACCGATCATGGAAACAAAAGAACCCAAAGCCATCAGAATGACAGGGACGACGATCGGAGCGAAGGAAGAAGCAGCGCCCGGCAGCTTCTCGAAGCCGGCCACCAGCTCCTCATAGCTTTTTTCCGTATCCTGAGAGTCCTTTTCGTCTGTGCGGACAGAGATATCCTTCTTCGCAATATATAAAGAGAAAATATAAGCAGCAGCCAGCGCCGGTACAGAAGCGATGACGCCCGCCAGGATGACGCCCGCCAGATGGTCAGCCAGCCCCAGCGAACCTGCTGCCGCGATCGGGCCCGGTGTCGGCGGGATGAATACATGCGCCGCATACAGACCCGCAGAGAGAGCCACTGCCATGCCGGCCGGGCTTGCGCCTTTGAGCTTGCGGCACAGCGCCTTGCGGATCGGATTCAGAATGACAAAGCCGCTGTCACAGAAGACCGGGATGGAAACGATCCAGCCCATCAGCATCAGCGCCAGCTGCGGATGCTTCTCCCCGACGAAACGGATCACCACATCCGCAAGGCGGATGGCAGCCCCCGTTTTCTCCAGAATGAGCCCGATCAGCGCTCCTAAAATGATGACGATACCGATGCTGGAAAATACACCGGAGAATCCCGAACCAATGATGCCGGGGATCTTCTCCAGCGGCAGCCCCACGATCACCGACAAAACGAGCGACGTCCCCATCAGCGAGAGAAACGGGTGGATGTGAAACTTCGAAATCGCCACGATCATTAAAATGATCGCCAGACAGAACATAATGAGCAGCGGAATGCCAGTCATAATACATACCTCACTTGTATCAACTAAAAGAATGAATGAATCAATAACGCGTATAGTATAGCACAAATGGAGAATAAAAGTATACCATTTTACACAATTTCTGAAGAATAAGCGTATAGGAATATATTATATACATATAAGATAGAAGGTTCGGGGCTAGTCCTGAAGTTTGAAAGCAGGGATTAGTGGCTAGTGACTAGTGGCTAGTGACTAGAGACTAGGAGACTAGAAGACTAGAAGACTAAGAGACATCAGACATCAGACATCAGACCCTCATATCGTCATTTCGAGCGAAGCGAGAAATCTTTGTCATTCGCGGCTTGGCGGCCAATGTTTGGAAATTCCAAACGGGAAACCTGCTATCCACTTACCTTCGGGCATCGTCCCGTTTCGTCATCCTGAGCGGCGAGAAACGTCGTAAGTGAGATAACGAATGCCAGAACAGCTGCGACCTGAGCCGAAGGATCTCGGCGAAGCCGCCACCACCCTGAAGTATGAGAGCAGGGATTAGTAGCTAGGGATTAGGAGACTTAAGTGACTCGTGACTAGTGACTAAGAGACTAGGAGATGTCAGACGTCAGACTGTCGCTTTCCCGTATCGTCATCCCGAGTGCAGTCGAGGGATCTTTGTCATTCGCGGTTAAGCAGACGATGTTTGGAAAACTCAAACGGGAAACCTGCTTCTTAGCAGACCTTCGGGCATCGCCTTATATATATGGCAGCGAAGCTGCCACCACAACCTTGAACCTTGAACCTTGAACCATAAAAAAATTCAAAAAACCCTGTTGACACAATAGCCCAGGATGTGATAGTATTATACCCGTCGCTGATGAAGCGGCCCCGTTCGAAAGA
>CAKPQG010000049.1 GCA_934178345.1 uncultured Dialister sp. | reverse complement strand
CTTGGAAGGGGCTGCCGAGCGCAGCGAGGCGGGGTTGGCTTTCTTTACTTGCGGCGAAGCCGCCTCCTCTTTGCCTTCCCCCTTGGGGAAGGGGGACCGCGTCAGCGGTGGATAGGGTGCTCTCGTATATTGTCGACTTGAGACGCATTGCCCCACTTGTCTTTCATACCGCTCCTGCCCTATCCGCCCCTTCGGGGCACCTTCCCCTCGAGGGGAAGGCTGCGATACGGGGATACCGCTATCCCCACATCTTCTGCTTGACCGCGAACGAAAAAGATTTCTCGCTTTCGCTCGAAATGACGATACGGGGAGTATCCACGCGAGCCCCTTCCCTTGGAAGGGGCTGCCGAGCGCAGCGAGGCGGGGTTGGCTTTCTTTTTGCGGCGAAGCCGCCTCCTCTTTGCCTTCCCCATCGGGGAAGGGGGACCGCGCCAGCGGTGGATAGGGTACTGCCGTATATCGTCGACTTGAGACGCTCTTCTAATAAATGCGGCGAAGCCGCCTCCTCTTTGCCTTCCCCATCGGGGAAGGGGGACCGCGTCAGCGGTGGATAGGGTGCTGCCGTATATCGTCGACTTGAGACGCTTCCTCCTCGCTCTTTTTCATACCGCTTTTCCCATCCAACCTCCGCCCCTTCGGGGCACCTCCTTCCATGGGAAGGAGGGTGTGTCCACGCGAGCCCCTTCCCTTGGAAGGGGCTGCCGAGCGCAGCGAGGCGGGGTTGGCTTTCTTTACTTGCGGCGAAGCCGCCTTCCTCTTTGCCTTCCCCATTGGGGAAGGGGGACCGCGTCAGCGGTGGATAGGGTACTTTCGTTTATCGCCCGCTTGAGACGATCTTCTAATAAATGCGGCGGAGCCGCCTCCTTTTTGCCTTCCCCATCGGGGAAGGGGGACCGCGCAGCGGTGGATAGGGTACTCTCGTATATCGCCCGCTTGAGACGATCTCCCCCGCTCTTTTTCATACCGCTCCTGCCCTATCCGCCCCTTCGGGGCACCTTCCCCTCGCGGGGAAGGCTTTGTTTCGGAAATACCGCTATCCTCACATCTTCTGCTTGACCGAGAACGAAAAAAGATTTCTCGCTTTCGCTCGAAATGACGATACGGAGAAGGGATAGTCTCGCATGCGTTGCCCAAAAATGGCATGCCAGTCACCAGCCACCAGCCACCTGTCACCAGTCACTAGTCACTAGTCACCAGTCACTAGTCACTATTTTACCAGCGCATGTTCGAGGACTTCGTCGACGTTTTTGACGCAGACGAAGTGGAGCTGGTCGCGAACGGATGCCGGAATCTCGTCGAGGTCGCGTTTGTTCTTTTCCGGGAGGAGGATCTGCTTGATCCCGAACTGGCTGGCAGCAAGCACCTTCTCTTTGAGGCCGCCGATGGGGAGGACTTCGCCGGTGAGGGTGATCTCGCCGGTCATGGCGGTATCGCCTCTGACTTTGCGTCCGGTGTAGGCGCTGGCGAGTGCGGTGGCCATGGTGATGCCGGCAGAGGGGCCGTCTTTCGGTACAGCGCCTTCAGGAAGATGGATGTGGGTGTCGAGGGTTTCATAGAAGTCTTCGGCGAGCCCGAGTGCTTTGGCGCGGCTTCGGATGTAGGTGTAGGCGGTCTCGGCGGATTCTTTCATGACGTCGCCGAGCTGTCCGGTCAGGATGAGGTGGCCTTTGCCTTTGATGGTGACGGCTTCGGTGTCGAGGACTTCGCCGCCTACGGCGGTCCATGCGAGGCCGTTCACGCGGCCGACCATGTCGCTGTGTTCTTCGGACATGGGCAGGTATTTCACGGGGCCAAGGTATTTTTCTACGGTCTTGGCGGTGAGTGTGGGCAGGCTGTCGTCGGCGAGGACGATTTTCTTGCCCACTTTGCGGCAGAGAGCGCCGATGGTGCGTTCGAGATTGCGGACGCCGGCTTCTCTGGTGTAGCTGCGGATGACGCGGCGGAGAAGGGCAGGTGTGAAATTGATGTCTTTCGCTTTGAGTCCGTTTCTCTCACGCTGACGGGGTACGAGGTATTTCTTTGCGATTTCCAGCTTTTCTTCTTCGGTATAGCCGGAGAGTTCGATGAGCTCCATGCGGTCTAAGAGGGCCGGCGGAATGGTAGCGACGGAGTTCGCTGTCGCAAGGAAGAAGACTTTCGAGAAGTCGAAGGGGATGTCGATGTAGTTGTCGTGGAAGGCTTTGTTCTGCTCGGGATCGAGGGCTTCTAAGAGTGCCGAGGCGGGGTCGCCGCGGAAGTCGGAGGAGACTTTGTCGATCTCGTCGAGGAGAATAAGCGGGTTCTTCGTCTGTGCCTGATTGATGGCTTCGATGAATCGTCCGGGCATCGCGGCGATGTAGGTGCGGCGGTGTCCGCGGATTTCTGCTTCGTCATGGACGCCGCCTAAGGCGATGCGGGCAAATTTCCGGCCCATGGAGCGTGCGATGGACTGCGCGAGTGATGTCTTACCGACGCCTGGCGGCCCCACAAAGCAGATGATCGGTGCTTTGGCATCGGGGGCGAGCACGCGGACGGCGAGGTATTCGAGGATGCGTTCTTTGATCTTGGTGAGACCGTAGTGGTCTTCGTCGAGGACAGCTTTCGCATGCGAAAGGTCGAGGATGTCTTCGCTTTCTTTGCCCCATGGCAGGTCGAAGACCCAGTCGAGATAGTTCCGGGAGACGGCTGTCTCCGCCATCATCGGCGGCATCGAAGCGAGATGGTCGATTTCCTTCTCGAGCTTTCCCTTCTCTTCTTCGGGGATGGCAGATGCTTTCAGCTTCTCGCGGTATTCGTCCGCTTCTTTCTGCTGGCTCGCGGTGTCGCCTAAGCGGTCTTGGATGGTCTTCACTTTCGTGCGGAGGAAGTAGTCCTGCTGCTCCTTGTCCATCCGCTTTCTGACTTCCTGATTGATGTCACTTTCCAGCTCTCCGATGGCGGCTTCGCGCTCCACGCAAGCGCTGACGATCTTCAGTCGTTCGAGCACGTCGAGCGTTTCCAGGATTTCCTGCCGCTTCTTCGGCGCCAGCAGGAGCTGCGAGGAGATGAAATCGGCTGTCTCGCCAGGGTCATCGATCTGTTTCAGCTGGTTCATCTGCTCTTCCGGCATCCCCTTGCCTGTGTTTCTCATCCATTCGAAGAAATTCTTGATGAGCAGACGGCGATACGCTTCGGCCCTGAGGGGATCGTCGGTGTATTCCTCTGCGTCGTCTACTTCTGCAGAAATGCAGGTGTCTTTCATCTCCGCATGCACCACATGCACGCGGGAGACGCCTTCCACCAGAATGCGTACAAGGCCGCCGGGCAGCTGGAGCATCTGGTTTACTTTCACCACCGTGCCGTATTCGTACAGGTTCGAAATGTCGATGTCTTCTTTCTTCCCATCCTTCTGCATCACGCAGACAAGGTAGCGGTCACGGCGCATCGCAAGACGCACGGCGGCGACGGATTCATCACGGCCGATGTCGACACTGACCGTCATTTTCGGATAAATAGCAATATCTCTCATCGCTGCCAGCGGCAGAGTGAGAGTTGAGTTTTTCTGAGTCACTTCGTTCATATATAATTCCTCCATAATACACTTTATTATATCATGGATAGATGGAAATTTGTGAATGAGAAATGGATACCGCGCCCCTCTCCCGCGGGGAAGGGCGCGCGGCTACTTTCGGAAATCGCCTGCGTGAGCCGAGCTTCTAATAAATGCGGCGAAGCCGCCTCCTCTTTGCCTTCCCCATCGGGCAATGCTATTAAGTTAAGGAAAATGTTAGCGCCGTAACGACTTGCTTCCCCCTTCGTGGGAAGTGCCGAAGGCAATAGGGGCATGCCAGCGGTATAGCGTGCTATGTTGAATAGTCCGATGCTATCGATATTCCAACACTTTCATGCAATACCGCTACGTAGCCCCCTCTCCCCTTCGGGGAGCTCCCCCGATGGGGAGCCAAGAACGTTCTGCTGCTTAACTTAATAGCATTACCCTCGAGGGGAAGGCTATGGTGCGGGGAGGCGGTATTCTCGTTTCGCTGCCTTCCCCATGGGGAAAAGGATCTTGAACTTCTCCCTCCTTCCTCTGGAAGGAGGT
>CAKPQG010000048.1 GCA_934178345.1 uncultured Dialister sp. | reverse complement strand
GTTTTATATTTTTGGAGTTCCATCAAAAGTGTCATATATTCTCGCCTCATTTCTTTATGTTCTTTGATCCGAATCACTTCTTCGTTGATTTCTTTCGTCAATGCACCTTCTGCTGCTTTCCCGTCCACATAGCGCAGGAAGGCTGCTATATCTGGGTCAAGGGTATCACTTTCGCCTTTCGCGTTCAGGAAGATCTTTGTCGAAAGATCCCCCAGCTCCAGGCCTTCCTTTTCAATGCAGCGATGGCGGAAGGTATACATGGGGAGATTTTCGCCGAAGGGATCGAAGGTACAGATGAAGATGATGAAGGACTCTTTCAGCTCTGTATAGTACTGCCCTTTTTTCAGCTCGTCCATATCGATCATGCCTTGATAGTAGCGGGTCCGCTTGGGGAGTTCCCCTTCGCTGCCATTCGTACATTGCATCTCGATGTCATAGACATGGCCGTTTTCATCGTGCACATAGACGTCCAGACGGATGCTTTTGCTGTCGTAGCGGTTGTCTATGGATTTTTCGCCTTCTGGAAATGTGATCTTTTCGATCCGGATGCCCAAAATCTTCTCGATCAGGTATTTGCAGATCCGCTGATTCTGCATGACTTTCTGGAAAAGAAAATTATCCTGGATGGTCAGCTCTTCCCATTGTTTGAATCGTCCCATGGCATCACCGCCTTTCTACCTGTATTGTAACAAAAAACAGAGAAAAAGCGAAGAGAAATTCCGCAATATACAAGCCGAAAAGAAACATTCTCTCCTCATATTTTGTATCTGTATTAGGGAAACAGGCAATAGAAAAGCAGCCTGCCGATGAAAACCGACAGGCTGCTTTTCTGTGATCTTTATTTTTCCAGCTTTTTGAAAAGGCTCGCCATTTCGAGTGCATCCATTGCACATTCGAAGCCTTTGTTGCCGGACTTGAGGCCGGCGCGGTTGATGGCCTGCTCGATGGTATCCGTGGTGAGGACACCGTAGAGGACGGGGATACCGCTGGAGAGGGAGGCCATAGCGACGCCTTTCGTGACTTCGGTCGCTACGTGCTCGTAGTGATCGGTCTCGCCGCGGATGACAGCGCCAAGGCAAATGACGGCATCATATTTCCCGCTTTCTGCCATTTTCTTCGCTGCGAGCGGGATCTCGAAGGCGCCCGGCACCCACGCGAGGTCGACTTTGTCCATGTCGACACCATGACGGGCAAGACCATCGGCTGCGCCGTCGATGAGTTTGGAAACGATGACTTCATTGAAACGGGAAGCGATAATGCCGACGCGAATGTCGCTTTCATTGAAAAGTCCGGAAATGATGTTCATGAGGGAATCTCCTTTGGGTATATGTAACATATTTTGTAAATGTTAAAATCAAGGGTTCAAGGTTCAGGGTTGTGGTGGCGGCTGCTCCGTGAATATATGGCCGATGCGCCCTTCTTATTCGCCTTCCCCATGGGGGAAGGTGCCCGTAGGGCGGATAGGGTGCTGTCCTTTGAAAGATCATTTCGAAGAAATAGAAACGTGTATTCCCTTTTCGTGTTCCTGCCGCTAGTACCCTATCCCCCGCTGGCGCGGTTCCCCTTCCCCATGCGGGGAAGGCTAAGAGGTGCGGCGCTTTGCGCCGATTTTTGTAAATTTAAGGAAACAGTCACTCAGCATTCATAATCCCTAGCCACTCATCCCTAGCTACCAGTCACTAGTCACTAGCCACTAAAATCCTATGCCTTCGGTTCTACGATGTCCTGGTCGAGTTTCAGCATGTGGCCCATTTTTTCCTGCTTGGTTTTGAGGTAGAATTCATCTTCTCTGGTGGGCGCGATTTCGATGGGGACGCGCTCGGTGATGGTGATGCCGTACTCGCTGACGTCGTCGATTTTCTGCGGGTTGTTCGTCAGGAGGCGGATGTGGGTCGCGCCGAGATTTCTAAGGATCTGTGCGCCGGTCATGTACTCGCGAAGGTCGGCAGCAAAGCCGAGCTTCAGATTCGCTTCTACGGTGTCATAGCCTTCGTCCTGCAGGGCATAGGCGCGGATCTTATTGATGAGGCCGATGCCGCGGCCTTCCTGACGCAGGTAGACGAGGACGCCCCGACCTTCTTTGGCGATCTGGCGCATGGCTGCAGAGAGCTGCTGTCCGCAGTCGCAGCGGAGCGATCCGAAGCAGTCGCCGGTGAGGCATTCGGAGTGGATGCGACAGAGGACGGGAGATCCGTCATCGACCTTCCCCATGGTGAGGGCGACGTGGTGCTCGCCATTCATGCGGTTCACGAAGCCGTAGATCTCAAAGTCGCCGTACTTGGTCGGGAGTTTGGCGGCGGTGATGCGTTCGACGAAGATTTCATGCTTTTTCCGGTATTCGATGAGTTCCTGAATGTTGCCGATCTTGAGGCCTTTTTCCTTGGCGAGGCGGAAGAGGTCTTCGCGGCGGGCCATGGTGCCGTCTTCATTCATGATTTCGCAGCACAGGCCGGCGGGCTTGAGTCCCGCGAGGCGCGCGAGGTCGACGGTCGCTTCGGTATGGCCCTGCCGTTCGAGGACGCCCCAGCGGCGAGCTTTCAGCGGGAAAAGATGCCCCGGGCGGCGGAAGTCTTCCGGCTTCGCGCCGTCTTTGATGGCTTCCAAGGCTGTCATGGAGCGGGCGGCGGCAGAGACGCCGGTGCCGGAGTCCTTGTAGTCGATGGACTCTAAGAAGGCGGTCTGGTGATTGTCCGTATTGTGACGGATCATCGGTCCGAGGTACAGGGATTCTGCGATTTCCTCGGACATCGGCATGCAGATGACGCCCTTCGCTTCGGACGCCATGCGGTTCACATTCTCCGGCGTGGCAAATTCTGCGGCGCAGATGTAGTCGCCTTCGTTTTCGCGGGATTCGGCGTCCTGCATGATGACGATGTGTCCCTGCCTGATCTCTTCTAAAATATCTTCAATCGGGTCAAATTTAAATTCCATAGTTTCCTCCAGAAAGTGTCTCAAGCATGCCCATGGTGAGACCTTCTTCCGTGTCCTTTTTCATGAGCTGCTCCACATATTTTCCCAGGTAGTCGCACTCGACATTCACCGGGTCTCCCGGGTGCTTCCCGAGAAGGATGGTCTTCTCCCCCGTATGTGGGATGAGGGAGATCGTGAAGCGGTCTGCTTCGCGCCTTGCAACCGTGAGGCTCACGCCGTCGATGGCGACAGAGCCTTTTTCTATGATGTATTTCATCCATTTCTTTTCGATGGAAATCGTGACATTCACCGCGTTTCCGTCCTTGATGAAGGAAATCAGGCGTCCCGTGGTATCGACATGGCCGAGCACGATGTGACCGCCCAGGCGATCCGAGAGACGGAGCGCCCGCTCAAGATTCAGGGGCGAGCCGACGCGCACCATGGAAAACGACGTGCGCGAAAGTGTCTCCGGCGTGACGTCGCAATCGAAAGAGTGCGTATCCATCCGCGTCACAGTGAGGCAGGTACCGTTCACCGCGATGCTGTCGCCGAGCTTCGTCCCTTCGAGGACTTTTTCACAAGAAATGGTGAGCGTGCAGGAAGACGCTGTGGGCTTCATCCCACGAAGCGTCCCTATTTCCTCTACAATCCCTGTGAACATGGCTCTTCCTCTCTCTTCAGCAGGTCGACGTCCGTCGGGCGGGTGGACTCTGCTTTTTCTTCATTGGCTTCTTTTTCTACATACGCCTCGATGACGAGATCCTTCCCCGTCATCTGCGTCTGGATGTCACGGAGACGGATGGCCTTCGGGATGGTCGGTGCGCCCTCACCGCCGATGAGCCCGGGCGCAGAGACGCCGCCGATGATCATCGGCGCGGTATAGATGCGTACCTTGTCGACGATACCGGCATCAAAGGCAGACGCAGCGAGCGTCGCGCCGCCCTCTAAGAGGATGCTGTCGATGCCTTTCAGCGCGAGCCCCGTCATGGCGGCCTCGAGATCGACACTGCCTTTCTCTTCGCTGTCCGTCATGATGATATCGACGCCCATATCCGAGAGCGCTTTGCGCTTTCCCTCATCCGAGGCCGTCGTGGTGAGGATGATATTCTCCCCCTCTTCCTGAAATACCTTCGCTTTGAGCGGCACCGAGAGATGCCCGTCCACGATGATACGCACGGGGTCGATCATCCCCTCTGTGCGGGCCGTCAGCTGCGGATTATCCGCAAGGATCGTCCCCGCGCCGACCATGATGCCCTTGTAGCAGCCGCGCAGCACATGTACTTCTTCCCGCGAGTCTTCACAGGAAATCCACTGGGAGTCCCCCGTGTGGCAGGCCGTCTTGCCATCCAGAGACATCGCCGCCTTGTAGAGGACGAAGGGCTTGTGCTGCGTGATGTATTTCAGGAAAACTTCATTCAGCTTCTTCGCTTCTTCCTCCATGATACCGACCGTCACGAAAATCCCCGCTTCTTTCAGCTTGCGGATCCCCTTGCCGGCGACGAGAGGATTCGGATCCTCCATCGCGACGACCACGCGGTCGACGCCTTTTTCCACCACGAGGTCAGCGCACGGCGGCGTCTTCCCATAGTGCGAACAGGGCTCGAGCGTCACATAGAGCGTCGCCCCCTTCGGATCTTCTGTCGCGTGAGCGAAGCAGTTCACTTCCGCATGCGGCCCGCCATATACTTCATGCCAGCCCTCGCCGATGATGCGGCCATCTTTCACAAGCACCGCCCCGACCATCGGATTCGGACGGGTATGTCCCATGCCGCGCACCGCCAGCTCCAGCGCACGGCTCATGAATTTTCTGTCTTCATCAATACGCAAAAAATCCACCTTCCTTTCCTTCAGGGAGGTGGACAGCCAAAAAGTCTACCACTCTTCTTTCATCCGGACTCTAACCGTCGGCTCTGGGTTCTCACCAGATCTACTGCAGGACATCCACAGCTCGTGGGCTCAGAAAATCTTTACCACCGGTGGGGAATTCCGCCCCGCCCTGAAGAGATATATTTCTACGTTTCTATTATAACAGATGACGCAAGGGGATGCGTGGCTAGGGGCTGGGGACTAGTGACTGGTGACTGGTGACTGGTGGCTGGTGGCTAGTGACCAGTGGCTAGGGATGAGAAAGGAGAATACCGCTTTCCCCGTACTGCAGCCTTCCCCGCGTGGGGAAGGTGGCGAGCGTAGCGAGCCGGATAGGGTTCTAGCGGGATGAAAACGAGAGAGAATGAACGTCTCAAGTCAATGAAACGAGAATACCGCTTCTCCGCACCATAGCCTTCCCCGCGTGGGGAAGGTGGCGAGCGTAGCGAGCCGGATAGGGTTCTAGCGGGATGAAAACGAGAGAGAATG
>CAKPQG010000047.1 GCA_934178345.1 uncultured Dialister sp. | reverse complement strand
ATGGTTTCCAGACGGAGGAATTTGTCGCCGGTCATGGTGAGGCCGGTACCGGTTGCCAGGAAGATGGTGACGATGTTGCAAAGTGCGTTCTGAGCGGTGTCAGACAGACGAGCGGTGACACCGGATACTTCGAAGAGGTTGCCAAGGCAGAGGCAGCCCATCAGAGCTGCAACCGGCGGCAGAAGCAGGGATACGACGATAGCAACAACGATCGGGAATACAACTTTTTCAAAATGAGAAACCGGACGAAGGGTGGTCATTTTGATTCTGCGCTGTTCTCTGGTGGTGCACAGTTTCATGATCGGTGGCTGAATCAGCGGAACCAGGGACATGTAGGAGTAAGCAGCGACTGCGATGGCGCCCAGCAGATGTGGAGCCAGTTTGGAAGTCAGGTAAATAGCGGTCGGGCCGTCAGCACCACCGATGATGCCGATGGATGCTGCTTCCTGTACGTTGAAGCCGAGCATCATAGCACCAGCGAGTGCTACGAATACGCCGATCTGAGCAGCTGCGCCCAGAAGTACGGTCTTCGGGTTAGCGATGAGCGGACCAAAGTCGGTCATTGCGCCTACGCCCATGAAAATCAGCGGCGGGAAAATTTCGTATTTGATACCGAAGCCGATGGCCATCATAACGCCCATTTCGTCTTCGAACCCGGTATTCGGGAAGTTTGCCATGATATCGCCGAATGCGATTGGCAGGAGCAGAAGAGGTTCATACTCTTTTGCAATAGCGAGGTAGAGCAGAATGAGCCCTACCAGAATCATAACCATGTTCTGCCATGTCAGTGCGGCAAAGCCGGAGTCTGTCCATACAGAAACAAGTGCTCTCATAAAGCCGTCCATGTGTATAGCCTCCTAGGTGTAATCATTGTATGTTCGAGGGTAAGAGCATTTGAGAGGCAGAGCATCGTGTCCTTCTCCCAAACGAAGCTCAAGTGATGTGCTATTCTTATTTCTTCTTGCCTTTGGTCGGATCCACGACGTGAATCAGCTCGATGACGAAAGCCAGGAAGATCAGTACAGCGAATACAATGACCATGTTGGTGAGACAAATGGAAAGCGGGCCTGGAGTATCCATGAATGAATCCACCTTTCCTTGTTTTAAAAATGTGAGTAAAGAAAAGCAATGAAAGAAGGGAGGCGGGTCTACGCTCAGTAAGCGCAGGCCCCGCCGCCTCATATTTCATTGATACTTGACCATCAGAATGGCCAGAAGATCGGGATAATGATGACGCAGGCGATCCAGGAGATGACGCACATCGGAACGCCGACTTTGACGTAATCATTGAAAGTAAATCCGCCAGGGCCAAGTACGAGGGTATTTGGCGGAGTAGCCATTGGAGTTGCGAATGCCATGGAGGCTGCAATACCAAGAGCCATCAGTACCGGTTTCGGATCGCATCCGATGTTCTGCGCGATGGAGATACCGATCGGTGCGAGGAGCGCTGCGGATGCAGTGTTGGACATGAACTGGGTGAGTACGTTGGAAATCAGGAACAGTACTGCGGTCAGTACATATGGGTTCGGGTTCGAGCCCATCATGCCTACGACGGTGTCAGCGATCAGTTTGCCAGCGCCGGTCTTTTCCATAGCGGTGGCTACAGAAAGCATACCAGCGAAGAGGAAAATGGTGACCCAGTCGATACCGGCATAGGCTTCTTTTTCTTTCAGGCAGCCGGTGATGACGCAAAGGATAGCGCCGGTGACTGCTGCGGTGTGCAGCGGAACGGTCTTGAGATTAAGAGCCATAGCAACAACGACGCCGATCAGGATGAGACCGGAGATCCACATCTTGGTTTTGCTCTTCGGAGCGCTGTCATCAGAAGCACCTGCTTCTTCTTTTGCAGCTTTGACGGCTTCTTCATCCATCGCACCAGCAGAGTGGTCCGGGAGGAAACGGCGGCCGATGAAGAGGGTGTAGAGAACGATGATGATGGACAGCGGAACGCCGATGAATGCGAATTCGAAGAATCCGAAGGTCGGAAGTCCTGCAGCAGAGAGAGCGCCGGTAACGATAACGTTTGGCGGAGTACCGATCATGGTGATGGTACCGCCGACGTTAGCAGCGATAGCCAGAGGCATCAGCTGTTTAGAAGCCGGGATCTTCGCTGCCTGGCAGATACCGATGATGACCGGCATCAGGCAGGCTACTGTACCGGTGTTCGAAGAAACAGAGGACAGTGCGCAGGTAACGATCATGATGGCTGCCATCAATGGCAGTTCATTGGTGCCTGCTTTTTTAACGACGGCAATACCGATGGCTTCGGCAAGACCGGTCTTAAACATAGCAGCGCCGATGACGAACATACCGCCGAAAAGTACGACGGTGGAATTGGAAAGACCTGCGTATACAGCCTTCGATGGCAGTACACCCAGAATCCCCAGTACAGTACATGCAGCCATAGCGGTGACAGCCAGTGGAATCAGTTCGGTAACGAAGAGAAACGCTGCCACAGCCAGGACACACAGTGTGATAATGGCTGGATCCATAATGGTTCACCTTCCTTATTGGATGGCTTCTCCCGCTCTTTCATGAGATGCATCTGAAACAGCGGAGAAAAGCTTTCCGGAAGACTTCAGAATCCTATGTAGTAAAGATATATAATTGCTGAAATCAATGAATCCCGAAACGTTTTCCGGAAATCAACCCCTTGGCCAACCGGCTATCCTCCTTTCGCTCAGCCCCAGGGAAAAGGGCTCGTATCCATGGATTCCCTTTCGGTACTTCCATAGGCATCTATGGTTATTTTACTTATTTTTCACCGTTTTGCAAGAGGGGTAAAATTCGAATGCAGCATGAATTTTCATAGTTGTTCTAAATTTATTTGCTGAATTTATCGCTCATTTGGCACTTTTTATATCGCTATCTATGCATCAGGAGACGCAAATGAAAAGCAATAATGCGTTCTTTGAAGTTCCACGATGCATGATTATATCGCTATCTATGCAATTTCAGAGCGCCCCTGCCCTCTTTCCCACGATTTGCACTTCCGTAGAATGGCAGCAGCAAGAAATATCTGCCGCGCCAGCGCTAAAAATATGGAATAAAAGGTTTTTATAGCAGGGTATAAATGGCTGAGTAGAGACTAGTGACTGGTGACTAGTCTCTGGTGACTGGTGACTAGTGACTAGTGGCTAGGGATTAGTCACTAGTGGCTAGGGATTAGGGATTAGGGGTAATGACGACATGGGGGATGGGGTTGTCCCATGCAGCGCAAGAAGAATTTCTCGCTCACCTTGAAATGATGCCCTCAGCGAACGCCCAGAGACTAGTCACCAGTCACTAGTCACCAGTCACTAGCCACTCCCCCCAAAACAAAAAAAGCCCCAGCAGGAGCCGGAGCTTTTTTGTCTATCTTACATGCCAAATGGCCATACGATCGGGATGACTACGAGGCAGATGATGAGGGACAGGACGCACATCGGTACGCCGACTTTTGCGTAGTCATTGAAGGTGAATCCGCCAGGTCCGAGGACGAGGGTGTTTGGCGGAGTAGCCATCGGGGTAGCAAATGCGCAGGAAGCTGCGATGCCGAGAGCCATCAGAACCGGTTTCGGGTCAGCGCCGATGGACTGCGCGATGGAAATACCGATCGGTGCGAGAAGCGCAGCGGATGCGGTGTTGGACATGAACTGGGTGAGAACGTTGGAAATCAGGAACAGAACCGCAGTCAGGACATATGGGTTCGGGTTCGTGCCCATCATGCTGACGACGGTGTCAGCGATCAGTTTGCCAGCGCCAGTTTTTTCCATAGCGGAAGCGACGGAAAGCATACCAGCGAAGAGGAAAATGGTGACCCAGTCGATACCAGCGTATGCTTCTTTTTCCTTCAGGCAGCCGGTGATGACGCAGAGGATAGCACCGGTGACAGCTGCGGTGTGCAGCGGAACGGTCTTCAGGTCGAGAGCCATGCAGGCAACGACGCCAATCAGAATCAGGCCGGAAATCCACATTTTAGCCTTGGATTTCGGAGCATCTCCGCCAGCACCTGCTTCTTCCTTAGCCGCTTTGATGGCTTCTTCGTCCATCGCACCAGCGGATTTAGCTGCTACGAAATGACGGCCTACGAACAGGGTGTAAACAGTGATGATGAGAGACAGCGGGATACCGATCCAGGCAAATTCGAAGAAGCCGAAAGTCGGAAGACCAGCGGTCGTCAGTGCGCCGGTAACGATAACGTTTGGCGGGGTACCGATCATGGTGATGGTGCCGCCGACGTTAGCAGCGATTGCCAGTGGCATCAGCTGTTTGGAAGCGGGGAGCTTTGCTACGGTGCAGATACCGATGATGACCGGCATCAGGCAGGCAACGGTGCCCGTGTTGGAAGAAACGGAGGACAGAATGATGGTGACAATCATGATGGCAGCCATCAGCGGCACTTCATTCGTGCCTGCTTTTTTAACGACAGCTACGCCGATAGCTTCTGCCAGACCGGTCTTGAACATGGCAGCGCCGATAACGAACATGCCGCCGAAGAGAACGACGGTGGAATTAGAAAGACCTGCATAAACAGCCTTTGCCGGGAGAACACCCAGAATGCCGAGGGCGGTGCAGGCAGCCATAGCGGTGACAGCCAGCGGGATCAGTTCGGTGATGAACAGGAATGCGGCTACACCCAGTACGCACAGCGTAATAATAGCGGGATCCATAATTTACCTTCCTATGTGTTTCTGTAATACCTATCAATGCTTGATGAAAAAAGAAATCCGCGGATTTCTTTTCAGGAAAACGCCGCCTACATATTTCGGCGCTCCATTCGTCTTTCAATTATGGGTCATGCTATCTAAAAATGAATGCTATAATCAATACCCTATGAAAAACCAGACTCTCTACCTCTATCCTCCTTCCTATCTGAGCCAGACTGTAATTCCCATAAAGAATAACTGTTATTCTTATGAGAAAGCCGTGTTCTATGATACTAAACCACCGATTATTGCACAAGGGCATGATGGAAGATCCCTGGTTTTAGGTATGTATGCTATGTATTTCTCATTTGCATTTGCATTTCTGCTCTTATCTGGAGAAACTTTCTATCCTCCCCCTTTTTTATCCATGCCGCCTTCCTCTCTAGCATCTCTCCCATACGTCTCTATACGTTAGAAATCACTCCGTTTCACCCCATAAGCCGCCACATTCCATTTATAAAGAATAGCATACTATCATGTTTAGGCCGCCCCTCATTTTTTCTCAAAGATCCGTCGATACCATTTTCTACTTGCATCTATCATAAAAGGCGCACGAAAAAGGCATAAATAAATTCTATAAGAGGGATAATGATCAGACAAGGAGCATAAGGAGAGCCATCCATCCCCATGCCGTCATGAGGGGCGCAGCCAGCAAATCCTCCTTGCACTCTGTTCTTCCACGCTCCTTTCGCAAGTGGTTCCCCCTTTTCCGCTATCTCACATACGGCGCTATACCCCATACCGTCATTTCGAGCGCAGCGAGAAATCTTCCTTGCACTCCGTCATTTCTTGCTTCCTTCGCAAGTGGTTTCCCGTTTTCCGCTATCTCACATAGGGCGATATACCGGTATGCAAGAAAGATCGAGGGCTACGCTCGGGATGACGGTACGAGAATAACGGTTTGCAAACATTTCACGGCAGGATTTCCCCTTTTCTGCTGTCTCACATAGGGCGCTATGCCGGTGTGCAAAGTTTGAAAGCAGGGATTAGTGGCCAGGGATTAGGGATTAGGGATTAGGGATTAGGAGTGACTGGTGACTAGTGACTTGTGACTGGTGACTGGTGACTGGTGGCTAGGGATTAGTGGCTAGGGATTAGTGGCTAGGGATTAGGTTTGCGATACGAGAAAACCGCTAGTTTCAAACCTTCGCGGCGCTTCTATTTTTTATGCGCCGCACCACCACCCTGAACCCATCAACCTGAACCCTGAACCCAAAACAAAAAAGCCCCAGCATAAGCTGGAGCTTTTTTGAAGACGCTTCGCGTCTTATTTGCCAAACTGTGCGAGCATGGTGCCTGCTGCTACTGCAGTACCAATAACGCCTGCTACGTTCGGGCCCATAGCCTGCATCAGCAGGTAGTTGGACGGGTTGTCTTTCAGGCCTACGACCTGAGATACACGGGCTGCCATCGGGACTGCAGATACGCCTGCGGAGCCGATCAGCGGGTTGACCTTGTTGCCGGATGCAATTCTCATGATCTGACCAAAGAGGACGCCGCCTGCGGTGCCTGC
>CAKPQG010000046.1 GCA_934178345.1 uncultured Dialister sp. | reverse complement strand
CTTAAACGCGTTCCCCCTTAGAGAAGGGGGCGGCCAAAGGCCGGGATGGATGTGCCTCGCAGAGGCACAAATCTGCGTAGCAGATTCTTCTTTCTCTTTTTATGGCCTTCTCATAAGTCGCCCTACCTCTTCGAGGATCCATCCTGCGCCTTTGGCGCGGCCCTTCTCCAAGGGCCTACTCAGTTAGCATGCTGGGCGTTTTCTTGCCCTATGAGACAGTTCTTAAACGCGTTCCCCCTTAGAGAAGGGGGCGGCCAAAGGCCGGGATGGATGTGCCTCGCAGAGGCACAAATCTGCGCAGCAGATTTATTTCGTAAAGTGCGGGGAGCCATCCTGCGCCTTCGGCGCGGCCCTTCTCTATGGGGCTGCTCGCTTGGCACTGTCCAACATTAGCTTTTACACCGCTGCGGGGAATCCATCCTGCGCCTTTGGCGCGGCCCTTCTCCAAGGGCCTACTCGCCAGGGACTGTCTCACATAAGCTTTCATGCCGCTACGGCTTACTATTTGCCTTCTCTTTTCGCAAAGTCTTCGTAGGTGCGCCGGAGGCCTTCTTCGAGGGAGATTTTGGGCTCCCATTGAAGATTGCATTTCGCTTTGGCGTTGTTCAGGGAGGAACGGTAGATGTCACCCTCTCTGGGTTTGTCGTAGGCAGGGACGATTTCTTTGCCGGAGACTTTGGAGAGGATGGCTACCAGTTCTTTCAGGCTGGTTTCCTCGGACGTGCTGAGGTTGTAGGCAGTATTGGCCGCTTCGGTCGTAAGCGCATCGAGGATGCCGTCTGCGATATCACCGGCGTAGACGAAGTCGCGGGTCTGATTTCCATCACCGAAAATGGTGATGCCTTTCCCTTCGGCGATGCGTTTCGCAAAAATGCTGATGACGCCGCCTTCACCGCCATCCCCCTGGCGTTCGCCGTAAACATTGGCAAAGCGGAGGATGACATAGTCTATGCCATAGGCGAGGCGGTAGAGCTCGAGATAGTTCTCGGCTGTCTTTTTGGTGAGGCCGTAGAAGGAGAGGGGCTGCTGCGGCAAGGTCTCGGAAATCGGGAGAGCGCTATCGGCCACATCCCCATAGGTCGCCGCCGAGGAGGAGAAAATGATGCGCTTGACGCCGTATTTCCGGCAGCATTCAAGGATGCGGACGGTGCCGGCGATGTTCTCATGCATATCGTGCTCGGGATCGGTCATGGAGTCGGAGACGAGGGTCTGCGCCGCGAGATGCACGACGGCATCGAAGTGCTCTTTCCGGAAAATGTCTTCGACGGCTTTGTCATGGATATCCATGACGATGAGTTTCATATGCGGGAGCAGATTCTCACGAAGGCCGGTGGAGAGATTGTCCAGCGCGATGGCTTCGTGGCCTGCTGCTTCGAGTGTCCGCATCAGGTGGGAACCGATGAATCCGGCTCCGCCGGTAACAAGTATTTTCATGTATGATTGGCTCCTTTGGTATTTGAGGCATCAGATGTCAGACATGGAGACTTAAAGACATTAGACTGGGAAACTTCAGATGCCTAATGTTTCTAGTCTCTCAGTCTCCGCCATTTCGATCACTTTTTAGTGATACTCATTATTATAACACTCCATCCCCCTTGTCTTCCATCTACAAGAACGCATTCTGTTAAATTCAGTGTAAACATTTGCTGCTCAGTAAGACTTGAAGACTTTAGACTTCAGATTACGCACCAACGTGTCCTCTCTCAATCTGACCTCTGATCTCAAACCTCTGCTGTCTCCTAGTCTCCCAGTCTGACGTCTGATTTCTCCATACAAAAAGCCTACTGAAGAAAACATCTTCAGTAGGCTTTTTGCTATTCAATGATTGCCGGCGCATCCGCTCTTTCTTTAGAAGGAGTAGCGAACGCCTGCATTCCACTGCCACGGAGTATCGACATCACCGCCTGCGGTGGTTTCTACATCCAGATAGAAATGGGTATCATGGCCGAGGTTCAGGTTCGTGCCGACGCCGAATTCCCACCAGCCGCCGCCGAGATCGGTCTTGTAAACTGGTGCGCGATCACTACCAACTGTCTCACTGGTCATTTGCGCCCAAGTTTCACCCTTGAAGTCATAGAGATAGGACGCGCGGATGTATACATTGCCCTGTTTGATATCCTTGCCGAGCGAGAAGCCCAGACGTCCTACGAGGCTGTCCATGCTGTCCTGATGGACCTTCGCAACCCTTGCTCCATTCTTCGTCGTGAAGTCTGCCGAGGAGACTCTGCCGTAGGTCAGTTCCGCCTGCGGTTCGATCCAGTAGCCTTCCTGCTGGAAACGCTTGCCGTATTCCGCGGAGAAGGAGAGGCCATTCGTGCTGTAGTCGCCGCTACCTACGCCGCCATTCACGTCGAAGTCATTCTTCATGTGTGCATACTTCGCAATGAGGTCGATGAAGCTGCCGTCATCTCGAAGGTTGCTGCCGTATACCGCAAAGCCGGTGTGCTTATTCGTGCCGCTGCCATTGGTATAGCTACTGTCCCCGTCAGTGTAGGTGAAGGCACCGCCCAGGATCCAGTCATCGGAAATCTTGCTGTCATAGCCGAGCTGGTAGTAGTTGTACTGGTTCTTGATGCCCTGCGCGCCGTACTTAGACTGGCCGCGCGCCATACGAGCCCAGATGCCCTGATTGCCTTCGCTCGCGCGTACTTCACCCAGACGTTTATTCATGTCATTGTTTTCCTGACGCCAGGTCATGAGGGAGAGGTTCGCCATGCTGCTGACCGCCTGGTTATGCGGCTGAACGGCTTTCTCGATCGTCGAAGCAACGATCTTGCCATCACGTACCTTGGCAAACATTCTGCCGGCGATGATACCATTCTGTGTCCCTACTTCATCGGAAGCTATTTTATCACCCATTTTAGCCGTGCCAGCGAGGTCTTCCAGTGTGGCTTTGCCCGCGAGGATCTTGTCGCCGATCTCGCCCGAGCCTTCGACTTTGAGCTTTGTACCTGCATCTTTTGTGTCGATGACAAGTTTGTTATCGAGGGAGTTGGTGGTGATGGTTCCGTTACCGCTGATATTTTCTACTTTGACCGGAGAGTTTGCACCAAGTTTGTCGCTATCCAGATTGACTACGCCGTTGTTCATTTTCAAACTGTTCAACGCCACAGCCTGTGAGCCCGACGAAGCCGAGTTATCCCCTACTTCTTTGACAGAGGTTGGATTCCACTGTGCTCCATTCTCCACTTGCAGCGTCATATGAGAGACTTTCATCGTGTCGGCGTCAGGCTTCCCTTCATTACCGTTATTCCATTCCGCCTTTGTATTGCCCGTCCAGAATGAGCCTTCCCCATTCAGATTCACATTGACATTCGAATCGATGACGGTACTGCTAGTTGCTTTATCATAGTTGAATACGATATCACCATTCAGCTGTGTCGTATGCTCGCCATCCACGTTGATATTGACATCCGAATTGCCGCGGGTCAGGATAGCATTCTTACCATGGGTTACCAAGTTACTGTTCACATTCAGCACACTGTTACTCATAGCAACGAGAGCCGAATCCGCATGAATCGTCGTATTCTCGGTATTTACGTTGACTGTAGCACGATGAGCCGTATCCGTCAGGTCAGTGTTCTGGACATGAATCCCTTCAGATGCTAGATTGCTCCTGCTTTCTGCCTTGATTACAGCATTTTTCCCGTTCAAATCGACGGAACCATGGACAAGAGCCAGTACACCAATAGCATCTTCGCCTTTGACAGAAATCTGGATATCGGAGCCGGCATTTCCGGCGCTGATCTTATTATTATCCTGTGCATATAAACCGCGAGCCTTCTTACCTTCTGCGGATACATTGATCTTTGCACCCTGGATCGTCACTTTGCCATCTGGTGCTACAACCGTCGGCGTACTGCTCGTCTCCCCTTTGAGACCTTCCAGTGCCGGGGGTTTAGCACCTTCAGCTGAAGCTACCGCAACACCTGTAGCTATCCCTTCGCTGCTGCTTGAAATCTGCACTTCAGAATTTGCATCTTTGCCAAGTTTAATATCAGAGCCCCAATTGCTATAAACAGCAAATGCATGCTCCTTTGCATTCGTGGTGCTAACGACTACTTTATTCGCATCTACCTGAATATTGGACGACTTATCGGCATACAGCGCAGCGCTGCCAATTTCTCCCTTGTTTCCATTTTTCCCGCCGGTAGTACTGATTTCTACCGTATTTCCGGAAATCGAAACACTTGACTGCTGCGCCTCTGCCTTGACGCCATAAGCACTGCTTCTTTCTCCCTTTGCCTGGATTTTTATGTCATTTCCGGCAAGTTCCACCTTTCCAGAGGTAGAACTATTATCCACAGCTATTGCACCGTCCGTGCCAGTTACGTCTATCAGCAAATTGTTTGTAGCGGTCAACTGCACCATGGATTCCTCAGTAATTGCTTGCACACCTTTCGTGCTCGCAGCTGAATTGACCACAAGTTTAATATCTTTCGCATTCCCGATGATTTCCGAATTTTTTCCAGCATTAATTCCATTACCGCCTGTCATAGTAAGTGATTCCGTAGAGCCATCCCCCAAAACAACGCTAGCTTTGGGGTAACTTTGCGACGCAGAATATTTTGATTGTGCATAAATGACCTGACTGGCAGACACAAGCTCAATCTGTTTTCCTTTAACAATCAGCTGAGCAGATCTTTTAGCCTTAGGAAACTGATTATCAATCTCAATTAACGGTTTTCCCTTTATATCATTAGATATGTTTACCTGTTCCCCGGTAATCTCCGCACATCCGCCTTTACTCAGCTTGACTCCTTGCGAAGCACCAGAAATACTGACATTTTTTGTATCTGTATTGCCCACAATAACAGATCCCCAATTTCTCCCCTGAATTCCAATCCCAGTAGCATGGATCTCAACCTTTGGCGTCGTTAACGAAATCTTTCCTTCTTGGGAGCTTGCAGGATCCCCTGTAGCGTTCAATCCATAATAAACATTACTAATTTTACCATCCGAATAAATGTTATTCACATTTATATCTTCACCTGCAGTAGCAGCATTATCAGCCGCCGACACGCTTCCCCAAGCGCCGCAACTGAGCGCCATCACGATACCAGCGGCAATGAGTTTCTTTGTTTCCTTCTTCATACCTATCCCTCCCGGATATTACCATGATAAAAGTAAAAATAAACTCCCTTTCATGCCATTAGGATACCATTACCCCCCCCGTTAGTAAAGTATTAAATTATGTTTTTACAAATCTCTATAGAAATCCATACCTCCATGACAATAATGTATACTTGAGAGTGCGGAGACCTTGAGACTAAGAGACGTCAGACTTGGAGACATTAGACTTGGAGACGTCAGATATCAGATATCAGATATCAGATATCAGATGTCTGATATCTCCCACCCGCTCCCACAGTCTCCAAGTCTATCGTCTCTCAGTCTCCCAGTCTGATCTCTGATGTCTCTCATCTGTTCCCACAGTCCCAAAGTCTATCGTCTCCTAGTCTCTTAGTCTGATATCTGACATCTGACGTCTGATTTCTCTCATCCGTTCCCCACAATCCCAAAGTCTATCGTCTTCTAGTCTCCCAGTCTGACATCTGACGTCTGATATCTCTCATCCGTTTCCCGTAGTCTCAAAGTCTATCGTCTTCCAGTCTCTGAGTCTCCCACAATAAAAAAGAGCGCCCGCAAGGGGCTGCTCTTACTGCTTCTGATTCAGTTGATCCAGCGTCTTCTCGAAGCTCTTGGCGAAACGGGCGAGGAACCAGTCGACTTCTTTCATATGAAGGTCTTCGAGTTTCTTTCTGGTCGTGCGATAGGCTTCTTGAAATTCCGGATTTCCATCGCGGACTTCTTCGGCGCATTTGAGGAAGGCGGAGAGGGTATCGGCGGCTTTGGCGAGGGGCCAGAGGGGATCCTGCTCGAGCTCCACGAGATAGGACGCGTAGCTTTCCTGCAGTTCTTCGGGGAGGGTCGCGAGGAGTTTTTCTCGGGCTTTGTTCTCGATTTCCTCATACTTTTCGTGGAGGCCGGTGGTGAAGTATTTCACGGGTGTCGGGAGGTCGCCGGTGAAGACTTCGCTGGCATCATGGTAGAGGGCGAGCATGGCGCAGTGCTCGGGATCTGCCCACTCATGGAAGATGTCTTGCCGGATGAGGGCGAGGGCGTGAGCGATCATGGCGGTCTGGAGGGTGTGCTCGGCGTCATTCTCTGGGATGGTGCTGCGCATGAGGCCCCAGCGGGCGATGTATTTCAGACGTGACATGTAGGCAAAGAAGGGATAGTTCATTTCATCCTCCCCCAGTGGTCTCCGTAGAACCAGAAGTGATGGACGGGGCCATGGCCGTGTCCGACGGAGTCTGTCTTCGCACGCGCGATGGCGCCGGTGAGGTAGTCCTTGGCGGCCTCTACCGCACCTTCGAGCGGAAGGCCTTTGGCGAGGCTTGCCGCAATGGCGCTCGAAAGGGTGCAGCCTGTGCCGTGGGTATTTTTCGTGTCGATGCGCCGCCCGGGATAGGCGATGAAGTCTTTGCCGTCATAGAGAAGGTCATCGGCATCCATGATGTGATGTCCGCCCTTGATGAGGACGGCTTCGCAGCCGAAGGTCATGAGTATTTCGGCGGCTTTTCGGCGGTCGGGCTCGCTCGTGATGGACATGCCGGAGAGGACTTCGGCTTCGGGGATGTTCGGCGTGATGAGTGTCGCAAGGGGGATGAGTTTTTCTTTATAGAGCGCGATGGCATCGTCTTCGAGCAGCGTGTCTCCGCTGGTGGCGACCATGACGGGATCGACGACGAGCGGCGCATTTCGGTGATTTCCAAGGAAATCGGAAACCGTATCCACGATGGCAGCTGTCCCGAGCATGCCTGTCTTGACGGCGTCAGGCGGAACGTCGTCGTAGATGGCTTCGAGCTGAGCTTTGACCATGGAAATCGGAGTATTCGCGACCATGCGGACGCCTGTCGTATTCTGCGCGGTCAGGGCGCAGATACAGCTCATGCCGTAGGTGCCGAGGGCGGCAAAGGTCTTCAGGTCGGCTTGAATACCGGCACCGCCGGAGGAGTCGGAGCCCGCGATGGTGAGTAGTTTTTTCATAGGTACCTCCTTTGGAAATAGTTAGCTATTAGCAGTGGGCGATCAGCAGTCAGTGGATCAGCTCACAGCGTTTTTCATGCCGCTACATGGGATATATCCTGCTCCGTTATCATGCCAGGGAAACACTGATTAAATCGTTGTCAGATTTTACTCTTGAATTTTTATGCATAGCGAGGAATAATCTGACGCGAATAGCGAGCTATTTAAGGAAGGTTATGACGAAGCTATGTATAAAAATTCTTGTAAAATCTGATTCTGCGATTTAATCAGCGTTTCCCTAGTCCGCTTACCTGCCATATGCGACTATCATCAGACACGTTCGCCCTTGGAGAAGGGCGCGGCCAAAGGCTGGGATAGACGAAAGCGCCAGCTTTCGAATTTTTTCGCAGCGGATATGGGTGATTGTTCGAAATACCGTATTCTGCAAATGGCGGTGATGTGAGATGACGATTTCCTCACATGGGCTTTCATGCCGCCTGTAGGATTGTATCTTGCTCTATTGCCATGCTAACCCGTTCCCGCCGATATGCGACTATCGTCAGACGCGTTCGCCCTTGGAGAAGGGCGCGGCCAAAGGCCGGGATAGACGAAAGCGTCAGCTTTCGAATTTCTGCGTGGCGAGAGAGTGGAATTGTTGGAAAATCGGTATTCTGCAAATAGCGGTGATGTGAGATGACGATTATCTCACACGCGCTTTTATGCCGCTGCGGCGAATTGTGCCTCTTCGAGGCACTCTATCCTGCGCCTTCGGCGCGGCCCTTCTCCAAGGGCCTACCCCCGCGGAGAACTGTCTCATATGGGCTTTCATACAGCCTGTGGGATTTTATCTTGCTCTGTTGTCATGCTAACCCGTTCCCGACGATATGCGACTATCGTCAGACGCATTCGCCCTTGGAGAAGGGCGCGGCCAAAGGCCGGGATAGACGAAAGCGCCAGCTTTCGAATTTCTGCTTGGCGG
>CAKPQG010000045.1 GCA_934178345.1 uncultured Dialister sp. | reverse complement strand
GCTATCGTCATCCCGAGCGTAGCCGAGGGATCTTTCTTGCACTGCGGTCAGTATCACATAAGCACCGGTACGGAAACAACGCCTTGGTGCTACGTATTTCTGCTTTCACACATCCTTCGTTTAGCGGTCTGCAAGAAAGATTTCTCGCTTCGCTCGAAATGACGATACGAGGATACCATTTGCGCAGCTATCAAGATTTCCCAATCCCTAGTCACCAGTCACTAGTCACCAGCCGCTACCTGTGTTCCTTATACCCGAGTTCTCTCAGGATATAGTCCTTGTTCTTCCAGTCCTTGCTGACCTTGACCCAGAGGTCGAGGAAGACGGGAGCACCGATGAGGCTTTGGATCTCTTCACGGGCTTCCTGTCCTGCTTCTTTGAGGACGGTCCCCTTCTTGCCGATGATGATGCGTTTCTGCGAATCACGCTCGACGTAGATCGTGCAGCGGATGTAGACTTTGCCGTTTTCGCGTTCATGGAATTCTTCTGTGAATACGCCGATGGCGTGCGGCACTTCATCGCGTGTGCGCGTGAGGAGTTTTTCACGGACGATCTCCTGCACGATGTTTCGCTCCGGCTGGTCAGTCACCATGTCGTCGGGGAAGTACTTCGGGCCTTCGGGCAGGTACTTTTCCACCATCTTCATGAGGACGTCCAGATTCTCTCCCGTCTTGGCGGAGAGCGGGACGATTTCTGCAAACTTGTAAATCTTATCGTACTGCACGAGCTTCTTCAAGAGCTCATCTTTGGAGATCAGGTCCGTCTTCGACAGCGCAAGGATGACCGGCACCTTGCGGTCTTTCAGAAGGGAAATGATGTAGCGGTCGCCTGCGCCCAGAGGATCGTTCACGGCGCAGAGGAAGACGATGAGGTCGACCTCGTCCAAAGCGTCCATGGTATTCTGACGGATCACTTCGCCGAGCTTGCTCTGCGGCTTGTGCATGCCGGGGGTGTCCAGAAAGACCACCTGAGAATTCTCGCCGTTCCATACGCCGGTGATCTTATTTCTGGTCGTCTGCGCATGAGCGGATACGATGGAAATCTTTTCTCCCAGAAGGGCATTCATAAGTGTGGATTTACCGACATTCGGCCGCCCGACAAGAGCGACAAAGCCGGAGTGAAATTTGGTTTCGTTATTCATAGAGTCTCCTAAATAAAGATGGCAGGGTTCAAGGTTAGCCCTTGGGACGTGCCGTCCCTTGATTACGCTTGAAAGCTTCAATTGAATGAGAAATTAGAAATGAGAAATGAGAAATGGTGGTGCGGCGCATAAAAATATGGAGGCGCCGCGGAGTATAAATAGGGCGATGCCCAAAAGCTGTATTCAAGTCACCAGTCACTAGTCACTCCTAATCCCCAATCCCTAATCCCTAGCTACTCATCCCTGCTTTCAAACTTCAAACTTCAGGGTTAGCCCACGGGGCGTGCTGCCCTTTGATTGCGGATGAAATCTTTGCTCAAATGAGGAGTTAGGAGTTAGGAGTGAAGGTGGCGGCTTCGCCGCTATTTTAGATGACGGTATTCTCGTATCGCCCACCTAATCCCTAGCCACCAATCCCTAGCTACCAGTCACCAGTCACTAGTCACTAGTCACTAGTCATTCACTCCCGCTTCCCTTTCGATCTCCCCTTCGGTCATCATGCGGGTGATGCCGCAGGCGGAGAGGATATCTTCTTCTGCCTTTCGCATGGCTTTCTTTTCTTCGGGGTCATAATGGTCATAGCCAAGAATGTGAAGGAAGCCGTGAACGGAGAGGTAAGCCACTTCGCGTTCCGTGCTGTGTCCGAATTCTTTGGCCTGCTGGATGGCACGATCCAGATTGATGACAATGTCTCCCAGCTCTGTTTCTTCCTCCGGAATGTCCTCCTCCCCTTCATTCAGTGCAAAGGAGAGGACATCGGTCGGTGCATCGACATTGCGGTAGTCGCGATTCAGCTCATGGATGGTATCCGCATCACAGATGAGGACGCTGATCTCTGCCTCTTCCGGCACCTTCTGCAGCTCTGCGCCCTTGGTGAGGACGGTGTGGATCAGCTTTTCGTAATTTTCGTCGTAAAATTTCATATCACTGTAATTGATCGTGATTTCCATGGTAACACCTCCGAGATCATGGATTTTCGAATGGAAAGTCGTGGGTTCAAGGTTCAGGGTTCAGGGTTCAGGGTTGTGGTGGCGGCTTCGCCGCAAATAAAGATGGGCGATGCCCGAAGGTAGTATTCAAATTACAAGTTACAAGTCACTAGTCACTCGGCACCCCTAATCCCTAGCCACTCATCCCTAGCTACTCATCCCCGCTTTCAAGGTTCAGGATTAGCCCATGGGACGTATCGTCCCTTGATTGCGAATGAAAGCTCTGCTTGAATGAGAAATTAGAAATGAGAAATGCGAAATGGTAGTGCGGCGCATAAAAATCAGAAGCGCCGCAGAGGTTTGAGACTAGCGGTTTTCTCGTATCGGAAACCTAATCCCTAGCCACTAATCCCTAGCTACTAGTCACTAGTCACCAGCTGCTCTTTTTCTTCGCATCTTCTTCGTAGGCATGAATGATCGCCGCCACAAGATCGTGTCTGACGACATCGTCTTCATTGAAATAGACGTGCCCGATGTCTTTCACATGCTTCAGCACGCGCTCGGCATCGATGAGGCCGCTCTTGACATGAGGGGGAAGATCGATCTGCGTGGTATCGCCATTGATGACCATCTTCGATCGGTGTCCAAGACGTGTCAGGAACATTTTGATCTGCTCGATGGTGGTATTCTGCGCTTCATCAAGGATGATGAAGGATTTCTCGAGCGTGCGTCCGCGCATGTAGGCGAGAGGCGCGACTTCGATCTGGCCCTTCTGCTGCAGCCGCATGAAGTCTTCCGGGCCGAACATATCCAGCAGTCCGTCAAAGAGAGGACGAAGGTACGGATTGACCTTTTCCTGCAGATCGCCGGGAAGGAAGCCCAGCTTCTCACCGGCTTCGACCGCCGGACGGACGAGAATGATGCGCTGCACGTCATGATTTCTGAGCGCAAAAGCGGCGAGAGCGACAGCGAGGTACGTCTTGCCAGTCCCCGCGGGGCCGATGCCGAAGGTGATGGAATGGTGACGGATGGTATCGACGTAGATCTTCTGTCCCACAGTCCGGGGGCGAAGCGGTGCGCCCTGCTTGGTGAAATTGATGATGTCGTCTTCCATGTCTTCGAGCAGCTGCTCTTTGCCTTCATCCAAGAGGGACATCACCATCCTGACCTGCCGCGCAGAGAGGCGGATCCGCTGACGGATCATCCGCCGCAGTCTTCCGATCACGCGCATGCTCTGATCGACTGCCTCTTCCTCGCCCTTGAGCCGGATGAGATTGCCGCGGGCAAAGATGTCTGCGCCGTAGTGCTCGCCGATGATGGCAAGGTAGGAGCTGTCCCGCTCCAAAAGCGCGCCGACCTCCTCGCGGTCGTTCACCATGATCTGTTCTATTTTTTCTGCCATGAAGTTCCTTTCGTGTACCAATACCATTTCTTATGTCTCACCGCACAAATCTCCGCACGGCCTTTCCGTCGATATAGTCGCAGCACGCGCCCTGCATGATGCCGCGCTCTTCCATCAGGGCGTCGATCCTTTTCTTGACGTCCCACCACGGAGAGCCGCCATTGACGGTGAGGGTATTCCCGCCCGAGGCGCGGCCGACGATACGCTGGATGACGATGTCGGGTCGGAGATAGGAAAGGAATAGAATGACGCGCTCCATGTATTCCTCCATCGAAGAGAGCGTGACCTCGCCGGCTTCATACATATGCGCGAGCGCCGTATCCTTCACGATATATAAGGAGTGCAGCTTCACCTCTGTCACGGGGAGGACGGAGATGAGCTTTGCCGTCTCGATGACGTCTATCCGGTCATCCCATGGAAGATCTGCGATGACATGCGTACATTGCCCGAAGCCATAGCGAGCGATGCGGAGCGAGGCATCTATGTATTCCGCGACGCCGTGACAGCGGCCGATCTTCTCGAGGGTATGGGCATTGCTGCTCTGCAGCCCCAGCTCGATCGTCACATCCTTGCCATAGGTATCGGAAAGCTCTTTCAGGATGTCAAGGTAGCGCTCGTGAATGCAGTCCGGCCGCGTCGAAACGTCGACTCCCACCACATCGGGATGCTGCATGGCTTCCTCCATCCAGCGCCGAAAATCGTCCGGCGGCGCGTAGGTATTTGTGAAATTCAGGAAATAGGCGATGAATTTCTTTGCCTTGTACTTCGGCCCCACATGCGCGATGCTCCGGTCAAGCTGGCGGGTGATCTTCATGCCGACCGCCTTCGTCTCATAGTCCGCTCCGATCGAGCCACAGAAGATGCAGGGAGCTTTTGACAGCGTACCATCGCGGTTCGGACAGGTCACGGGGAGCGAGATCGGGATCTTGTAGACCTTCTCGCCGTATTTTTGTTTCAAGAAATCAGAATAGTTGCGATAATGTTCCATAGTTAATACATTCTACCGGTTGAGCGGATTCGACAGTGTTTCTCCAGCCCCTTCCTTTGGAAGGGGCAGACGAGCGAAGCGAGTCGGGGTTGGCTCCCGCATGAAGTGAAAATCCGCCTGGGGAGATACTGATCCCATCGTTGTCCGATTGCATCAGCGTTTCCCCAGCTCGGCTCCCCCTGCCCTTCAGGCATCCCCCTTCCCAAGGAAGAAGGTAGGACGGTTCGCTGCATATTACAGTCATTATATAACAAATCTCGCCGCTGTGCATTTACAATAGAGAAATGCTTTTGTAAAATGGAGGAAAAGCAAGTGGATGCAGGAGCCCTCTTTCCACAGCATTGCACCTGTTATATCCTCATCCCCAGTCACTAGTCACTTCCATTCACGAAAGAAGCCCAACCATGCTCACTATCCGCACCGCCCAGCTCGACATCCTGCCTGGGAATATCCGCGCCAACTGGGCGCTCATCGAAAAAGAGATCGCTCTCGCCAAAGAGGAGGGCGCTGACCTTCTCGTCCTTCCCGAGATGTGCCTCACCGGTTATCTCATCGGAGACCTGTGGGACCAGAATGCCTTCCTGCGCGAGGCAGAGCGATACAATGACCGCCTCCGAGAAGCAACCCGGGACATTATGATCGCGTGGGGAAACGTCGCCATCGACTGGACAAAGACGAATGACGATGGCCGCCCCCGAAAATACAATGCCGCTTTTCTCGCGAAAGACGGCGCATTCCTCTCTCCGGAAGGACTGCATCGTCCCTATGCGGTGAAAGCGCTTCTGCCCAATTACCGCTGTTTCGATGACCGCCGCTATTTCACCTCTCTTCTCGCCCTCGCGAGAGAAGAAGGCTCGACCCCCGAAGAAGCGCTCGCGCCCTTTGTGATCTCCCTCCGCGGCGAAGTGATCCGCCTCTCGCTTCTCCTCTGCGAAGACAGCTGGGATGAAAATTACAGCTTCTCGCCCATGGATGTCCTTGCCGCCAAGGGCACCGATCTCTTCCTGAATCTGTCCGCCTCCCCCTTCACGCTTTCCAAAAATGAAAAACGCCACCGCATGCTCTCCGCCAAGCTCTCCCGTCTCCACGTCCCGATGCTCTACGTGAACCGCCGGGGGCTGGAGAACAACGGCAAGACCTGCTACACCTTCGACGGCATGACCGCCGCTTATGGAAAGGACGGCAGGCTTCTTGCCGAAGCCGCTCCCTTTGAAGAGGCCCGCAGCACATTCCATTTCGAAAGATCCGCCGGCGCGCTCCTCCCCGCCTCCCCCATGCCGCCGTGGCAGGGAGACCTGCTCCTTTTCGCCATGCGCTACGGCGTCAGAAAATTTCTCTCCGCCATCGGCGTCTCCAAAGTCGTGATCGGCGTCTCCGGCGGCATCGACTCTGCGGTGAATGCCGCGCTCTACCGCTCCGTCCTTCCCGCAGACCACCTGCTCCTCGTAAATACGCCGACGCGCTACAATTCAGAAATGACGAAGGAGCTCGCCAAAGAACTCGCGATGCGTCTCGGCTCGCCCTACCTCACCATCCCCATCGGACAATTCATCGATGAGACGGCAAAAGCACTGGAAGGCCTTCCGATCTCTTGCGGGCGCGAGATCCATCTCACGGACTTCATGAAGGAAAACATGCAGGCGCGCGACCGGAGCAGCCGGATCCTTTCTGCCCTCTCCGCTGCCTTTGGCGGCATCTTCACCTGCAACGCCAATAAAACAGAAACGACCGTCGGCTACGGCACACTCTACGGCGACCTCGCCGGTGCCTTTGCCGCGACCGCCGATCTATGGAAATACCAGATCTACCACTTGGGACGCCTTTTGAACGACTGGTACGAGAGCCCTGTCATCCCGGAAGGCATCTTCACCGTGAAGCCCTCCGCCGAGCTCTCAGAAAAGCAGGACGTCACCAAAGGCATGGGCGATCCTCTCATCTATGAGTACCATGACTATCTTCTGAAGAGCTTCGTCGAGCCATGGCAGCGCCTCTGCCCGGAAGACCTCCTCACTTGGTACGCAGAGGGAAATCTCGAGGCGCATATCGGCTGCCATATCCGCGTGCAAGACCTCTTCCCGACCGCCAAAGCCTTCACCGAAGACCTTGAACGCTGGTGGGCTCTCTTCTCCGGCTTCTCCGTCGCCAAGCGCATCCAGACCCCTCCGATCCTCGCCATGAGCCGGCGCCCCTACGGCTACGACTTAAGAGAGTCCCAGGTCACGCCGTACTATACGGATGCGTATCTCGCGCTGAAAAGGAAGCTCGGAGTGTAGGAAACGGGAGACTTGGAGACTAGGAGCCTTCAGATTTTAAGACTGGGAGACTTGAAGACTTTAGACTTCGCCTCTCTTAAGCTAAGCGAAAGAACGTTCTTGGCTCCCCATCGGGGGAGCTCCCCGAAGGGGAGAGGGGGCTACGTAGCGGTATTGCATGAAAGTGTTAGAATATCGATAGTATCGGACTATTCAACTTAGTACACTATACCGCTGGCATGCCCCATCTCGCTACGACGCTCATTCTGACTACATTTTTATGTCGATTGAAAGTCCTCTTCATCGAAATACGCAATACTAGTGTCTCAGTTTCTTAGTCTCAACGAAAAAGAGATGGAGCCGAATGCATTTGCATCCGATTCCATCTCTTTTTTTGACCTGAGCGGGCTGAAATATCACTCACAGCGCCATCATCCGTTTCCGAAGCTCTGCGAGCCTTTCCATTTCCATCCTCTTCGGATGGGTGATCAGGAGCGAAACGGGCTCCTCTATGAAGGGCGTGAGCTTTGCGATATGCTTCTCTACGGTCTGGATATTCCAGTAGGTATGGAGGGAGTGCTCCGTATCAAAGCGAATCGTGCATTTCCCGTCCAAGTCCACGAAGATGTCATGAAAAGAGCCGAGATGCACATAGCCAAGCCCAGGCGCCTGCTCAGAAAGCTTTAGCTGGACGAAAAGGCTGTCCGCATCATCACCGAATCTCACAGCCGTCCCGCGCCGTTTTCCGAAGAGCCTTCTCTGCGTCCTCATGCACTCGCCATAGGAGCGAGACAGCCGTCCCATCGCCGTCTCGACAGGGCAGGGCATGTGGATCAGTCCCCAGTCATTCCGAATCGCCAACGTATCATCCACGCCGGAGCGCTTCACCGGCACCAGCGCTCTCATTCCAATATTGCACATGCTGCTTCCTCTCTTTCAGCACGAACGTCTCTTCTCTCAGAAATATTGTTCCCTGAACATAAGTATAGCAAATGAGCGTTCGATCGTCAAGAAAAGCAGGAACGTTCTTTCGTTCCTGCTTTTTGGTTGGTCAGGGATTAGAAGTGACTGGTGACTAGTGGCTAGGGATTAGGTGTCTCGAACGACTGGTGACTAAAAAACTAGAAGACATCAGACTCCCGTATCGTCATTTCGAGCGAAGCGAGAAATCTTCCTTGCAGACCGATAAACAATGCATGTGCGAAAGCAGAAATATGTGGCACCAAGTCGTCGTTTCCCTGCCTATGCCGATGTGATACTGACCGCAGTGCAAGAAAGATCCCTCGGCTGCGCTCGGGATGACGATACGGGAAAAGGATACCCCAAAAGTTTAAAATCAGGGATGAGTGACTAAGGATTAGGGACTAGGGGACTCTCGTATCGTCATTTCGAGCGAAGCGAGAAATCTTCCTTG
>CAKPQG010000044.1 GCA_934178345.1 uncultured Dialister sp. | reverse complement strand
GGCGCGGCCCTTCTCCAAGGGCCTACTCGCGGGAGGCTGTCTCACTTGGGTTTTCATGCCGCTACGACGAATTGTGCCTCTTCAAGGCACTCTATCCTGCGCCTTCGGCGCGGCCCTTCTCCAAGGGCCTACTCGCGGGAGGAATATTCTAGTCCCTAGCCACTAGTCACTAGCCAGCAGTCCCTAGCCACTAGTCACCAGCCACTAGCCACCAGTCACTCTTTCTTCATCAGTTTCAGCGACGGGGTGAAGTAGCCGACGAGTTTTCCCTGCCGCCAGCGAAGGTCGTAGTCGATGACGGCGATACCGGCGAGGTCAAATTTCACTGCCGCGCTGCAGGCGGAGAGCAGGTAGGACTGCAGGAAGGGATGGTGGGATACGAGCGCGATGGGACTGCCGTCGGAGATCAGATGATTCAGCACCATCTGCCAGTTCGAGGAGAGGAGCTCTTCGGCGGTATGGATTTCCTCGGCGAAGCACTCTTCCGCGAGGATCCCCGCCGTCTGACGCGTGCGCTGGTAGGGGCTGGTAAAGATGCGGATGGGATTGTCCTTCAGAAATTTGCCGAGGATGCGTGCGCTTTTCCGTGCCTGACGCATGCCCTTCGGCGTCAGGGAACGACTTTTATTCGCGATATCTTCTGTCTCCGGCTCCGCTTCGCCGTGACGCATAAGGATGATGTACATAGATGACCTCCTTGGTAATGTGTAAATGAGACTTAAAGACGAGAAGACGATAGACCAAGCGCCCGCCAAGTCCGAAGGCATGAGTCTGAAAGCTGAAGTCTCCCAGTCTCTCAGTCTCGCTGCGTTTTCTCTTCTTTATTGATTCTCGTACTATACTGATCTCGTTCTTTCGCGCTTTTCGCATAGGTCACATTGATATTTTTCCCGACCGTGGTGAAAGTCTGCTCGACGGGCGAACCATTGGCGAGGACTTTCGCGATGGCTGCGCGGCCGTCCTTGACGTGGATCAGTGCCGAGAGCTCATTTTTCATATGCGTCTCCGTGGTCTTCTTTTGCTCATTCTTCACCTGCACGCGTTCGGAGAGCTCGACGATCGAGAGCTTCGCAAGCTGCTCGGGCGACATGTACATCCTATCGACAGGGAAATGGAAATGCACCATGCCGTCGATGTACGACAGCGCGCGGGTGATGAGGTAGTCCCCGCCGGGACGGGTATCCTGCGCCCCGGTGATCTCCATCATGCCATCGGCATTTCTAGTGAGCGTGAGGTAGATTTCCTCCCCCTTCTCCGGTGCTTTCTCTCCGTGCCACGGAGCTTCGGTGAGAGGCACTGTCACAGGGAGATAATTTCTTTCATAGAAATCCCCTTTGAAATCGATCGCCGCAGGGACCTGATACTCGGCTCCATCGATCATCGTACTGCGATATTCACCGCGAATCCAGACAAGGCTCGTCAGCTCGACGACTGCCGCCGCCGCGAGGAGAATGAGAGACATCTTCTTACTCAGCATGGTCATCCTCCTTTCCTTCCTCTGCGGGAACCGCTTTTCGTTTCTTCTTCGCAGGCAGGTACAGCAGGAAGCAGACCACACCGGAGAGCAGTCCGACCATCAGGAAAAAGAGCCCGCGCTGCGAAAGCGAAAGCGCGGAATCCATCACACGGATCACGCCATCCGCTGCAAGGAGCGCGACGCCGCCCCAGCGCTGCATCGGACGATCCATCTGGAAACCGCGTGCAATGACCGCCACCGAAAGGATCGCACAGAAAATAGAAACCACCGTCGCAGAGAGCGCACCGGAGGATTCGAAGATAGAAATCATCGCCGAGACCGCCATGATGAAAGGCGTAAGCCCCGCGAGGATCGAGAGCCATTCCTTCTTGACCGCCATACGCACGATAAGCACCGCATCCGCAGCGAGGAAAAGCAGGAAAAGGATCCACAGCGCGTAGCTCCCCGCCACATCCGCCCAGACTGCCCCATACGAGCCTTCCAGCAGCACCGCGAAGGCCGCGATGCCGCCGAAGAAGCGGAGCGCGGCCGCACCCACACCATACGAACGGAACGCTCCGCCCGCCATCCATGTGAGCGACGCCGCGAGCGAGAAGAAAAGCGTCTGCCACAGCATATTTCCCGCCGACCAGAAAATCAGAAGGAGAATGCCGACCGCCCAGACCCAGGAGAAGCACACGACCGCGCGGTCACGACGCTCCCGCAGCAGATGCGCCAGCATCCCCAGCGCCGTCAGCATGTAAAACCATGAAAGAAACTCCGGCCAGCCACGCACCGGCGCCGTATAGAAGATGCCCACGGACACGATCATATACAGGATGCCGGAAGCCGCTGAACTCGTCACAAGCGTCAGCACCAGAAGCAGAAAACCGCAAAGCGAAAGCCCCACATAGAGATCATCCGTCAGCTTGAAGGACTCCGCCACCATCCAGAACGCAGCAAGAATGCTCACACCATGGAAAGCAGCCGCCGACTCGCGCAGGAAGACCGGCACACGGTGATGCCACGTCTTCGCCGGCACCAGACGCTCCTCTTCCATGAGCGCTCCCCAGAGCTGCGCCTTTTGGCCGATGCGCTGCGCCCTGTCCAGACTCCCCGCCGAGTCCGACACCTCATCAAGTACACCCGACGCGCCAAAGGGCACCTCAGCCCCCTTCACTGCGACAGGCTCATCTGGGATCTTCCGATCCAGCAGTACCATCGAGACCACGAAGAGAAGCGAGACCAGCAAAGGAACGAGCGCCAGCAGGAACCGCTCATCCTGCGTAAGCCCATTCCACAGCCCCGCTCCCAGAAATCCCAGCCCGCCCAAAAGGCAGACCACCGCCATCACAAAGAAGGCCTCCCTGTACGCCCCCGGCTCCCCCTTCCGGTACCGGGCCAGCAGCGCCTTCCCCGCTTCTTCACTAATGAGCTTCTCTTTCACCCACGCGGGCACCTCGCGCTTCAGCCAGTGCCTGTTTGTCATACTATCACTCCTACAATCGGACTTTAGTTCATAAAATATGAACGCCTCAGTCAGAAATGCATCGGCATTCACTGCTTTTATTGTATACAACAACGGGGGAAAAAGCTAGGGAAACACGGATGAAATCCCACGGCAAGAAAAAACGAGCGAGACATCGCTTGGTAAACACAAAAAGCACCAGCCAAAAAGGCTGATGCTTTTTTAGAATCATAATGACATGCCATTCTCTGATGGAGAGGCCTCCCTATCATCCTGTTTCCTTAGAAAGAGAGACGGACACCCGCATTCCACTGCCACGGGGTATCGACTTTCCCGCCTTCCGTTCTTTCCACATCGAAGTAGAAATGCATATCTTTGCCGAAATTCAGATTCGTGCCGACACCGAATTCCCACCAGCTGCCGCCGAGATCCTGATCATAGGTATCAGAAGCCACGCCATTGCTCATGCGCATAGCCACATCCCCCTTGAAATCGTAGAGGTAGGACGCGCGAACGTATACATTGCCCGCTTTGACATCCTTGCCCAGCGAGAATCCGAGACGGCCGACCAAGCTGTCCAGACTGTCCTGATGAACCTTCGCCCCTTCAGATGTGGTGAAATCCGCCGAAGAAACTTTGCCGTAAGTCAGCTCAGCCTGCGGTTCGATCCAGAAGCCATCCTGCTAGAAACGCTTGCCGTATTCCGCAGACAGCGCATACCCATTCGTGCTGTACTCACCGATACCGACACCGCCGATGGTATCGAAATCATTCTTCATATGTGCATACTTGGCGATGAGATCGATGAAGCTGCCATCATCGCGCAGGTTGCTGCCATACACAGCAAAACCCGTATTCTTATTCGTACCGCTGCCGCCGACCAGATTGTTTTCGCCATCGGTATAGGTGAAAGCACCGCCCAGGATCCAGTCATCCGCGATCTTGTGGTCATAGCCCAGCTGATAATAATTGTACTGGTTCTTCACGCCCTGCGAGCCGTACTTCGCTTCGCCGCGGCTCATGCGCGCCCAGATGCCCTGCTCGCCCTGACTGTCACGGATTTCACCAAGACGCTTATTCATATCATTGTTTTCCTGACGCCATGTCATGAGAGAAAGCGCACCGAGCTTGCTGATGGAAAGGTTCGTCTTGTTCTGAGATTTCACTTCATTGACGACCTTACCGTTTGCATCCACCTGTGCTTCGTAATCACCAGCAATCGTAGCCGCACTCGCTTTGATATTCTTCGCAATGGTTTTACCATCTGTCCCCACCGCGGTATTCGCCAGTTTCTGCGCGTTCGCGCTATCGCTTGCGATCAGATCCGCGATATTGCCGGTACCTTTGACAGTGATATCTGCATCCGCCGCATCCACTGCCTTGAGTGTATTATCGAGGCTGTTCGTCGCGATCGTACCGTTGCCGGAGAGCTTCTTCGTGACATTGACCGTCTGCTGATCACCAGCAAGGTCGATCGTAGCGTCATTCAGTGTCACGTTCTGCATATTCGCCGTCTTGACATCGCGTCCGACATGGATCACGCTGTCACTCGAAGCATTGACATCATTGACAAAGCTGTCGCCCGTCATGTTCCAGGAAGCACCGTCAGCCATAGTGAGCTTGAAACCGGTGACATTACCCTGAAATGGCTGGGCATCCATTTCGATGACATGCTTGTATTCACTGTCAGCATCATTCGTTTTATATGCCTGATAAGCGCAGCCCGTCCAGGAAGAGTCTTTGCCCGTCAAGTTCACATTTACATTGGCATCAATAATATTCCCACTATGGTGATTATTTTGCGGTGTTGCAGGGGTTTCGAATACGATGTCCCCATTCAATACAGTGGAGTGGTTTCCGTCTGTATTGATGTTCGTCGTGGAGTGACCGCGTACATCCAGTGCATTCTTCGCATTGACCGTGAGATTGCCGTTGATCTTCATTTGACCGTTGGAGAATGCACATATACCAATTTGAGATGAGTTCAGCACAATCTCATCTGCTTCTACAGTTAGTGATGCAGCATTAGCTGGTGCATTTTCTTTCTGCCAACCGCTCTGAACACGAAGCGCCGCTACAATGCCTGCTGTATCAGCACCTTTTACATCTATCTGTAGTTTTTTTGTTTTTACGTTAACGATACTCGCTTGATCACTTGCGCTGGGCGTAAATGCAATTGCCAAAATTCCATCCACATTGCTGGATTGACTAGCAAACATATTCTCAGTATTCACTGTAATACTTTCAGTATTATCGCCGCCAAGATTCAACGTTCCGTATTCATAAGCATCAGCCCCACCCAACCAACTCGTATCAGCAGTAGCCTTTGCAGTAAGCTTTATAAATTTATTTGTTACAGTCTTATCACTCTTATATGCATCCGTTTCTTCAGGAAAATTTTCAGTCACTGTTCTATCAAGCGTATCATCTGCATATGCAACACCTGCGCCCAGCAGAGCAATCAATCCCGCCGCAATAAGTCTCTTCGTTTCTTTCTTCATACCATATTCCCCTCTCTCGGAAAAATAAAAAGAAATAGATGACAACTCTCTATCACAACCATTAGATACTCCTGCTGACAGTGTACCCCCCCCGGTTATATTGTCAAATTTCGATATATCTATACCAATTCCGCATCCATGTCTGCCCAATCCGCCCCTGCGGGGCACCTTCCCCTAAAGGGGAAGGCTGCGATGCGAGAATACCATCTTCTAAAAAGGCAGCGAAGCCGTCACCCGGTGAGACTACCCGCTCCCCCGTATCGTCATCCCGAGCGCAGCCGAGGGATCTTTATTGCACGGCCGCTATATGCACACATGCGCCCTCACTAAAACGACACCTTAGTGCTTCCTTTTTCGCCTTTCCATCAGCCACGTTTTACCGGTCTGCAAAAAAGATCCCTCCACTTCGGTCGGGATGACGTTTAAGGGAAACGGATAGTCTCATATAGTTTTTCACACCGCTACGTGGATCCATCCTGCGCCTTTGGCGCGCCCCTTCGCTAAGGGGCTACTCGTATCAAGTGACTTGTGACTAGTGACTAGTGACTGGTAGCTGGAAGGCTTTATCTCAACTGTCTTTCATATCATGATCACCCTATCCGCCCCTGCGGGGCACCTTCCCCTAGAGGGGAAGGCTACGATGCGAGAATCCCCTCTTCTAAAAAGGCGGCGAAGCCGACACCTTCATTCCTGATTTCTCATTCGAGCAAAGCTTTCATTCACAATCAAGTAGCAGCACGTCCCGAGGGCTAACCCTGCTTTTGCATACTCACCCAGAGAAACGCTGATTAAATCTCAAAGTATACCTTAAAAACCATTTGATTTTATAATTTTTTTAAATATACCTGTAAAACTATTTGCCAAATACTACTTTTATAAGTATACTTAGTAAAGGTGATGCATATGATACAACGAGAAACTTATCTGAATCAATTAAAAGCCTTTCAAGACCAGCCACTCATCAAAGTCATTACAGGCATGCGGCGCAGCGGCAAATCCACCTTGCTCAAACTCTTTGCAGAAGACCTCCTCTCCCAAGGGATTCGCAAAGACCAGCTGATCCAAATGAATTTCGAATCCATGGAATTCGACCAGATCCGGGATTATCGCGCGCTCTACACGTGGATCAAAGACCGCATGACGGGAAAGTCTCATGTGTACCTGATGCTCGATGAAGTGCAACAGGTGGAACACTGGGAAAAAGCCGTGAATTCCCTCTTCATGGAAGGCAACTCTGACATCTATCTGACCGGCTCCAATGCCAGCCTGTTATCCTCCGAGATATCAACACTCCTTTCTGGCAGGTACATAGAGATTCAGGTTCTCCCGCTTTCCTTCCTGGAATACCTTCAGTTCCTTCCGGCACCGAAAGCAGAAAACAAAGACTTAGCCTTTCAGCAATACCTGAAGTACGGCGGTCTCCCGATCATCCCCCTTCTTCCGCAGGAAAATGACGCCATCCGTCTCTTCCTTTCGGGTATCTATAACACCGTCCTCATGAAAGACATCGTGCAAAGAAACGCGGTCCGCGATCCAGCCCTCTTGGACGCCCTAGTGCATTTCCTTGCTGACAACGTGGGAAATCCAGTTTCCTCTCCAAAAATCAGCGGCTATTTGACCAGTGTGGGACGCAAGACCAGTACCTTCACCATAGACAACTACGTGCGTATGCTGCAGAGTGCTTTCATCTTTCACAAAATCAGCCGCTATGACATCAAAGGAAAACTGCATCTCAAAACGCAGGAAAAATACTACATCGCAGATATAGGCCTTAGAAATGCACTACTCGGTTTCCGAAACACAGACTATGGGCACATTCTCGAAAACCTTGTCTACCTTGAACTCCTCCGCCGAGGCTACCAGGTAAGTATCGGAAAACTGGGGACTTTGGAAATTGACTTCATTGCAGAAAAAACAGATGAGAAAAAATACATCCAGGTCTCGGCTTCTATCATGGATGAAAATACGAGACGCCGCGAGCTGGCTCCTCTCGAAGCCATTTCCGACAATTATGAAAAGTTCATCCTGACCATGGATCATACGATTTTTTCTGATTTTAATGGAATCCGCTGCAAAAACATCATAGATTTCCTGTTAGAGAAGAAATAATCACCTCATCCGAGCTACTTAAAGAAAATAATATAAGCACGCGAAAAGCGCACCTCTTCCAAAAGGCGCGCTTTTCGCGTACTTATCAAAGGAAAAAATGCCCTCTATGCGGTACTATTCCTTCCCCCGTTTCATCATCCCAAGCGCAGCCCTCGATCTTTATTGCACTGCCGCTTCGGCCGGGATGACACGCAAGAAAGGCGGATCATCTCACATCGTTTTTCACACCGCTGCGTAGAGTTGTGCCTCTCCGAGGCACTCTATCCTGCGCCTTCGGCGCGGCCCTTCTCCAAGGGCCTACTCGTATCGTAGGAGTGACTGGTGACTTGTGACTGGTAGCTGGAAGACTTTATCTCAACTGTCTTTCATATCATGGTCACCCTATCCGCCCCTGCGGGGCACCTTCCCCTAGAGGGGAAGGCTACGATACAAGAATCCCCTCTTCAAAACAGGCAACAAAGCCGCCTCCCTGTGAGATCATCAGCTCCCCAAGCACCGTCATCCCGAGCACAGCCGAGGGATCTTTATTGCACTGACGCCATATACACATATGCGCCCTCACTCAAACGACACCTTGATGCTTCCTTTTTCGCCTTTCCCTCACCCACGGTTTACCGGTCTGCAAGAAAGATCCCTCCACTTCTGCCCTCATGACGTTTAAAGGAAACGGGTAGTCTCATATAGTTTTTCACACCGCTTCGTGGATCCATCCTGCGCCTTTGGCGCGGCCCTTCTCCAAGGGCCTACCCGTATCGTATATAACACCGCTATCGTATATAACACCGCTAGTTCCAAAACACGCAAGCTATCTCCCGGATGAGAGCCCATCCGCTCCCCCCGTATCGTCATCCTGAGCGGACGAAAACGCTCTATGTGAAAAAAAACCAGCCAGAACAAGTGGGGACTGAGTCTAAGGATCTCATGTCACGCATGTGAGACGATTCCTTCCCTCGTATCATAGGAGTGACTGCTGACTGCTAACCCGTGACTTGAATATCACTTTCGGGCATCGCCCAATAAAAAAGGCGGCGAAGCCGCCTCCTCAACCCTGAACCTTGAACCAAATGAAAGCAA
>CAKPQG010000043.1 GCA_934178345.1 uncultured Dialister sp. | reverse complement strand
TCCTGGTATTTCTCTTTGACTTCCTTATACTGTGCCATCAAGGGCGTTTTGGCCATGGTCTCTTCGCTCCATTCTTTGGGAAAACATGAAATCAAATACAGTTTGGAATAATTAGGAATGAGGAATTAGGAATGAGGAGTGGTGGTGGCGGCGCACAAATGATATAGCGCCGCCAATTTATTTCTTTACGCTCTCAGCCGTCGTCTTTGTAATCGAGGCCAAGATGCGTTCCAACTCCCGCAAGTCCGCAGAAAGGGACTGGTAACTTTCCTCAGAAATATATCTGGCTTCCTGCAGCAGATCCAGCCAATACAGCGTCTCATTGCACTCTTTATACGCGATATACATTTTCATCAAAAACTCTTTTTTACTGATAGCATGCTCCGCTTCGATGATATTCGCTCCGATGCTCGTACCCGAACGACCTATCTGGTCAATGATAAAGTAAGGACTTTTATGCTGCGTAAGATACTGCACCAGTTTCATCACTCGGAGCGCAAGTTTCTTGCTTTTTACCACAATCAGGTTATCTACTTTCATTGAGCTCCTCCGTTATTCCACGTACACGCCCAAAGGCAAGCCATATAGATAGGTTATCAGGAGAATGACGCTTCAGTATTACATGTAATGCGAGGCGGCTTGACTGCCTTCATTCCTAATTCCTAATTCCTCATTTCCCCTCGAAACTACACCAATTTCCCCTTCAGCACCCACGTCTGTCCGACCTCGACTTTCGCTTCGAGCGTATCACCGACCTTGACGCCTTCCTGATACGGGAAAAGAATCATCTTATTGCCCGAGGTGCGTCCATACCAGACATCCTCCTGCTTCGACGGGCCTTCGACGATGATGGGATAGGTCTTGCCCTCCATTGCCTGATTCAGAGAAAGGCTCACCTCATTTTCCACATCCATCAGCTCCTGCAGACGGCGGTGCTTCGTCTCCTCATCGATCTGATCCATCATGCGCGCTGCCGGCGTGCCATTTCTAGGCGAATAAATGAATGTATACGCCGAATCGAAGCGCACCTCTTTCAAAAGCGCGAGCGTCTCCTGATGCATCTCTTCCGTTTCTCCAGGGAACCCGGTGATGAGATCCGTCGTCAGCACGATATCCGGCATCTTTTCACGGACGTAGGAAACAAGCTCCTTGAAATGCTCGATCGTATATCCGCGATTCATCTTCTTCAGCATTTCATTCGAGCCATGCTGCACAGGCAGATGCATATGACGCGCCACCTTCGGCGAGTCCGCCATCGCATCCACCATATCGAAAGTCATATCTCTCGGATGCGACGTCATATAGCGCACGCGCTCGATGCCATCCACCTTGTCAATCGCGCGGATCAGCGTCCCGAAGTCCGTCCCATTTCTGAAATCAAGACCATACGAATTCACATTCTGCCCAAGGAGCGTCACTTCCTTATAGCCTTCCTTCGCGAGGCCCTCTATTTCGCGCGAGATATCCTCCACGCTGCGGGACAGCTCACGGCCGCGTACATACGGCACGATGCAGTACGTGCAGAACTTGTTGCACCCCTGCATGATCGGGATCCATGCAAAGACATGAGACTTACGCACCGCACGAAGCTCGCTGTAGTCACTCACACTGTGCGGATTTCTCTCCGTCTTCACCACATGGCCTCCGCGCGCATCTTCCTTCGAAACGATCTCCTTCAGGTCATGGATATGGTACGGCCCGATGACGAAATCAATGATCGGCATGCGCTCGATGAGCTTGCCCTTATTCTCCTGCGCCATGCATCCGGCGATTCCCAGAAGCAGATGAGGATTCTTATCCTTCAGCTTCTTGATCTCCCCGATCTTGCCATAGACCTTCTCTTCCGCATTCTGGCGGATACTGCAGGTATTCATGATGATGATATCCGCCTCTTCCATCGTCTCCGCCGGCGTATATCCCAGCTCCTCCAGCTGCCCGTTGATGCGCTCCGTGTCCGATTCATTCATTTGGCAGCCATAGGTCAGGGTGAAGTACTTCTTTTCCATAATATATATCCTTTATATAACAACTCACACGTATCCAAAATATCACTTTATTATAGCATACGCAGAGTGAAAAATAAAAAATCCCGATGACCGGACATGGTATCCAGTCATCGGGATCAGGTTCGTCCACGGGGCATGCCAAAGAGGTGCAGCAGGTTCTATGGGTTCAAGAGGTTCAAAGGGGTTGGTGCGGCGCATCAAGTCAGAAGCGCCGCGCAGTATTTCCTTAATCCGCGTTTCCCTAATATGCGGTATTCACGAAAGATGAGGCGTTTGAAAGCAGGGACGAGGAGACGCGAGTGACTTGTGACTAGCGACTCTCCCGTATCGTCATTTCGAGCGCAAGCGAGAAATCTTTGTCATCCGCGCCCAAGCGGTCGATGTTTGGAAATCCACAGCGGGAAACCTGCTATGCAGGAAACTTTCGGGCATCGCCATTTATATGGCGGCGAAGCCGCCGCCTTCATGCCTCATTTTGGGAAAAGTCCGCATTCACGCATCATGAGGCAACCCAGCTTCCGCCTCTCTACTTCGCCGTCAGATCCGCCGTCTTCGCACCGATGAGGGAAATCAGATCATCCGGCGAGAGCACCACCTGACGGCCGCGCTGGCCCGCGCTGATGCTGATCGCCTGATGGTGATGGCAGCTCTCATCAATGAAGGTCGGGAAGGCCTTCTTCATGCCGATCGGCGAGCACCCGCCTCGCAGATACCCGGTGAGGCCGGGAAGCTCCTTCACATGGATCATCTCTACACTCTTATTCCCACTCACACGCGCTGCCGCTTTGAGATCGATTTCCTTCTCGGAAGGCAGACAGAAGACCACCGGGCCCGTCTTGTCACCATGCGTGACGATGGTCTTGAAAACCATGTCCGGATCATAGCCGAGCTCTGCCGCCGCATGCACGCCCGAGAGATTGTCCTCATCGTAGTCATAGGACTTCGTCTCGTAGGAAATCTTCTCTTTATCCAGAATGCGCATGACATTCGTTTTCTTTTCTTTCTTTGCCATAGTTTGCCTCGATTCGTTAAGTAGCTAGGGATTAGGGATTAGGGATTAGGAGACCGAGAGACCGGGAGACGGAAAGATATCAGATGTCTGATCTCTGATGTCTGTCACCTAAAGTCTAAAGTCTCCAAGTCTCTCTATCTGACATCTGATGTCTAGCCTTTTCCAACCACGCGCTTATTTCCAAACAACAAAAAGCCGGAGCATCACGCTCCGGCTCATCATTCAAATTGGTGCCGAGGACCGGAATCGAACCGGTACGAATCTCACGATCCGAGGGATTTTAAGTCCCTTGCGTCTGCCAGTTCCGCCACCCCGGCAGGTCTATATGAATGTAAATAATTGTAATATGGAGGCGGCACCCAGAATCGAACTGGGGATAAAGGTTTTGCAGACCTCTGCCTTACCGCTTGGCTATGCCGCCATATGGAGCGGAAAACGGGACTCGAACCCGCGACCCCAACCTTGGCAAGGTTGTGCTCTACCACTGAGCTACTTCCGCGCTGGCGACCCGGATCAGATTTGAACTGACGATCTCCGCCGTGACAGGGCGGCATGTTAGACCACTACACCACCGGGCCGCACGTAAGTTACGCATATTAGTATATCCATCCATGGTACTTTTGTCAAGCACTTTTTGAAAAATGGTTACCCTTGGCGATAGGGGTGGCTGGGGATTAGTGACTGGTGACTAGTGACTAGTGACTAGGGACTTGAATACTACGTTCGGGCATCGCCATGATTGATACTCCGCGGCGCTTCTGATTTTTATGCGCCGCACCACACCCCGAGAGTTTGAAAGCAGGGATGAGTGGCTAGGGATTAGGGATTAGGAGTCTCAAGTGACTGATGACTAGTGACTGGTGACTAAAACCCACCTTCGGGCATCGCCATGATTGATACTCCGTGGCACTTCTGATTTTTATGCGCCGCCCCCCTTGAACCACTTGAACCCACTCCCCCTCTTTCACGCGCAATCAAAGAGCGAACCGCCTTCCCCCTATTTCTCTACCAATGATACAATTCAGGTCTTCTATCACGAAATACATTTATGCTCTCGCGGATGCCCTGCAGCACATCCGTGTCGATTTCCGCCGTGGCCACCTGCTCCTTTTCTCCCAAATGGAGCAGTTCTTCCCCCAAGGGCGAGAGGAGCATAGAATTTCCGCCGTACTGCGTGCTGCCGGCGCGGCCGCATTCATTCACCGCACAGAAAAACATCTGATTCTCGATCGCTCTGGCTTTAGAGAGGGTGATCCAGTGCTCCTTCCTGACGAGCGGCCATGCAGCGGGAAGGAAAAACAGATCCACGCCCTGCAATGCTTCTGTCCGGATCAGCTCACAAAAGCGCACGTCATAGCAGATCGCCATCGAGCAGGTGATCCCGTCCAGCGTAAAGTGGACCGTGGAAGAGCCACCGGTATACGACTTCGTTTCTCCCATCGGGCTGAATCCGTGGATCTTATCATAGGAAGCAACGACCTCGCCCTTGCGATCGAAGATATAGCTTCGATTGAAAACGCATCCGTTTTCCAAAACGCTGACCGAGCCCGCTACGATATTGACGCCATGCTTCCTCGCAAATGCGCCGAATACTTTTTTCGTCTGCACGCCATCTGCATCGGAAGCGGCATGCAGCGCGCTGTCCGGCGCTGGAAAGAAGCCGGTGTTTAACGTTTCCGGCAAGACAAGAATATCCGGCTTATCCGCCAGCGCAAGCTCCATCAGCTGCACGGCCTTTTTATAATTTCTTTCCACCTGTCCCAGCGCCACATCCATTTGAATCAAACTGATTTTTTCCTTCATAAAGCCTCCACCCATCATGCCAACCAAACGAACCATCGAATTTTATTCAATGTACCGCCTCCGGCTTTTTCTGTCAAGAAAATAGCTTCCTCTCTCCCATCAAAAAGAGCCAGAGGCGAAAGCCCCTGGCTCTTTTCTAAGGAAACACTGATTAAATCGTTATTCGATTTTACTCTTGTATTTTCATGCAACGCAAGGAATAATCCGACGCGAATAGCGAGCTATTTAAGGAGGGTTATGACGAAGCGTTGCATGAAAATACATGTGAAATCGAATTCTGCGATTGAATCAGCGTTTCCCTAATGCAGGACAGCGATGAGATAGTCACTCCCTGTCCCTTATGATTTCCTCAATCAGGCAGATCATTCCGAAGGACACGGTGCGCCATGCCCACCGTGACCTCATTGAAATGAAGCACACCCACGCCGACGAAGATCGCGACGCAGAGATGCTCATTCCAGCGGGCGATACCGATCTTGCCGCCGACATTCATGCCGATCGCCATCGGCTTCACCTGCTCGATGGCAGACTCCATGGCTCCGACCACAGAGCCATCCCCCACATGAGTATCAGAGATGACCTTCTGCCTTTGGGCAGCCACGATGGCCGATTCGAAAATTTTCGGAAGGATATCCAGAAACTTCCCGCCAAAGTTCACAGCGACAGCGCGGATACCGTCCTTCGCCAGCCTTTCCTTCAGCGCATTCTCATCTGCCCGCGTCTCGGTCAAAGACATGCGGAGCGCGGCCCGTGCGATATCAGCACTCTGGTATTCTTTGTAAACCATCTTAGTTTTCCCGTTCTTTGATTTCGCGGATCAGGTTTGCGACGAACATCGGGAGCGACTGGGACCCCTGGTCGCCATTCTTTCTGCTTCTGACAGAAATGGTGTGACCCTTCATTTCCTGATCGCCCACGATGATCATGTACGGTACCTTCTCCATCTGCGCCTTGCGGATCTTGTAGCCCAGCGTTTCATTGGCCTCTTCCACTTCGACACGGATATCAGACTCGGACATAGCCGCTGCGACAGACTTCGCATATTCCAGATTCTTGTCCGTGACAGGGATGATCTTCGCCTGTACCGGAGCGATCCATGTCGGGAAAGCCCCTGCATAGTGTTCGATCAGGATGCCGATGAAACGTTCCAGAGAGCCGTAGCCTGCGCGGTGCAGCATGACCGCTCTGTGCTTTTCGCCATCTTCGCCGATATAGTTCACATCGAAACGTTCCGGCAGCTGCATATCCATCTGGATGGTGCCGCACTGCCAGGTACGTCCCAGAGAGTCCTGTACATGGAAATCGAGCTTCGGTCCATAGAAAGCGCCGTCGCCTTCATTGATCTGGTACGGTACACCCGCCGTCTCGATCGCTTCGCGGAGCGCATTCGTGGAGATTTCCCACAGCTCATCGCTGCCCATGGAGTTTTCCGGACGGGTAGAGAGTTCGACATGGTATTCCAAACCGAAGACACCATACATCTTCTGATACATCGCCATACACTTGATGACTTCATCCTTCATCTGTTCCTGCGTCATGAAAATGTGCGCATCATCCTGCGTGAAGCAGCGAACGCGGAAGAGGCCGTGGAGCGCGCCCTTCAGCTCATGACGATGAACGAGGCCGAATTCGCCGACGCGCATCGGAAGATCTCTGTAAGAACGCTGCTGCGTCTTGAAGAACAGGATTCCGCCGGGGCAGTTCATCGGTTTGATCGCATAGTCTTCGTCATCGATCTGGGTGAAGTACATATTTTCTTTATAATGATCCCAGTGACCAGACTGCAGCCACAGCTTCTTCGACAGGATGACCGGCGTCATGATTTCCACATAGCCGAATTCCTTGAAGAGCTCACGTTCATAGTCCATCAGTTTATTTCTGAGGATCATGCCCTTCGGATGGAAGAACGGGAAGCCCGGGCCCTCTTCATGGAAGGAGAACAGATCGAGCTGCTTGCCGAGCTTTCTGTGGTCGCGCTTCTCCGCTTCCGCACGGACGAAGAGGAAATGATCCAGATCTTCCTTGCTGAAGAACGCTGTCGCATAGATACGCTGCAGCATCTTATTCTTGGAGTCGCCGCGCCAGTAAGCACCAGCGACCGTCATCAGCTTGAACGTCTTCACCTTGCCGGTGGACTTCAGATGCGGGCCCGCGCAGAGGTCGGTGAAATCACCCTGTTCATAGAGAGAAATCGTTTCCTCTTCCGGCAGGTCTTCGATCAGCATGACCTTGTAGTCCTGACCCTTGTCCTTGAAATACTGGAGCGCTTCATCGCGCGGCAGCACCTTCTTCACCAGCGGGATATTTTCCTTCGCGATCTTCGACATTTCCTTCTCGATCGCTGCGAAATCCTCCTGGCTGAATACATGGTCAGAGTCCAGATCATAGTAGAAGCCATCATCGATCGCCGGTCCGATAGCAAACTTCACGCCAGGGAACAGATGCTGGATCGCCTGTGCCATCACATGGGACGCGGTGTGACGCAGCGTGAAAAGTCCTTCCGGATCTTCCTTCGTGAAGAATTCCACTTCCGCACCATCCACGATCGGATCGCGCAGATCCGTCAGCTCGCCATTCACCTTCGCCACCAGCGCATTCTTGCCAAGGCTGTTGGAAATCGCCTTCGCTGCATCCGCCAGAGATACCGCGCTCTCGAACTGCTTCTCTTTTCCGTCTTTCAGACGAATCGTAATCATAGTATCTTCCTTTCTTCCATGAAGTACCTCACCCGCTGCTTGGGAACAGCCTTGGGGAAAGTCCTTTCATCCAATAAAAAAACTTCCATCCCTAAGGGACGAAAGTTTTATTCCGTGGTTCCACCCAAATCAGAGCCAAAGCTCCACTTGTCAGCCTGGTAACGAGGCCACCCGGGAAGATTTCGATCCTCCTGCTCCAGAGCGGTAATCGATCCCCTCACCATCTGCTCCCACCAGCCGCAGACTCTCTTTGCGTGTACCAAGGATCCATCATGTCTCTATCCTCACATGTATGGTCATACTATAGACTTCTTTTTTGCGTTTGTCAAGGGGAAGGTGGGAGACTATGAGACGGAGAGACATTAGACTTCAAACTTTCCGTCCATCTCAAAGCTTGAGTAAATCATTCTTTGCTTCCCAGCAGCATCTTCATATTCAGACGATAATGAAATGGCTTCTCATTTTTATCCACCAAATAATGGGCTTGCGGTATTTTACTCAGCCGGCTTTTGATCGTAACACGAGTCTTATGCGTAGCCTCCATCAGCTGATCCATCGTGATTCCAATGCCAGAAAACAAAGAAGCCTGCAGCAGCAGATAATAGATGGTTTTCGTCAGCTCATCCTGCCCTGCCACCTTTTCATTCAGCTGCGCGGCAAAGCGTTTCAACTGCTCCTTTTTCCGCGAAAGTAAGGAAATCGTATCATCAAATGCCAGCGATATGAACTCCATAAACTGCAGGATGAATGGCGTCAAATCGCCTCGATTCCACTGACTGCTCGTCTCCTCAAACATTTTGTAATATGCATTTTTTCGTTTATTGATCTCCACAGATAGCCTCAATGCAATATACGGACTAAATTCCTGTGACAGATAATACGACACAATAAATCGTCCCGTGCGGCCATTTCCATCATAAAACGGATGTATGTATTCAAAGAAATAGTGAAAAGCCGCCAGCCTGACCAAAAGCGGAATTTCTGCCGCCTGAAGAATAGACAACGCCTGATCCATCGCCTCTATGATTGCCTGCTCCGGCATAAGTCCCTCATGCTTTACCCGATTTGTCTGACTGGTAATTTCCACAGGAGCTTTTCTGAAAATAATTTCATCCGGTGCATGCGCTGGATTCTCCTGTACCACCTCTGCCAAAGCAAATGAATCATAGAAATTACGAACATCACGACAAGTAGAGAAAGAAGCCCCCTCATGATTCAAAATCCGAAGATACTGATCTACCAAGCTTGCCAAATGCCGATATGTAGCAGAGACCGGAATATTTTGGAGGATATCTTTGATTTGTTTGCGAGTACTTCTGACACCCTCGATCTCATTGGTGGCCTGTACTTCTTCGATCAGGCAAGAAACGGCATACTGCCGAAGCATCACAGGAGGACATTCCGCAAGTAACTTCATGAACTGAATATACTTCTGGTACATAGTCTGTATAAGCAGTGAGATCTCCTCATTATAGCAAAGGAAAGAAGGATACGCCTGTTTTCGATTGACCTCTTTGACGGATATCGGAAAATGCTTTGTCGTGCAGGCATAAAAGCGCTCTGCATAGATTTGCTCATACGTATCCGGCGACACGTAGTAAATTTTCCATAACGGTATATATTCCATAGCGATAGCGCACCTCCTATCCCAGTGATAAAACTCCTGCTTTTTATCATATCACATTCCCCATGTGATAAAAACCGGTCATTTTATCACATACCTTGTCCTCCTATGATAAAATACCTGGTTTTTATCACACCTATGCAAAAGACCGACCCGAAGACTGATCAGCCCCTGTCAAGGTAGACATGGCAAATATCTAAAAAATTGCTGCCGTAAATTCCATGTTGGTGTTTTAGCATCAGCATGGGATTTGCGGCATTTTGTTATGCCGCAAATTTCGCTTT
>CAKPQG010000042.1 GCA_934178345.1 uncultured Dialister sp. | reverse complement strand
TTGCTTTCATTTGGTTCAAGGTTCAGGGTTGAGGAGGCGGCTTCGCCGCCTTTTTTATTGGGCGATGCCCGAAAGTGGTATTTAAATCACCAGTCACTAGTCACTCCTACGATACGAGGGAAGGGATCGTCTCACATGTGTGGCATGAGATCCTTCGGCTCAGTCCCCACTTGTTCTGGCTGGGGCTTTTCACACATAGGGCGTTTTCGTCCGCTCAGGATGACGATACGCGAGGGCGGATGGGCTCTCATTTTGGAGATATGTTGCGTGTTTTGGAACTAGCGGTGTTATATACGATACGTGTAGCCCCTTAGCGAAGGGGCGCGCCAAAGGCGCAGGATGGATCCACGTAGCGGTGTGAAAAACTATGTGAGGCTATCCGTCTTCCACCTGTCATCCCGACCGAAGTGGAGGGATCTTTCTTGCAGACCGGTAAACCGTGAGCGAGAGAAAGGCGAAAAAGGAAGCACCAAGGTGTCGTTTGAGTGAGGGCGCATGCGTGCATATGGCGGCAGTGCAATAAAGATCCCTCGGCTGCGCTCGGGATGACGATACGGGGGAGCGGGTAGTCTCACAGGGTGATGGCTTCGCTGCCTTTTTAGAAGATGGTATTCTCGCATCGTAGCCTTCCCCTCTAGGGGAAGGTGCCCCGCAGGGGCGGATAGGGTGACCATGATATGAAAGACAGCTGAGATAAAGTCTTCCAGCTACCAGTCACTAGTCACCAGTCACTCCTACGATACGAGTAGCCCCTTAGAGAAGGGGCGCGCCGAAGGCGCAGGATAGAGTGCCTCGAAGAGGCACAACTCTACGCAGCGGTATGAAAAACTATGTGAGGTGATTCGTATTCTGTTTGTCATCCCGACCGAAGTGAAGGAATCCTTCTTGCAGACTTGTAAATCGTGAGCGAGGGAAAGGCGAAAAGGGAAGCACCAAGGTATCGTTTGAGTGAGGACGCATTTGTACATATGGTGGCAGTGCAATAAAGATCGAGGGCTGCGCTCGGGATGACGGTGCTTGGGGAGCGGATAGTTTAACAAGGGTGGTGCGCTACCTTTGTGGAGGATGGAATTCTCGCATCGTAGCCTTCCCCTCTAGGGGAAGGTGCCCCGCAGGGGCGGATAGGGTGACCATGATATGAAAGACAGTTGAGATAAAGTCTCCCAGCTACCAGTCACTAGTCACTCCTACGATACGAGTAGGCCCTTGGAGAAGGGCCGCGCCGAAGGCGCAGGATAGAGTGCCTTGAAGAGGCACAACTCTACGCAGCGGTATGAAAAACGATATGAGACGATCCGTCTTTCTTGCGTGTCATGAGGGCTGAGTGGAGGGATCTTTCTTGCAAGGCGGTAAACCGTGGGTGAGGGAAAGGCGAAAAAGGAAGCACCAAGGTGTCGTTTGAGTGAGGATGCATGCGTGCCTATGGCGGCAGTGCAATAAAGATCCCTCGGCTGCGCTCGGGATGACGGTGTTTGGTGAGCGGATAGGTGCACAAGGGTGGTGTGCCGCCTTTTTTAGAAGATGGTATTCTCGTATCGTAGCCTTCCCCATGCGGGGAAGGCTTATATAGAGGCGGCTTCGCCGCCTTTTTTATTGGGCGATGCCCGAAAGTGGTATTCAAGTTACGGGTTACCCGTTATAACAACGATATGAGTAGCCCCTTGGAGAAGGGGCGCGCCAAAGGCGCAGGATGGAACCACGAAGCGGTGTGAAAGAGGATGTGAGACGATCCGTCTTTCTTGCGTATCATGAGGGTCGAAGTGGAAGGATCCTTCTTGCAGACTGGTAAACCGTGAGCGAGGGAAAGGCGAAAGAGGAAGCACCAAGGTGTCGTTTGAGTGAGGGCGCATGTGTGCATATGGCGGCAGTGCAATAAAGATCCCTCGGCTGCGCTCGGGATGACGGTGCTTGGGGAGCGGATAGTTTAACAAGGGTGGTGTGCCACCTGTTTAGAAGAGGGTATTCTCGTATCGTAGCCTTCCCCTCTAGGGGAAGGCTTATATGGTAGCGGCTTCGTCGCCTTTTTGAAAAGGGTGCATAAAGGGTAAGAGAAATTCTTGCGAAACAATGAGCGATGTTTTCTTTTGGGCGCTTTTTGTCATAGTATCTGTGATATGCTAAAGAAAAGGCGTATGGCCTGTAGGACTGAAGCGAAATACATAGAAAGGGTGTGGGACGGATGATTTGTCCAAAGTGTCATTATTCGGTCAGGGAAAGTGATTCATTCTGTGGGCATTGCGGGTGCTTTCTGGGAAAGGCGGGTCAGGGGAAAACCCGGAGCGGGCTCTCTTCTCACGCGGAGCAAGAGGGGATGCTTGACAAGTTTATCGGGATCGATGGACGTATCAATCGAAAGAAATATATTTTCCGTTCGCTGTTTTTATGGGGGATGGGATGCATTTTTGAGCTATGTGTCATCATGGGCCGTGTGGAGCAGCCGGATTTCATGGCGGGCGATCTGCCGGGGATGGTTTTACTTACGATAGTGGGAATCCCCTGGATGATGCTGATGGTACGCCGTCTGCATGATCTGAATCATAATGGCTTTTGGTCTTTGCTGGTCTTTGTGCCCGTTGCTTCGTTCTTCCTCTTCCTCTATCTCTGCTGTTTTCGTGGGACGAAAGGGAGAAACTCGTATGGAGAGGATCCGCTCGGAAGGAAAGCGGATACGTAGAGGGAGCTGTCAAGCATTTTTTGAAATGTTATAATGAAATTATAAAAGATTATCTAAAACAACAAAAAAGACTGTACAAAGAGAATCTTCATACAGTCTTTCAGGAGCAGATTGCTTGTCGGTTACTGCTATACCCCACGGCATAAAAGCCTTATCTTAGAACATGTTGGATATAGGTAAACTGATACATTCAGCTTGGTTTCAATGTTGGACATAGGTAAGCTGACACCAACCATCTAAGGTTGATTTCATTATAGCAACGAATCTTATAAAACGCAAGGTTTTAGAAATACCCCAATAGGAGGAATTATGGAAAAGAGACAGTATCGTTTTGCTTTTGATATCGGCATCGGATCTTGCGGATGGGCCGTGGTTTCTGAAAATGAGACGGGAAATAGGAGAATCGAGGATGCGGGTTCCCGAATTTTTGATTCTGGTGAAATGAATGAAGGCAAAGATCGGAAAAGTCAGAAGCGCAGAGGCTTTCGTGGCGTGAGAAGAGTGCTGCGCCGGCGGCAGCATCGGAAAGAACGTCTGAAAAACTATGTCCGCTATATCCAGTTTATGAGTGATTATGAAATCCGGTGCGCCTGCGAGAGCCCTGCCGACAAGATTTTGCCCGTGAAGGTCAAAGGGCTCGATGAAAAGCTGACGAAAGCGGAATTACTTCAGGTGCTCATCCACGCCTGCAATCACCGCGGCTATAAAGATTTCTATGACGTGATGGATACCGATGAAAAAGGGAGTACAGAAGAAGAGGAAGAAAAGAAAAATCAGGCAGCAGCCAACCGCCTGGATCAGGCTTTAGCCAAAAGCCATTGCCGCACCATTTCTGAATACCTCTGCCAGAATTGCACTATCCCTGGCACGAATCGAATCGACTATCGGAATCGATTCTACAAAAATGAGAACCGCATGATCATTCGAAGGAAACATGTGGAAAATGAAGTCCACACGATCCTGAAGAAGCAGAGGGAATGGTATCCTGAACTGACTGACGAGAAAATCGAGAAAATCATGAAAAAAATCTTCTCGCAGAGAGATTTTGAAGATGGGCCAGGGTATGCTTCGGACAAGGCCGAATATCGCAGATATACGGGATTTTTAGAGAGCCTTGGGTATTGCCGCTTTTATCCGGAGGAGCGAAGAGGTTTCAGGAACACCGCATTGGGCGATGTATATGCCGCCATCAATGCGCTGTCGCAGTATCGCTATATGCATACAGATACCGGAGAGGCGAAGCTGACCCAAGAAGCGGCAGCGAAGATGGTTTCTTACATTATGAAGCAGGGCAGCCTGACGCGCACGCAGGCGTCCAAACTGTTAAAGCCTTTGGGAATAGCGATTTACGGAAGCAAGGATGTCGACAAAACATTGGTGAAATCCTTCCGCTTCTTGAAAGAGATGAAGAAAATAGCAGAAAAATGTCAGGTGCCATGGGAGTCACTTTTGTCAGAGACCGATCTGACCGAGTATGAAGAAGGCAAGACGTCGCTGCTGAACCAGCTCGGGACGGTATGCTCGATGTACCAGACACCGCATAGAAAAGAAGAGGAGCTGAAGAAACTTCAGGAAAAATGGGAACATGTACATCTCCCGCCTGCTTTTTGGAATGCGCTGAAAAGACATAAGTTTAACGGGACTTCCAGCGTTTCTTATCATCATATGGCAGATGCCATCGAAGCGTTTCTGAAAGGAGATATTTACGGCAATTTCCAGTGGAACAAGCAGAAACAGCTGAACGAAGAGCAAGAATCACAGAGAGAAAGACTGCTTTCTGCCAAAGTACTGATGCAAGATGAGGATGTGAAAGATAACCCTGTCGTTCTTCGCTCGATCAATGAGACGAGAAAGGTGCTGAATTGTCTGATCCGGCTCTATGGCTCTCCTGCTGAAATCCATGTGGAAGTGGCTGACGATGTGGCTCGCAGCTATCTGGAACGAAAACGCATTCAGAAGATGCAGCGGGATCATGAAAAAACCAGAGATACCATCAAAAAGAAGATTGCAGAGATTTTGCATTGCGCGGAATCGGAAGTCAAAGGAATCCAGATCGAACGATACAAGCTGTACATGGAGCAGGAAGGAAAGTGCTTGTACAGCGGGCGTGAGCTGGATCTCGAAATGGTGCTGGACACGAAGAGTCATGCCTATGAAGTGGATCACATCATTCCCTATTCTTTAATTCTGGATAATACGCTTGCGAATAAAGCCCTTGTCTGCGGAAACGAAAATCAGGCGAAAGGACAGCAGACACCGCTCATGTATCTGAAAGGAGAAAAGAAAGAGGCGTTTATTGAACGTGTCAAAGCAGAAAAGAAAAGAACAAGTCACCCTATCAGCAACAAAAAATATGATTACCTGATGCTTGCGACATTGTACGGAAAGGAAGCAAAGGAAATCCTTACGGGGTGGAAGTCCAGAAATATCAATGACACCCGCTATATCACAAAGTATGTAGTGGGACTCATCAAGAACCATCTGCAGTTTGCCGGGGAAAAGGCTAGAGTGTTTGGTATCCGAGGACACATTACCAGCCGTTTCAGAAAAGAATGGCTGGGGAAGAATACATGGGGCTCGGATGAGAAATGCCGTGCCAATTACCTGAACCATGCTGCCGATGCCATCGTGCTGGCGAATCTGTCCAAGATGGACGTGGAAATCGCAATGGACTATGAAAAACTGCGGCAGATCCAGCGCCATTATGGAGAAACGAGCATCCAGTATGACCATTTTTTGAATAATGCTGCGCAACGCATCGCAGCCTTTTACCCGATCACAGAAGAAGCGATCAGAAAGCAGCTGGTAGAAAGCAAACGGACACCGTCTTACGTGCCGAATCTGGAAAAAGAAGTTGACTTGCGTCTGGGAAATCCGGAAGGAGAAACACGGAGCGAAGAAGAGTATAGAGCAAAGACGGAGATGTACTATGAAGGCGCTGCGTTTGTGGTGAGACCTCATCTCCCTTATGTATCGATGAAAGTGGAAAGAAAATTCCGTGGGGAAATCGCTAAATCGAATCCAATCCGACTCGTGGAGGAAAACGGGATCTTCTATCAAGTGAGTCGTAAGGCAGTAGAAGAATTGAAATCGAAGGATTTATCGAAGCTGTATACATCAGACGGGTATCTGATCGAAGCACTGGAAAAAGCATTTACCGAAGGAGAAAAGTATTTAAATAATGAAGATGACAAAGAAAACAAGAAGGACTCCAAAAAAAAGCCGATAAAAAAATACATGGAAAAAGAACATATAGATGTATTTCGGACAACGAATGGACAGCCGGTGCGGAAAGTATCGATCAAGGAAGGGAAAATATCCAGTTACTATAAGAAGAATATCGATGATACGAATTACAGCATACTGGGACTGCCTAAGTACTATTGTGTTGAGATTTATAAGGATACTAAAGGGAAAACGCGCATGTGGGGGATTCGATATGTTGATGTGATTTCTTATGAAGGAAAAATCTGCTTAAAAGATGATATCAAATTACCAAAGAAATATGCAAAACATTTGATATATTTGTTTTCCGGTGAGTATCTTGAAGTTACCGAAGACGGAAAAGAAACCTATGTAGGGTTTTATCAAAGCGTGAAAGCGGCAACTCGAAGCGAAATAAGTATTACGATAAATCCCGGTAAAAAAGTAAAGGGAAATGATGGTAAAGAAAAAATTCAATGGTCAAAAAATATTCCAATTACTCAAAAGGCAACAGTAAAGAAATATGTTATTACGCTAAACGGTCAGAAAGCGGGAGAGGTTAAAGAAGGAGAGGCGGGATACCCATGTTTCGCACACTGCTTATCGAAGAAGGAGAACGACTGAGCGTCGCGCATCAAGTGCTGCAGATCGAGAAACAGGGGCGACGGATCCCCGTCCCCATCGATGACATCTACTGTATTGTTTTAGATAATCTCAAGACTGTGGTCACGACGGCAGCCATCAATGCGTTATGTACGGCAGGGGCTCATATCGTGATCTGCAACGAAAAGCACTTGCCGTCCGCTGTGATCTATCCGGAGCTGATCCATTATGCGCCGTATCGCGTGGTGACAAAACAGATGGGGATGACGCAAGGGCGGAAGGATGCCTTGTGGGACAAAATCGTCAAGGGAAAACTCGCCAATCAGGCAGAAACGCTCCGCCTTTGTACAGGAGATATGGATGCCTATCATCGTCTGCTGGAATTGGCTGATGAAGTGGAAGAGGGGGATGCGGGGAATCGAGAGGGCATCGGTGCCAAGCTCTATTTTCGACACTTCTTCGGGGATGGTTTCGTGCGAATGGAAGATGACGGGATCAATCATGCGATGAACTACGGTTATACCATTCTGCGGACAGCCATGATCAAGACGCTGTACACCTTCGGGTACTATCCGCTCATCGGGATCCACCATATTGGCTATGGCAATGCCTTCAATCTGGGCGATGATCTGATGGAGCCCTTCCGTCCCGTGGTGGATATGTGGGTCGACCTGCATCATGAAGAGCTTTTGGATGACCTCACCAGCCAGCAGCGGAGAAGTCTGGTGAATCTGCTGAATCAGGAGATGGACTATGATGGGTGCCGGATGAAAATCAGAAATGTGATGGCTCGCTATGTGAAACAGTACACCTCGGCCATTGAAAAGGAATCGGCAGAGCTGCTTCAGATACCGGTCATTACCGCGACACTTTTTGAGGCGATGAAAGCAGAATGTCACGAATCATGAGAGTTATCATCTTTTTTGATCTGCCTACGGGCACGCCCCACGAGCGGAAGGCGTATATGCAGTTTCGCAAATATCTGCTCCATGCCGGTTATGATATGCTCCAGTATTCTGTCTATGTCCGTATCGCCGGCAGTCGTGATGATGCCCAGCACATGCTGGGCATCGTGAAACGGCACCTGCCCGGCAAAGGGCAGGTGCGTGCCCTCATGGTGACAGAAAGGCAGTATGCTGCGATGCAGATCCTCCTCGGAAAGCCGACCATCGCAGAGAAAGAAACGGGTTGTCAAGAAATGCTGGTGCTGTAGGAAATAATGGGGTATAATGAGTTTAAGGTTTTAGCTCAATGTTGGATATAGGTAAACTGATACTTACCAATAAAGCCAGAGATGCCCACATTGGTTTTAGCTCAATGTTGGATATAGGTAAACTGATACACTGCATTCATGACAAAGATAAAACCAAGGGTTTTAGCTCAATGTTGGATATAGGTAAACTGATACGGCTCGTCCGCATATGATTCACAGGTGGATGTTTTAGCTCAATGTTGGATATAGGTAAACTGATACTGGCATTTTGATTTCCTCCTTTCGGAATATGTTTTAGCTCAATGTTGGATATAGGTAAACTGATACTGCTTGCCTTTTTCATCCTGCGAAGCGGCAGTTTTAGCTCAATGTTGGATATAGGTAAACTGATACAAAGAAGCTGGCTCTATGGCAAACGTAGGAGTTTTAGCTCAATGTTGGATAAAGGTAAACTGATACCAGGAAGCGAATGACAAGCTCGAAGAGTACGTTTTAGCTCAATGTTGGATATAGGTAAACTGATACTAAAATACCGATCTGGTATTGATCGGACTTTTGCGGTGGCGCGCAGCGTTTAATGGAATAAGGGAAAGAGCCCGCTCTCGGTTTGTTTATGGCAGTATCGCTATTGACACGGAGAGTAAGGGCTCTTTTTGTATATTTTACGGGAATGCGATGATGGCGGATGTATTTCAAAAAAGCCCCTTTGGCAGGGGCTTTTTTGATGGCTTGCTTTTATTTTGTCTGTCGCACTTCGATTTCCCGGGCGCGTGGCATTGTGAGCTGGGATGCTTACAGCGCGAGGCGGTAGATTTCTTCGAGGTCTTTGGCGGAGAGGTCGACGAAGCCGTGGAGGAGGCCGTCTTTGGCGCCTTTCCATGCGATGGTTTTCTGGGCCATTTCGGCAAAGCGGGTGTCGTCGATGCCGATCTCTGTGAGGGTGGTCGGGAGGCGGAGCTGTTTCTTGAAGTATTTCCGCAGGCGCTTGATGCCTTTGTTTGCGATCTTGATGGTGTCTTTGCCTTTTGGGGAGACGCCCATGACGTTTGTGGCGAAGCGAGCGATGCGGGGGGCGGTGGTTTCGTCAAGGACGTAGGTGAGGAAGGCGGGGGTGAGGATGGCAAGGCCGAGGCCGTGGGTGATGTCGTAGTGGGCGGAGAGTTCGTGCTCGATGCCGTGGCAGGTCCATGAGACGGCGTGGCCGCTGTCGATGAAGTCGTTGATGGCCCAGGAGGCGGTCCAGAGGAGATTTGCACGGGCGTCTTCATTGGCAGGGTCTGCCATGGCGATGGGGGCGTCTTTCATGACGGAGCGCATCATGGCTTCCATGTAGGCTTCGGTGGCGGGGAAGGTCTCTTCTTTCTGGAAGTAGACTTCCATGATGTGGGAGAGGATGTCGGCGGAGCCGCAGGCGGTCTGATAGGCGGGGACGGTGTAGGTGTTTTCGGGGCAGAGGAAGGAGACGGAGGGGCGGAAGGCCTGGGCGGTCCATCCGTATTTTTCTTCGGTCTCGGGGTTGGTGATGACGGCGCTGGCATTCATTTCGGAGCCGGTCGCGGCGATGGTGGGGATGGTGATGAGGGGGAGGGCGGTATCGATCTGGGCGCGGCACTGGATGAGGTCCCATGGGTCGGCGTCGTAGGGGACGCTGCCTGCGATGGCTTTGGCGGTGTCGAGGACGGAGCCTCCGCCCAGGGCGAGGATGAGGTCGAGGTGTTTTTCGCATGCGAGGCGGACGCCTTCGCGGACGAGGCCGATCTCGGGGTTCGGCTTGACGCCGGAGAGGCCGTAGCAGTCGACATTGGCTTTGCTGATTTCTGCGAGGACTTTGTCGAAGAGGCCGCTCTTTTTGGCGGAGCTGCCGCCGGTGACGAGGAGCACGCGGCTGCCGAGGCGGCTGATTTCTTCGGAGAGGTGGGTGAGCATGCCGTTTCCGAAGTAGACTTTGGTGGGGTTATGGTAGATGAAATCGTGGATCATGGGGGGCTCCTTTCAGGGAATGGATGGTTTTTCTCTATTGTAGCATAGATGAGGGGGGGTAGCCCATGGGTGTGCCGCCCCTTGATTGTGGATGAAAGCTCTGCTCGAATGGTGTATCGTCATTTCGAGCGAAGTCGAGAAATCCTCCTTGCAGACGGATCAACGATGTGTGCTTGAAAGCGGGAAAAAGGCAGCACCAAGGCGTCGTTTCCGTAGAGGCGGATGAGTGATACTAACCGCAGTGCAGCAAAGATCAAGGGCTTCGCTCGGAATGACATGCGTGAGGATGGATAGCTTCACATTGGTTTTCAAACTGCCGCGAGGATCCATCCTGCGCCTTTGGCGCGCCCCTTCTCTAAGGGGCTGCTCAGCGGGGAGGAGTTCCGTAAACCCCATCCCTGCCTTCAAGGTTCAGGGCTCTCGTGGCGGCTTTGCCGCCACTTTAGATGATGCTATTCTCGTATCGCAGCCTTCCCCTCGAGGGAAAGGTACCCCGAAGGGGCGGATAGGGCACAGACGGTATGAAAGATAGATGAGGAAAGCGGCGAGGCGTGCGGCACATGTGGGGAAAGCGTGAGTCCTTGACCGCGAATGACAAAGTTTTCTCGACTTCGCTCGAAATGACATGCGTGAGAGATGGATAGCTTCACGTTGGTTTTCAAACCGCCGCGAGGATCCATCCTGCGCCTTTGGCGCGCCCCTTCTCTAAGGGGCTGCTCAGCGGGGAGGAGT
>CAKPQG010000041.1 GCA_934178345.1 uncultured Dialister sp. | reverse complement strand
GCCTTCCCCGCGTGGGGAAGGTGGCGAGCGTAGCGAGCCGGATAGGGTTCTAGCGGGATGAAAACGAGAGAGAATGAGCGTCTCAAGCCAGCGATTTACGAGAGTACCCGAGCGCCGCTCACCTCACATTCCCTTTCATTCCTTCCCGTAGAAGGCTGCCCCTGCGGGGCAGATCTATCCTCCGCCTTCGGCGCGCCCCTTCTTCAAGGGGCTGCTCAGTGGTCATGCAAAATCGCGGTATACGAGAATACCTCTTTCCCCCGTATCGTCATTTCGAGCGAAAGCGAGAAATCTTTTCCGTTCGCGCTCAAGCCAAGGATGCGAGGACAACGGGAAACGCCATACTCCATACGCCTCGGGATGACGATACGGGAAAACGGACTCTCTCACATGTGAGAAAACGACCCAATCCCTAGTCCCTAGTCACTAGCTACTAGTCACCAGTCACTGGCTGCACCACCAGTCACGAATCCCCCAACCTCCCTTGCGCAAAATCCTCGCACCATATATACTAGAAAAGATAATTCTATTTTTTATTAAGGAGATGGATGTTTTGAATTTTGTTGACGCCGTAGTGGCCTTTCTGAACATTGGCATTTTCAGTACGCTGATCTGCCGCTTTACCGGAGCGAATATGGCAATGCTCGTTTTCTGTGCGCTGCTCTACATGGGGAGTGAACCGATGGAAACGGTGGGTATCATGCTGACGTACCTGGTCTTCATGCGCCTCACCATTTACACCCAGAAGCGCAAGCTGAATTTCAAGAAGCTGCAGGTCTTCAAAGGGATGCGAGTCTTTGTCCCCGTCCTTCTGATCGTGATCTCTCTCTTCCTGTATCCATTCGCAGCACTGGCGATCTTCCTCCTGCTCTTCATGGTGGAAATCCTCGCACAGATCAAGGCGGAAATCCCGGAAGACAGACAGCTTTCGAAGGGAGAACTCACCAAGTACATCGTGATCGGTTCTCTCCTGACCACCGTCTCTATGATTGCCGTGAAATTCATCCCCGCTTCGTGGTACTATGCACTAGGCGGCGCTGTCGGTCTTTTCCTCTGTGCCTTCGTATGGTGGCTGGGGCAGGATCGCGACAGACTTTCCGGCATCTGGGATACAGTCATCATGCTCTCCTTCATCCCGCTCGGTCTCTTCGGCTTCGATATGGCAGACTGGATGGATGATATGCGCCGCAGCGTGAACCCGACCCGCATCGCATACAATCTGCCTTTCATTTTTCTGCCGGTCTTCTATGTCGGCTTCCTGATGGCGAATATCCTCTTCGGTGTCTTCTCCCTCTCCGGCATGTGCATCACCTTCTTCGGCGCACTCGGTCTGCGTCTCTTCGGCTACTATGAAATGTCCGGCAAGGGCAAGGCGAGCCTCATCGCGATCGGCTTCACCGTCCTCGGCCTCTTCCTTCTCTTCCTCACCGCACCGGAACCTGTCGGTGTTTCCAAGTACGTGGATGCTTTCCTGCCGACCAATTACTATGGATTCAAGGGCATCCTGAATATGTTCTGATTTTACGTGACTGGTGACTGGTGACTGGTGACTGGTGACTGGTGACTGGTGACTGGTGACTAGTAGCTAGGGATGAGTGGCTAGGGATTAGGAAGTTTGCCTCACATTTCCCGCTACTCCGCTATACCCGATCCCAAAAGAAAACCGTCATGATCGAAATGGTCATGACGGTTTTTGTTTGCCCAAAACAGATAGAGAAAAATATAACACGCAAAAAGCGAGGCCCGATGGACCTCGCTTTCGTGTCGATTTCATAAACCGATAGTATGGAGAAATGGTAAGGGGAAAATTCCTAATTCCTAGTCCCTAGCCCCTACTCCCCCGCCTTCGGCTGGCGATATGTGAAGACGCGCTTGGGCTGATCGCTTTCCACCTTATGATCGAGGAGGTTCACATCGAGGATCGGGCAGACGCCGCAGCCATTGCAGGCCTGATGGCGGCAGTCGTGGGTGAGAATCCCCTTCTCGGCCATGCGCCATTCTTTCAGCAGGTAGTCCTTCGTGACGCCGCTGTCGATGTGATCCCACGGTTCGCATTCATAGAAATCGCGGATGCGCGCTGCGTATTCATCGGGATCGATGCCACATTCACGGAAGCTGTCCATCCAGACGTCAAAGTGGAAAAATTCCGTCCAGCTGTCATAGGTGCAGCCTTTCTTCCATGCGGTGTAGATCGCAGAAGAGAGCTTGCGGTCGCCGCGAGCGAGGACGGCTTCGATATAGCCGGTCTTCGCATCATGATAGGCGTACTTGATATGACGGTTTGTGAAAAGGCTCTTCAGGTACTGCTGTTTGCGCTCGATTTCCTCTACGCTGCACTGCGGCATCCACTGGAAAGGCGTGAAAGGCTTCGGCACGAAGCTCGAGACGCTGACGGTGATGCGCAGGTCATAGCGACCCTTGATCTCGTGATAGAGCTCGTGGATGCGGTTCGCCAGATCGGCGATGCCCTTCAGGTCTTCATCCGTTTCCGTCGGAAGCCCCATCATGAAGTAGAGCTTCACCTTTTTCCAGCCATTTTTGAATGCATTCGCACAGGCGCCCATGATGTCTTCCTCCGTGACGCCCTTATTGATGACATCGCGCATGCGCTGCGTACCGGCTTCCGGTGCCAGAGTGAGACCGCTCTTTCTGACCTGCTGGATCTTTTTTGCGATGTCGATGGAGAAGCTGTCGACACGCAGCGACGGGAGGCTGACGCTCACTCGTTTGTCTTTGAAATTCTCCAAGAGGTGGTCGACGAGCTCGGGCAGACAGGAGTAGTCTGCCGAAGAGAGGGACATGAGGGAAATTTCATTATAGCCCGTATTCTTGATGAGGGTATCTGCGATCTCCTGCAGTCTCTCTTCGCTCTTCTCGCGCACAGGACGGTAGATCATACCCGCCTGGCAGAAGCGGCATCCGCGGCTGCAGCCGCGGAACATTTCCAGCACGGCGCGATCGTGGACGATCTCGATATGCGGGAGGATCGGCTTGTCATCGATGTGGACATGGTCGACATCGCGGATGACGCGCTTCTTCACAGGGAACTGGGCCGCGTCGTCGATGGGACGGATGCTGCGGAAGACGCCATTCTCATAGTAGGAGGCCTCATAGAGGGACGGCGCATAGCAGCCATCGATCTGAGCGAGACGGCGGATCGCCTCTTTGCGGCCGCCGGGCTTCCCGTCCGCTTTCCACGCTTTCACAATTTCCACCATCTCTCCGATGGCTTCTTCGGACTCTCCGATGAAGAAGACGTCGAAGAAATCAGCGACTGGCTCTGCATTGTACACGCAGGGGCCGCCGGCGACGACGAGAGGATCCTCGTCGCTGCGGTCCTTCGCCCAGACAGGAATGCCTGCCATGTCGATCATGTTCAGGATATTCGTGTAGCACATTTCATACGGCATGGTGAAGCCAAGTACATCGAAATCCTTGACCGGGCATTTATTTTCCAGAGAAAAAAGCGGGATGTGCTTCTCTCTCATCATCGCTTCCATGTCCACCCAAGGCGCATATACACGCTCTGCCAGCGCATCCTCTCTGGCGTTCAGGACACTGTAAATGATTTTGAGTCCCAGATGGCTCATGGCGACTTCGTAGACATCAGGGAATGCCAGCGCCACTTTCACCGGGATCTCAGCGTGGTTCTTCACCACGCTGTTCCACTCTCCGCCAATGTAGCGGGCAGGCTTTTGGATATGCATCAGCCATACGGGATCGATAGTTACACGGTTCATTTGATACTCCTAAAATAAATGGGGTTACAGGTTCAAAGGGTTCAAGGGGTTCAGGGTTCAGGGTTCAGGGTTCAGGGTTCAGGGTTCAGGGTTGTGGTGCGGCGCATAAAATATAGAAGCGCCGCGGAGTACACTTAGCCTTCCCCTCCAGGGTAATGCTATTAAGTTAAGGAAATCGTTAGCTACGTAACGTCTTGCTTCCCCCTTCGGGGGAAGTGCCGAAGGCAATGGGGGCATGCTAGCGGTATAGCGTGCTATGTTGAATAGTCCGATGCTATCGATATTCCAACACTTTCATGCAATACCGCTACGTAGCCCCCTCAGCCCTTCGGGCAGCTCCCCCGATGGGGAGCCAAGAACGTTCTGCCACTTAACTTAATAGCCTTCCCCTCCAGGGGAAGGTGCCCCGAAGGGGCGGATAGGGCACTGGCGGCATGAAAGAGAGTGGGGAAATGCGTTCCAAGCAGACGATGTATAAAAGATTTCTCGCTTCGCTCGAAATGACAATGTGAGAAAGGCTCTTAGTCTCCTAGTCTCCTAGTCTCCTAGTCTCCTAGTCTCCTAGTCTCCTAGTCCCTAGTCACCAGCCACCAGTCACCAGTCACTAGTCCCCAATCAATCAAACATCAATTTCTTTCTTCTTAAATAGATATTCATCAGTAGCCCCACGCAGAGAAGGTTCATGAGAAGGGCCGAGCCGCCGTAGCTCATGAAGGGCAGCGGGATGCCGGTGACGGGCATGATGCCGAGCGTCATGCCGACATTGATGAAGATCTGGAAGAGCCACATGGAAAAGATCCCACAGGCGAGCAGGCTGCCAAAGGCATCCCCCGAAGAGCGGGAAATCATGAGTGTCCTGTATAAAAGGACGAAAAACAAAAAGAGGACAAAGATCGCTCCGACGAAGCCCAGCTCTTCCCCGATGACGGAGAAGATGAAGTCGGTGTGATTTTCCGGGAGGAAATTCAGCTGGCTCTGCGTACCTTCGAAGAGCCCCTGCCCGATAAAGCCGCCGCTGCCGATGGATATCTTCGACTGGATGACATGGTAGCCGGAGCCATACGGATCGACATCCGGATTGAAGAGGACAAGGATACGCATCTTCTGGTAGCTGTGCAGCACGAAGAACCAGATGAGCGGGAAGACTACGACGAACGCAAGAAAGGCGCGTTTCACGAGCTGCATCTTGAGTCCGGAAATATAAAGCATGCCGAAGGTGATGGCCGCGAAGACAAGGCTCGTACCAAGGTCCGGCTGGATGAAGATCAGAAGTGTCGGAAGTGCCATCATACCCGCGACAGGCAGAAGGCTCTTCCATGTCTGGAAGCCGGATTTGTCATTCGCCATGAGCCTTGCCAGACAGATGATCATGATGATTTTCGCAAATTCCGAAGGCTGCAGCGTGAAAGGGCCGATCTGGATCCAGCGCTGCGCCCCGAGCGCACTTGTTCCGGCGAATTTGACGACCAGAAGCAGGATCGCATTGATCCCGTAGAGGATAGGTACGAAGCGATAGAGTTTCCTGTAGTCAAAATAGAGCGAGCCCCCCGCGATGATAAGTCCGCCGACCAGGAAGACCCCCTGCTTCATGACGAAGTCATACTGCCCCGGCTGTCCATCCATATTCGCATGGGTGGCGCTCGCAATGATCAGAAGACAGATGACGGCAAGGCCCAGGACAGCCATCAGCAGCGTGCTGTCGATGCGCCGCCAGTACCGAATGAGATTCATTCCGTTATCTCCTCCTCTGCCATTTATACAAGCGGCTGCCGGAGTGCCAGGAAAGGCCGGCCGGCGCCGTCTTCACAGGTGCCTTCTCCCGCGCATTCTCCTCTTCTGCTTTCAAGAGCAGCTTCTTCCAGCGCGAAAGCGGGATCTGTTTCTCTTCTTTATACGATTTCCAGAAAAGAGCGAGCGCTTCACCGAGCGCCCCCTTTTCCGCGAAATCCGAAAGCTCTCCCTGATGCGCGAGACGGTCTGCCTCCTCTGTATACGGGATGATGGCTGAGACGGACTCTTCATCGAGCGTCTCCAGCATGTCCGTCAAGGAAATCTGCGTATTCCCCGAGAGGGAGAACTGGTTCAGCACATAGGTCATGTACCGCTTGCGCGGTCCCGTCATGAGATGCTCTGCATTCCGCTTCGACGCCCATGACGGCGCCACGACGAGGAACATATGATCCGAGAGATGCTCCGCAAAACGGATGCCCTCCCCTCGCCCCGCCGGACAGTCGAGGAGGATGTAGTCATACTTATCCTCCACATCTTCCAGCACGGTATCCATCGCCGCAGGGAAGACCGTCTCCCAGGTATCATTCTGCGCTGCCGGCAGGAAATCCAGATGGTCATTCACTTCCAGGATGACATCTTTCGCAAAGCAGCGGCCTTCCGCCAGATCCATCACATGATAGAAGCATTCATTTTCCAGCCCCAGCACGAGATCCATATTTCTCATGCCCATATCCCCGTCAATGAGGAGGACTTTCTTCCCCTTCCGGGAGAGGAAGATCCCCAGAGCAGCGGTGAGGAGCGTCTTCCCCACGCCGCCCTTGCCAGAAGCAAAGGATACGATCTCAGCCATTCTTTTTGCCTCCTGCCTTCGCCTCATCCGCTGCCTTCAGCTTTGCCGGCGAATAATCTCCGATATGGAAATAGGCATCCATCATCTTCTTGACGACCGGTGCCGCGGACTCTGAGCCGAAGCCGCTGTGTTCGAACATGCACAGGATCACGACCTCCGGCTTATCGAAAGGCGCATACGCCACGAACCAGCCGTTATCGAGACCATTCGTTTCCGCCGTACCGGACTTGCCGGCGATCGAGATCGGATAATGCTCGAAGAGCTGTCCGCCTGTCCCATCCTTGCTCATGACCATCCGAAGCCCCTTGTGGATCGCATCGAGCGTATCCTTAGATACAGGAAGCGTCCCCACCTTCTCCGGCGAGAAGATCTTGAGCGGCGTCCCATCCAGCTGATCGATGCGGTTCACAAGGTATGGCTGGTAGCGGAAACCGCCATTGGCGATCGCCGAGTACACCATCGCCATCTGCAGCGGCGTCGTCAGCGTGAAGCTCTGTCCGATCGCGGCATCCATCGTCTCCCCGAGATACCAGTCCTGCTTGAAGACTTTCATCTTGTAGGCTTCGCTTGCGACATTACCGTCCGATTCTCCGGCAAGGTCGATGCCTGTCGTTTTCCCCAGACCGAATTCCTCCGCCATATGGGAGATGCGGTCGATGCCCGCACGACGTCCCATTTCATAGAAATAGACGTTATCCGACTTTTCGATCGCTTCATAGAAATTGATCCATCCGAAGGCTTCGCCCTCCGAGTTTCTCTTATCGACGAGCCAGTGCTTGCCGCTGTCGAAGATACGCTCTTCCGGCGTCGTCACCTTCGCCTCGAGCGCTGCCGCGCCCGTGATGACTTTGAAGAGCGATCCGGGCGGATACATCGACTGGATCGTGCGGTTCTGCATCGGATGATTCTTATTATTGACGATCTCATTCCAGTCTTTCGAGGAGATCCCCTTACTGAAGCGGTTCGGATCATAGCTCGGCCAGCTGGCCATCGCGAGGATCGCGCCACTATTCGGATCGACAGCCACCGCCAAAGCCCCCGTCGGCATGACGCCGCCATGGACGAGCGTCTTCACCTGTGCTTCCATCGCATCCTCTGCCGCTTTCTGCAGATTCGCATCGAGCGTCAGGCGCACGCTGTTCCCCGTGACAGACGGCGTGCCGCCCACATAGCGGACAGGCTGGCCCGATGCATTGACTTCGACCGTCTTTGAGCCATTCTTGCCTTCGAGATAATTGTTATAGCGGCTCTCAAGACCCGCACGGCCGATCAGGGTCGTGGTCGTATACGGATTTCCTTCGACGTCCCTGTCATCCGGCCCCGCTTCACCGACATAGCCTAAGACCTGCGCCCCCGCATTGCCCAGCGGATATACGCGCAGCGGATTCACTTCGATTTCGATGCCGGGGAATTCATCCTTCTTCTCTTCGATCTGCGTCGCGACATCGATGCCGACATCGTTTGCCAGATAGATCGCACCGAAGGCCAGCTTATTGTCTTCGATCTTTTTCTTGATATCCGCAGTCGGCACATGAAGCAGCTGCGACAGGCGGGTAAGCGCCTCATCGGAGAGCGTATTCCCCTTGCGGTCGACCGGCATGACGACACTGTATGCCGAGCGAGACCCCGCAAGGATCACGCCGTTCCGGTCATACATGACACCGCGCATCGCCTGCATGGGGAGATGGCGGATGCGGTTCCCATCCGCTTCTTCTTTATAGTACCCGCCCTGAATGACCTGCATATAGAAGAGACGCAGCCCTAAGACGAGCAGGAGGAAGATCGCCGCATAGATCATACGCGCATAGCGGGACTCCTCCGTATTTTTCAAAAGCCCACTGAGAATCGAGGGCACATGTTTATTCACCACTTCGGTTCTCCCTCCCGTTTCATGGCCCACAGCGGCCTGTGAAGAACGAGCACGGCCGCTCCATTCATGAAGGTGGTGCTCATCACAAAGTACAGGATATAAGAAATCGAGAAGACATGGCTACCGGCTGCGAAAAGCACCAGCCAAGACAGCAGCGCATAGAGGAGCGAAGCCAGCATCATCGCAAAGAGCGAAATGTACCAGTGACGATTGTAGCGCTTCCTCCCCAAAGCGAGATACAGCCCAGCGATCGCCAGGTACGGCAGGAGATGCAGTCCGAAAAGATTTCCCGTCACAAGATCCGTAAGGAGCCCGCCTACGAGCGCCAGCGTCATCGCGGTCTTGTTATCAAAGATCAGCGTCGCAAGGACGATGACGGCCAGCCACAGATCCGGCTGATGCAGCCCTGAGAAAAAGAATGGCATCACCGAGGACTGCACGAGAAAAACGAAGAAGCTCAAAAAAGCCAGTGCATAGCCGCTCATTCCTTCTCACCTGCCTGATGTTTATTAGGATTCATCGGCGGTTCCTTCTTCGGCGGCTTCACCAGGATACTCTCTGGCGTTGCCCGCTGAATATGGTCTGTGATGATGAAGACCTCTTCCAGATGAGAGAAATCAGCCGCCGGAACAATGCGTGCCACCTGCGTGCCGCCGATGGAGTCGACATCCACCTGCTCGACCGTACCGATGACCATCCCCTTCGGATACACCCCGCCATAGCCGGATGCCACGATGGTATCTCCCTTGATGACGTCTGCCTCTCGCGGCAGATTCACGAAAGAGAGCTTGCCAGGTTCACTGCTGTTCCCGGAAACCATCGCCACCACGCGCGAAGCCGGCCGCGCAACGATTCCCCCCACCGATGTACGCGGATCCAGAAGGAGCTGCACGCGCGCGGAATTCTGATACACTTCACTTACAAAACCCACCAGCCCCGTCGGGACGATGACCGGCATATATTTCTGGATGCCGCTGTCACTGCCGCGATCCACGACCAGTGTCTGTGTCCATCCGCCATAGTCGCGCGTGATGACAGATGCCCCCGTCAGGTGGTACTGCTTATAGCCCTGCTTGAACGAAAGGAGACTCTTCAGCCGGATATTCTCCGCGAGAATCTCTCTATACTGCGTCTGCTCCGCGCGAAGACTTTCATTTTCCTTCCGGAGCGCATCCAGCTCACTCCAGTTCTCCCACACACCGGAAAGTAAGTCAAGCCCCTGTGTGAAAGAAAGCGCTGTCTTGCTCGCGGTATAGTTGAAAGGCGCCGCACCGATAGAAAGCGGCTGCGAAATGAAAGGGATATACTCCCTATGCCGCCAGAACCAGCCGCATGCGCCCATGAAAACAAAGAGTGCGACCGCGGCGGCCATCTTTTTTCTGCCAAAAAATATCACGATCAAGCGCCTCCATAATATTTTTCACCGTTCTCAATGAGAAGCGGCAGATCCTTATACATACCAAGAGCCTGATAGCAGCCCACGGCCAATACATCCCCCGGCAGAGCCGGTACGAAGACAGGCATATGCAGCTCTCCGGCGAGCCAGTCCTTCAGCCCATCCAGAAGCGCACTGCCGCCGGATAGAAGCAGACCATTCTTCAGAAGATCGCCCGCCATCTCCGGCTTCGCCTCACGAAGGACACGACGGATGAGCTTCAGGACCGGCTGCAGGATACGCTGCATCACCGGCCTTAATTCCTCCGTGGAAAGCTCCACCACCACTTCCACGCCGTCACGGATCCTGCGCCCGCGGATGGTGAATGTCGCCTGTCCATCCGCCGTTTTGAGAGAAATCACTTCACTCTTCAGCTTCTCCGCCTGATCCAGCCCGATCATGATCTGGTACTTATCCTGCAGATACTGACAGATCCCCTTATCGATATGATGCCCGCCGAAAGGGATCCCCTCCTGCGCGACAATCCCTCCGCAACTGTAAAGCCCCGCATCAGAAACGTCACGCCCGATGACAAGAGAAAAGATCACAGACGGTGCCAACATATCCTTCCCCATCCCGATGGCCGCAGCCGCCGGCGAAGGAAGGAGATACACATGCTGCGCGCCGGCATGGATCAAAGCATCCACCAGCGCATGGCGCGTGACCGAGCTCGTCTCACCCGGAATGGAAATCATCACCGTCGGACGCGACACCGCATGGTGAAGCGATTTGCGGATGAAAAAACGAAGCATCGCCTTCGTCATATCATAGTCAGCGATGACGCCATTCTGTACCGGCCACTCCAGAGAAATATTCTCCGGCGCCTTATGGTAATGAATGAGCGCCTCCGTGCCAAAACCCAGTACATGACCGTCGATGTTATCCACCGCGACCGTACTCGCTTCGGCAAGGATCACTTTATTCTCCTGGTAGATACGGACTTGGGACGACCCCATGTCGATACCGATCCAGTTCGATAGTCCTCGAAACATTTTCATGGTAAACCCTCACGATATATAAAGGCCGGTACAGAGCTCCCCCAGTGTTAAGGAAACGCTGATTCAATCGCAGAGTCAGATTCCACAAGAAATTTTATGCATGGCTTCGTCATAACCTTCCTTAAATAGCTCGCTATTCGCGTCAGGTTATTCCTCGCCATGTATAAAATTTCAAGAGTAAAATCTGACAACGATTGAATCAGTGTTTCCTTAAAGACCCATGGGATACAGCGAAAGTCTGCGTCGCATCCGGAAGCGCGGTGATTCTGATAAGCACTTTGCCTCATGATGCGCAGCCCCCGTCTCTGTCCGATGTATTCAAACGAAACGTCTTATTATTATAGCATGTTTACCATGGAGAATACAGTAGAAAGAGACGGTTTGGAAGCGCCATAGCCAAGGAATTATACGATGCCGAACCATCGAACTGTGATCAGGGAGTCGCTGCTAAAACATAAAGAAAAGGCATAATAAAAAGCCGAGGCAAGCCGCCTCGGCTTTCCGACCTCCTCAGAGGTCGGTTCCCCCATGTATTACCCCCATTTTCATAGGTGCATTGGGTGAACTTTATTTTGTCCGATATGATCGGGTATATTCT
>CAKPQG010000040.1 GCA_934178345.1 uncultured Dialister sp. | reverse complement strand
TGCCTTCGGCACTTCCCCCGAAGGGGGAAGCAAGACGTTACGTAGCTAACGATTTCCTTAACTTAATAGCCTTCCCCCTGGGGAAAGGGGGACCGCGTAGCGGTGGATAGGGTGCTTTCGTAAGCGACGCACTTGAGACGATCTTCCCCGCCCTCTTTCATACCGCTAGTACCCTATCCGGCTCGCTCCGCTCGCCACCTTCCCCACGAGGGGAAGGCTTTGATACGGAAATACCGCTTTCCCCATCCAACCTCCGCCCCTTCGGGGCACCTCCTTCCATAGGAAGGAGGGAATGTCCACGCGAGCCCCTTCCCTGGAAAGGGGCTGCCGAGCGCAGCGGGGCGGGGTTGGCTTTCTTTTTTGGCGGCGAAGACGCCTCCTCTTTGCCTTTCCCATTGGGGAAGGGGGACCGCGCAGCGGTGGATAGGGTGCTTTCGTTTATCCTCGACTTGAGACGATCTCCTTCGCTCTTTTTCATACCGCTCCTGCCCTATCCGCCCCTTCGGGGCACCTTCCCCTCGAGGGGAAGGCTTTGATACGGAAATACCGCTTTCCCCATCCAACCTCCGCCCCTTCGGGGCACCTCCTTCCTATGGAAGGAGGGTGTGTCCATGCGAGCCCCTTCCCTTGGAAGGGGCTGCCGAGCACAGCGAGGCGGGGTTGGCTTTCTTTTTTGGCGGCGAAGCCGCCGCTAGAAGTTTGAAAGCAGGGATTAGTGGCCAGGGATTAGAAGCCGCTAGTCACCAGCCACCAGTCACTAGTCACTAGTCTCCCACCACCAATCCCCTGATTTCCTTGGCATACTTGGAAAGCTGCCTTTGGATCCGTTGTTTCTTTCTTGTGATGGACGGGAGGCTGTCGCCGGTGCGGGTGGAGATTTCCATGGGCGTCAGTCCCTGCATCCAAAGGAAAAAGACGGGCTTCTGCTTCTCGGTGAGACGGGCGAGGCGAGCGACTTCTTCGAGCGAGGCCTTCGCCTCGCCGTAGTCGTCAAGCGAAGTGCCTTCGGCCTGGTCTTCGAGGGTGAGCTCTTCGTGGTCTTCGCGTGTCATTTCCTTGCGGATGCGGTTCATCCGATACCATCTGAGACGGGGCGTGATGTAGCCGGCAAAGCTCGGATTCTTCTTCGGATCGTAGCAGGCGGTCTGCTCTAAGAAATGAAGGATGAGCTCCTGCTCGAGGTCTTCGTAGGAAAGATCTCGGCAGAAGTTCTGCCGGATGCTTCGGATGAGGGGCTGGTACTGCATTAGCAGGGCTTCGGCGGCGTCTTTGTCCCCGTGCTGCCAGGCGAGCGCCCGACAGATGTCTTTCTGATTCTGTTTTTCGTCGAACATGTACGTTCTCTTTCCGGAGCGCGCTCTCTTTTGTATTTCCGGATGCACTCAGAATAGCAGAACATCCATTTCCTTTCCAATCGCCTTCGATGGCTGTAAGCGGCGTGTCACGGCATAAGAAATCCGCATAAACAGAATAGACATTCTGCTTATGCGGATGAAGTGGAACTATCGGCTCGGAGCGCTGGAACTATTTTTTAGTGCAGCGATAATGCTATAATATAGGTAAAGGAGGTCTTGCTCATGAATCATCCATTTCCACTGAACGAAAAAGAGACGGCGCTGCTCCACCGGGAAGAGGCGCGGCTTGGGATCACGCTCGCCGAATGGCCGAGAAATCCGACGTATAATATGTGCTTTGCCTGCGGGACGGAGAATCCCATCGGTCTGCACCTGCATTTTTTCCCGCTGCCGCAGGGATGCCTCTCCCTCTTCACGCCCTCGCGCGAGCATCAGAGCTACAATGACCGCATGCATGGCGGCCTCATCATGACGCTGATGGATGAGGTGATGGGGAATTATCTCTTCCTGAAAGACGGTATTCCTGCCTATACAGGCAAGATGGAGAGCCGTTTCCGTCATCCGATCCTCATCGGAGAGACGGTCCTCATCACCTGCGAGGGGGTCCGCCGGAAAGGGCATCTCATCGTCATGAGTGCGAAGATCACAAAAGAAGACGGGACGATCGCTGCCGAGGCGACGTCGCATATGATGCTGGGGACGAAGGAGTGACGGGTGGCTGGTCACTAGTGACTGGTGACTAGTGACTGGTGACTGGTGACTGGTGACTGGTGACTCATCCCCGAAAGGAGGATGCCATGAACAAACGAATTCTTGTCGATACCTCGATGCTCTTTGTTTTTCTCCTGCTGCTGGACTACCGCTACGTCCACAATTTCGGTCATGAGATGTTAGCCCTTGTCTTTACCGCGCTCTTTCTTCTCCACACGATCTGGAATGCGAGGTGGTACAGCGCCCTCTTTCGTGGGCGCTGGCCGAAGCAGCGCATCGTCATGACCGGTATCGATCTGCTTCTGCTCTTCCTTTTCCTTGGCGTCATGCTGACGGGGCTCTCCTTCTCGCACACGATGCCGATTTTCAATATCCGCCCGCCGCTTTGGGTGCACCGGCTGCACCGCCTCTTTGGCTTCCTGATGCTCTTTGTGATGGGGCTCCATCTCGGTATCCACTGGCAGGGGATCTGGGCGAAGATGAAACGGGCCATGCACATACCGGATACGACGCTGGCATCCTTGATGAGCCACGCCGCGGCGCTCATCCTCGCGGCAGCAGGGGTGTACAGTTCTTTCCTGTATGCCCTGGGCAGCCGCCTCTTGCTTATTCCCGTGCGGTCGCTCACGCGGCCGCCTACGACGCTTTGCCTTTTCCTTACCTGTCATCTCTCGATCGTGATCCTCTATACGGTCATCGGGTACTACGGATGGAAATGGGCGAGCAGAAAATAAAAGAACCTGCTATCATCGCCAATCTAAAACTCACGAACCTTTTCCGGTTCGTGAGTTTTTTGACCCTCCTCATTCTTAATCTGGCGTTCTCTAGTCCGCGAACAGATTATCGCGTATCCTTATAGCAGGAAGGAGGACGAAATGAATCACAGCTACCTCTGCATCGACCTCAAGAGCTACTACGCGTCTGTCGAGTGCGTGGACCGCGGGCTGGATCCCTTCACGGCGAATCTGGTCGTTGCCGATCAGGCGCGGGGGATGGGCGCGCTCTGCCTCGCCGTCAGCCCCGCGCTGAAAGCGCTCGGCGTCCGGAACCGTTGCCGCCTCTTCGAGATCCCGCGCGGTATCCCCTACCTCATCGCACCGCCACGGATGCAGCACTACATGGACGTTTCTACCGAGATTTACAAGATCTACCTGAAATTTCTCGCGCCGGAAGACATTTTCCCCTACTCCATCGACGAGTGCTTCATGGATGTCACGCCCTACCTAGCCATGTATGCCAAGACGCCTGCGGAAATGGCGATTTCCCTCATGAATCAGATCTACCAAAGGACGGGCATCTGCGCGACCGCCGGCGTGGGGACGAATCTCTTCCTCGCCAAGATCGCGATGGACATCCTTGCCAAGCATGTCCCCTCACACATCGGCGTCTTGGACGAAAGATCCTTTCGGGAAATCATGTGGCATCACCGTCCCATCACCGACATCTGGCAGATCGCGGGCGGCACCGCGCGCCGTCTTGCCAAGATCGGCGTCTACGACCTATACGGCATCACGCGCATCCCTGAGGCGACGCTCTACCATCTCTTCGGGAAAAATGCCGCCGCTCTCATCGACCATGCCTGGGGCCGTGAGCCCTGCACGCTATCCGATATCCGCACCTATGCGCCGAAGTCCCGCTCGATTTCCACCGGACAGATCCTCTTTACGAACTACACCAGTGAAGACGCCCGCATCCTTCTCCATGAAATGGCAGAGACACTGATCCAAGAACTTCTCGAAAAAGAGCTGGTCACAAGGGAGATCAGCCTTCGCATCGGCTACGGAGGAGAAGAGCGCGCCTCCTCGGGTGGAAGCCGCCGCCTTCCCGGCTGGACCGACATCCCCAGCCGCATCCAGAGCGCTTTTTCTGCGCTCTATGAGGCGAAAGTCCGCCGAGAAATCCCCATCCGCTCGCTAAACCTCAGTCTGGGCCGTCTCGCGCCCGCCAGCGAAGGCTATGAGGAGACGAGCCTTTTCGGCGATGCCAAAGCCGAAGCGAAAGAGCGCGCCATCGAGAAGGTCATGATCGAGATCAAAAAAAAGCATGGCAAAAATGCCATGCTTCGCGGGATCGACTATATGCCCAAGGCGACGCTGCGCCTCAGAAATACACTGATAGGAGGTCACCATGCCTGATAGAAAAAGAGCCGCGCAGTTCATGCCGTTCAACGGCCTGCGCGGCTACGCCGAACAAGTGACGGCCGCCCAAATCCAGCGAGCCGCCCGAAGAGAAATCACCGAAGACCGCGCCCGCGCCCTGAACGACGCCCTGCTCGAGCTTGAGAGGGGCGACACCGTCACCATCACCTATTTTACAGGAAATGGCTACGCCCGTACCCGCACCACCATCATCGAAGTCGATCCCGTCTATCGAAGACTTCGCACGGAAGACGGTGTCATACGCTTCAGGGATCTCTGGGATGTGGTGTGCGAGTAAGAGGAAAAATGTAAGGAAATACGGATTAAAAGTGACTGGGGACTAGTGACTAGTGACTGGGGACTAGTGACTGGGGACTGGGGACTGGAGACTAGGGACTAGTGACTGGGGACTGGGAGACTGAGAGACATTAGACTCTTGCATCGTCATTTCGAGCGAAGCGAGAAATCTTTTTCGTTTGTAGCTTATCAGACGATGATAGAAAAATGCAAAAAGTGAAGCCTGCTATCAAGGGTCTTCAGGCATCACCCCATAAATATTTGCAGCGGAACCGCTATTGATTCGCCTTTCCCGCATGGGTAATGCTATTAAGTTAAACGGCAGATCATTCTTGGCTCCCCATCGGGGGAGCTGCCCGGAGGGCTTGTGCAAGCGAACTTGATTTTTAGGAGCGAAGCGACGCGAAAATCAAGTGAGACGCCATTTCGAGCGAAGCGAGATGAGGGGGCAGCACTACGGTATATCCAACATTGTTCGATGGCCGCTGGCATGCCCCTATTGCCTTCGGCACTTCCCCCGAAGGGGGAAGCAAGTCGTTACGGCGCTAACATTTTCCTTAACTTAATAGCCTTCCCCGCATGGGGAAGGCGGACCGCGAAGCGGCGCTCGGGTGCTTTCGTAAATCGCCTGCTTGAGACGCTCTTTCCTGCGCTTTTTCATACCGCTTGTACCCTATCCGCCCCTTCGGGGCACCTTCCCCTTGAGGGGAAGGCTGACGATACGAGAATGGCATCATCTCATAAGCCCTTCGGGCATCGCCACCATCCATACTCTGCGGTGCTTCCATATTTTTATGCGCCGTACCACCATTTCTCATTCAAGCAAAATTTTCAAACGAAATCAACAGGCGATATGCCCTGCGGGCTAGTCCCGAATCCCAAGATCCTATCCCCATCCAACCGATGCCCTCCGATATCCAGCTGATCGGTATACTGCCAGAGGAACGCCTCGGGAAGGTCACAGCTGCTTCCCCACTGCGCGCACCAGAGCGGCCAGCTGGAAGCTCTCTCCGGACAAATCATCCGCGTCAGCCAGTCATAGCTCGCATAGACACCGGCGGGATAGCCCGCACTCTTCAAAAAATCCACATACGCACCGCACATTGCCGTGATGAGCGAAGGCTCCACGAGCCCCCGCGCCGCCTTCCAGCCGTCCGCATCCTCCATGTCATACCAGACGCCCAGCGGCAGTTTTTTCGGGAAAAGTCCGCAGTCTGTGAGGACATGCACGGTGAACCACGCCTCATCCTCCGCCGCCTTTGGCGTATCCGCGTAGCTGTAGTAGTAGACCCCGACCGGCAGCCCCGCGGCGAGTGCGCCATTGATGTACTCGTAAAAGAGACGATCCAGATGCCCCCGTCCCCAGCCGAGACGGATGATGGCAAAGGAAATCCTCGCCCGGCGAATTTCCTCCCAGTCCATCGCCCCATTGTGTTCCGATACATCGATTCCTGTGTTGTACATATTTTTCTCCTTTTTGATACTAATAGTGACTAGGGATTAGGGATTCGGAACGCCGAGTCCCTGATGACTGAATGCCAGGGAAATGCAATGCCAGTCCACAATCACCAGCCACCAGTCACTAGTCACCAGCCACCAGTCACCAGTCACCAGTCACTAGTCACCAGTCCCTACCTCCCCCTCAGCTTTTTCAAAAGCTCTGTCATCGATGAAACACCGGCGTCCGACAGATTCTCGATGACGGAAAGCGCTTCCGTCGCGGCCAGATAGCTCACGACGATCCCGGCCATACCGCCCGTGGATGCTCCCGCTTCTTCGAGGAGCGCATCGCTCACGATCCCCGCTGCCACGCAGAGGTTATAAAGGATGAGCTTCTCCGTCCCCCGCTTCTTCATGATTTCACTGGAAATCAGGTGCTGCCTGCGCGCCTCCCGGATGCCATAGATCGCCTCCAGAAAAGTCGGCTGTCTGCCGCAGGAGACCAGATGCTCATGGCTGATCGCGATCCAGCGCGTGAGACAGTCGAGGAAGATCAGGATGCCAAAAAGCAGGAGCATCGCCAGCTGTTTCTCAAAGGTCAGGAAAAGGATCCCGCCCATCAGCTTCACGGGAAATCCGTCCGTCAGCCGTTCCAGCATGTCATTCATCTCTCTTCACCTCCTTCTGTCTATATAGTGTTTTCAAGGACAGAAAAATTGTCATTTCTGGCAAATAAAAACGCACGACACAGATGATATGTGTCGTGCGTTTATTTTTGGGGATTCAGAATTCACCCAAAGGGCGTACCACTCTTTGAGCGCGTTTGAAAAATCCGCTTGCATAAGAAATTAGGGAAACGCTGATTAAATGTCCATCATTTAGAGAACGCAATATTAGTCACCAGTCCCTAGCCACCAGCCACTCCTATTTCCCCAGCGCCGCGAAGAGCATGTCGGTGAAAAGGCCGGCATCGGAATTGAGAGCGACTTTTGCCGTCACAGGAGCTTTCCCTTTCTTCGTATTATGGAAGTCGGCCACCATGCGCCCGTCGCAGAGGCCGCCTGCGATGTCGATGTCTACATTCGCATCCGCGAGCTCCGTCACGACATTCTCATCGATGAGGTAGGCGATGGCGAGGGCATCGTGAATAGGGGCCATGTGGTTATCGTAGCGGTAGAGCATCGCGCCGGCGACAGTCCCTGCCTGATGACGGAGGGCATAGTTATGCTCCGACACATCATTGACTTTCAGGTTATCGATGCGTTTCTGGACAAGAGCCGCTGCGACTTTCGCCTCCGGTGTACCGAGCTGCGCCAGCTCCCGGCACTTTTCTTCAGAGAGGCAGGCGCGCCAGGTGGCATCGAGCGGAAGAATGACCTTCGGGATGGCCGAGTCCATGACGATCTTCGCTGCTTCAGGGTCTGCATAGAAATTGAATTCAGCTGCCGGACTGGCATTGGCTCCGCAGTGCCCGCCGCCCATGATGACGAGCTGCTTGATCTTTCCTGCGATCTTCGGCTCGATGCGAAGCGCCATCGCAAGATTCGTCAGCGGGCCGACAGCCGCGACGTAGATATCTCCCTCTGACTCCATCAGTGTCTTCACGAGATAGAAGACGGCATGCTCTTTCTCTGTCCGGATCTTGGCTTCGGGGAGCGGGAGAAAATCGCCGTGACAATCATTCAGCGTCACGCGCGGAAGGCCAGGCTTGCGGCTGGGGATCTCATTGCAGATGATCGGCTCCTCACATCCGCGATAGACCGGAACGCTTGATTTCATGAACTGCACCACACGCAGTGCATTCTCCGTGGTCTTTGGCACGATGCGGTTCCCATTCACCGTAGTCACGCCGATGAGGTCGATGGCATCCGATTTCATCGCCAGCATCATGGCAATGGCATCATCAGAGCCGGGATCGCAGTCAAGAATCACTTTCTTCGGAATCATAGCAGAATACCTCCTTGAGGAAAATAGGGGAATTTTTTGGGAAAGGTGTAGGGGTAGCCCGTGGGACGTGCCGCTCCTTGATTGTGGATGAAAGCTTTGCTCTCTAGTTAGAAGTGAGGAGTTAGGAGTTAGGAGTGGTGGTGCGGCGCATAAAAATCAGAAGCGCCGCAGAGTATAAATAGGGCGATGCCCGAAAGTGGTATTCAAGTCACCAGTCACTAGCTACCAGTCACTTGAGGCTTCTAATCCCTAATCCCTAGCCACTCATCCCTGCTTTCAAACTTCAGGGTTCGGGGTTCAAGGTTCAGGGTTCGGGGTTCAGGGTTCAGGGTTCGGGGTTGTGGTGGCGGCTCCGCCGCGAATATATATGGGGCGATGCCCGAAGGGCTCTTGATGGCAGGTTTCCGTTTAGGATTTCCTATCATCGTTCACTTGACCGCGAACGAAAAAGATTTCTCACTTCGCTCGAAATGACGATACAAGGGTCTGCCGTCTCCTAATCCCTAGTCACCAGTCACTAGTCACCAGTCACTAAAATCTCACATCGTAAAGATATACGATGCGATCATGTCGACGATGAGCATGACAAAAAGGAGCGGAGCGGTGCGTTTGGCAAGGCGGATCGGGGCAAGTCCGGCAGTCCCGGCTATCGCGATGAGGGCTCCGCAGACAGGGGACGAAGCACGACCGATGGAGGTCGCAAGCTCCATCGGGAGGAGCAGTGTCAGCGTCGGGACGCCGAGCTTTGCCGCGACGGCAGGTGTCAGCGGGCCGAAGGCGAAGAAGGGTGCCGCGCCGCTCCCCATGATGATGGCAAAGACGTAAGTGATTCCCGTGAGGATCGCCATGATGAGGAGGGTCGCTCCTTTCATATCCGAAATCATATTCGTGAAAATCGTGATGCCGCCCAAAATCTTGATGCCTTCTGCAAAGACGGAGGCAGAAATGATGATCGCAACGACGGAGACGAAAACATTCGCCATCCCCTTGAAGATTTCCGCCATATCGGATGGAATCCGGCTCCTGTCTTTCCGGACGATGAATTCACAGACGAAGGTCACGGCAAAGCCGATGAAGTTGGCTGTGATAACGTCGATCTTGATGGATGGGAGAAAATGCGCGGCAAAGACCAGCACCAGCGGGATGAGCGGCAGGAACACATAGAAGAAGGGGACGGACGGATTCTCGATTTCCTGTCCCTTCCCGAGTTCGCCATCCGCATCGGCCCGGGCTGCGTCCTTCCGGTCCATGTAGCGGTAGTAGAAGGGAATGAGCAGCGCCGTCACAAGCACGATGGAGAGCACGACCTTATACTGGTAGCGCAGGAACATGTCGACGACATTCATCTCGGCGACATTCGCCATGAAGAGGGTGCTGCCGTCATTCGGGCCATAGTCAAGGCAGAGGAGCGCCAGCACGGAGGCCGCCGTGATGGGGCGAATCCCCAGGGCAATGAAGACGGGAAATATCGTCGCAAGCATCAGCACGGCCAGCGACGCCTGACTCGGCAGTACGAGCTTCAGGCACATGCCGATGAGATAGAAGGCAGAGAGGATCAGATATTTATTCGAGATCCCACCCAAAAGCCGACTCGCGGTGAAGGCCAGCTTCGTCGAAGCGCCGATGTGCTTCATATAGGTCGCATACCCGGTGACGACCATGATGAGCGTGCCGATACCTGCGATGTTCTTCTTGAAGGTGGCGGTCAGAAATCCGAAGGTATCCAGAAAGACATTGCCCAAGGATCCCTTCGGCAGGATCGGTGTACCGGTCAAAAGGCTTGCTGTCATCAGGATCACCACGCCGGATGCGAAGAATACAAAGATCGCATTATACTTTTTCAAAATCAGCTTCGCCACGATCACGGCAAAGACGATGGTGAGTGCGATCAGAAACCATGAATACATACTTACTTCCTCCTTTGAAATTAAGGAGACGCTGATTAAATCGCAGAGTCAGATTTGACATGCATTTTCATGCAACGCTTCGTCATAATCCTCCTTAAATAGCTCGCTATTCGCGTCAGATGATTCCTCGCTTTGCCTGAAAATGCAAGAGTCAAATCGAACAACGATTTAATCAGTGTTTCCTTAAAATTTCTCTCATTATAGCATAGGTGGGGCTGGCGGGAAACAGACACGATGGTTGAATGCAGGAGAAACGCATCTCGCGTCTTCCCATGCGGTCTTTCCTACCGTTCCTGCCCTATCCGCCCTTCGGAGGAAGCAAGTCGTTACGGCGCTAACAATTTCCTTAATAGCATTGCCCATGCGGGGAAGGCTTATATGGAGGCGGCTTTGCCGCCTTTTTTATTGTGCGATGCCCGAACGTGGCTTTTTAGTCACAAGTCGCTCCTATGATACGAGTAGGCCCTTGGAGACGGAAGTCCCGCAGAGGGACTTCCGAGTTTGGCCTAATCCAAAGAGGCGCCTAGCCTGCCCATTAAGGCGCCTTCCTGTGAGGCCAAACGGCCCGCGCCGAAGGCGCAGGATAGAGTGCCTCAGAGAGGCACAACTCTACACAGCGGTGTGAAAGACGATGTGAGGCTATCGTCTTTCTTGCGTATCATGAGGGCCGAAGTGGAGGCAGCCTTCTTGCAGACTGGTAAACCGTGAGCGAGGGAAAGGCGAAAAAGGAAGCACCAAGATGTCGTTTGCGTGAGGGCGCATGTGTGCATATGGCGGCAGTGCAATAAAGATCCCTCGGCTTCGCTCGGGATGACGGTGCTTGGGGAGAGGATAGCCTCACAAGGGTGGCGCGCCGCTTTTTTAAAAGATGGTATTCTCATTTCGTAGCCTTCCCCTCTAGGGGAAGGTGCCCCGAAGGGGCGGATAGGGCACAGGCGGTATGAAAGACAGAGGGAAGTATGAGAGAAAGAGAGGCGCATTTGTAGTGCTGACGAAAGCACCCTATCCACCGCTAACGCGGTCCCCCTTCCCCGATGGGGAAGGCTTAGGCGGAGCGACGCTTCGCGTCGATTTTTATAAAGGGCTATACCCGAAAGTGGCTTTTTAGTCACAAGTCACTCCGATGATACGAGTAGGCCCTTGGAGACGGAAGTCCCGCAGAGGAACTTCCGAGTTTGGCCTAATCCAAAGAGGCGCCTAGCCTGCCCATTAAGGCGCCTTCCTGTGAGGCCAAACGGCCCGCGCCGAAGGAGCAGGATAGAGTGCCTCGGAGAGGCACAACTCTACGCAGCGGTATGAAAAAGGATGTGAGACATCCGTCTTTCTTGCGTATCATGAGAGCCGAAGTGGAGGCAGCCTTCTTGCAGCGCGGTGAACCGTGAGTGAGAGAAAGTCGAAAAAGGAAGCTCCAAGGTGTCGTTTGAGAGAGGGCGCATGTGTGCATATGGCGGCAGTGTAATAAAGATCCCTCGACTACGCTCGGGATGACGATACGAGAAGTGAATTGGCTCCTATTGAATTTCATACGCTATGTGAACTCTCTTCCTCATCCCAGTCACCAGTCACTAGTCACCAGCTACCACTTTCAAGCACGCAAAAAAAACTCCCCCTTACGGGAGAGTTTTTTCATTCAGCGGATGCTGAAATTATTTTGCGATCTTAGCTACAACGCCTGCGCCTACGGTACGGCCGCCTTCACGGATAGCGAAACGCTGGCCTT
>CAKPQG010000039.1 GCA_934178345.1 uncultured Dialister sp. | reverse complement strand
ATTCCTCATTCCTAATTCCTCATTCGCGCAAAGCTTTCATTCATAATCAGTGGACGGAGCCGCCCCACGGGCTAACCCCGAACCCCGAACCCTAGACTCCATCTTCCCTCTCTATGCTACAATAGAACTATTGCAAGAACTATCTCACAGAAAGAAGGATTTCCTATGAAAAAACATATCATCGTCATCACCACCGGCGGCACCATCGCCATGAAAATGGATCCCGTGACCGGCGGGCTCGTACCTGCTGTCTCCGGGGAAGACCTCGCCGCCGCCGTGCCGGGGCTATCCTCCTGGGCGGACGTGGATGTCGTCGAATTTTCCAATGTTCCGAGCGGATGGATGGATACAGAAAAAATGCTCGCGCTGTCGCATACCATCGACGCACTCGCGGACAAAGCCGACGGCTTCGTCGTGACGCACGGCACGGACAGCCTGGAAGAGACAGCCTTCTTCCTCGACATGACGCTTCATACCGAGAAGCCGGTCTGCGTGACAGGAGCGATGCGCGGTGCCTCCGAGCTCTCTGCGGACGGTCCCGAGAATATTCTCTCTGCGGTCCGCGTCGCGGCCAGTGACAGCTCTCGCGGCATGGGTGTCCTCGTCTGCCTGCAGGACCGCATCTATGCCGCCTTTGACGTGACGAAATTCCACACGACGAATCCCGATACCTTCCGTGATCTCCACTACGGGCCTCTTGGCACGGTCTACAGCCATGAGGTCATCTATGGCCGCCGTCCGATCGGACACGCGCGCCTTCATCCGGCCTCCATGGCAGCCAAAGTCTGGATGGTGACCTGTTGGTCCGGTATGGAAGGCAGCATCATCCGTGCGGCCGGTGAGGCGCAGCTGGATGGCCTGATCGTCGATGCTCTCGGCTGCGGGAATGTCCCGCCGAAGTGCAAAGAAGAAATGATGAAGCTCGGCGAAGCCGGCCTTCCGATGGTGCTGACGACCCGCGTCCCCTCGGGCAGCGTCATGGAGGAATACAGCTATGACGGCAGCGCCCTCTCCATGAAAAAGAGCGGCCTCATCCTGGGCGGCCGCCTTTCCGCATGGAAAGCGCGCCTGCTTCTTGCCATCGCGCTCGGCGTGACTAAGGATCGGGAAGAAATCCGGACGATTTTCGAGAAGTTTGCGCATGGATGCGTGGCTGGGTAGCTGGTGACTGGTGACTAGTGGCTGGTGACTGGTGACTGGTGACTAGTAGCTAGTGACTGGTGGCTGGGGATTAGGGGGAATACATGTTAAAATCAGCGTTTCCCTAAATTTTGCCACTTTCTGGGGGGATTTGCCGCAAGAGGTTTCAGGTTGCGATACGTGCTTACCCTGATTCAAGATATGCGGCGCTTCTATTTTTTATGCGCCGCGCTTCCCCCTTGCTCCCTTTGCATCTTCGGAATCTGCTGCCAAAATGTTTCGCAAAAAGTTTTCAAAAAAATGCTTGACAGATACGCCTTCGATTGGTATACTACATAAGTCAGTCAACCACTGATACAAATCAATAAGGCGCTGGCCGATAGGTCAGGGAACAAACGTGGAGAGGTGTCCGAGCGGTTGAAGGTGCATGATTGGAAATCATGTTGACGGCGAATACCGTCACGGGGGTTCGAATCCCCCTCTCTCCGCCACGAAAAGAGCTCGTCGAAGAAGGCGGGCTCTTTTACTTTGCATTTTTTGTGGGAAAGAATCATTTCCGCATCATGAGAAATACGGCATAGCCATGCCGCTTCGCAATGCTCCTGGGGATGATGACGGCCGGTTGTCTTTAGTTCACTCTGCTTCGTTACAATTATCTAATGACGCATGCATGAAAAAGGTATATAATAATTTCATGCTATCATGCATGAAATTACGGAAAACTGATTACTCGGAGAATCAGTGCTTCCCTACAGAAAGCCAAAGGAAGGTGCCAGTATGAAAATTTCTCAGCGCGCATTAAGTTTGACCACATCCCCGATCCGCAGATTGGGACCCTACGCTCTCGAAGCAGAGAAGGCGGGGAAGAAAGTCTATCATCTGAATATCGGGCAGCCTGATATCGAGACGCCGGCGCAGTTTATGGACGCTATCCGCGGCTTTGACAAAAAAGTCGTCGCTTATGGTCCTTCGCAGGGGGATCCGAAGCTGATCGCCAAGGTGCAGGCGTACTATGAAGAATGGGGCATGCACTACGAAGCGAAGAACATCTACATCACCAATGGCGGCAGTGAAGCCTTAGAGCTTGCGGCTCTCGCTCTCTGTGATCCGGGGGATGAGATCCTGGTCTTTGAACCGTTCTATGCGAACTACAATTCCTTCGCGAAGATTTCCGGCGCGCATGTGAAAGCGGTACCGACCCATGCAGAAAATGGCTATCGCCTGCCGGATGCAGCGACTGTCGAGCAGTATGTATCTGCCAAGACCCGCGCCATCCTTCTGACGAATCCGGGCAACCCGACCGGTGTCGTCTACACGAAAGAAGAAATGGATATGGTGGCAGGCATCGTGAAGAAACACGGCCTCGCTCTCATTGCGGATGAAGTCTATCGCGAATTCGTCTATGACGGTGCGTACACCAGCTTTGGCACCTACGAAGACCTCGCTGACAATGTCATCATCATCGACTCTGTATCGAAGCGTTACAGCGCCTGCGGGGCGCGTATCGGCTGCCTGATTTCCAAGAATGAAGAATTCACCAGCCAGATCAATAAGTTCTGCCAGGCTCGTCTCTGCGTGCCGGAGGTGGAGCAGATCGGCGCAGCTGCTCTCTATGATACGCCGAAGTCTTACCTCGAAGCGGTCAATGAAGAGTATAAGAACCGCCGTGATACCATCGCTGCCGGTCTGGCAGCCATCCCGGGCGTCATTTCCTCTGATCCGAAGGGCGCTTTCTATGTCATGGTGAAGCTTCCTGTCGATGATGCGGAGAAATTTGCCATCTGGATGCTGAAGGATTTCTCTGACAATGGAGAAACTGTCATGATCGCTCCCGGCAATGGTTTCTACGCGACCGAAGGCAAGGGCATCGATGAAGCCCGTCTCGCCTATGTCCTGAACTGCAGCGACCTCAAGAGAGCCATCGAGCTTCTCGGCAAGGGCCTTTCCCAGTATCCGGGCAAGAAGAACTGAGACAGATAGAAGAAATCCGCGAGTGCGAAAGTGCTCGCGGATTTCTTTTGCAGGATTAGCCCGCAGGGCGACCCGCCCATTGATTACGTTTGAAAGCCTCGTTTGAATGAGAAATTATAAATGAGAAATGGTGGTGCGGCGCCAGATCCTTCGACTCAGTTCTCACTGTTCCGCCTTTACATGATCGAACATCCGACATTTCACTCCGCTCAGGATGACGAAATGCGCCGCGAAGTATAAATAATGGCGAAGCCATGAGCTGGCATGCCAGTCACTAGTCACCAGTCACTCCTAATCCCCAATCCCTAATCCCTAGCCACTTATTCCTGCTTTCAAACTTCCTGTTCCGCAGTATGAAAAGCTCTCGCATTGGCGGGAGTTTTTTCATGTCCACGTCCTCGGGCGTTTCAGGGCTGTGATATAATGAGGGTATGTAGCGGCTAGTGACTAGTGACTGGTGACTGGTGACTAAATACCACCTTCGGGCATCGCCACTATCTATACTCCGCGACGCTTAGATCCTTCGACTCAGTTCTTATATTTCAGATAAGCCATTCTTTAACATACGACGTTTTTCTCCGCTCAGGATGACGAAAGGCGCCGCACCACCCCCGTTGAACCCTCTGAACCTGTTGAACCCGCTCCCCCTCTTTCGCACGCAATCAAGGGACAGCACGTCCCGCGGCTAACCCTGAACCCTAAAACCCTAAGGAGAACTCCCATGACACCCAATATCAAACTCATTGCCATTGATCTTGATGATACACTTTTGCACGATGACATTTCCCTTTCTGCCTATACCAAAGACACTCTGCGAAAAGCGATGCGGCAAGGCGTCCGCATCGTCATTGCGACGGGACGCATGTTTCAGGCGGCGCGGCCGTGGGGGCAGGCGATCGGCCTTGGCGATGTGCCGATGATCTGCTACACGGGTTCGCTCACGGGCCTTTGCGAGAGCGGGCGGCTCATCCGTGATGTGCGCATCGAGCTCCCTGTGGCACTCGAAATTTTGCAGACTATCCGGGAGCATGGCTGGTACGCGCAGACGTATATCGATGATGAGATCTATGTAGCGCGCCGCGATGAGCGGACGGACGAGTACGAGCGCCAGTGCGGTGTGAAGGCGCATGAGATCGGGGATGATTTCTATCAGCCTAAGAAAGCGCCGACGAAGATTCTCCTCTGTGAGCACGACGAAGAGAAGATGAAAGATATCGAGACTACGCTCCGCGGTCTGTATAGCGGCGTGGTCGGTCAGGTGAAGTCGAAGCCGTATTTCTTTGAAATGAACAATAAAGAGTGCTCGAAGGGGAAAGCCGTCGCGTCTTTGGCGAAAGAGTGGGGGATCGCGATGGAGGACATCATGACCTTCGGCAACGGCAACAATGACGTGTCGATGCTGTCCATGACCCCTTGGGGCTTTGCGGTGGCGAATGCGTCGAAGAGCGCGAAAGAAGCCGCTGCCCACGAGACGCTTTCCAATAATGAAGACGGCGTCGCGAAAGCAGTGGAAAAGTATGTGCTGGGCGAGAAATAGAAATCAGAAATGAAGGTGGCGGCATTGCCCCATGCATATTCGCTGCGAAGCCGCCACAAGTTTGAAAGCAGGGATGAGGGGCTAGGGACTGGTGACTTGTGACTGGTAGCTAGGGATTAGGAGCCTCGAGTGACTGTTGACTTAAATACCACGTTCGGGCATCGCCCCATATATACTTCGCGGCGCTTAGATCCTTCGACTCAGTTCTCATATTTCAGATAGGCCATTTCCTAACATACGACGTTTTTCTCCGCTCAGGATGACGAAATGCGCCGCACCACCCCAGTTGAACCCGTTGAACCCGTTGAACCTGTTGAACCTGTTGAACCTGTTGAACCCGTTGAACCTATAGAACCTATAGAACCTGCTGAACCTTTTTCGCAAACAATCAAAGGTCGCCCCGCCCACTGGCTCACCTTGAATCCTATTTACCAAAGGAGTATTCCATGGACAAAGATACATTTCGTTTTGTCATCATCACCGGCATGAGCGGTGCCGGGAAGACCAATTTCATGCAGAAGCTCGAAGATATGGGCTACTACTGTGTGGATAATCTGCCGCCCGTCCTGATTGTCCGTTTCGCGGATCTCTGCTGGAAGAGTACATCTTCCACGCGGCATGTAGCGGTCGTGACGGATATCCGTGGGGGATCCTTCTTTGATGCTCTGCCGCAGGCCTTAGATGAGCTGGAAAAGCGCGGCATTCCGCATGAAGTGGTCTTTCTGGAGGCCTCCGATGAGGCACTGGTGCGCCGCTACATGGAGACGCGCCGCCAGCATCCGCTCGCGAAGAATATGCGTATCCAGGAAGGCATCGAGCAGGAGAGAAAGATCCTGGCCGGCGTGCGCGCACAGGCGGATATGATCATTGATACGACATCGATGCAGGCCTCCGACCTCAAAGAGTACATGCAGAGCCGGTTCAGTGCGGACAGCACGGATCAGGAGATGCAGATCACGGTCTTTTCTTTCGGCTTCAAGTACGGTATCCCCATCGATGCCGACATGGTGATCGATGTCCGTTTCCTGCCGAATCCCTTTTACATCGCGAAATACAAGCATTCGAGCGGGCGCGTGAAGGAAGTCGCGCAGTACATCGCATCGGCTCCGGTGACGCAGGATTTCCTGACAAAGCTGTATGATTTCATGGACTTTTTGACGCATCAGTTCGAAGCGGCGGGCAAGACGCAGTTCACCATCGCCATCGGCTGCACGGGCGGCATGCATCGCTCGGTCTTCGTGACGGAGAAGCTGGGGCAGTACCTGAAGAGGAAGCATGCGCGCGTCAGCATAGAGCATCGCGATCTTCATAGAAATCCGGTCGAGCACGATGCGAATGACATCATGGAGGGCAAGGTATGAGACATCTTCTCCAATGGCTCTATCCAGGGCTGGCGGTGAAGCGGTGGATGCTGCTTTTCTCTCTGGGCATCCTGCTTCTCGTCTTCGGTGCGACACTCATTCTGAACTATCAGATCTTCGGTATTCTGGAAGAAGAAATGCTGCGCTTCGCCTTTCAGATGACGGGCAGCTACAGCTATACCTTCCTCGCGGTCTGCGGTACGCTCATGATCATCCTGGCTCTGTGGATCATGACGCATGCAGTCCGGCGGCTTGTGAAGCGTTTCTTCGAGCTCATGGCACCGGGGCAGACCGAGGTGTCGAAGAGCATCCTGTCCCGCATGGAGCTTTCCCGCGGGATGAAAATCGTTTCCATCGGCGGCGGTCATGGGCTCTCCATGCTCCTTCGCGGCCTCAAGACGAAGACGTCGAACATCACAGCCATCGTGACGGTGGCCGATGACGGCGGCTCCTCGGGACGTCTCCGGGAAGAGATGGGGATCATCGCACCGGGTGACCTTCGAAACTGCCTCGTCGCGCTGGCAGATAAAGAAACCGTGCTGGAGCAGCTCTTCCAGTACCGCTTCGCCGGTGACGGAGAGCTCTCGGGGCACAGCCTCGGGAATCTCTTCCTCGCGGCGCTCATCAAGGAATTCGGCAATCCGCAGAATGCGCTCGAGGCAGCGAGCAAAGTCCTCAATATCCGCGGCAAGGTCGTACCGGCCACCTCGGAAAAGGTGCGCCTCAAAGCGAAAATGTCCGATGGAGAAATCGTGGAGGGCGAGTCTGAGATTTCTGCCTATCCCGAAAAATCCGGCAAGGAGGTACGCATCCTCCATATGTCGACCATTCCGAAGGCACCGATCGCCGTCGGTGATGCCCTCGAAGCCATCAAACAGGCAGACCTCATTACCTTAGGACCGGGCAGCCTTTATACAAGCGTCCTACCGAATCTTCTCGTCCCGGAAATCCTGCAGGCCATCCGGCAAAGCAGCGCGCCCGTACTCTATATATGTAATGTCATGACCCAGCCGGGGGAGACCAGCGGCTATACCGTGAGCGACCACCTGAAAGCCCTGATCGACCACGTGGGCGGCGGCGTCATTGATTTCGTCCTCGCGAACAATGCCATCCCGACAGAGGATGTACTGAAGAAATATGAAAAGGTCCATGCCATGCCCGTCAAGATCGATCGGGAGAAGGTCAAAAAGATGGGCGCGCAGCTCATCGAAGCCGACCTTCTCGGCCCCCTTCGCGGTGCGACGCAGGATACAAAAGTCCTGACCGAGGAAATCGCGCAGATCCACAGCCTGCTGAAGGTGAATATCCCGCCCGAAGCACTGGAAGAATATTTGAAAAGGAGCCACTGATGTCCTTCACAGAACAGGTAAAAAATGAACTGGCACGTCTCCCTAGAGAAGAGGCGGGAAGCCGTGCCGCGGAGCTTCTCGCACTGCTCCGCATGAGCGGCTCCTTCATCACCGGCGCGCACGCCAGCTGGGGACTGGAATTCTCCACGGGTAACAGCGCCGTCGCCCGCCGCGTCCTGGTGTACCTCAAGAAAGACTTCGGCTTCATGCCCTCCACCATGGTGCGGCAGGGACGCCGCCTCAGGAAAAAGAACGTCTATACTCTCCTCGTACAGCCGTCGAAAGAAGGCCTCCGTTTTCTGGATACCATGGGACTCTCCCCGCTCTCCGGCGTCGAGGATATGGAGAAACTCGTGACCGCTGAAGAGCGGCGCGCCTATCTGGCCGGCGCTTTCTTAGGCGGCGGCTCCGTCAGCCGTCCCCAGAGCGACTACCACCTAGAGATGGTGACGCAGTCCGCCCGCTTCGCCGAAGAAATCGTGAAAGCCATGAAGAGCTTCAAACTGAATGCCCGTCTGACTGACCGCAAGAATGACTACATCGTCTATATCAAAGACGGGGATGAAGTCTCCGAATTTCTCCAGATCGTAGGCGCTGCCCAGAGCTACATGGACTTCGAGAGCGTCCGCGTCGTGAAGGATATGCGAAACCGTGTGAACCGGCAGGTGAACTGCGAGACGGCGAATCTCCAGAAAACCGTTGACGCCGCCGTCCGCCAGACCCACCTCGTGCAAAAGCTTCTTGCCAAAGAGAGCCGCTCCTCGCTCTCCCCCAAGATTCGCGAAGCCTGCGACCTCCGTCTCGCTCACCCCAATGCCAGTCTCTCCGAGCTTGCGGAGATCTGCGGTATCACAAAATCCGGTCTCGCCCATCGCTTCAAAAAGATCGAAGCGATGGTGGGGACGGCTGACTAGGGGGATCTCCACGGCAGGGCTCTCGCCTCCTTTGGCGCAGCACCTTCCGGCGGGCCTATAGCCCTATATTTTTCATCAAAGAAGATGTCATCATGAACAACTATCAAACGTTTTTATCCACCATGGTCGCGGCAGCGACCATTTGTATTTCTACTTCTGCGTTCGCTGATTCGCTGGCGTATGAGGACTACACACAGATCCCTCTTTCCCTGAAGAAGGAGGAAGGGACGCTCATCTTTTCCGACTGCCCCGAGTACGCAGATACGCCGGGGATCCTCTATGAAGGCACTGTCGAAAAGGGGGAGGGGCGCCTCTACTACTACCACGTGAATGAGACCGGTGCGCCTGCGCGGCTCGTCGTCTATGCCAAAGCGGACAAGAAACAGCCCCTCACGATGAAGCGTGCCATCCGCGGGGATGCATCGAGCAGCTACATCCCGACAGGAAGCACGCTCTCTTTTCGAGAAGCCATCGATGCGAAGCAGGAAGAAAAGACCTTCCACCTTGCGCCCGGCGAGCGTACCATCCTCTTTGAAGACGATCCGAAAGGGATCTCCGAAGAAGACCTCGTGAGCGGCATCGTAGAGATCAAAACGAAGCGCCCGGTGAAGCTCGGGGCTGCCATTTTGCCGATGGCTGGTGACAAATCGCTCCAAGAGGCTCTCGATACCGCCGCGGCGCTTCCTCCAGATTCCCATGAAATGCGCGGCACTTTCGCCGCAGATATTTACCTTTCCGGCGAGCCATGGGACTTTTCCCAAGGAAATGCGGAGATCACCATCGGTTCATCCTACCCCTTTCAGCAGGGAAAGGACGAAGTGAGCGATGTCACCCGCGAGAATACAGGCGACTACGGCATCCGCTACCATATCACTTTGAAAACCAAAGGGAGCGGCAAGTACAAGCTCTATATCAATCCCATGGGCGGCGTCTACATGGGGACCTTCGAGATCGGGCAGAATCCAAAGCTCCTTCGCACCTATCGCACGGATGGGACACTGGGGAAAGTCTGGTTCGGCGATGGTACGATGGAGAGCTGCCTTCCGGCGGGCACATGGCATGCCGGAAAGGATCTCTACATCCGCTTCATCCCTGCCGGCGCTGCGTACCTGCCGCTTCGCTTTTTGCTGGTGGCCGGGGATTAGTGACTAGTGGCTGGTGACTAGGGACTGGTGACTGGTAGCTAGGGATTAGTGGCAAGGGATTAGGGGCCTCGAGTGACTAGTGACTTGTGACTAGTGACTGAAATGCCACCTTCGGGCATCGCCACCATCTATACTCCGCGGCGCTTCCATATTTTTATGCGCCGCACCTCTCCCGCTGAACCCGTTGAACCCTCTGAACCTCTTTAGCATGTAATCAAAGGACGGCGCGCCCCATAGACTAACCCTGAACCCTGAACCCTGAACCCTGAACCCTGAACCTTGAACCTTGAACCTTGAAGTTTGAAGTTTGAAGTTTGAAAGCAGGGATGAGTGGCTAGGGACTGGCGACTTGTGGACTGGTAGCTAGGGATGAGTGGCTAGGGATTAGGGGCACAAAGTGACTTGTGACTTGTGACTAGTGACTTGAATACTACTTTCGGGCATCGCCCCATATATACTTGCGGCGAAGCCGCCACCTTCATTCCTAATTCCTAATTCCTCATTCCTAATTTATGCGAAGCTTTCATCCCCAATCAAGGGACAGCCCGCTCCACGGGCTAACCCTGAACCTTGAACCTTGAACCCGATTCACTTTCCTTATATAATAGATAAAAACCATAGACAAGGAGACTCACTATGAAATTCATCCAGTTTCGCATCGGCGACATCGTACAGATGAAAAAGAAACACCCCTGCGGCAGCCAGGAATGGGAAGTCCTGCAGCTGGGCAGCGACATGCGCATCAAGTGCTGCGGCTGCGGGCATATTGTTTTGATCCCGCGCCCCAAATTTTTGAAAGGCGCGAAGAAAGTCCTGAACCGCGACATTACACAGGATACCCCGCTGGCTGCCCGCACTTCGGAGTTTGAAGGGAATTAGTGGTGACTGGTGACTAGTGACTTACATGCCACTTTCGGGCATCGCCCTATTTCTACTCTGCGGTGCTTCACCATTTGATGCGCCGCACCAGCCCCTTCGAATCTTCTGAACCTATAGAATCTGCGGAGCCTCTTTCGCAAACCATCCAAAGAACAGCACGCCTCAAGGGCTCATTCTGAATCTTTTTAAAAAAATTCAAAAAACCACTAGACAGACGCGAGTGTCCATGCTATAATCTATAACCGTGATGAGGACACTCCTACGAAACTTCAAAACGAGCCGCAAGGTTCGAAAAAAGTTTGAAAAAAGTCCTTGACAAAAACCTAAATCGATGATATGATAATCAAGTCGCTTACGTGCTGGCGTAGCTCAGTTGGTAGAGCAACTGATTTGTAATCAGTAGGTCGTAGGTTCAAGTCCTATTGCCAGCTCCATATGGGCGGATTCCCGAGTGGTTAAAGGGAGCAGACTGTAAATCTGCCGGCTTTGCCTTCATAGGTTCGAATCCTATTCCGCCCACCATCACTATCGCGGGGTGGAGCAGTTGGTAGCTCGTCGGGCTCATAACCCGAAGGCCGCAGGTTCAAGTCCTGCCCCCGCAACCATGTTTACTATTTCCCATATATCGTTATATATGCTGATATAGCTCAGTCGGTAGAGCGTATCCTTGGTAAGGATAAGGTCACCAGTTCAATCCTGGTTATCAGCTCCATATGGCGGCTTAGCTCAGTTGGCTAGAGCAAGCGGTTCATACCCGCTGTGTCCGGAGTTCAAATCTCTGAGCCGCCACCAAACCACGAAAATAAGAGTTCTCGAAAGAGAGCTCTTTTTTCATGCATAGATGGGGATCAGTGACTGGTGACTAGGGATTAGTAGCTAGGGATTAGGGATTGGGGATTAGGAGTGACTGGGATTCTCCGGCATCGTCATCCCGAGCGCAGCCGAGGGATCTTTACTGCATTGCGGGAATCAGCGTGTATGCGCCGAGGGAAAACGATGTCCTAGTGCTGCCTCATATCAGGCGATGATCGTTCTGCAATAAAGACCCTCGGCTACGCTCGAAATGACGATGCGCGCGAAGCTCTATCAAAACTCCGCGGCGCTTCTGCTTTTTATGCGCCGCACCACCACTCCTCACTCCTAACTCCTCACTCCTAACTGGCGAGTAGAGCTTTCAAACGCAATCAAAGGATGGCACGCCCCCGGGGCTAACCCTGAACCCCTCATTTTCCCCGATTCTCTCTGTCAAACGTTCTACATTTTCCTTGTATCTCATTGACTTTGCATGTATAATAAATAAAGCGCAAAAATATTTTGCATATTCTTTTTTGTAAAAGGAGAAGAAAAGAAATGGCAAAAGCACATTACGAAAGAACGAAACCGCATGTTAACATTGGCACCATCGGCCATGTCGATCATGGTAAAACGACCCTGACCGCTGCTATCACCAAAGTTCTGGCTGAAGAAGGCAAAGCAAACTTCCTCGA
>CAKPQG010000038.1 GCA_934178345.1 uncultured Dialister sp. | reverse complement strand
GGTTAGCCCGTGGGGCGGCTCCGTCCACTGATTATGAATGAAAGCTTTGCGCGAATGAGGAATTAGGAATGAGGAATTAGGAATGGTGGTGCGGCGCATAAAAATCAGAAGCGCCGCGGAGTATAAATAGTGGCGATGCCCGAAAGTGGCATTTAAGTCACCAGTCACTAGCTACCAGTCACTTGCGGCTCCTAATCCCTAGCCACTCATCCCTAGCTACTAATCATCCCTGCTTTCAAACTTCAGGTTTCGAGGTTCGGGGTTCGGGATTGTGGTGGCGGCTTCGCCGCAATATATGAGGCGATGCCCGAAAGTCTGCGAATAGCGGTACTCTCGTATCGTCATCCTGAGCGGGCAGAAACGACGTATGTGCGACAACCTCTGCCAGAACAAGTGAGGACTGAGTCGAAAGATCTATTCGTCCCCCGATTCCTCACGAAAGAAGTTCAGCAGGTTCTATAGGTAGGACGGGGGTGGTGCGGCGCATAATCATATGGAAGCGCCGCGAGTATATATGAGGCGATGCCCGTTTGAGACTTAGAGACTTTAGACGTCTGAGGTCTGAGGTCTAATGTCTTCTGGTCTCCTGTCCGCTGCTTGACCGCGAGCGACAAAGATCCCTCGACTGCGCTCGGGATGACATTCGTAGAGAGCCGCTCTTTCCCATTCGTTTTCATACCGCCTTGGGGGAATCCATCCTGCGCCTTTGGCGCGGCCCTTCTCCAAGGGCCTACTCATAGAGCAGATTCACCCTCTTTTCCTTTCACTCCGCCTCGAGGATCCATCCTGCGCCTTTGGCGCGGCCCTTCTCCAAGGGCCTACTCATGGAGCGGATTCACTCTCTTTTCCTTTCATTCCGCTTCGAGGATCCATCCTGCGCCTTTGGCGCGCCCCTTCTCCAAGGGCCTACTCATAGAGCAGATTCACTCTCTTTTCCTTTCATTCCGCTTCGAGGATCCATCCTGCGCCTTTGGCGCGGCCCTTCTCCAAGGGCCTACTCATGGAGCAGATTCACTCTCTTTTCCTTTCATTCCGCTTCGAGGATCCATCCTGCGCCTTTGGCGCGGCCCTTCTCCAAGGGCCTACTCATAGAGCAGATTCACTCTCTTTCCCTTTCATTCCGCCTCGAGGATCCATCCTGCGCCTTTGGCGCGCCCCTTCTCCAAGGGCCTACTCATGGAGCAGATTCACTCTCTTTTCCTTTTATACCGCTTCGAGGAATCCATCCTGCGCCTTTGGCGCAGTCCTTTTCCAAGGGCCTACTCATGGAGCAGATTCACTCTCTTTTCCTTTTATACCGCTTCGAGGATCCATCCTGCGCCTTTGGCGCGCCCTTTCTTCAAGGGGCTACTCAATTAGCAAAACTCCTTTCTTTCACCTGACCCCAGTCACCAGTCACTAGTCACCAGTCACTAGTCACCAAAAAAGGAAAAGAGCCAGCTTCCGCTGACTCTTTTCCGAGATCGTGTTTCCAGCCGTAAGGCTGATATTGGTCACTGTTTCTTCTTACCGCCCAGATAGGCCGCCATGACATCCGGGTTTGCAGCCACTTCCTGCGCGGGGCCTTCCATGACGATCTTGCCGGTTTCCATGACATAGGCATAGTCGGCGATCTGGAGAGCTTTGCGCGCATTCTGTTCTACCAGAAGAACAGTAGTCCCCATTTTATTGATATCCTTGACAACGTCAAATATCTGCTGTACCACGAGCGGGGCAAGGCCCATGGATGGTTCATCGAGCAGCATGACCTGCGGGCGTGCCATCATGGCGCGGCCGATCGCGAGCATCTGCTGTTCGCCGCCGGAAAGGGTACCGGCGAACTGGCTCTGTCTTTCAAAGAGGCGCGGGAAACGCTCGAAGACCTTGGCCATGTCTTCTGCGATTTCCGCCTTATCATTTCTGTGATAAGCACCGAGCTCGATATTTTCGCGGACGGTCATGCCCTGAAGGATCTGACGGCCTTCCGGGACGAGGACGACACCGCTGTTGACGATATCATAGGTTTTCTTCCCTGCGATGGATTCGCCTTTGAAGAGGACGTCGCCGGCGATCGGCTTCATGACGCCCATGATGGTCTTCATGGTGGTGGACTTGCCGGCACCGTTCGCGCCGATCAGGGTGACGATCTTGCCTTCCGGGACAGCGAGGTTGATGCCCTTTAAGGCTTTGATATTGCCATACGCAGCTTCGATATTTTTAAGTTCAAGCAGCATCAGTCTTCCTCCTTACCCAGGTATGCTTCGATGACCTGCGGATTGTTCTGTACTTCTTCCGGCACGCCTTCTGCAAGTTTTTTACCGAAATTGACAACCATGACGCGGTCGCAAAGGCTCATGACGAGCTGCATGTCGTGCTCGATGAGGACGATGGTGATGCCGTACTTTTCACGGATGCCGCGGATGAGCTCGGTGAGCGCAGCGGTTTCCGAGTCATTCATGCCGGCGGCCGGTTCATCGAGAAGGATGAGCTGCGGCTTCGTCGCCATCGCACGGGCGATTTCCAGCTTTCTCTGCTTGCCGTAAGGGAGCTCGGTCGCAAGGCGGTCTGCATCGTCTTCAAGGCCGACGAATTTCAGAAGCTCCATCGCATCCTCTCTGGCTTCTGCTTCTTCCTTTTTCTGGGAAGCGGTGTGCAGGATGCTCGCGAGGAAGCTGGATTTCAGGCGGTCATGATGGCCGACGAGAATGTTTTCCAGGACAGTCATGCCTGTGAAGAGGCGGATATTCTGGAAGGTACGTGCGACGCCGAGATTGATGATCTCATACGGCTTCTTGCCTTCGATGGAGGTGCCGTTCAGGACGACATCCCCTTCGGTCACCTGATACACGCCGGTGATCAGGTTGAAAATGGTGGTCTTGCCGGCGCCGTTCGGTCCGATGACGCCGAAGATTTCCCCTTTGTCTACATGGAAGGACATATTGGAAACAGCGGTGAGGCCGCCGAACTGTTTCACTACATTTTTCATTTCGAGCAGCATCAGTTTTTCCCTCCTTCTACGGCTTTCTTGCCGAATTTCTTGGAGATCCATTTCACCGCATCATAAGAGAGGATGCCGTCCGGACGGAAGGCCATGAGTGCGACCAGCATGACGCCATAGATGATGTCACGGTATTCCGCCATGGAGCGGAGCGACTCCGGTACGATGGTCAGGATGGAAGCGCCGAGGACAGAGCCCCACATGACATTGCTGCCGCCGAAGACGGTGTAGAGCAGGATGTCTACGACCTTGTGCCATGAGAAATCGGTCGGGCTGATGAAGAATGTCGCATGGGCATAGAGCGCGCCAGCGACGCCTGCGAAGAATGCAGAGAAGAGGAAGGTCATCATTTTGTAGTGGACGACATTGATGCCGGTCAGGGATGCTGCATATTCGTCCGCTTTGACCGCTGCCATGGCGCGGCCATAGCGGGAATGTTCGAGGCGGTACCAGAAGGTGACGATGAGCACGACGAGGATCAGAAGGACGATGCACATGAGGAGCTGTCCTGCCGTCTGAGAGTCGATTTCCAGTGCATCGATGAGACCGATGTCACTCGCATAGTCAGAAAGGACGCTTGCCATGGACGGGATGCCGGAGTAGCCAAGCGCGCCGTGGGTGATGTCCAGATTCAGCGCGATGACGCGGACGACTTCGCCGAAGCCCAGCGTCGCGATGGCAAGGTACAGCCCGCGCAGACGGATGGTCGGCAAGCCGATGATGAGCGCGACGATCGTCGCGGTGCATCCGCCCAAAAGGATGCCGATCGGCATCGGGAAATTATATTCTGCGGTCAGTATCGCAGAGGTGTAAGCGCCGAAGCTCATGAGCCCTGCATTACCCAGCGACAGGATGCCGGTGCAAAGCGTCATGTAAATGGTCATGGCCAGAATGATATTGATGCATACAAAGGTCAGGACCTGCAGGAAATAACCGTTCAGTAATTCTTCCATTACGGTCTGCCTCCTTTCCCGGCCTTGGAGAATAAGCCTTCCGGACGAATGAAGAGAATCAGGATGATGATGCCGAATGCGACAGCGTCACGGTACGAAGAGCTGCCGTAAGCGACGGAGAATACTTCTGCGATGCCGAGGATGAAGCCGCCGGCCATAGCGCCTTCGACATTGCCAAGGCCACCCATGATGAGGACGGCGAGCCCCTTGAGGCCCATCGCGGTACCCATGGTCGGTTCGATCGCATTGAAGGACAGACCGATGAGGACACCGGCTGCCGCGCCCAGTGCAGACGCCAGCATGACCGTGAAGGTGATGATGCGTCCGGTATTGATGCCGAGCAGGCTCGCCGTTTCCGCACTTTCCGAAGTCGCACGGACAGCCTTGCCGATCTTCGTCTTATTGAGGAGGATGGTGAGGAGCACCATCAGGATGACCGCGGTACCCAGAGAAATGATCTGGATCCCGGAAATCTTGAAAGCACCGAAGTCCATCAGTTCATTCCCAAAGGATGTCGGGAAGGAACGGGTCTGCGGCCCCCATACCATCAGCGCAACGCTTTCAAGGAAGGTCGAGACACCGATGGTGGAAATCAGCGGAGCGAGGTGGGTCACCTTGCGGCGGCGCAGCGGGCGCAGTGCGAAGATTTCCAACGCATAGCCCAGGACGGCACCGCCGACCATAGCTCCAATCAAAGCCGGGAAAATCCCGAAGCCTGCCTCTGTGACGAGGAGCAGCCCGATGTAAGCGCCGACCATGAAGATCCCGCCATGCGCCATGTTGACGATGTTCAATACACCGAAAACCAGCGTGTAACCGATGGCGATGACCGCATAGGCGCTTCCCAGCGTTAAACCGTTGACAAGCTGTTGTAAAAACACGATCTTTTCTCCTTTCAAAATACGAGGGCAAGCCCTCAAAGTGGGGGATGGGGTGTGAGGTGCAGGGTTCAAGGTTCAGGGTTCAGGGTTCAGGGTTCAGGGTTGCGGTGGCGGCTTCGCCGCGAATATATGGGGCGATGCCCGAAGGTGGCATTTCAGTCACCAGTTACTTTGCACCCCTAATCCCTAGATACTAATCCCCAGCTACCAGTCACGAGTCACTAGTCACTAGCTACTAGTCACTTAAAAATCCCATCCCAGAACGAATAGCAATAAAAACGCCCCTGCTGCAATCTGGCGTCATTGCAGCAGGGGCGAAAATTTCCGCGGTACCACCCTGGTTTTATCACTCAAAAGAGCACTTTCTAATGAGATGTCACCATATAAAAACGCCCCTATTTCCGTTCTGGAAATAGGGGCGACATGCGCGGTACCACCCTACATTATACTCAAGCTCACATCCGTAACGTGGATAGACGCCTTCATTTACTACGTTCGAAGAAGGAGCTCACAGGTGATATCAATCAGTGGAATGTTCCGGCTTGCACCATACGCCGGCTCTCTATGCCATGGACCACGGAATGCTTTGTCCCGATCATCGCTTTTCAGGTGCCTGTAACGCAGGCGGCGTCAGAAACTACTTCTTTCATCTCTGAAACTCCCGGGTGAGCGTGCATCCCTTCCCTGCCGGCTCGCACCGATCGCCGGCTCTCTGAAAGTGTTACGGAATGCTTTTCCCGTTCCTAGCTATTCGTTCTTTCGTTGTGAAACTTATTATACTATGTTATGGATGAATGTCAATAGTTTTTTGTGATTAGTAATCAGGGATTAGGAATTAGGAGTGACTAGTGACTAGTGACTGGTGACTAAATACCACGTTCGGGCATCGCCATTATTTATACTCCGCGGCGCTTCCATATTTTTATGCGCCGCACCACCATTTCGCATTTCTCATTTCTAATTTCTCATTCAAGCAGAGCTTTCATCCGCAATCAAAGGGCGCCCTCCCCCCTAAACAAAAAAGCAGCAGACCTTCGTCTGCCGCTTCCCTACGACTATTTCACGATGCGGATCGAGAAATAATTTTTCTTTCCTTTTTTGATGATGATGAACTGGCCATTCGTATTCGGATGCGCGGAAATCTCTGCTTCCACATCCTTCACCTGGATACCATTCACGCGGATCGCGCCATTCTTCACATCTTCTCTGGCCTGCCGCTTGGACTTCTCTACGCCGCCTTCGACGAGCGCTTCGACGATATTGATCTTCTCCTCATGCACTTCGCCGCCCTTGGTATTGCGGAAAGCACCTTCGATTTCCTCGCCGGAAAGCTCTTCGATATGGCCGGAGAAGAGCGCCTGCGTGACCTTCTCCGCCTGCGAAAGGCCCGCCTCGCCGTGAACGAAGCGTGTGACTTCTTCCGCGAGCTTTCTCTGCGCGCTTCTATGCTCCGGATGCTCTGCGACTTCGATTTCCAGCGCATCGATCTCCTCCTTCGAGAGGAAGGTGAAATACTTCAGGTACTTCACGACATCGCGATCGTCCTGATTGAACCAGAACTGGTAGAATTCATACGGAGACGTCTTCTTCGGATCCAGCCATACCGCGCCGCCCGCCGTCTTGCCGAATTTCGTGCCGTCCGCCTTCAGCATCAGCGGGATGGTGAGACCGTAGGCATCGTGCTTGTCTTCCATCTTGCGGATGAGGTCGACGCCATTCGTGATATTGCCCCACTGATCCGAGCCGCCGATCTGCAGCTGCACATCGTATTTGTCATAGAGCATCTTGAAATCGATGGACTGCAGGATCTGGTAAGAAAATTCCGTGAAGGAAATCCCCGTATCGAGGCGCGATGCCACGACATCCTTGGCGAGCATCGTATTGATGTTGAAAAGCTTGCCATAGTCACGAAGGAAATCCAGCAGGGAAATCTGCGACAGCCAGTCATAGTTATTCACCATCGTGAAGCCGTCATCCCCGAAGAGCCGCTTCATCTGGTTCGTCAGACATTCTGCATTGTGCTTGACCTGCTCCGCCGACTGGAGCACACGCTCCGTCTTGCGGCCGGACGGATCGCCGATGGAGCCCGTGCCGCCGCCGATGACGATGACCGGATGATGCCCCGCCAGCTGGAAACGCTTCAGGATCATGAACGGGATCAGATGCCCGATGTGCATGCTGTCCCCTGTCGGATCGATCCCGCAGTAGAGGGAAATCGATTTCTCTCCCACCAGCTTGTATAATCCCTCTTCGTCGGTCTGCTGATTCACAGCCCCGCGCCATTTCAGTTCGTCGATGATATTCATTCCTGCACCTCGTTATAAATATAGTCTATGGCTACCATATTACCATAAATGAGGGGAAAAGGGAATGGAAAGAGGGAGCGGGTTCAGGGTTCGGGGTTAGCCCTTGGGGCGTTCTGTCCCTTGATTGCGTACGAAAGAGGTTCAGCGGGTTCAACAGGTTCGGAGGGTTCAACGGGGGTGGTGCGGCGCATAATCATATGGAAGCGCCGCGGAGGTTTGAAACCAGCGGTTTTCTCGTATCGCAAACCTAATCCCTAGCCACTAATCCCTAGCCACTAATCCCTAGCTACCAGTCACAAGTCACTAGTCACTAGTCACTAGCTACTCATCCCTGCTTTCAAACTTCGGGGTTATGGTAGCGGCTTCACTGCATTATATATGTGCGGCGAAGCCGCCACCACAACCTTGAACCTTGAACCTTGAACCCTGAACCCTGAACCTTGAACCTTGAACCCGAATCCCATTCCTAATTTCCCACTCCTATGCTACAATATAAAGATACATTCACCCATCCAAGGAGGTCCATCATGTTACAGCAGGTATCCATCTTCACGGCGAACCGTCAGGGCGCCCTCTCCCGCATGACATCCATTCTCGCGAAAGAGAACATCAATATTTACACCATGCTCGCCAACGACAGCGCAGAATTCGGCATCGTCCGCCTTATCGTAGACAAACCGGAAGAAGCCGCCTTCATCCTTGAAAAAGAAGGCTACCAGTGCCGCGTCGACCTCGTCATCGCCGTCGATATGGGCTCGGACAAGCCGGGCGCCCTCGACCGCATCCTTGGCGACCTCCAGGCAGCCAATGTCATGATCCGCTACCTCTACATTTCCTTCGACCGTGAGACCAGCTCTCCGATCGCCGTCTTCAGCACCACCGAGTCCGAGACCGAAGCCTTCCTCAAAGGAAAAGGCTACAAGCTGGTAGAAGAATTCTGATAGACTAGACTTTAGACTTCAGACTTCAAGCAAAAAGGCCCGTGATTCTCTCATTTGAGAATCGCGGGCCTTTTATCACGTTTCTTTCTGACATCTGATTTCTGACATCTCGTCCTAGTCCCTAGTCACTAGTCACTAACCACCAGTCCCTACTTCCCCAGCACACTCTCGACGGCCTCTTTGCAGAGCGCGACGCCCTTATCCAGCTCTTCTCTTGTGATATTGAGCGGCGGATTGAAATAGATGATATCCCCCATCGGACGAAGCACGAGGCCCAAGTCCATGGCCTTTCTGAAGATGTGCCAGCCGATACGGCGCGCAGGATCGAAGGCCTTCTTCGTTTTCGGATCTTCGACCAGCTCGATGGCGTTGATGAGCCCGATGTGGCGGATCTCTCCGACATTCTTGTGGTTGCCGAGAGCCTGCATCAGCTCTTCATGCAAGTACTTCCCATCCTCATTCACCTTCGCAAGGATATGGTCACGCTTCATGATCTTTAGAACTGCGAGCGCGATGGCGCAGCCCATCGGATTTCCTGCATAGGTATGGCTGTGGACGAAAGCCTTGTGCGTACCGAAGTCATCATAGAAGGCATCATACACCTTGTCTGTCGTGATGGTGATAGACATCGGCATATAGCCTGCCGTCAGCCCCTTCGATGTGCAGAGGATATCCGGGGACACACCCGCATGCTCGATCGCAAAGAGCTTGCCCGTGCGGCCAAAGCCCGCTGCGATCTCATCATCGATCAGGAGCACGCCGTACTCGTCGCAGAGCTTTCTGAGCTTCCTCAAATACTCCGCCGGATAGATACGCATGCCGGCCGCGCCCTGCAGGATCGGTTCCACGATGCACGCCACCGTTTCTTTGCCATATTTCTTAAAGGCCGCCTCCGCGTCCTCGAAGCACTCTACGCCGCACGTCTCTCTCGTTTTTCCGTATGGACAGCGGTAACAGTCCAGCCCTTTGAAATGAATATTATTCATCAGCATCGGGTGGAAAATCTTCGCATACAGATCCATCGAGCCGACCGAGAGCGCCCCGATCGTCTCCCCGTGATACGACTCCGGCAGACACATGAAGCGCGTCCGCTCCGGATGTCCCGTCTGATACTGGTACTGGAATGCCATCTTCAGCGCCGCCTCCACCGCCGAAGACCCATTATCATGGAAAGTGAACTTCGTGAGCCCCGCCGGCAAAAGCTCCGACAGCTCACGAGCCAGCTCGATCGCCGGCTTGTGCGTGAAATTCGTGAAAATGACATGCTCCAGCTCATCCACCTGCTGCTTCAGCGCCGCATTGATCTCCGGATTCGCATGTCCCAGAAGATTGCACCACCACGAAGAAATGATATCCAGGTACGCCTTGCCATGCGTGTCATACAGATAACACCCCTTCGCATGGTCGATCACCACCGGCGGAAATACCTCATTATCCTTCATCTGCATGGCCGGGTGCCAGATATACTTCGCATCCTCCGCTTCCCAGTTGATTTCACTCATCAGACTTCTCTCCTTTTACTTTGTTGTTGGTTGTTTGGAAATCGTGTGTACGGTTTATGGTTTTTGGTTTTTGGGTTTCCCTCCATCTGAACAGGCCCTTAGAGAAGGGCCGCGCCAAAGGCGCAGGATGGATCCCACGAGCGGTATAAAACCCATGTTGAACAATGCCACCTTTGCCACTGTCTGCCGCAAACTATCCATCAAACCTCTTGATACAATCCTTCCAGTACCTTCGGATCGCAATGGAGGATCTCATCCCCCTTCGCGACCTTCGCGATGACAGAGACCCCCGTGATTTCCTCGATCATCTTCACATTATCCTCTTCCATCACACCGCCCTTCCAGTTGTTCAGGATGATGCCCCGGATCGGAATATTTCTATGGGCGATATACTCACACGTCGTCACCACATGATTGATCGTCCCCAGCCCCGCATCCGCGATGACAAGCACCGGCAAATGCAGCCAAGAAATGATATCCTCCAGATAGTACACCGCCTTCTCATCGTGGCGGATCGGACACACAATGCCGCCGGACCCTTCCATCGTCACATACGGATACGCCTCCGTCACCCGCTTCCACGCCGCAAGGATCACATCCTTCTCCAGCGGATGCCCCTCGAGGCGCGCCGCCAGATGCGGCGACACCGCATGCTGGTACAGATACGACAAGAGCATATCCTCCGGTTCATGGATCCCTGCGAACTCATTCACAAAGCCCGCATCCGATGCAGCGACCGCCCTCGCCCCGCTGACCGCCGCCTTGTAGTAGCCCGTATCATACCCATTCTGACGCATCGTCTTCACCAGAAGCGCCGTCACATAAGTCTTCCCGATATCCGTATCCGTCCCCGTGATAAAAAGTCCCTTGCTCATTTGAAATACCTTCTTTCATTTTGCTGCTAGTTGTTAGTTGTTCGGATAAAGAGATTCATGGTTAGCCCCTTGGGCGGGGCACCCTTTGATTACGTTTGAAAGCCTCGCTCAAATGAAAAATTAGAAATGAGAAATGGTGGTGCGGCGCATAAGAATATAGAAGCGCCGCGGAGGTTTGAAACCAGCGGGTTTCTCGTATCGCAAACCTAATCCCTAGTCACCAGTCACCAGCTACTATTTCTATCTTCCAATGGCCTTCTTCAGCCGCGACGCCAGCATCGCGGCCAGAATGCACAGACAGATATCCCCCGGCACCGCCAGCACGAAGCAGTACAGCACCACCGGCCAGACCCCGATCGGCGTCCCCAGATAGAAATTATTGATGATGTACACATACACCATCCCAAAAAGATACACCACCAGAAGCCCCGCAAGATTCGCAAAAAGAGTCTTGCCGAAAGAGAAGTCTCCGCTCCTCTCGGAGATCCAACCCGTCAGCCATGCCCCCGCGATGAACCCGATGAGGTATCCAAACGTCGGCTGGAAAATATACGAAGGCCCGCCGCCCTCCGTAAAGACCGGCACCCCCGCGAGCCCCAGAAGCACATACAGCCCCACCGAGCAAGCCCCGTTTCGGCTCCCCAGGATAAGCCCCGCCAACGTCGTAAACAAAAGCTGCAGCGTAAACGGACACACCGGCACCGGGATCTTGATAAACGCCCCGATCGCGATCAGTGCTGTAAACAATCCAAAGAGCACCATCTCCTTCGTCCGGCTTCCGCCAGCCACCGCTGCTTCTCCTCTGACCATCTTCATCGCCTCGATTGTTATTACCATAAGTTTGCCAAGTTAACATACATATCATATAACAACTTTTCGCTTTATTCAACGTTGACAATAACCTATTTTCATTTCCATCTTATAAAACCGGCTTCCTGCTCCTTGACTGCACGCAAAAAGAACGCATCCTCCATATGTGTGATGCGTTCTTTCTTATCTGCAAAAAGGGAAAGCTCTTATCCCGCGCCGGCTCTAGGGGACTGGTTCATTGAGACTGGCTCGCTTGTTACGTCTTACGGTTTATGGTTCAGATTCTGTTTCCAGCGATTGCAAACGTTCCTGAATGATGTTTTCTATATACTGCCCCACGTTTTTGAGGTTGTGCTCGATGTCAAGGTTTGAGAAGCGGATGACGAGGATATCATATTTCTCTATGCGGCTGCTGCGCTTTTCGTCGTATTTCATGCCTTCCAAAGAGCGATGCTGCGCGCCGTCGACTTCGATGACGAGCCGTGCTTTCCTGCAGAAGAAATCGACGATGTAGCTTTCTATGACATATTGCCGGTAGATCTGCACTGGAAGACGCTTCAGGCAATAATTCCAGAGGAGCGTCTCCTGCGGCGTCATGTGGCCACGCAGTTCGCGAGCTCGCTCTTTCATGGCAGGGTTTTTATAGATACGCATAAAGAAAACCTCCTTGCATGCCATTTCGGATTACGGGTAAACGCGTTCCCCCTTCTCCAAGGGCCTACTCAGTTAGCATACTGGACGTTTTCTCGCCCTATGAGACAGTTCTTAAACGCGTTCCCCCTTAGAGAAGGGGGCGGCCAAAGGCCGGGATGGATGTGCCTCGCAGAGGCACAAATCTGCGTAGCAGATTCTTCTTTCTCTTTTTATGGCCTTCTCATAAGTCGCCCTACCTCTTCGAGGATCCATCCTGCGCCTTTGGCGCGGCCCTTCTCCAAGGGCCTACTCAGTTAGCATGCTGGGCGTTTTCTTGCCCTATGAGACAGTTCTTAAACGCGTTCCCCCTTAGAGAAGGGGGCGGCCAAAGGCCGGGATGGATGTGCCTCGCAGAGGCACAAATCTGCGCAGCAGATTTATTTCGTAAAGTGCGGGGAGCCATCCTGCGCCTTCGGCGCACCCCTTCTCTATGGGGCTGCTCGCTGGGCACTGTCCAACATTGGCTTTTACACCGCTTCGAGGATCTATCCTGCGCCTTTGGCGCGGCCCTTCTCCAAGGGCCTACTCAGTTAGCACGCTGGACGTTTTCTCGCCCTATGAGACAGTTCTTAAACGCGTTCCCCCTTAGAGAAGGGGGCGGCCAAAGGCCGGGATGGATGTGCCTCGCAGAGGCACAAATCTGCG
>CAKPQG010000037.1 GCA_934178345.1 uncultured Dialister sp. | reverse complement strand
CGAGTGCTAACTTACGATATTAGAATAGCATTCACCTAGGGGAATGTCAAGGATATTTTCGATTTCTTCTGGAAAAATGGGGGGTACTAGTTTAAGGGTTCAGGGTTCAGGGTTCAGGGTTCGGGGTTCGGGGTTCGGGGTTCAGGGTTCGGGGTTCGGGGTTGTGGTGCGGCGCATAAGAATATAGAAGCGCCGCGGAGTATAAAATAATGGCGATGCCCGAAAGTAGCATTAAGTCACTAGTCACAAGTTACTTGAGATTTCTAATCCCCAATCCCTAATCCCTAGCCACTCATCCCTGCTTTCAAACTTTATGTCCCCCCTCAAACCGTCCGGCGCGGATTTCTTCTTCCTTGCAGAACACACAAAAAAAGCTGCCTTGGGGCAGCTTTTTCTATCATACGGTTTCGCCAAGCTTGATTCTTCGGATGGCTTCTTTCGCAGCCCGCTGGGCTGCTTCTTTTTTATTCTTTCCGATGCTCTCGCCCATGACTTTGCCATTAATGTGGATTTCCATCCAGATGGTCTTGTCGTGAGCCGGGCCTTCGTCCTTGGTGACGACATAGGAGATATTCACATCTCCGTGCTTCTGCACCATTTCCTGCAGGTCAGACTTGTAGTCATGGTCATAGTCTCCCTGATCGATCAGATCGAGGAATTTCTTCATGTGGCCCAGGATGAAGCGGGATGCCACTTCATAGTTGTTATCGAGATAAATCGCACCGATGACCGCTTCGAAGGCATCGCCTAAGATCGAGATACGGCTTCGGCCGCCGGACATTTCTTCTCCGCGGCCAAGACGCATGTAGTCGCCCACGTGGAATTTCGCTGCGCATTCCGCACAGGAAGGCTTGCAGACGACGCTCGCCTTCGCACGGGTCAGTTCCCCTTCCGGCCAGCTGGGGAAACGCAGGAAAAGGTATTCCCCGATGACCAGATCCAGGATGGCATCGCCTAAGAATTCCAGCCGTTCATTGTCATGAATGACTTCATTTTTATGTTCATTCGCATACGAGGTATGGGTGAGTGCTGTATTGAGAAGTTGTGCATTCTGCACGGGAATTTCATTTTCCGCAGCAAACTTTTCAATTTCTGCCATACGGTCTCTTCTTCTCATTTCAGCATGTCTCATTCTTCATAGCGCCTCATGATGACAACGGCATTGTGTCCGCCAAAGCCGAACGCATTGGACATGGTCACATCGACTTTGCGGTCTTCCGGGCCTTCAGCCGCATAGTGAAGGTCGCATTCCGGATCCGGAGTCTGGAGGTTCAGTGTCTGATGGACTTTGTTATTCATGATAGAGAGTACGCAGACGACGGCTTCGATCGCACCGGCAGCGCCCAGAAGATGGCCGGTCATGGACTTCGTGGAGTTCACGACGATGTCATAGGCATGCTGACCGAGGACTTCTTTGATCGCCTTGGTTTCATTCTTATCATTGAGACCGGTGGAGGTGCCGTGTGCATTGATATAGTCGATGTCTTCCGGAGAAATGCCAGCATCCGCGATGGCATTCTTCATGCAGCGGGCTGCGAGTTCGCCACCCGGACGCGGAGCGGTGATGTGGTAGGCATCGCCATTCGTACCATAGCCGATGACTTCAGCATAAATGTGCGCGCCTCTCTTCTTGGCGTGTTCGAGTTCTTCAAGAATGAGGACACCGCTGCCTTCGCCGAGGACGAAGCCGTCACGGCGGACATCAAAGGGGCAGGAGGCTTCTTCTGGCGGGCATTCGCGGGAAGAGAGTGCATGCATGGCAGCAAAGCCAGCCATTGGTGTCTTTGCGACAGCCGCTTCGGTACCGCCGGCAAACATCACATCCGCATCCCCCCACTGGATCATGCGGGTCGCTCTGCCAAGGGCATTGTTACCGGAAGCGCAGGCGGTGACGTCGGTCAGAACCGGTCCCTGCAGACCGAAGGTGATGGAAACCATGCCGGAGGCCATGTTCGCGATCATCATCGGGACTGCGAATGGATTCACCTTTCCCGGGCCGCGTTTTTCGATGCGTTCCACGGTATCTTCCATGGTCTTGATCCCGCCGATGCCGGTACCGATGATGGTGCCGACGCGGTTCGGATCTTCTGCGCTCATGTCGAGCTTTGCATCTTCGATGGCCATTTTCGCTGCAGCGACAGCGAACTGGGCATTTCTATCCATGTGACGGACGGTCTTCTTGTCGCCCACATATTTGACAGGATCGAAATCTTTGACTTCGCCTGCGATCTTGACCGGGAAATCCGTCGCATCAAATTCAGTGATCGGTGTTACACCGGATTTGCCTGCCAAAAGGGCATTCCAAAATGCATCGACACCGATACCGACGGGGGAAACTACACCCATGCCAGTCACTACTACTCTTCTTCTTTCCATAAAAAGGGCACCTCTCTTATAAACTTCTTTCAAACATTCTTTATCGCATGTTAGGTTTTTAAGCAAAAAATTATATGGAAACACTGATTAAATCGTTATCAGATTTCATTCTTGGATTTTTATACAGAGCGAGGAGACATTCGACGCGAATAGCGAGCTATTTAAGGAGAATGTCGACGACACTATGTATAAAAATCCATATGAAATCTGATTCTGCGATTTAATCAGCGTTTCCATAGGACTTGAAAAGGCAAGACTCCGCCTGTTTCAAATCCATCACGCATGGACAAGACCTCAAAAAAACGAACCACGACGGTCATTCGCTTTTTTGAAATATTCTCCCCCAAAGGAAGTCATATGGCATGCCGGAGGGGATATCCCTCCGGCTTCCAATATGATGTTGAAATGCGAATGCGCATTACATCTGGCTGTCGATGTAGTCTACAGCGTTCTTTACGGTCTTGATCTTTTCAGCAGCATCATCCGGGATTTCGATGTCGAATTCTTCTTCAAATGCCATGATCAGTTCAACGATATCCAGGGAATCAGCGCCGAGGTCATCGATGAAAGTGGAGTCGATGGTGACATCAGCTTCGCTAACGCCCAGCTGGTCAACAACGATCTTCTTTACTCTGTCAAAAGTGCTCATTACTCATTTCACCACCTTTCTCATAGAAGACAGACGTCTCCTTGTATTGTACCCTACTGATTATATTACATAACCATTCCGCCGTCCACCTTTAAAACCTGTCCGGTGATATAACTTGCATCATCGGAAGCCAGGAAGGAGACAGCTTTGGCGACGTCTTCGGCAAGGCCCATGCGTCCGAGCGGGATGGCTGTCAGCATGGCTTCTTTATTCTTTTCCGGGATGGCATCGGTCATGTCAGTCGCGATGAAGCCCGGTGCGACCGCATTGACGCGGATGTTTCTGGCAGCGAGCTCCTTGGCGCAGGCCTTCGTGAGGCCGATGACGCCAGCTTTTGCAGCTGCGTAGTTCGCCTGGCCGATATTGCCCATGATGCCGACTACGGATGCGATATTGATGATGGAGCCTTTCTTCTTTCTCATCATCATCTGCGCAGCGGCTTTGATGGTGAGGAAATCACTCTTGAGATCGGTCGAGAGTACGGCATCCCAGCTTTCTTCTTTCATACGGATGAGAAGTCCGTCGCGGGTGATCCCTGCGTTATTCACAAGGACGTCCAGCTGACCGAATTCTTCCTTGATGGTCTTGAAAATGCGGTCTACATCTTCTGCTTTAGAGACATCGCCCTGGATGGTGAAGGCTTTGCCGCCAGCGGCTTCGATTTCTCCCTTGACAGCTTCTGCAGCCGCCTGGCTGCCGGCATAGTTCAATGCGACAGCATAGCCTTTGGCAGCCAGTGTGAGCGCGATAGCTCTGCCGATGCCGCGGGATGCGCCCGTGACGAGAGCGGTCTTTTCGATAGTTTCCATAATTATTCTCCCTTCAGTGCAGCTACGACTTCATCGATGGTCGCTACATCTTCTGCATGGTGGCAAGGTACGGAACGATCGATCTTCTTCATGAAGCCGGTCAAGACCGTGCCGGGGCCGGCTTCGACCGTCATATCGACGCCGCCGGCGATCATGTTCCGGATGGATTCATCCCAGTGAACCGGATGCGCTGCCTGATCGACCAGGTTCTTGCGGATATCATCAGCTTTGGTTTCTTCTTTCGCATTGACATTGGCCACGACAGGGATGGTGGTGTCATGGATATCGATCTTATCAAGCACTTCTTTCAGTCGAAGAGCGGCCGGTTCCATCAGGGTGGAATGGAATGGCGCGCTGACCTTCAGCATGATGGCACGGCGAGCCCCTGCTTCTTTCAGTGCTTCGCAGGCTTTCTCGACAGCTGCCGTCGCACCGGCGATGACGACCTGCCCCGGGCAGTTGAAATTGACCGCCTGAACGGGAAGGTCTTCGGTGGAGACTTCGCCACAGACTTTCACGATGGTTTCCGGAGTGGAGCCGATGACAGCTGCCATGCCGCCTTCTCCCAGCGGTACCGCTTCCTGCATGAAGCGGCCGCGCAGATGGACGGTATGCACCGCATCTGCAAAGGAAATCGCACCCGCTGCGACCAGCGCAGAGTATTCGCCAAGGCTATGGCCTGCTGCGATATCCGGCGTGAGGCCGTGCTCCTTCAGCACCTGCCATACAGCGACGCTCGCCGTCAGGATGGCCGGCTGGGTGAATTCCGTCTTCATCAGCTCGGTATCCGGGCCTTCGAACATCATTTTGGAAATCGAGAAGCCGAGCGTTTCATCCGCTTCTTTGATCAGGGCTTTGACAGAATCGTATTTTTCACACAGATCCTGTACCATGCCCACCTTCTGAGATCCCTGTCCAGGGAACAGAAATGCAGTTTTCATGTTGTCACACTCCGTTTATATGATAAATACTTTTGTTGATTGGGATTAAAAGGGACTAGTGGCTAGTGACTAGTGACTAGTGGCTAGGGATTAGGGATTGGTAGCTAGGGATTAGAAGTGACTGGTGACTTGAATACCACTTTCGGACATCGCCACTATATAAACTTCGCGGCGCTTAGATCCTTCGACTCAGTTCTCCTGTTTCAGATAATCCATTTTTAACATACGACGTTTTTCTCCGCTCAGGATGACGAAATGCGCCGCACCACAACCCTGAACCCATCAACATGAACCTTTTTCCCCTATTTTACATCCATCTCATGACATCGCAGCCCCAGGTGAGGCCTGCACCGAAACCGGTCAAGACGACGTAGTCGCCATGCTTCACGCGTCCTGCGCGGACGACTTCATCAAGCGCGATGCCGACGGAAGCAGCCGATGTATTGCCATAGCGATTGACATTCACATACATATGCTCCTCAGGCAGAGCCAGACGCTTGGCGATCGCCTGAATGATGCGGTTATTCGCCTGATGGGCGATGAACATATTGATATCTTCCTTCGTGATGCCAGCGGCTTCCAGCGTCTTCAGCGTGGTCGCACCCATGTGACGGACAGCGGCTTTGAAGACCTCCGGTCCTTCCATATGGATGTAGATACGGCCGGAATCAATGGCGCGGTGGGTCACCGGTTCAGCGACACCACTCGCCGGGATATTCAGGATCTTCCCAAGGCTGCCGTCGGATCCGAGATCCGAAGCCAGAAGGCCATAGCCATCTTCGACCTTCCCGATGACAGCAGCCCCTGCCCCATCGCCGAAAAGGATGCAGGTGGAGCGGTCCTGCCAGTTCACGAGGCGGGAAAGGATTTCCGCACCGATGATCAGGATGTGCTTGTACATCCCTGCTTTCACCAGATTCGATGCCAGAGCTACTGCATAGATGTAGCCCGAGCAGCCAGCGGAAATATCCATCGCACCGGCATGCTTGCAGCCGAGCTTATCCTGCACCATGCAGGCTGTGGATGGCACCACATAGTCCGGAGATGCCGTCGCTACGATGATGTAGTCGATGTCATCTGCGGTAAGGCCCGCCATTTCCAGTGCCGGAAGAGCCGCCTTCACGCAAAGATCGGAAGTCGTCTCCGACCGGGAAGCGATATGTCTGGTCTCGATGCCCGTGCGGGTGCGGATCCACTCATCACTGGTATCGACCATTTTTTCAAGGTCTGCATTGGAAAGAATCTTCTCCGGTGCATAATGACCGGTACCCAAGATTCCTGCAGAACATAATTCACTCATATATATAATGTCCTTTCCGTTCATTGAAAAGAATTTTTGGTGACTAGCAACTGGGGACTAGTGACTAGGGACTAGTAGCTAGGGATTAGGAGTGACTAGTGACTAGTCACTGGTGACTGGTGACTGGTGACTGGTGACTGAAATGCCACTTTCGGGCATCGCCATCATTTATACTTCGCGGCGCTTCTACTCTTTACGCGCCGCACCACACCCGTTGAACCTTCAGAACCTATAGAACCTTCTGAACTCTTAACTACCTAATCCCTCATTTATTTTCCATCTGCTTCAGCGCATCCATGACGATCTCGTCCAGATGCTCCTGACAAACGCCCATCGCCATATGGATGGCATTCTTGATCGCTTTCGCCTTCGAAGCGCCATGACAGATGATGAGACCGCCTTTGATGCCCATGAGCGGCGCGCCGCCGTACTCTGCATAGTCGAGAGGCTTTGCCATGTATTTCTTCAGTGCCGGCTTCAGGAGCAGCCCGCCGATCTTCGCGCGCAGTCCTCCCTGCATGACTGCATTCTTCAAAAGGGCAGCGACCAGCTTCCCGGCGCCTTCCCCGAATTTCAGGACTACATTCCCTGTAAATCCATCCGTGACGATGACATCGAATTCCCCCGTCATGACATCGCGACCTTCGGCATTGCCCGCAAAAGGAATGACCTTCTGTGCGGAAAGCGCCTCATTCGCCTCCGTCACGAGGGGACTGCCCTTCGTCGCTTCTTCCCCGATATTGAGAAGTCCGATCTTCGGCTGCTGGATGCCAGCGACCTTTGTCGCATAGATATAGCCCAGAAGTGCATTCTGGATATACGTCTCCAGCTTCGGCTGCGCACTCGCGCCGGAATCGATCAGGTACGTATAGCCGCCCTTCTGGTTTGGGATCGGCGTCAGGATGGCTGGACGCTCGATACCCTTGATACGGCCGATGCCGAGAAGCCCGGCCGTCACGGCTGCCCCGGTCGATCCGGGAGCCACGAGAGCCCCGCACTCTCCCTCTCGCACAAGACGAGCGCCGACAGAGACAGACGCATCCTTCTTTTTGCGGTACGCCAGCCCAGGATGCTCTCCCATCTCGATCACTTCTGATGCATGATGGATCTCGATCAGAGGATCCTGCTCCTCATGATGCTTCTCCAGAATAGGACGGATCTGTGCCTCATCTCCCACGAGAACGACAGGCACTTTGTATTCCTTGACCGCCTGAATGGCGCCAAGCACGATTTCCAGCGGTGCAAAATCCCCGCCCATCGCGTCAACAGCTATTTTTTTCACAGGACGCCTCCATTACTGCAGGATCTGCATAATAAATTTTGCGCGGTATACTTCTTTATCACCGTCAAAGAAACTGATATAGATATGTTTTTTATTTCCTCTGACCAGTACGATCCGCCCTTTCACGACAAGCGCCGTGCCGGGCTTGACAGCGATCTTATATTTGATATTTCCGACCTGCGTCGAAGCGAAAGGCACACCGGCCAGCGACTCGGCGAAGGCAGCAGCTGCGCCATATAATTTTTCCGCAGCCACCACGCCGAGATTATCCGCCATCTCATCGCTGGTCTGAAAGAGACCCACGCCTTTGATACCGATATCCTTATCTAAGATCTGCAGCCCGCGCGCCTCCGGACTTCCTGCCACGAGGTGCTCCATACGGTCACGCATCTGCGGGATGCCAAGTGCCTGCCGATCCAGTCGGATCGTAGCTCTTGATACAGAAAATTTCTCTGCCAGATCTCCATCTGTCAGACATGGATGTTGGCGGAGCAGGCTCTGTATCGCATCGCGTCTTTGGGTTTTATCCATTTTGAAATTTCTGCTCATTTTTATCACCTGCTGATAATACTATATCACAAGCAGTCAAGGATTGCACGGAGAAATTGAAAAAGAGCAGATCCTTCCTTTGGTGGCATATACAGGAAATCGAATCTCTTTCATATGCCTTCGATTTTCATCGATATCGTGGGCAACTCAGCGAATCTGTAGATTAAATTTTCATTTGTTTTGGCGATTTTTAAAAGATACTTTGGAAAACCTCTCTCTGATGGGCTTCTTTCCGAATCAGAGAAACCGCCCACATTTACTGACTTTTTTCGCCTCCAGTTTTATCACCAGGTGATAATTCAAACGTATCTCGATTTTCGTTTGCCTAAAATTCAAGATTGTTTAAAAACTTATCCATTGACTTATTTCGCCTCATGGCATAAACTACAGTAAATACAGGATACTTTATGCTTGCTATTTTGTCAAACATATCTCCGATACCGTATAGTTATTTAAGAATGAGATTTGTAGAATATTTTAGGAGACAATCACATGAAATTACCAGCATTACACATTGGCAATCTGACCGCTACCGTACCGATCGTGCAGGGAGGCATGGGCATCGGCGTCAGCCTCTCAGGTCTCGCAAGTGCCGTAGCCAATGAAGGCGGCGTGGGTGTCATCTCTGCTGCCAATGTAGGCTTCAATGAACCAGACTTCAAAACAAATACAGTAAATGCCAACCTTCGCGCACTGAAATCCGAGCTGCTGAAAGCCAGAGAAAAAGCCAAGACCGGCATCATCGGCGTGAACATCATGTCCAAAGGCCATCACTATGAAGACTATGCCCGCTGCGCCGCTGAAAACGGTGCAGATATCATCTTCTCCGGCGCCGGACTTCCTGCCGACCTCCCCTCCTGCGTAGAAGGCACCGACACCAAGATCGCCCCGATCATCGGCTCCCCGAAAGCAGCCCGCGTCATCCTGAAACTGTGGGAACGCCACCATCACCGCACCGCCGACATGGTCGTCATCGAAGGCCCGAAAGCAGGCGGCCATCTCGGCTACACCAGAGAACAGGTGAAAGAACACGAAAGCGACGGCTATGAGAAGGAAATCAAAGAAATCCTTGCCGTTGTCAAAGAATTCGAAGAAAAATTCGAAAAGAAGATCCCCGTCATCTTCGGCGGCGGCGTCTTCGATAAGAAAGACATCGAGCACTACCTCTCCCTCGGCCTCTCCGGCGTACAGATGGCGACCCGCTTCGTCGCCACCAAAGAATGTGACGCTGCTGACGAATTCAAACAGATGTATGTGAATGCCAAAGAGAGCGACGTCACCATCGTCCAGAGCCCGGTTCATATGCCAGGCCGTGCACTCTTGAACCCCTTCGTCAAAGCCTTCACCGAGCACCGCATCCCGCCGCAGGGCTGCTTCCACTGCCTCAAGACCTGCGACCCGGCGACCACCCCCTACTGCATCACCATGGCCCTCATCCGCGCCGTCCACGGCGATGTCGACCACGGTCTCGTTTTCTGCGGTGCGAACGCCTATCGCATCAACAAGATCACGACCGTCCATGAGCTCATTCAGGAACTGACACAGGACTAGTGACTGGGGACTGGGGACTAGACATCAGACATTAGACTTTAGACATGATAAAACGCTATCCGCATTTTCGGGGATAGCGTTTTTGGTTATGAGGTTATGTGGTAAGACACCGATCAATTGATTTCCGAATCAAGTGAGGAGTGAACACAGGTCATCCACCAGATTTTTCTGCCCTCAGTTCGACAGACTGAAGGGGCCATGATGAAGTCGAAGCACTCACGCCTGCAAGTCTATGACAAAGGTATCCTTCGGATACACCCCCAGATTTGCCTCGTTGCCGCGAATGGCCATATTGATTTTTGCAATTTTCCAAGTGTCCGGATTTGATTTCTGTCCGAAGATGAAGACATTATCATTACGCCCGCTGTACGCTTTGATGAATTTCATGGACTGCACAAACATTTTCCCCCTAGGATCCACAGCAAGAATCTCAAAGTATGCTGACTTTGATACAACGGAACGATAGCGATAATTTTGAACGCCCCGTGTCTACTATATGCGATTTTCATAACGCCAAAACTAAGATCCCAGTTTACGCATGCACTTCAACTCAGCAAAAAAAGCAGTTCCCATTAGTACGGGAACTGCTTTTAATATGATTCATTTGGCAATACGCAAATGGTCATGATACCAGGTAATCAATTCTTGACGATTTATCTCAAACCATTGAGTTGTAATATACACTTCACTTCCCTCAAAGATCAAAGGCTGCTTGCGATATCGTATATTTGCGCTATTTCCTTGGTTATCATTACGTTGGTTAGCCAAAACAGGGTAGTACATTCCACTAAATTGCTTCTGGGTAAATACTTTAGATTTTAGACCTTCAACCTCTTCAGCAGAAATCGCATTTCTAAGAATCAGATCAGCAAATAACTTATACGCCAGTTGTCCAACCGGTATATTGCCGAAGGTTTCCTCTTTAGTGATATCAAAGTCCCCCTTCACCTTCTTGTCATGCAACAAAAATCTTATATCAGACGAATCGAGTTTCATCAGCTCAGCAACTTTCTTTATGTAAGAAAATTTAACCTCACTCGACTTATTGGTTTCAATATAGACACCGGCTGCAATCTTATATGGTGTACGTAAGCTGTCTTCATTTTCACTAATCCAATTAAATCCATTCTCATGATATACTGTTGGATCCATTTCAAACAAAGCTCTATGAACTTTTTTGAACGCATCAGTTACGTTTGAAGTTTTAATCACCCGATTCTTTATTCTTACTTGGGATACTATTTTGTTCGTCGCATCAAAATCATCATCCCAGTCAATCCACTCCTCGCTATCTGAATCCTTGAGTTCTACATTCGGCATCCACCAAAATTTTACTGCTTTCTTAAAAAGTATATCAGCACGTTCAAGAATCTCTTTTCGACCCCAATGCTCACATTTCCCTATATAGCTATTCAAAAACAACTTGCTGCACTTAAATCCCTTATCTTTCATATCACGTTTTTCGATAAAGCCTGAATTGCTATAGTCAGAGTTGTAAGCGGTAAGAGTGAGGTTACCAATAGTGTCCTTATACTTGGCATGAATCAGCTCCCACGTCGGTCCTAACTCTTTTTTCCATTCAGGTGTCAATGTTTGCGGCATGACATGCTCGATGGTCAGAGTTCCATCACTTAGCAGTTCCTCAACTGCAACCTGCTCACGATTTTGATAATTTTCCAAGCTCTCTAAAATATACTTTCTAACAGTCCCCTTGGCATTATACAAATCATAGGTAGAAAACTTATCCGCAAAGTCATGGTCATTAGGAAATCGGCTTTTGCCGGAGCGTTTCATGAGCTCATTACAAAATGCCTGGAAATATGTCTTGTCCTCTTCTTCAACATCTTTTTCTATTTCTGCCCCAAGTTGAATGAATACCTTATTCAGGGCATTGGTCTGCAAATCACAAATTTCACGTCTGACTAAATAGTTTTCAATTAACTTCAATGCTTTACAGAATTCGTCCTCAGGTAAAGCCCCATCATGATTAGCCTTAAATAAGTCCATGCAAAGGGGGATACTTGTTTTTACTTCCAATTTGTTGAGTCGTTGAAGTACCTTCCTGTATGTTTTGGCTTTATCTTCTTCAACAGGGTAATTGATCTCATTATAATATGATGCATATTCCATCATATCTTTCATCAAAGAGTCCATTGATAGTTTATGAGATTGATGGAGTAACTTAAACTCGGTATAGACTCTGGCTTCAGAGATAGCGCTTCTTGTTTTAACTTCCAAATAATATCGGATAAACTTATTCATCTCTTTCGGTGTGACAAGTTTTTCAAGAGGTTTCCAGTATTGGTTAAAAAATTTTTCCTGCTCTTTATTCTTCATCCCCATAAGAACATAATTCCGGACTTTGTCGGACACTTCAAGATCAAGTCCGGTGGAATTAAGGCTTTCAAAAATAAGCTGCGGGTCATCTCCATTCTCAGGCTGCAAGCTAATACTGACAACCATGAGTTTCCCTACAGCCTTATATAAGCCACTCAAGTCTTCTAGAGACAACTTGGTAATTTCCTCATACAGACAGTTATAATTAGCTGTTACACTTGTATTCTCAATCGGTTCGTTACCTTTAAGAAGTGCATCATACGCAGCATCATCATTTTGTACCAGTTTCAGTTTGAGTTTCTTTTCACTTTCGTCATATTCATCAATAAGGTAGGCTTTCTTGATTTTGTCTGTGTTTATCCCTTGTACAGTCAATTGATTTTCACGTACATAATTCATGATAGCCAGAAGCAGCAACGATACGGTTGTAATTCTCTGCTGTCCATCAATAATGGAATATTCATCATAGTCCCCATCATTATGGACAACATATACAATCGAACCAAAAAAATGCGTTTCACGATTATTCTTATAAACATCGGCCAGATCTTTCATGAGTTGCAGACAATTGTCTCGTTTCCAGCTATATGGTCTCTGATAGACGGGTATTATAAATTTTTTATCATGGCCATCCATAAACTTTAAAATCCCTTTTTCTCCTGCCTGCATGAAAATATCCTCCCCCAAAATGGCTAACTATGCCAGCCATTTCAAAAATTATGTTATAAGGTTTTTATGTTTTATTTCAGTTCCAACCCTAAGAAAGTTAGCAACCCCCATTTCAAATGGGGGTTTATTTGGAACCCCTCCGGGGTTTTGTACTGACACCTGCCTATGGCA
>CAKPQG010000036.1 GCA_934178345.1 uncultured Dialister sp. | reverse complement strand
GTATGGAGCAATCCATGTCCCGCGTTGGGCATTGCATCGACAATTGCCCAGTGGAAGGGTTCTGGGGAATTGTGAAGACAGAGATGTATTCCCTGAATAAGTTCAGTAGCGGCAACGAGGTGCGTTCGGCCATCGACCAATACATCCATTTTTACAATTACGAACGTTTTCAGGAACGATTTGGAGTAAGGACGCCAATGGAAATTCGTATGGCAGCTCTGCACGCGAAGAACCCGGAACAGTTCCCGATTACCGAGAACAAACGGATTCAGAAATACAAAGCGAAATTTGCGGCATAACAAAATGCCGCAAATCCCATGCTGATACTAAAACACCAACATGGAACTTACGGCTATAATTTTTTAGATATTTGCCATGTCTACCTTGACAGGGGCTGATCACGTTTGTCGTGAGTTTTTTATTTGGGGTGACTGGTGACTAGGGACTAGGGATTAGGAAACTGGGAGACAGCAGGCTCTCTCGTATCGTCATTTCGAGCGTTGCCGAGAAATCTCTATCGCAGAATGCCCATTGCCGCATGTGAGGCAATGGGCATCGTCTTTCCTCGGTGCATACGTGCTGATTACCGTAGTGCAGTAGAGATTCCTCGGCTGCGCTCGGAATGACGATACGGGAAAGGCGGTGTTCTCGTATCGCCCCTGAACCTTGAACCCTGAACCCCGAACCCTTCCACCTTCATCCCATCGTATTCTTTCCGAAGACGGGGTGGCTGCAGGGCTTGAGGCTTCGTTTCTCGACGAGGGAGAGGGCTTCCTGCATATCGACGTCGCGCCGCTCTTTCCCTGTCTCGTAGACGAGCATGGGGGAAGCGGCATCCAGCTCGCTGCCGGGAAGGTAGATGTATTCCTGCATGTGCGGGTCGCCGTAGATGAAGCCGGCGAGAAGTTTGCTTTCGGCAAGTCTATGCATGAGGCGCCTCCAGATCACAGATGAAGTATGGCTTGAAGTCCAGATAGTCCGAGCTCGTCAGGCGAAGCGGGACGCCCAGAAGGGAATCCGGCAGATTTTTGAAATTCGGCGCGCCGTGGATGTGGCCGTAAAGGCAGAGGTCTGCGCCGCTTTCGGCTATGATTTCCATCATGTGCGAAGGCCGCCGCATTTCATCGAAGGGCGGGTAGTGCAGGATCGCGATGATCCTGTCTGTCTTCATCTGCTTTGCAAGGGCGAGCGAGCGCTCCATGCGCCCTTCTTCGCGTAAGATGATGGACTTGTCGGTGTCTTCTTTATATGTTTTTGATGTCTCGGAAATCCATCCGCGCGTACCGGCGAGGGCTACATTTCCGACCTGAATGGCGGAGTTGTGAATGAATTCGAAGGCGCCATGTGTCATGGCGGTCATCTTCGTGACCGTGGACCACCAGAAGTCGTGGTTCCCGCGGACGATGATCTTGCGCCCCGGGAGCGTGCCAAGCATGGTGAGGTCGGAGATGGCGCTCTCCATGCTCATCGCCCAGGAGAGGTCGCCCGCCATGATGACGGCATCGTCTTCGCGGATCGTCTCCTTCCATGCATTCACGATCTTCTCGCGGTGGTTCTTCCAGTTCTCTCCGAATATATCCATGGGCTTCGTAGGCGGATCTCCGGAGAGATGGAAATCGCTGAAGGCATATAGTTTCATAGGGGAACCTCGTTTGGGAATTAGGGACTGGTGACTAGAGACTAGTGACTGGGGGATATCAGACTCTCGTATCGTCATTTCGAGCGAAGCGAGAAATCTTCCTTGCAGACCGACAAATGAAGGATGTGTGAAAGCAAGGATAAGTGGCTGGGGATTAAGAGACGCGAGTGACTGGTGACTTGAATACTACTTTCGGGCATCGCCTCATATATATTCGCGGCGAAGCCGGCACCACAAGTTTGAAGTTTGAAAGCAGGGATGAGTAGCTAGGGATTAGTGGCTAGGGATTAGGTTTGCGATACGAGAAAACCGCTAGTTTCAAACCTTCGCGGCGCTTCTGATTTTTATGCGCCGCACCACCATTCCTAATTCCTAATTCCTCATTCGCGCAAAGCTTTCATTCATAATCAGTGGACGGAGCCGCCCAAGGGGCTAACCCTGAACCTTGAACCCACAACCTTTTTTATCCAAAATACTTTTCTGATTGCAATGTCTCGATGATCCGTTTCTTGCTCTTCTCGTCCATCACATTCGTGATGCGATAGCCCATATAAAGAGGGCTTGCTGTGAAGCGGGGGAAGATCTTGGCGTGGATCTGATTTCTCAGATGATAAAAGAAAATGTTGTAGCTCGAGCAGCGGATAGGGAAGTCGGAGAGGACGTAGCACGCGAGGGTCTGTATGGTGTCTGCAAAGCCGTCACTCGCCCCATCTCTTTTCAAGGTCACGTTCAGCTCGCCGACGCCGCTTAGAGGGTACTCTGCGAGCGAGGCGTAGCAGTCATCATTTTCATAGATCACCTCGCCCAAGAAATTCTCGCCCTGCAGATTGTCTCGGTAGTCGTACTCTTCGAGCCCGATGATCTGCGAGTGCGGGTGGCGCTGCGAGCCGCCTGAGGTGGGGCCGAAGTTGCGGAAGTAGATGACAGAGCGGAAACGCTTGTCACTTTCCATTTCCTTCCACTTGGCAAGTCCGAAGGCGATCACCTCGTGGAGCTTCTCGGGCGCATAGGTGCTGAGCTCGCCGTCGTGGTCGGCTGTCTCCACGATGACGGTGGGGACGGTTTTCTCAAAGACGGGATACTTGTTCATGAGCCAGATGATATCGCCTCTCTGGTCAAGAATGTGCGTGAGATTTTCAGGATGGCAGAAAGGGCAGACTTTTTGTGTGCCGGAATGAGGCTTCTCGCTGCCGATGGATACATTGAATGTGATAGGATTGGTCATGGTGTACACCTCATCTTTCCGATTCCTATTATAGCATAGAAGGGTTAGCCCGTTGGGCGTGCTGCCTCTTGATTGCGGATGAAAGCTTCGCTTGAATGAGAAATTAGAAATGAGAAATGCGAAATGGTGGTGCGCCGCAGAAAAGAGAAGCGCCGCAGAATTTTGATAGCGCTTCGCGCTGTCGGCACCGGAAGCGTTGGCGAGAGATCTTCCTTGCAGAACGGTCAGCGCATCCATTGCACTATTTCAAACATCGCATGCCCCTAATCCCTAGCTCCTAATCCCTAGTCCCTGTTCACCAGTCACTAGTCACCAGTCACGAATCCCCTTTCATAACATTTCACTTCTTTACTTGACAAAAGGATTTCTATGGGATAAGATATGTGCATACCGATCCTTTACTGAGATAAAGAGATGAAGATTTCGAAAATGGGAACAGGAGAGATGACCATGAAAATGAAAAAACTGATGATTGCCGGCGTACTGGCTCTGGGTGCTTGTGGAATGCTCGCTGGATGCGGCGGGGGAGACAAGGCGGCTTCTGGCGCGGCGAAAGCCGCATCCGGCAAACCGGCGAAGATCGTAGCCGGTATGGATGATACCTTTGCTCCGATGGGCTTCCGTGATGACAGCGGCAAGATCGTCGGCTTTGATATCGATATGGCAGAAGCGGTATCGAAAGCAATCGGCGTGCCGATCGAATTCAAGCCGATCGACTGGGCTTCCAAGGAAACGGAGCTGAATTCCGGCCGTATCGACTGCATCTGGAATGGCTTCACCATGACGCCGGAGCGTACCAAGAAGCTCGCCTTCACGAAGCCGTACATGGATAACATTCAGGTCTATGCGGTACTGAATGACAGCGCTGTCAAGACGCCGGAAGATCTGAAGGGCAAGAAGATTTCCATCCAGGAAGCCTCCACGGCAGAAACGGCTCTGAACCGTGATGAAAACTTCAAGAAGTCTTTCTCTGAAATCAAAGCATACCCGGACCTCACGGCCTGCTTCATGGATCTTGAGTCCGGCCGTTGTGATGCCGTCCTCGCTGACTCTGTCCTCATCGAATACTACATGACCAAGAAACCGGGACAGTTCAGAGAACTCGAAGGTGTCGTCTCCAAGGATACCTTCTCCATCGGGATCAAGAAGGACAATCAGGCTCTCGTAGATCTCCTGAATGACGGCATCGCCAAAGTCGTAGCCAGCGGCGAAGCTAAGAAGATCTCTGAAAAGTGGTTCGGCAAGGATGTCGTGCTGAAATAATTTTAGGATAGTGCTTGGAAAGCTCCTTCACAAAAGAAGGAGCTTTTTGATTGGGAGAAGAGGGGCAACGGGGGCGAAGGTACAGAAAATTCAATGGGGCATAAAGATCAAAAGCGCCGCGAATTGTTGAAATAAGGTGAAACGCGTCGCCCCTTGAAGAAGGGGCAGGCCGAAGGCCAGGGATAGACTGCCTCGAAGAGGCAGAATTTTGCAGAATGGATAGCAGACCATGTGGGATAGCAAGGAAAATGTTTGAGACAGGTGGTATGCTGATCACCAAGTGAGTTGTGCCCCTGCGGGGCACTCTATCCTGCGCCTTTGGCGCGGCCCTTCTTCAAGGGCCTGCTCAGCTGGTGGGAAAATCCTAAATCGCAAACTCAGTCACCAGTAACTCCTAATCCCTGCTGTTTTCTAAAACTCGCGGCGCTTCTGATTTTTATGCGCCGCACCGACCCCTTTGAACCAGTAGAACCCACAGAACCGGCTGAACCTCTTTCGCACGCAATCAAAGGACGGCACGCCCAAGGGGCTAACCCTGAACCTGCTCCATTTCATTTCTCTATCTTGCTAAAATGGTGAAACCAGTGTATGATATTTCTATATGACACTGGTTTTATAAGGAGTATTTTATGGATTACATTCTTCGCATCCTGCCGAATATGTTTGCCGGGCTGGGCGTATCGGCGCAGATCTTTCTGATCACCATCGTGCTCTCGCTGCCGATCGGTATCCTGCTGGCACTGGTTCGTATTTCCAAAGTCGCTGTTTTCAGAAAGCTCGCAGAGGTTTATATTTACGTCATGCGCGGCACGCCGCTCATGCTGCAGATCATGTTCATCTACTACGGGCTGCCGCTCATGCTGAATGTACAGATCAGTGATTTCCCGGCGGCGATCCTTGCCTTCGTGGCGAACTATGCGGCTTACTTTGCAGAAATTTTCAGAGGCGGCATCCAGTCCATCCCGAAGGGGCAGTATGAAGGCGCGAAGGTTTTGGGCTTCACCTATCGGCAGACCATGTGGCATATCGTGCTGCCGCAGGTCGTGAAGCGCGTCATCCCGCCGCTCGGCAATGAAACCATCACCCTTCTGAAGGATACCTCGCTCGTCTACATTCTGGCGATGAATGACCTCATGCGCGTCACCCGCGCCTTCGTGCAACGTGACTTCGATACCATGCCGTTCCTTGTGGCAGCTGTTTTCTACCTCGTATGCACCGCGATCCTGACGAAGATCCTGGCGTATGTGGAAAAACGCTATGCGGTATATGAAGAATAAGGAGGACGGACATGAGTTTTATTGAAATGAAAAATATCCGGAAGGATTTCGGCAAGCTCACCATCCTTCACGGCGTCGATATGACACTGGAAAAGGGCGAAGTCATCTCCATCATCGGGCCTTCAGGGGCCGGCAAGAGTACGCTTTTGCGCTGCCTGAACCATTTGGAAACCATCCAGGGCGGCTCGATCGCAGTCGACGGAGAATTTCTTGCCGAAGACAAAGACGGCAAGGTCACCTACGCGAGCGAAGCCAAGACGAAGGAGATCCTTGCCAAGATGGGCATGGTCTTTCAGTCCTTCAACCTTTTCCCGCACATGACCGTGCTGGATAACATCATGGCCGCCCCCATCTACGTGAAAGGCATGAAGAAGGAAGAAATCCAGCCGATCGCGGAAGATCTTTTAAGCAAGGTCGGCCTGCTCAATAAAAAAGACATGTACCCCGGCAGCCTTTCCGGCGGCCAGAAGCAGCGCGTCGCCATCGCGCGGGCGCTCGCGATGAGCCCGGAAATCATGCTCTTCGATGAACCGACCTCCGCGCTCGATCCCGAGCTCACGGGCGAAGTCCTGAAGACCATCCAGCAGCTGGCGGATGAGAATATGACCATGGCGATCGTGACGCATGAAATGGCTTTTGCCAAGTCTGTCTCCGACAAGATCCTCTTCATGGTCGACGGCCGCGTCGAGGAAGAAGGGACGAGCGAAGAAGTCTTCGACCACCCGAAGAGCGAACGAACCAAGGCTTTCCTGAAGTCGATATTGAGAGCCTGATAAAAAAGGATGCGCTGCGAAATGCAAAAGCATTTCGCAGCGCATCCTTTTTCTTTTACAGACCAAGTGCGATGCCGCAGACAGCGCTGATTGCGATATAGAGCACAGGGTGCTTTTTGTATTTCTTAAGACCGAAGTAGATCGCAATGGCAAGGAGAATGGCCGGCCACTGGAAGAGGGCGGCGAGCGAGCCGCTCTTTTCATACAGCGCGGTGTCCAAGAGAGACACCTTCGCGACGCCAAGACCGGCGGCTGCGATGAGCGCGGTGGAGGCAGGACGCAGGCCGTAGAAAATCCGCTTCACGGCGTCCGATTCGCGGAAGCGCGTCAGCATCGCATAGATGATCGTGATGACGATGAGCGCGGGCGCTGTGAGGGAGAGCGTCGTGAAGATGCCGCCCGGGATGCCAAGCGCCTGAAAACCGGCGTAGGTCGCCATATTGACGCCCAAAGGCCCCGGGGTGGACTCTGAGATCGCGATCATATTCGCGATGTCTTCCGCGCTGAACCATCCGGTACGTTCAGAAATATCATAGAGAAAGGGAAGCGTCGCGAGCCCTCCGCCGACGGCGAAGAGCCCGGTCTTGAAGAATTCCCAAAACATAGAAAGCCAGATCATGATGGATGCTCCTTGGGGTGACTAGGGACTAGGGATTAGGGACTAGGGATTAGGGGGGAGTTGGAAGTGAGGAGTGAAGGTGCGGCGCCTCTCGTCATCCTGAGCGGAGAAAAACGTCGTATGTTAGAAAATATGGATCATTTGAAATATGAGAACTGAGTCGAAGGATCTAAGGAAACGCTGATTAAATCTGACAGCGATTGAATCAGTGCTTCCCTAAGCGCCGAAGAGTTTTATACAAATGCCAAAATAAGTCGCATGATATCGTAGGGGATGGGGGCACTTTATGAATGGTGTGCCCCATCCGCCACTTCTTACTTCGCGCTCCTCGGCATCAGATAGTATCCCGCGATGCCGGCGAGGACGACGGAGAAGACGGGAGAGAAGGGCGCGAAGAGGGCGATGAGAAGGATGCCGATGAAGATCGCGGCTGTGCGCTTATCCTTGATGGACTTCTTGCCGAGTTTCACGACGGCGTCCAGAATGAGGACGCAGACACAGGCACGGATACCGGCGAAGGCGTGAATGACATAGGGATTCTCTTCAAACTGCGTAAGAAAGAGCGCGATCACCGTGATGATGATCATGGACGGGGTGATGACGCCGAGCGTCGCGAAGATGCCGCCCCAGAAGCCTTTCAGCTTGCAGCCGATGAAGGTCGCGACATTCACCGCGATCATGCCGGGCGTGACCTGCCCTAAGGCATAGTAATCCATCAGCTCTTCCTCGCTGCCCCAGTGCTTGTTCTCTACGATCTCACGCTGGAGAATGGGCAGCATCGCGTACCCGCCGCCAAAGGTGACAGCGCCCATCTTGGCAAAGATGAGAAATAATTCGAGTAGTAGTTTCATAGATGGGATACTCCTTTAATTGAGGGAATGGGGAGGGACTGGTGGCTGGTGACTGGTAGCTAGGGATTAGTGACTAGGGATTAGGAGTCTCGAGTGACAAGTGATTTGTGACTGGTGACTAGTGACTGGGATTTCTCCGGCATCGTCATCCCGAGCGCAGCCGAGGGATCTTTCTTGCACTGCGGGAATCAGCGTGTATGCGCTGAGGGGAAACGATGTCTTGGTGCCGCCTCACATTAGGCGATAAGTGTTCTGCAATAAAGACCCTCGGCTACGCTCAAAATGACGATGCGCGCGAAGCGCTATCGAAACTCCGCGGCGCATTTCGTCATCCTGAGCGGAGTGAAATGTCGGATGTTCGATCATGTAAAGGCGGAACAGTGAGAACTGAGTCGAAGGATCTGGCGCCGCACCACCATTCCTAATTCCTAATTCGAGCAGAGCTTTCATCCCCAATCAAGGGACGGCACGCCCCACGGGCTAGCCCCGCACCCCGATTCAATTTCCTCTATCATACTGTCAGAGATAAAGAAAAGCAATCAAAGAAACGTAAAATTTGTATTTTCTAAACAAGTGTGGTAGAATATATCTTGCGATTTAGCGTATTTTGTAAAAATAAAAGAATGGTTCAATATTGTCGGAAAAACCGACTTAAGGAGGAATAATTTTTATGAACGTAAAAGTAGAGGCACTGGATCAGCACAAGGTATCTCTCGCCATTGAACTGCCGGCAGAAGCTGTACAGAAAGGATTCAAGCAGGCTGTAGCCCGCATTGCGAATCAGGTCAGAATCCCGGGTTTCCGTAAAGGCAAGGCAAGCCGCAAAGTCCTGGAAATGCATTTCGGCAAAGAAGCTGTCGTCGCTGAAGCGAAAGACATCGTCATCAATGGCGCCCTCTCCGAAGCTATGCAGCAGGAAAAAATCATCCCGATCACCCAGGCAGATGTGAAGGAAGATCTCTTCTCTGAAACCGAAGGCGCAAAGTTCACCGCTACTTTTGTAAAACGTCCGGAAGTAGAACTGGGCGAATACAAAGGCCTCGAAGCAGCCCATGAAGAACCGGAAGTTTCCGATGCACAGGTCGAAGCTGAACTGAAAAAAGCAGCTGAACAGAGCGCACGCCTCGAAAAGGCAGAAGAAGGCGCTGTCCTTGCCAAAGGCGACTACGCTGTCATCGACTTCAAGGGCTTTGTAGACGGCAAACCGTTCGAAGGCGGCGAAGGCAAGACCTATCCGCTGGAAATCGGCTCCCAGAGCTTCATCCCGGGCTTTGAAGAACAGCTCGAAGGCCATAAAGCAGGCGATGATGTAGAAGTCAAGGTCACCTTCCCGGAAACCTACTTCGTCGATGCTCTCAAAGGCAAAGAAGCAGAATTCAAAGTTCACATCAATGATGTAAAACGCAAACAGCTCCCGGCTCTCGATGATGCTTTCGCAAAATCCATCTGCCAGTTCGATAAGATGGACGACCTGAAGGCTTCTGTGAAGCAGCAGATGCAGCTGCAGGCTATCCAGCAGGCAGAAGAAGCCTACCATGAAGCCCTCGTAGCACAGGCGGTAGCCAATGCCAAGGTCGACATCCCGCAGGAAATGGTCGACCAGCGCATTGACGAGATCGTCGAAGAGATCTCCATGAACCTCGAATCCAGAGACATGAAGCTCGCTGACTACCTGAAGAACATCGGACAGACCGAAGAACAGCTCCGTAAGAACTACGAAAAGACCGCTGAAGAACAGGTTCGTCAGGGCCTTGTCCTCGAAACCATCGCAGAAAAAGAAGAACTCGATGTAACAAACCAGGACCTCTCCATGGAAGTCTACAGCATGGCTCATCAGTTCAACGCTGACCCGAAAGATGTCATGAAGATCATCAAAGAAGAAGGCCGCGTGAACATGCTGATCAACTCCGTCCTTCGCAAGAAAGCAGCTGCTTTCATCTACGGTGCTGCTAAAAAAGCAGAAGCAGATAAGAAAGAAGCAGAAGAAGCTCCGGTTGCAGAAGCAGCAGCTCCGAAGACCGAAGAAGACTTCAATGCTATGACCGTCAAGGATCTCAAAGCTTACGCACAGGAAAAAGGCATCGCCATCGAATCCAAAGCGAAAAAAGCGGAAATCATCGACACCATCATGGCTGCTGAAAAGGAATAATCCTTTATAAAATTGAATGACTACTGCTGCGGCAGTGTGTATTGGAAGAGACGCGGGGATGACCGGCGTCTCTTTCGAACATATGGGGAAATGGGGGAAAGGCTTGTTCCCGATCTCAATTTTATGATTTGGCATAGGGCTATGTTGTCTCTGGATTGTGTATGAAAGCTCTGCTCTTGAGTGAGAAGTGCTGGTGCGGCGCATTTCGTCATCCTGAGCGGAGAAAAACGTCGTATGTTAGAAAATATGGCTTATCTCAAAATATGAGAACTGAGTCGAAGGATCTAAGCGCCGCAGAGTATAGATGGCGGCGAAGCCATGAGCTGGCATTTAGTCACCAGTCACCAGTCACGTGAGACTCCTAATCCCTAATCCCTAATCCCTAATCCCTAGTCCCTGGCTGCAGTCACTACCTATTATTCAACCAAAAGAAAGGGTGTTACCACATGGCATATGTACCGATTGTTGTCGAACAGACCGCTCGCGGAGAGCGCTCCTATGATATTTATTCCCGTCTTTTGAAGGACCGCATCATATTCCTTGACGGCCAGATTGAAGACCATATGGCCAATGTCATCATTGCGCAGCTTCTCTTTCTGGAAGCCGAAGACCCTTCGAAAGATATCCATCTTTACATCAACAGCCCCGGCGGCGTCGTGACCGCCGGCCTTGCGATTTATGATACGATGCAGTATATCCATCCGGATGTTTCCACCATCTGTATCGGATCCTGTGCCAGCATGGCGGCTGTCCTCCTGACCGCCGGTGCGAAGGGCAAACGCTATGCCCTCCCGCATGCGAATGTCATGATCCACCAGCCGCTGGGCGGCGTACAGGGACAGGCGACCGAGATCGAGATCCATGCGAGAGAGATCCTCCGCCTGCGCGAAGAACTGAACGGCATCCTTGCCAAGCACAGCGGACAGTCCCTTGAAACCATCAAAAACGACACCGAACGCGACAATTTCATGACAGCCCAGATGGCGAAGGATTATGGCCTCATCGACCACATCCTCACCCGCAATGAGCTGGCGAAAATGACACAGAAATAAAGGAGAAAGACCATGAACGGAGAAGATAAAGAACCGAAGATCTGCAGCTTCTGCGGCCGATCCAGCGACGAAGTCGAAAACATGGTCACCGGCCCCGGCGTCTACATCTGCAGCGAATGCATCGACATCTGTCATAATATTCTTTTGGAAGAGCGGAAAAACAAAGCAAAGCAGGGCAAAGAACCCGCTGACACCAAGGTGCCGACACCGGAAGAAATCAAAGAATATATCGATCAGTACGTCATCGAGCAGGACAATGCCAAGATTGCTCTGGCCGTCGCCGTGTACAATCACTACAAACGCCTCTTTTTCAAAGGCGAAGATGACGGCGTAGAGCTGCAGAAATCCAACATCATCCTGCTTGGGCCGACCGGCAGCGGCAAGACCCTCCTTGCCCAGACCCTCGCCCGTTACCTCGATGTGCCTTTTGCGATTTCCGATGCCACCACCCTCACACAGGCCGGCTATGTCGGGGATGACGTCGAGAACATCCTCCTCCGCCTCATTCAGGCTGCGGACTATGACATCGAGAAAGCCCAGCGCGGCATCATCTACATCGATGAAATCGACAAGATCGCTAAGAAGACCGAGAACGTCTCCATCACCCGCGACGTCTCCGGCGAAGGCGTCCAGCAGGCTCTTCTGAAGATCCTGGAAGGCACCGTGGCGAACGTGCCGCCGCAGGGCGGACGCAAGCATCCGAATCAGGAAATGATCCAGATCGACACCAGCAACATCCTCTTCATCTGCGGCGGCGCCTTCGCTGGCCTCGATAAAGTCATCGACAGCCGTCTCACCAAAAGCGTCATGGGCTTCGGCGCCGATATCGAGAAAGCAGAAGACAAAGACATGGACGAGCTCCTCCAGCAGGTCCAGCCGGAAGACCTTCTGAAATTCGGTCTCATCCCCGAATTCATCGGCCGTCTCCCCGTCATCGTCGCCCTTCACCCGCTGAAGGAAGAGGCACTCGTCAAAATCCTGACCGAACCGAAGAATGCCCTCGTCAAGCAGTACAAGAAACTGCTGGCCATGGACGGCGTAGAGCTCGTCATCGAAGACGCTGCCATCCACGCCATCGCCCGCCAGGCGATCGAGCGCAATACCGGTGCCCGCGGCCTCCGCGCGATCATCGAGAAGATCATGCAGAAAGTCATGTATGAGATCCCCGGCATGAAGGACGTCGTGAAATGCACCATCACGGAAGACAACGTGGTGAACCACACCGATCCGCTGCTGGAACGGAAAGCGGCAGAAAAATAAAAAACACCTCCCTGTAACTTTGATATGATCCCCCTAAAGCAGACACGGTAAATAACTAAACTGCTTTAGGGGGATTTTTTTAATGGCTAAAAGGAGTAATCCATGTTCCGCGTTGGGCATTGCATCGATCATTGCCCATTGGAAGGGTTCTGGGGAATTGGGAAGGCAGAGATGTATTCCCTGAATAAGTTCAGTAGCGGTGACGAGCTGCGTTCGGCCATCGATCAATACGTCCATTTTTACAATGACGAACGTTTTCAGGAACGATTTAGAGTCAGGACGCCAATAGAAGTTCGCACGGCAGCTCTGCACGCGAAGAACCCGGAACAGTTCCCGATTACCGAGAACAAACGGATTCAGAAATACAAAGCAAAATTCGCGGCATAACAAAATGCCGCAAATCCCATGCTGATGCTAAAACACCAACATGGAATTTACGGCAGTAATTTTTTTAGATATTTGCCATGTCTACCTTGACAGGGGCTGATCAGTCGCTCATAGGGAGGTGTTTTTGGCGTGTAGAACCTTTCATTCCCATATCTTTCTTAGCCGTGATTTTCATATCCCCTTTGGCCACGAGGTTACTTCCTACAGCTTCGGTGGTTTCTGTGTGGGAGGTTGCTTTGAACGCACTGGAACCTATCCCTACTTTTATACCTAGCATGCCTTTCTCGCTGATATGATTCAAGGAGTCTTTTCCCTTGGTAATGGTTTCATAGACTTCTCTCCTTATCCATTATCCTAATAAAAAATGTACATTATAATAATGATAAGGGGAAGTGCTATTGCTGCCTGTAACCGAATTTTTAAAGTTTCAACATATTGATAATTTTTAGGGCCATGTTTGTATTCTATATAAATATCCCAAACTGCACTAATATATATAGTAATTCCACAAAGAATAAGACTGTGTATGTAATACAATCCATTTAGCAAACCAATATCAGTCCCAATAATATATCCAATTTCCGCCAATAAGGTAATAACTATTACTATTCTAATCCAATTAGAGGAATAATTTATAAGAAGGATATCATTATCAGTTAAATCTTTCTTGAAAAGATAATGTTTGGCAAAAAGCACAGAAGAAATTAGCAATAACGCATCAAATAACAGCGAGTGAAAAAACATAATTACTCACCTCTATTTTCTTGATTATCCACATTTGGCGCATTTTTAGATAGTGTTTCTTTCTTATTTTTAGCATACCAAGTCGCTGCTGTACCTGTCATTCCTACGCCTATAAACTGAATATAAGGACCTCGTGTTGCTAAAATAGAAGATGTTACAATTCCGACAGTTATTGGCAATGTATCATAGCCATCTGCCCGCAATGCATTTTCAAAAGAATTGTACCGTTTATGGTTACCACAAACCTCTTTCAGATAGGCAATGCTTCCCCACGCTTTCATGGTTGCATTGCTCATTTCTTGTCCGATTTGTTCTGCCTCTTTACGGCTTAAATATCCGTACTCTGCTTCATACCAATTAGCAGCGCCCCAGGATAGACCGGTTGATGTTAGGATATCTTGACTCTTATCCCATGCTACATCCTGTATATCTAATGTACCGTCTTTTATTTGAGAGGCAATAACAGTTACTTGTGGTAGTCCTTTAAACCTAGGAATACCGTTCATACGTTTTTGCAAATCTCTTACCCAGCTATCATAGCCAGTAATAAATTCCTCTGTACTGTCAATTGTAAAGCCTTTGCCAACTAAATAATTTCGTACATTCTGTTTAGCCGTTTCATTACCTATTTCTAATTGATCAGATTCTGCACCAAATAAGTCTGCTTCCGCTGCTATACGTATCAGGTCAAAACGGATTTTATTCCACTCTTCTTCAGAAAGTGCTTGTCCGGTTTTACTCTTCAGCGTTCTCTTTAGCAATGGTGTGGTATCCATGCCAAAGCCTAAATAGTTCCATTTAGAGGCATCTAGAGCAACATTGGCCCCTGTAGCCATATCTTTGGCAGAGGCTCCTATAGCGGCTCCTACTCCAGCGCTGATCCATTGTACGGTATCCGGGTGTTCCTGTACCCAGTCTTTGCCTTTGGTTTTGGTCAGATACCCCATCACATATTCATTTACGCCACCTGACAATGCACCGGTTGCTGCACTGCCACCTGCCATGTCTCCCATGAG
>CAKPQG010000035.1 GCA_934178345.1 uncultured Dialister sp. | reverse complement strand
CTGCCATAGGCAGGTGTCAGTACAAAACCCCGGAGGGGTTCCAAATAAACCCCCATTTGAAATGGGGGTTGCTAACTAGTAGCTAGGGATGAGTGGCTAGGGATTAGGTTGGCGATACGAGAAAACCGCTAGTTTCAAAGCTCCGCGGCGCTTCTTTAAGCGCCGCCACCACCATTTCTCATTTCTCATTCCTTATTCGAGCCGGCTCCGCCGCCTTCGTTTCTATATGAGGAAATTATCATAGCGCATGCTTGATTATGCCAAATACTCATCCATACATGCGCTCATGTTCTCAAAGCGCGCAAAACGTGATATAGTAGAGCTATGGATTTTCATGTGCATCTAAGAATGCACGAGGTTCCTATTTCCTTTTGGAGGCAAAAATGGCAAGCTACAATCCTTATGAAAACATGCTTCATATCCTCGACAAGGCAGCGAAAGTGCTGGGCTACGAGGAGAGCGACTATGCATTTGTCCGCTATCCGGAGCGCGAGCTCACCGTGAGCATCCCGATCCAGATGGATGACGGGCATGTCGAAGTCTTCTCCGGCTACCGTGTGCAGCACTCCACCGCACGAGGCGCAGCGAAGGGCGGCATCCGTTTCCATCCCGCATCCGATGAAAACGAAGTCAAAGCCCTCGCAGCGTGGATGACCATCAAGAATGCCATCGGCAATATCCCTTATGGCGGTGCGAAGGGCGGGATCAAAGTCGATCCGCACAAGCTCTCCGCACGCGAACTCGCCCGTCTGACTCGCGGCTATATCAGAAAGATTTACCCCATCATCGGGCCGGATCAGGACGTCCCTGCGCCGGATGTGAATACGAATGGCCAGATCATGGCGTGGATCGCGGATGAATATGCAGCCCTCTCGGGCAAGTGGCAGCCGGGTGTCGTCACCGGCAAGCCTCTTACGGTGGGCGGCTCCCTTGGCAGAAACGAAGCGACGGGCCGCGGTCTGCTCTTCACGCTCGAAACATGGTGCGAAAAGAATCATAAGGACATGAAGGATCTCACCATGGCCGTGCAGGGCTTCGGCAATGTCGGCTCCGTCGGTTCTCTCCTCATGCACAGGAAGGGCGTTAAGATCACCACCATCGGCGATATCAATGGCACCTGGCACAAGGAAAGCGGCCTTGATATCGAAGCGATGTACACCTATGCGAATAGCCACGGCCGTTCGCTGAAGGGCTACACCGAGGAAGGCGCGGTCATGATCCCCGATAGCGAACTCTTCGCGCAGGATGTGGACGTCATCTTCGTCGCTGCGATGGAGAACCAGCTGAATGAAAAGACCATGGGCAAGGTAAAAGCCCGTCTCATCCTGGAAGGGGCGAATGGCCCGACCACGGAGGAAGCCGATGCTTACTTTGAAGAGAAGGGCATCGAGGTCCTCGCAGACGTCATGAGCAATGTCGGCGGCGTCGTGGGTTCCTATTTCGAATGGGTGCAGAACCGCACCGGTTACTACTGGACGGAAGAAGAATACAACGAGCGCCTCGCTAAAAAGATGCGCGAAGCCTATGAGGATGTGTACGCACTGAAGGAGAAATACCATGTGACCTACCGCCTCGCCTCCTACATGCTCGCCCTCTCCCGCGTCGTAGAAGCGCAGAAGACGAGAGGATTCTTAGGATAAGGAAATCGGGTTTGGCGGATTTCTCTTGGAGTAAATAAAGGAGCTGTGAAGAAATGAGGATTCATTTCTTCGCAGCTCCTTTTTACTTTGCTTTCATTTGGTTCAGGGTTCAGGGTTCAAGGTTCAGGGCTCTCGTGGCGGCTTTGCCGCCTTTTTTTAGAAGATGGTATTCTCGTATCGCAGCCTTCCCCTCTAGGGGAAGGTGCCCCGCAGGGGCGGATAGGGTGACTATGGCATGAAAGACAGCTGGGATAAGGTTTCCCGGTCACTCCTATGAGAGCTGCAAGTCCCCCGCGGTAGTTTGAATGTGAAAATGAGATGATCGTTATTTCACATCGCCTTTTGACGTAATACTCGAATTGGTTTGCAGTCCTTGGGGAAACGCTGATTCAATCGCAGAGTCAGATTTTACAAGAATTTTTATACATAGCTTCGTCATAACCTTCCTTAAATAGCTCGCTATTCGCGTCAGGTTATTCCTTGCTATGCATAAAAATTCAAGAGTAAAATCTGACAACGATGTAATCAGTGTTTCCCTGGTCACTAGTTCCTGCTCCCGTGTAAAGAAATTGTAAATTTCCTGCAGAAAAGGATGCCTGATTGTGGTAAAATCAGGAAAGAAACATACTCACAGGCTGAGAAGCCAAACCCATCGCCGCGGCCTATGAGCACACGGCGATCTTTTTCTGTAAGGAGGAACATGATGAAAGCTTGGAAGAAAGGCTTGATCGCAGCAGCGGCTCTCGGGCTGTCTTTAGCTATGCTGACCGGTTGCGGCAGTGATAAGAAGGACGCAGGCAGCACGGCAGCGAAGCCCGGCGCACAGATCGTCCAGGTGAAGAGCGAGAAGGAAGCCGATCTCATCGAAGCAGCGAAGAAGGAAGGCGTGGTGAAGGTTTACTCCATCACCAGCCGCGTATCCAAGGCAGGGGCTGCATTTGAAAAGAAATACGGGATCAAGGTGGAAGCCAGCAACATGAAAGACTTCGAGCTGATTGACAAGATTTCCACCGAAGCAAAAGCGAATGCGAATGGCGCAGATATGGTCATCGCGCAGGACTCCGGCCGCGTATACGGAGAGCTCATCGCACAGGGTTATCTCCAGAACTACATTCCGGCCGACCTCAAAGACAAGATCCCGGCGGAGAACCAGACACCGCTCGTCTTCGCCTATATGAACAAAGTCCTGGTCTACAACAACGAAAATGGAAAAGCGGCTCCGATCACGAATATCTGGCAGCTCACTGAACCGTCCATGAAGGGCAAATTCTTCTTCAAGAGTCCGATGCAGGAAGGCATCAATGCGAATTTCCTCACCATGCTGACGAAGCCGGAAGTGGCGGATCAGCTGGCAAAATCCTATGAAGAGCAGTACAAGAAGAAACTGGAGCTCACCACGCCGAATGCAGGCTACGAATGGATCAAGATGGCCTTCTCGAATGGTCTTGTCATGGGTTCCTCCGATACGTCCATGACGGAATCCATCGGCGTCAAAGGGCAGGATATGAATGGCGTCGGTCTTCTCAACTACTCGAAGCTCCGCTACGCGGAAAAGAAGAACCTCGCAGCAGCAGCAGCGGATAATGTGGTGCCGTTCTGTGGCTTCTACTATCCGGAATACGTGCTGCTTGTGAAGGATGCCAAGCACCCGGCAGCGGCGAAACTCTTCACCCAGTTCCTTTTGACCGAGGAAGGCTTCCAGAGCTGGGCGCATGATATGGGGACCTACTCCGGCAATACTTCGATCCCGGTCGCTAAGGGTGACAAGCCGCTCGCTGAATGGAAGAAGATCATGGTCGGCGATGATCCGCAGTACATCTTCGAACATCGCGCTGAGGTCGAAGAATTCCTGAGCAAACTGATGTAGCTTTTTACAATCAGCAGACGGCAGCGTGCTGTCTGCTGATTTGCTTTTGGGGGGCAGGGGTCGTCTATGGGGCGCATCATCCCTTGATTGTGGATGAGATTCTGCGATTAAGGAAACACTGATTAAATCGTTGTCAGATTTTACTCTTGAGTTTTTAGGCATAGCGAGGAATAACCTGACGCGAATAGCGAGCTATTTAAGGAAGGCTATGACGAAGCTATGCATAAAAATTCTTGTAAAATCTGATTCTGCGATTTAATCAGCGTTTTCTTAAATCGGCGTTTCCTAAATTCCTGGCCACTCCCTATAACTATCAACCAAGGAAACATGTTATGACTTTTTCTATGAAACTGCGGATGTTTTTCCGCAAACCGTACAACGTCATCCTGGTGCTGCTGTTTGCAGCGCTGATCCTTTTGACGTTTCTGCCGCTGCTCTCCATCGTGCTCGACACGGTGACGGTGCACTCCTCGGAAGTGATGCGTATCCGCGGCTCGCATGCCGGGGATTTCACGGACTATCACTGGACGAAAGTGCTTCTGGACGGCACGACGAGCATGAGCATTTTCTACAAACCGCTCTGGAATACCGTGCTCATCTCGCTTTCGACCTGTGCAATCGCCATTTTCTTCGGCGGCGGCATGGCATGGCTCATCACGCGGACAGATATCAAGTATAAGCCCTTCCTCTCGGCGCTCTTCGTCGTGCCTTACATCATGCCATCGTGGACGCTGGCGCTCGCGTGGCTGAACTTTTTCAGAAATTCTCTCGTGGGTGGTGTGCCTGGGCTCTTTACGGTTTTGACCGGCATCCCGACACCGAACTGGTTCGCCTATGGCTTTTTCCCGATTTCCATTGTGCAGGGCCTCCACTATGCGCCCTTCGCCTACATCCTGATCGGCGGCATCCTGAAACACATGGATGCGAGCCTCGAAGAAGCGGCGCAGCTCCTGCACGCATCCCGCTGGCAGATCATGAAACGCATCACACTTCCGATGGTGAAGCCGGCGCTGCTCTCGACCTTCCTGCTGGCCTTTTCCAGCTCGATGAGTGCTTTCGCAGTGCCTGCCTTCCTGGGCGCGCCCGTGCGCTACCACGTGCTGACGACGCAGCTCTATCGCACACTGCAGGGGCTGAATCCTGGCTATGGCTATGTGATGGCGCTGATTCTCATCCTGATCGGCGTCGCTATCATGATGGTGAACCAGAAAGTATTGAGTGGAAGGAAATCCTATACCACCATCACCGGCAAGAGCGCCAATGTCTCGCTCATCCCGCTTCGCGGTCTGCGCCTGCCGATTTCTCTCCTGCTTGCCCTTCTCCTCGTGTGCGTGACTGTCGTCCCGCTCATCACCTTTGCGGTAGAGTCTTTCATCGTTGAGCCTGGGAATTATTCGCTGAGCAACTTCAGCACTGTCTTTTGGATCGGAGACGGAGCGACTGACATCGCAAATGGCGAGCCGGGTATCCTGAAGAATCACAGCATTTACAATGGCCTTCTGAACAGCTTCCTGCTGTCCGTCGTTTGTGCATTCCTGACAGGAACCATCGGGCTTCTTGCGGGCTATGCTATTGTACGGAAGAAAGGCAGCTGGCTCTCGGCGGCTGTGAATCATCTGACCTTCTTCCCGTACCTTATCCCGAGCATGGCTTTTGGTGCGATTTACCTTTCCATGTTCAGCACCCGCCACGGCCCGATTCCGGCGCTGTATGGCACCTTCGCGATCCTCACTCTCATCGGTACGGTGAAATACCTGCCCTTCGCGTCCCGGGCGGGCGTGAATTCTATGCTGCAGCTCGGAAATGAAATCGAAGAAGCCGGTATCATCATGGGAATCAGCTGGTGGAAACGCATGATCCGCATTATCATCCCGATCCAGAAGACCAGCATCCTCTCCGGCTATCTCCTGCCCTATATTTCCTGCATGCGAGAACTTTCGCTCTTCATCCTGCTGATTTCCCCATCGACTGCTGTCCTGACGACCATGCTCTTCCAGTATAACGAAAAAGGCTGGAATCAGTACGCGAATGCGATCAACCTCCTGATCGTCCTCGTCGTCCTTCTCTCGAACTGGGTCATTAACAAACTCACCGGCGCCTCGATCGATAAGGGGATCGGATGAATCGATGAGGAAGGTTGGTAGCGGCTTCGCTGCGGAGTATAGATAGTGGCGATGCCCGAAACTGATATATAATCAGCGCTCCCTTACGTCACGGAGCGCGAGTCGCACATTCACTAACAAATCACATGAGGTACTTCTATGCCTGAAATTATATTAAAAGATATCACAAAAATGTACGGATCTTCCGCTGCGGTGGACCATCTGAATCTGTCCATCGATGACCGTGCGTTTATCACACTACTTGGACCATCCGGCTGCGGAAAGACGACCACGCTCCGCATGATCGCGGGTCTCGAGACGCCGACGAGTGGCGAAATTTCCATTGATGGAAGAGTGGTCTTCTCATCAGAGAAAGGGATCAATGTCGCACCGGAAAAGCGCGGCGTCGGTTTCCTTTTTCAGAACTACGCCCTCTGGCCGCACATGACAGTGTATCAGAATATCACCTTTGGTCTGGAAAATCTGAAGTGGGATAAGTCGAAAATCAAAGCTCGAGCGGATGAGCTGATGGATATGTTGAAAATCAAGGAATACAGCGACCGCTACCCAGCTGAGCTATCTGGCGGGCAGCAGCAGCGCGTCGCCATCGCACGCACGCTTTCGACCGGTCCGCGCATCCTCCTCATGGATGAACCGCTCTCGAATCTGGATGCGAAGCTCCGTATGGAGATGCGCTCCGAGCTGAAGCGCCTTCATATGGAAACAGACTCGACCTTCGTCTATGTCACCCATGACCAGCTCGAAGCGATGACGCTTGCGACGAAGATTTCCCTCATGAAGAAGGGCGTCCTTCAGCAGTACGCGCCGCCGCTTACCATTTATAAAGAGCCGGCCAATGCGTTCGTTGCAGACTTTATTGGAAATCCGAATATCAACCTCGTACCCGTCAACGTGCGCGAGGCAGGAGAGAAAGAGCTCGTGCTCGCGCTGGGCGCACACACCCTGACTTTCGCGGCGCGTGAGGCTGTCCAGACGAAAACAGGAGATAAGCTGCTCCTAGGCATCCGACCTGAGCATGTCACCATCGATCCGTCGGGCACTATTGAGGCGAAAGTCTACTCTGCCCTTCCGAGCGGTATGGAAACCGTCGTGAAGCTGGATGTGGGCGGCTTCCTTTTGACCTCCGTCGTCTTTGGCGATGTGGATTTCCAGATGAATCAGAGGGTGAAGATCCGGATTTCTTCTGATAGGAATCATCTCTTTGCCAGTGATGAAGAAGGAAAACGCCTAGCGAGCGGGACAGTGAAATAGCGAAAAGTGGTGGAATGTCTTGGCTCCCCGAAGGGGTAATGCTATTAAGTTAAGCGGAAGAACGTTCTTGGCTCCCCATCGGGGGAGCTGCCCGAAGGGCTGAGGGGGCTACGTAGCGGTATTGCATGAAAGTGTTGGAATATCGATAGCATCGAACTATTCAACATAGCACGCTATACCGCTAGCATGCCCCTATTGCCTTCGGCACTTCCCCCGAAGGGGGGAAGCAAGACGTTACGTAGCTAACGATTTCCTTAACTTAATAGCATTACCCTAGAGGGGAAGGATGCGATACGAGAATACCATCTTTCTAAAAAAGGCGGCAAAGCCGCCACGAGAGCCCTGAACCTTGAACCTTGAACCTTGAACCCTGAACCAAATGAAAGCAAAGTAAAAAGGGGCTGTGAAGAAATGGGGATTCATTTCTTCACAGCCCCTTTTATTTTGCACAAATGCGATCAGCTGAAGAGCTCGTCCGGAAGGACTTTGTTCTTCCCTTCTTCGATGGTAAAGACGGAAGCAAGGAGCTTCTTGGAGTAAGGATCTTTCGCCTCTCTGAGGTCATGGATCTTTTCTACGACCTTGCCATGCTGCATGATGACGATGTTGTCGCAGAAGCTATTTGCGAGAGCAAGGTCATGGCAGATGAACATGTAGGCCACGTGGGTCTCTTTCTGCAGACGATCAAGCAGATCGAGGACGGTCTTCTGGACGGATACGTCGAGAGCAGAGGTGGCTTCGTCGCAGACGATGATCTCTGGCTCGAGGACTAGAGCACGTGCGATCGCGATACGCTGGCGCTGGCCGCCGGACATGTTGTTCGGGTAGCGGTCAGCGAAGTCTTCCGGGAGGTCGACCAGGCGGAGCATTTCCTTCGCCTTGGCTTCGACATCCTTCTTATCGATCATGCCGAAGTTTTCGAGCGGTTCACAGATGATCTCCTTGACGCGCTGCTTCGGATTGAAAGCGGTGGAGGGGTCCTGGAAGACCATCTGGATGGATTTTCTGTGCTGGCGGAGGGCTTCGCCTTTGAGATCGGTGATGTCCTTGCCGTGGAAAATGATTTTTCCGCTGGTCATGGGGTAGAGGCGGGTCAGCATCTTGGCGAGGGTGGACTTGCCGGAACCAGATTCCCCGACGATGCCGACGGTTTCCCCTTTGTGGATGGTGACATTGACGTTGTCAGCGGCGGTCAGCTTCTTGCCGTCTCCCAGGTCGAAGACTTTGCAGATGTCGACCATCTGGAGGATTTCTTCTCCGTAGTTTTTCATGCGTCTTCGCCTCCCATCTTCGGAACAGCCGCAAGGAGCATACGGGTGTATTCTTCTTTCGGGTGATAGATGACATCTTCTGCCTTGCCGTATTCGACGACGCGGCCTTTTTTCATGACCATGATGTAGTCTGCCATGTAGCAGGATACGCCCATGTTATGGGTGACGATGATGATAGCGGTATTCATCTTGTCACGGACATTCATCATTTCTTTGACGATGATGGCCTGGTTCGTGACGTCCAAAGCGGAGGTCGGTTCATCGGCGAGAAGCAGTTTCGGTTTCATGGCCATCGCCATAGCGATGCCGACGCGCTGGCGCATACCGCCGGAAAGCTCGTAGGGATAGCATTTCAGGATGTGCTCCGGGTTGGGAAGGCGCACCATTTCGATCATGGAAATCATCAGGTCATGGGCTTCCTTGTCGTCCTTGATGCCATGGACGGCGAGGAATTCACGGAATTCGGTGCCAATGGTGCGGATCGGATTCATCATAGCGCCGCTGTCCTGGAAAATCATGGAGACGTCTGTGCCACAGAGTGCGCGATGCATTTCAGGAGTCTGCTTCTGGGTATCTTCGCCTTCAAAAATGACCTGACCTTCCGCTATATGACCGCCGCCGGGGAGGACGTGCTGGATGGCACGGATGACGGTGGTTTTCCCTGAGCCGGATTCGCCTACGATGGCGAGGATTTCGCCCTGGTCCAGGTTGAATGTGACGCCCTGAACGATGGGGGGCTTGTCGCCGTAGGCAATTCCCAGGTTTTTGACTTCTAATAGCATGAAAGTCTCCTTGTAAAAATAGTAAGCAGTAAGCAGTAGGCGGCAAACCGCAAATGGCGGGCCGCCTACTGCTTAGAGCAAACTGCTGGCTAAACAAATTATTTTGCCGGAGTGATGTCCTTGGTGATCCAGTAGTAGTCACACGGTTTGATGTCCGCATGTTCTACGGCTTTGCTGGAGACCATATTGGTCTGCGGATAGCCGAAGACGACGGTCGCAGCATCATCCTGAAGGATTTTTTCCATCTTGATGATGATGTCTCTACGTTTAGCCGGGTCAAATTCGGAAGCCAGCTGATCGGAGAGTGCATCGTATTCCGGGTTGGAGTAGCCGGAGGCGTTCTCGGGGGTGCTGCCGTTCACATTGGTCTTCCAGTACATGTTGAGGAAGACTTCCGGATCCCCTGCCGGTTCAGTGAGGATGTTGGAGATCAGGAGATCATATTCGCCGCGGGTGCCGATGCCGTAAAGAACGTTGTAGTCCACATTCTTCATGTTCACCTTGATACCGACTTTCTTGGCATCAGACTGGGTGGCTTCCGCAAAGAGAGGCAGTTCCGCACGGCCGCTGTAATAGACGAAATCCAGTTCCAGGTTCTTGCCGTCCTTATCCACATAGCCGTCGCCGTCGGTATCCTTCCAGCCTGCTTCTGCCAGCAGTTTCTTCGCATTTTCCACATTATAGTTGTCCGGATATTCGGCTTTCAGTTTGTCGAAGTCAAAATCCAGAGACGGCGGAAGGATGGGACCGCCGGGGATAAAGGTGTCTTTCAGCAGTACCTTGCAGTAGGTTTCGCGGTCCAAGGACTGGATCAGTGCCTGACGGACTTTCTTGTCAGCGAGAGGCTTTCCGTTGGAAATGTTCAGGCGGGCCAGACAGTCGCGGAGGGAGGCAATGGAGCTGATGGTGAATTTCTTCTTATCCTGGAAGAGCTGCATATCGCCGGCGCCAATGTTGACAGCCACATCGATTTCACCCTTCTGGAGAGCCATGGCACGGGTATTCGGGTCGTCGATGGTGTTGACGATGGTGTGCTTGAATGGAACAGCTGCGTAGTAGTTCGGGTTTGCATCGAGTTCGGTCTTTGCTTTGGAGAAGGACTTGACCATGTATGGACCGGTGCAGACCGGACCCTGTTTTGCAAAGTCTACTTTGCCGTCGGAATCGGCATCAACGATGATGAAGAGGGGATCCCCCAGTATGCCCGGCAGGGTAGCCATCGGTTTTTTCGTATAAATGGTCACATTCTGGCCGTCGGCGGTAATGTGATCCAGTTCAAACATAGCTTTCGCTCTGGACGCCTTGGCAAAGGTACGTTCAATGGATTTCTTGACAGCTTCGCCGGTGACCGGTGTGCCGTTGGAGAATTTAATGTCTTTGATCTTGAAGGTCCAGGACATCTTGTCGTCAGAGACTTTCCAGCTTTCAGCGATCCATGGTTCTGCATTCATCTTGTCATCGAAGTGAACGAGGCATTCGCCGATGCCGTAACGCATGACCTGCCAGCCGAAGTAGTTGTCGGTCGGTTCGAGGTTATCCGCAAAGTTCGTGACGCCGACCGTCAGGGTGTCCTTCGGACCTTTGGAGGCATTGCCGGAGTCACCGCCGCAGCCGGAAAGACCAAAAGCCATGAGAGCAGCTGCTGCAAAGAGGGCACCTTTTTTGTAAATAGATTTCATCGTGTACGCTTCCTTTCGGGTAAATGATATAAAAAATAATGGGAATAAACATGAGTTAGTTTTTAGCGACAAGTGTCTTGTAGCCAGGGATTAGGGATTGGTGACTAGTGACTAGTCACTTAAATACCACTTTCGGGCATCGCCTCATATGTATTCGCGGCGAAGCCGCCACCCTGAACCCTGAACCCTGAACCCTGAACCTTATCCTTCATTCCTCGGGTCAAGGACATCGCGGAGGGAGTCGCCCCAAAGGTTGAAGACGACGACGGTGATGAAGATGGAGAGACCCGGGAAGAACATCAGCCATGGAGCTGTCTGGAGCTGCTGACGGCCTTCATTCAGCATGAGGCCCCATTCCGGAGCCGGCGGCTGGCTGCCGAAGCCGAGGAAGGAGAGGCCGGCAAGCTCCATCATCATGGCGCCGATATCAGCAGCCGCGGTGATGACCATGAGCGGGAGAATATTTGGAAGGATGTGGACCCAGAGGATATGCGCTGGGGAACCGCCGGATACGACAGCCGCATCGACGAATTCACGACGCTTGATCTTGAGGACCATGGAACGGGAGAGGCGGGCATACTTGGTCCATGTGACCGCAGTCAGTGCGATCATCGCATTGATGAGCGATCCGCCCATGATACCGGCGATGGCGATCGCAAGGATGACGCCCGGGAAGGAGATCATCATATCAGCGATACGCATGATGACGATATCGACGATGCCGCCGAAGTATCCGGAAATGATGCCCATCGTGGTGCCTACGACGAAGATGCAGGCGACGAGGGCGATGACGGAGGTCAGGGAGTAGCTCGCGCCGTAGAGGATACGGGAGAGTACGTCACGTCCGAGCTTGTCCGTGCCGAAGAGATGCGCCGCAGACGGTGCCTGGTTCGCATCCTTCATGACAGCGGAGAGCGGGTCATAAGGAGCGATGACAGGAGCAAGGACTGTGATCGCCAGAAGAAGGACGACCAGAAAAGAGGTGAAGCGGAAGGCTTTATTTTCTTTGAAGCCTTTGACTAAGCTTTCCATATCAGTGACCTCCCTTTCTGAGTCTTGGATCGAGACGGTTGTAGGACAGGTCGACGATGAGGTTGATCATCATGTACATGAAAGCGATCCAGAGAACGATGGCCTGTACGGTCTGGAAGTCACGGTAGGTGATGGCCTGTACGACCATGTAGCCCAGACCCGGCCAGGAAAATACGATTTCTACGACAGCGGCGCCGCCCAGAAGAGAGCCGAAGGCCAGACCGAAGAGGGTGACCAGCGGGAGGAGGGCATTCGGCAGGACTTCACGCCAGAGGATGTGGCTTTCCGAGAGGCCGCGGGCACGTGCGCCCATGACGTAGTCCTGATGCAGTTCTTCGAGCACCGTGGCACGTACCTGACGGGTGTATTTCGATGCCATGACGATACCCAGGGTGCACATCGGCAGGATCAGATTTTCGAGGGAAATCGAACCGCCGACGATCGGGAAGAGGGAGAGCTTCAGTGCGAAGACCCAAAGGAGCATGAGGCCCATCCAGAAGTTCGGGACGGAGACACCGGCAAAGGTGCAGCCGCGGACGAGGTAGTCAAACCAGGTATTCTGCTTGACCGCGGTATAAATGCCGAGCGGAATGGAGAAGACAAGCATGAAGAGGGAGGAGGCCAGCGCCAGAATGACGGATGCCGGGAGGGCTTCCATGACTGCATCAATGACCGGCTTCTTCATCATGAAGGAGAAACCAAAATTACCCTGTACGACTCTGCCGAGCCAGTCCAGGTACTGCAGAAGGAACGGCTTATCCAGACCCAGTTCATGGCGGAGTGCGTCGATCTCTACCTGACTAACAATAATATCTTCATTACCGGCGATCATCTGCCTAACGGGGTCACCCGGAGAGAGCATGATCAGACAGAAGGTAATGAAGCTGATGCCGATCAAGACGAGAACCATCTCGCCCAATCGCATCCCAAGCTGCTTCATTGACAAACTCATCATCTCCAATTTCTTGATAATACATAGAATTTTATAAAATAACTGGGAGGGTCATCTGCCTTTTCCCCCACAGCCGATCTGACGCAATTTCCTAAGGAAACACTGATTCAATCGTTGTCCGACTTGACTCTTGTATTTTCATGCAAGGCGAGGAATAAGCCGCCGCGAATAGCGAGCTATTTAAGGCGGCTTATGACGAAGCGTTGCATGAAAATACATGCCAAATCGGACTCTGCGATTGAATCAGCGTTTCCTTAAAAAGGGCATCAAAAAAAAAGGTCGGGAATGGGACCTTGTTGGCTGAATGATAACAGATGAAGAGTGGTTTCCCAGGTTACTCTTTAAAGAATAAGGTAGAAGCACCGGAACATAAGGTTGTATTGTTGTTAGTTATTAGTTCCTTAAAACTTCTCATCAATTATATCACATAGATTATAACAGGTAAACAAATTATTAGGATAAATATTTATACATGCCAAAAAATCTTAAATGAAATATTTATTTATACCCATGGGGGGTATGGGGATGGCGAGGATATGGAGATTTTCCGATGCAATCGGGCATTATGACAGATAATAAGTATTATACCGAACAATCTATATTGCGAAATTAGCAATTAAAATGGGCTAAAAACAAAAATGCTATGCATATGATGCATAGCGAATCGCGAGAATTATGAGAACGATGAGGAGTGATTTAATTAAAAAATGAGAGGCGGGTGAAGAGCGATTGCGGAACGCGCCCATTGACAATCCTTCCTGTCCATGCTAGGCTAGATGTACAACATAGATGAGCTGCGGAACTGACGGAAATAAGTGGAATGAACCACGTGGACTGCGGGCCTCATGAAAAAGCCGACCGTCTGGGCAGGGAAATCTGCTCAGGCGGTTTTCGTTTCCCAGCGATGCCTGCTGCATGGCGTCGCTGGGACTGGAGCGCGCGGATTTCCCTTCATTTCAAAAATGGAGGGATTTTTTGATGAAAAGAAATCGCTGGCTCACGGCCTTGGCGGCCGTGGGGATCCACATGTCTATCGGAAGTGTGTATGCATGGAGCGTCCTGACGCGCCCTGTGATGGAGACGATGGGGCTCTCGCTCTCTTTGGCCACATGGGCTTTCTCGATCGCGATCCTGTTTCTGGGGCTTTCCGCAGGCTTCTTAGGCCCTCTGGTCGAGCGTCTGGGGCCGTCCCGGAGCGGGATGGTCTCTGCCGTCTTTTTCAGCACGGGACTCCTTGGAACAGCGGCGGCGGTCCACTTGCAGTCGGCCGCGCTCCTCTACCTCTTCTATGGAGCCATCGGGGGCATTGGCCTTGGCACGGGCTATATCACGCCTGTCTCTACGCTTGTGAAATGGTTTCCGCGGCATCGCGGCTTTGCGACGGGGCTGGCGATCATGGGGTTCGGCTTTGCAGCGCTCATCGCGGGCCCGGCCATGCGCTATCTCGTCGATCGCTTCGGACTCACGGAGAATTTCCTCATCCTCGCCGCTGTCTATGCGCTGGTCATGATCCTTTCCGCTTCCTACATCCGCCCGCCGAAGAAGGGCGAGATCCCGATGCTTTTGGAAGAGGTGCTTGAGGAAGAGATCCGAAAGGATGGGGAAAAGACGGCTGCGGTCAAAGGCCTCACGCGCAAAGAAGCCATGCACACATGGAAATGGTATGTGCTGTGGTGGATCTTCTTCACGAATATCACCTGCGGCATCGGCCTTCTGGCCGTGGCTTCGCCCATGGCGCAGGAAACGATCGGGATGAGTGCGGCTGAGGCGGCGTCTCTTGTCGGCATTATTGGCATCGTGAATGGCGCAGGGCGCATTCTCTGGGCATCCGTCTCCGACTGGATCGGGCGCGGCGTGACCTACATGATCTTCTTTGCGTTCGAAGTCTTCGCTTTTTATGCACTGGCTCATGTCAGTGATGCCCTTCTCTTTGAGATGCTGGTACTCGCCGTGATTTCCTGCTACGGCGGCGGCTTCTCCTGCATGCCGGCATTCCTCTCGGATCTCTTCGGCGTGAAGCAGCTCGCCTCCATCCATGGCTCTATCCTGACCGCATGGGGCATGGCAGGCGTCGCGGGGCCGCTTCTCCTTTCTTTCATGAAGGAAACGACGGGGGGCTATGGCGCGACTCTGTACCTCTTTTCTGCTATGCTCGCTGTGGCTTTCGTGCTTTCTGCGATCTTGGCATGGAAGGGGAAGAAATAGAAAAAGGAGCTGTGAAGAAATGAAGATTCATTTCTTCACAGCTCCTTTTTACTTTGCTTTCATTTGGTTCAGGGTTCAGGGTTCAAGGTTCAGGGCTCTCGTGGCGGCTTCGTCGCTTTTTTTAGAAGATGGTATTCTCGTATCGCAGCCTTCCCCTCTAGGGGAAGGTGCCCCGCAGGGGCGGATAGGGTG
>CAKPQG010000034.1 GCA_934178345.1 uncultured Dialister sp. | reverse complement strand
TGCCTACCTTCTCCTTGCCATCTGTGCTATAATAAACCAGTTGCAGAAAAGCGGAAAGGGCAGGTTCTGAACCCTGAACCCTGAACCCTGAACCCTGAACCCATACGGTTCCTTTTCCGCAATACATGCGACAAATCGCATCAACGAAATACCCATCTCAGTTGTCATCTGAACACCAACTATAAAAAACAGGAGGCAAGATGAAAAAAGCTATTATCCTCTCCAGCGGCGGTGTGGACTCGACCACCTGCGTCTCGCTGGCGGTAGACAGACTGGGAGCAGAGAACGTCGTAACTGCTTCTATTTTTTATGGGCAGAAACACAAAAAAGAGATCCTTGCGGCACGCAAGGTCGCAGCGTACTATCATGTACGGCACTACGAATTTGATTTATCTGCCATTTTCCAGTATTCGAACTGCTCCCTCCTCGCGGGCTCCACAGAAGAAATCGTCCACGAGAGCTACGCGGAGCAGATCGCCAAGAACGGGGAGGGCAAGGTCTCGACCTATGTGCCCTTCCGCAACGGACTCATGCTCTCGACGGCGGCATCGCTCGCGGCGAGCCTCTTTGAGGAGGATGAGGTCGATATTTACATCGGCGCGCATGCAGACGATGCAGCGGGCGATGCCTATGCCGACTGCAGCGAGCCCTTCCTGAAAGCGATGGGCGATGCCGTCTCCATCGGTACCTATGGCAAGGTACATCTGGTCTTCCCCTTCGCGGAAATGAATAAGGCCGGCGTCGTGGCGACCGGCCTTGCTCTCCATACGCCCTATGAGCTCACATGGAGCTGCTATGAAGGCGGGGAGAAGCCCTGCGGCACATGCGGCACATGCATCGACAGGGCAGCGGCTTTCGCAGCGAATGGCGTCAAGGATCCGGCGCTGGGGGAAAAGTGACTGGTGACTAGTGACTTGTGACTGGTAGCTAGGGATTAGTGGCTAGGGATTAGGAGTCTCAACTGACTGGCGACTTGAATACCACTTTGGGGCATCGCCCTATATATACTTCGCGGCGAAGCCGCCACCTTCATTCCTCATTCCTCATTCCTCATTCCTCATTCAGGTCGAGCTTTCATCCCCAATCAAAGAGCAGCACGCCCAAGGGGCTAACCTTGAACCTTGAACCCATTCATATTTTATATAAGGACGACTATCTATGTTTACAGTAACGAAACGAATCGAAGTATCCGGAGCGCATTTCCTGCATCTGGACTATGAAAGCAAATGTACGAATCTGCATGGACACAACTGGATCATTACGGTCACGGTGCAGAATGACACGCTCGACCACAATGGCATGGTCGTAGATTTCTCCAAGATCAAAGAAATCGTGAACCAGTTCGACCACCATGTCATCAATGATGTCTTGGAAGGACTGAATCCGACGGCGGAAAACATCGCGAAGTGGCTTTGCGACCGCATTCCTCACTGCATCCGCGTGTCGGTGCAGGAGACGGAAGGGAATGTGGCAACGTATGAAAAAGACTGAAGCATACCGTTATGATGACGGGCTCTTCCACGTGACGGAGATCTTCGACAGCATCGACGGCGAAGGGAAACGCACGGGCCTCATGGCGATCTTTGTACGCCTTGCGGGCTGCAACCTGCGCTGCAGCTACTGCGATACCGCGTACTCGCTCTCGCTCGCGGATACCGCCGAAGCGCTGACGGAAGAGGAGCTCCTATCCCGCATCCATGCCTTCCCATGGAAGAAGATCACGCTGACGGGCGGCGAGCCGATGCTCCATCCCATTCGGCACCTGTGCGAAGTCCTTGGCAAAGAGGGCTATGAGGTGAATATCGAGACGAATGGTGCGGCAGCGCTCTTCCGAGAGCGGCCGCAGGGGACATTCTACACCATGGACTTCAAGTGCAGCGGAAGCGGCATGAAGGAGCGGATGCGGGAAGAGAATTTCCCACTCCTTGGAAAAGAGGATGTGCTGAAATTCGTCGTGAGCTCGCAGGCCGACATGGATGAGATGAAGGCGATCATCCGCGCGCATTTCCACAAAGGCGAAGACCCTGCCTTCTATGTGAGCCCGGTGTGGGGACGCATCGCCCCTGCCGACTTGGTGGAGTATGTCAGACGAGAGAGATTGAGTGATGTACGGGTCCAGGTGCAGCTGCACAAGATCATCTGGGATCCAGAGAGGAGAGGCGTATAATGGTCGATCGGAAGAAATTGGAAGAAGCTGCGCGGCTCATCATCGAAGCCGTCGGCGATGATCCCGCGCGCGAAGGCCTCGTCGAGACCCCGAAGCGCTTTGCGGACATGATGGCGGAGCAGTTCGCTTATAATGCGGTATCCAATGAAGATATCGCCAAGGAATTTGAAAAGACCTTCGAAACGCCGGAGAGCGATATGGTCGTGGTGAAAGACATCGATATCTTCTCCCACTGCGAGCATCACATCGCGCTGATGTACAATATGAAGGTCGCAGTCGGCTATATCCCGCGCGGCCGTGTCATCGGACTTTCGAAGATCGCCCGCATCGCAGATGCCGTCTCGAAGCGCTTCCAGCTGCAGGAACGCATCGGTACGGACATCCGCGACATCATGCGTCTCGTGACACACGCCGATGATGTCATCGTCTTCATCGAAGGCGAACACTCCTGCATGACCGCCCGCGGCATCAAGAAGCCGGGGACAAAGACACGGACGCTCGCGTCTTCCGGCGCTTTCAAGACGGACGGCGCGCTCAGGAAGGAATTTCTGGATATGCTGAAATAGAAAAACGGAATCGTTTCGCAGAAACGGTTCCGTTTTTGTTTGTGTGCCGGGCATGGCACGATTCTTGCTGGCGAAAGTCCAGTCGCAGGTATTTACCGCCGAGCGTAGCGGAGCACAAGCCGTAGACAGTAATGGATACGGGGGAGGAAGTGCATAGCAAAACTGTGAGCCTACGAACAGAAACTGGATATAAGGCTAAATGGTGGGCGAGGTTGCAACACAAACTAAAGCCCGAAGGGTAAACGTAAAACCAAGACAGTAAATCCAGAGATTGTACAGTGAAAGAATCGTGAATTACCCCGGGAGGCACGGATAGCGTGGAAACACGTGCGAAAAAAGTTCATATCCGGGAGTCAGCTGAGGTCATATCTGAGTAGAATTTGAATATCTATAACGATGTAGCGCCGTATACGAGACCCGTACGTACAGTGCAATGGGAGGGGCAAAACTCTACCCTATTATGCAGTGGTGACATAGATAGGAGAGTAAAATCTAAATGATGATCACTCATTAAATAATGTCTTTAGACATTATTTAAGATGAAAGATGGATAATAAAAAATAACAAGCTCTAAAGTGATAAGAGCTTGTTATTTTTTTATATCTAGTATGGTTTGAATGATCAGTGAAATCTTTTGAATGGTGTCTGTAGGTTGCAATCGAAGTTGTTGCGTAATCTGTTGCAATAGCATGTTGTCTTCTAAAGAAATCTTGTCAGGACCGATAAAAAGCTCATATAGATTGATTTGTAAAGCACAGGCTATTTTCTCTAATGTTTTGACTGTAGGACTCTTTTTTCCTCGTTCTAGTTCACCTAAAAAAGCCGGATTGATTCCAGCTTCCCATGCCAGTTTTTCCTGGCTCATACCATTTCTGGTACGGAAGTATTTAATTCGTGCTCCAATATCCATCACGAAATCCTCCTTTTAAAGATAAATTATCATGTCTTTAAACATTGAACAACATGCTATAAACATGTATAATGCCTATAGACGTTGGCAGAAGGCGAGAGTGTTATTGTTTTAAAGATAAATATCATAAACTATCAACAATTTACTGTTTACTAACGTGAGGTGATAAGGTGTCTATTTTAGAAAGAATCAAATACGATGGTGCAACAAATAGGGAGCCTTGGCTGATTTATAAGTGCAAGGAAGAAGATATTGTCTATGGATCGCAGCTCATTGTGAGTGCAGGACAGGAGGCTATTTTCGTTAAAGGTGGACGCGCCCAGGATATTTTTACAGCAGGAACGTATACGTTAGAATCAGGAAATTTGCCCTTTTTGCGAAAGTTTCTGAATATGCCCTTTGGTGGTAAGACCCCTTTTAGTGCAGAGATTGTTTTTGTAAATAGCACAGATAATTTGAATCTGAAGTGGGGAATATCTAGTCCGGTGACCTATGAGGATCCAAAGTATGGGCTCATTTTGGATTTACGTTCTTTTGGGCGATTTGGGGTTCAGATTTTTGATAGCCGTCTATTTTTTAATCGATTTATAGGCTCTATGCGATTGGATAGCGGCTATAATCATAATTTTATTATCAATCAATTTTTGTCTACCATTAATACGAAATATAAAACACTTTTGATGCAATTTTTACAGGAGCATCATATGTCGTATTTTGATTTACCTGCTTGTTATGAGGAAATATCTCGTTTAGCAAAAGAAACGTTGTTAAATGATTTTGCTTCTTATGGGATTCATTTGCTCAATTTCATGGTAGAGTCAGTGACACCACCAAAGGATCAATATAGCCGGCTTCGACAATATAAAGAGGAATTATCCTTGGGACCTGATTTTTATACTAAGAGACGTTCTTTTGATATTTTGGAAGGAGCCGCCAATTCTTCGGTAGGGAGTATGGTTGGCATGGGGATGGGCCTAGGGGCCGGTATGTATGCGTCTTCTACTGCAGCTGGTCCTGTGGAACGATTGATGTCTCAAGTCAATATCAGTGATCCTGTACAGGTACAGAATAATCTGACTTGTCCCCATTGCCGAGAAGTGGTGAAGCAAGGAAGTGTTTTCTGTCCTCATTGCGGTCAGCCTTTGACGGAGCAGTTCCATTGTCCTTCGTGTGGAAAGGTAGTGGATAAGGAAGCTCGATTTTGTCAATTTTGCGGAGCTTCTTTGAAACGAGTTTGCCCTGCGTGTCATGCCGAATTGGAACCGGGAGCAAAGTTTTGCAGCAAATGCGGAAAGAAGTGTGATGAATGCTAACGACAGAAATGCTAGAGTGTCCTCAATGCGGTGGTCCAGTACGGATGGATGAGCGAGAGTGTTCTTATTGCCATTCGCCGATACTTGTGAAGCGAGTGCAGGATTTAGACAAGAAAAGGCCAATGGAAATCAATAAGTATATCAAGGCGTATCAGAATTTCTTGAAAAATCATGAAGGCAAAAGTCCAGAAGTTTTTACAGCTATGGGCATTTGTCATCTCAAGAATGGCATGTACGATCAGGCGGTAAACGCTTTGGAAAAGGCGGTGAGTTTGTTATCAGAAGAAGGAGATAGTTATTTCTATTTGGCAGTAGCGAAAATGAAAGGGAAGCGCCCTTATTTACAGACCTTATCTACCATTAAATCGGTGGTACAGTGTTTGGAAACGGCTTTGTCCATAGAACCTTGCGGAAGGTATTATTATTTGCTGTACTTGATTCAGAAGGATTTTTATGAAAAGAAACGACTTCGTAATGGGAAAAAATCAGAAGATTTGTGCCAACAGGCTCTCTTACAGGAAGTGGATGATGAGGAAATGCTGTTGTGTCAAACCTATTGCGGATTGGTTTAACTATGAGAGCTGATTGAGTATATGCAAATCAATGTATATATATATTTAGTGAGGAGGAAATAATATGTTGAAAATAGAGAATCAAATCGATCGTTCTAAACTGAAGAAATATTTTTACATCAATTCTAGTGGTTGGTTAGATACTGTTTTTTGGATTAGTCTTCTTCTGTTTTGGACCGGTATTGGGGCAGTAGTATGTTTGATTTGTGGTGTGATTAAATTTGCGGGGGTATTCAAAGCAGGTGCTTCCTCAGCAGAAAAACTCTATGATGAAGTACGAAAAGTGGATGCACAATATTTTAGAAATCGGGCGGTGCAAGTAATGGGATTGGTAGACGAAGAAATGAGTTTGATTGATCCTATTGTAGCTAGTGGATTTGCTGATGAGGATGCGATTAAGTACGGAAAGGAAGTATCGGCGAATGATACAAAGAGAAATTTTTTGAAAATTATTTTTGATTATATTTTATCTATTCCGCGGTCCATTTGGCATTTTATTAAATCCTTTTTTACTGGAGAAGAAATTATTTCTCAAGCCATTTTTATGGAGGGAAGCGATAAAAAGATTAGAAGTTCCTTGGCTAGTGTAGAATTTATCGCTTTCACAGAAGAACAAGTTTTGGCCTATGTTTGTCAGTATGATGTAGCACTGGGGATTATTTTGAATGAATATACTCGTGAAGTATTCTATCGAGATATTGACTCTGTCAATTATGGTTCTGAATTGCTTCATATCTGGTCTGAAAATAAGAAAAAATACCGCAAAGTAGCTATTGAACAATTTAGAATGACCATTTCTTCCAGTAATAACATTTGGGCTTCCCTGTCAGGCGAAGGTAGCGTATTGGAAAATCAGATTACTGCGGTCAAGGCTTTGGTTCGGAGCAAGAAAGAAGAAATGAAATAAATTTAGTTGGCGATTAGCAGAAGGCTGTTGGCCGTATGAAATGTATTGTTCGGACATAATGGATATTTGGTTCTTGGTGTCTGATAATTTGGGTACTGTTATCATTGCATGCATAAGAATCATTCTACTGATACGACATTCTAAAGGGGGCGGATTTTTTGCATTCCAAATCCTATTCAAAGAAATTAGCCTATGCGGCACCAATTATCATGGCGATTGTAGGATTGGTGCTGTATAGCTATATTTTACCAGCGAAGTACATGAAAGCCATTAGTTTGATTAATTGGCTCTTTAGTGGTTCTGACCATATCATAGCCACCTTACGAGATGCAGATGGGGTATTGGAACAATTTTATAAAATTCTGCTGACGAAAGTCATTGTATGGATATGGTCAGCTGGTTTTGTGATTTCCCTTTTTGTCTGTGGTCATGCGTTGCAAAACAGAAGGACTGCAAATATATCGGCCAAATTGGTGGGACCCGTATTATCTCCTTTAGCTGATACACTTGTTTCTATGGTACAGGGGAATATACCTCAGAATAGTATAAATTTTATGCGGCTTATAGAGGCGATCATTGATTTACAAAGAATGGTAGAAGGATTGGACGATTTTGGTTATGGAAATCAAAATGTATTATCTCTCGAAGAGGAAATATATGAAGATTTTCAACATATCATGAAAGGGGTGGAATTTCTTAGAAGAGACAATTCTGTAGATCAAGAGAAAATAGATACTTTACTTACGGACATCTCTCATATCAAACAACTGATTTGGCAAAGGGAAAGTCTTTTGAAACATCAATAAGGAGCATGGGAGTAGTACTATGGAGTTATATGAAAAACTAGGCATAGCAGAATCAGCGGATGAAGATATCGTCAAGCAGGCTTTCCGAGAAAAGAAAATGGAGTTACAAAAACAGCTGGGTGCTAAAAATCCGGATGTGCAGAAACAGGCATCCTCTGATTTAAGTGAGCTGATTCATGCGTATGCTGTTTGGAAAAAACAGCAAGGAACGTCAAATGAGGAAAAGGCAAAGATTAAAAACCCTGCCATAGAACGACCAGTACAAGAAGCAGCACAGAAAGAAAAGCCTATATCCGTGCCTATGGCAAGTCAGGCGGTAACAGTAGTGAATCAGACTCCCTCGAAGCAAAGTACTACGTCTGACGGTGTATTACAAACTGTTTCTAGGGAAGAAAACACGCCTACTGTCAAGATTTTAATCGCTGTATTGGGAATCATTGTAGTCATTTTGGTAGGGTATATCGTTTACATGCATAGCGCCAATAACACCACACGAGAAAATCTGAATAAGAAAGTGGATATGGTGGAACCAAAATCAGGATTTTCTAATGAGCAACAACAAGAGAAAGAAAATATTCAGAGCTGCCTTCGCTTTATTGATCGTACGGATGATGAAATCGGGAATTTAGCACAAGATATCAATCGAATGACTGGTAAAAAAGGGGATGTGCGAGAAGATATCCGACGTATCAAAGAAAAAGGGAAGGACTTGCAGTCACAGATAGACAAGGTTTCTGCACGAGTACAAATTAATCAACATATTTCTGCTAGGCATGTAGAAGCGTTGGTGGGACTTTTGGCATTGGAGAAAAAACGTATTTCCTTATTGATGAGTGGTGTCGATGAATGGCAGGATGGGAGTGAAACGTTACCTTCTTTCAAAGAAGGTACTAGGCTTTCCAATGAGTATGATAAAGTGCTGGCACAATACAAGGCTGCTTTATGATGGTTCCAACTTTTTGGAGTAGGTATCTATCAGAAACATAATCCCATTGAGTACAGAGGAGGCAGGTCATGGAGAATCCATATAAAATTCTAGGAATACCTGAACATACAGAAGCAGAAGAAGTCAAAGCGGCTTTTCAAGAAAAGAAAAAAGAGCTGCAAAAGCAACTTTTATCGAAGAAACCAGAGGAGCAAAAAGCAGCGTCGAACCAGTTGCAAGAATTGCTGGCAGCTTATGGAGCTATCAAAAAACAAATGGAAACTAATATAGGGAGCAGTAGTTCTTCTTCTCTTTCTAAAGAACCACAGAAGCGGATCCCTGTTATGGGAATGGAAGTAGAAAAGAAATCTTCGACAGAACCATCCCCTCTTTTGCCATCCTATCAGCTAGATGAAAATGAAACGGAAGAGAGTTCTTGGCAGACCATGATGAAAAATGGGCAAGCTGGGAAAATTGCTATTGCTGTGTTGGGAACTTTGGCGATTGGGTTGGGCGGCTATATTGCTTATGACCATTTTTCAAAACCTACGATGCCTGTTCCGGCACCGAATACAATCAATGATATCAATGGGAAAGCCTCAAAGGAAGCCTTGGATATTACCAACAAAATTAAAGAAGAATTATCTCATAAGCCTCAGGTGGAATTGCGTCCAAAGGCTAAAGAAACAGAAGCTGTAACAGAAGAAGCTGCAGAAGAGAGTGGCGAATCTGATACCGCTAGCAGTGAAGAAACGACTTCGACAAGAAGCATATCAAATCGTACGTCTGCCCAGGATGTATTCAAGAAGTTTCATCGTGCGATTACCAGGAAGCAGTACAGGGACGCTTATAATTTCTATTCTTCTGATATGCAAAATGCGGTTGGCTCCTATGAAAGTTGGGCTCGTGGTTATATGACGACCGTTTCCAGCATGCCCGAGCAAATATCCGTGATTGAGCAAACTGATGATATGACAAAATTGTCATTCATATTGAAGGCTGTGGATAAAAAGAATGGCAAAATGATTACTCGTCGATTCAAAGGAATTGTGACACTAGTACAGAGTGATGATGGATGGAAAATCGATGAAATTCGCGGAGATTGGTTATGATGAAACTAGGAAAATACAAAGCCATTGGCGGTTTATGCTTGGGCATAGCAGCAGTTTTGGCGGTAGCGGGATGCAGTATGCTTTCTGCGATTCATTCCTCGGCCCAAGAAGAGACGGTCTTAGAAGATCCAGTGCTTACGCCTAAGGAAAAGGCAAACCGAATTGTGAACCAAATGACGGATTCACAAAAAATTGGACAGCTCATGATGATTGGTATTTATGGCACTTCTCTTAATGGGGATAGCCGTTACATGTTGACTGAATTTCCTAATGGCAATGTGATTTTATTTGATAGAAATATGGAAACACCGGAACAGGTGAAACAGCTGAATGCAGATATCCAGAAGACTGTGAAACAATCGACAGGAGTCCCCGCTTTTATTGGTATAGATCAAGAAGGGGGACAGGTGGTTCGAATGGAAAACTATATGCCACCTATGCCTGCTGCGGCTGTGCTAGGGCAGCAAAGTCCGGCGGTCGCTGCTGATTGGGCTAGACAGACGGGACGTATGCTTAAAGATATCGGATTCAATACTAATTTTGCCCCTGTGGTGGATCTAGCGGGGGCTTATCAACGTTCCTATGGAAATACACCGCAAGAAGTAGTTCCCTTTGCAAAAGCTGTGGTGGATGCCTATAAGGAAAATGGGATTTTTACTTCGCTGAAACATTTCCCTGGTATTGGAAAAGTAAAGACAGACCCTCATATAGATGGGGACGTAGTGAATATCAGTCGGGCGGATTTAGATGTTCAAGATGGAAAGCCTTATAAAGATTTGATTCCACAGATTGATGAGACTACATTCATCATGGTGTCAAATGTTACATTTCCCATGCTGGATCCCAATGTTCCTGCTTGCTTATCCAAGCCTATTATGACGGATGTATTGCGTCACGATTATGGATACCAGGGATTGATATTGACCGATGACATGGAAATGGGGGCCATGGCTAAACACTACGCATTTTCTGAAATGGGAGTGAAGGCTATTCAGGCAGGCGCAGATATTGTTTTAGTTTGTCAAGACTATGGTCATGAACAGGAAGTCTATAATGGCCTTTTGAAAGCATATCGAAATGGTGATTTGGATAAAACTATGGTAGATGAAAAAGTTAGACGGATTGTGGAAGTTAAGTTAGATAAATTAAAATAGATTAAAGGAAGGAAATAAGCGAATGAATACAAATGATAGATTTAGATTGAAGCGTGATTTAGTGGTAAGAAATATTTTGGGGCTTTATTTTATTGTTGATTTAAATGAAAAACATTATTTTAATGGGAAAAATTTACTAAAGCTTAATTATACTGGGTATCAATTTATTACATATATGAAAGCTTTAAAAAACTTTTCCGTAGAAGAATTGGTCCAAAAGTTAGTTTCATCAATTTGGAAAGAAATAGATGCAGATATCATTAGACATGATTTATTTCAATTCGTAGAATTGTTACTGAGTCATGGTCTGATATTGAATGAAAAAGAAAATACGATTAATTTAAAACAAGACCTTAGTTCAAATAGTTTTTCTAAAGCAAAATCGAAAAAGGAAAATCTTCGGAGTATTCCTCAATTTGTTAATAATTATTGGGGCCCCAAACGCCATATTTTCAATGCAGGAATTGAATTAACCAGTTCTTGTAATTTGCGATGTGTCCATTGCTATAATCAAAATGAATCACATAAAACTGTATTATCTTTGAAAGATGTAAAAGTGATTCTTGATGAATTGTATTCTATAGGAACTTTATTTATTTACTTTACTGGTGGGGAAATTCTTAGTCGTCCAGACTTTTTAGATATCTATCTTTATGCTAAAAAGAAAGGATTTATAATTGAGTTACTCACTAATGGGACCTTATTAACTGACGAAATAATTCATGTTTTTGAAAAATATCCGCCAGCAAATGTTAGTATTAGTGTTTATGGCGGGGAAAAAGAAACTTTTGGAAAAGTAACACAAAAAGGATTCTATTTTGATTTATTAATGAATAATTTGAATAAATTAAAAAAATCCGGTATAGAATTTGAAATTAAATTTATTGGTATGGATTTAAATATTCAAGATTTTGATAAAGTAAGAATTTTAGCAAGAGTTTTGGAAGTTCCGTTTAGATATGCTTTTGAATTATTTCCTGCTCTTCATGGGCCCAAAGAGAATACTGAGCATCAAATTTCCATTGATAAGATTATCGAAATTGAAAAGAACGATCGTGAAATGTGCAAGAGGTTATCACGGGGCGCAGTGAATCATAATAATATAGATGCGTATGGGGATTGTTTGTACAAATGTAGCATTTCGAGATATATGATTCTTATTGATTTTGAAGGGTATATCAATCCTTGCACCGTTATGCGATCTAAAAAATTTAACATTTTAAAAGGTGAACTTGGGGAGGCTTGGGAATACTTCGGCAAATATATCACAGAAAAAGCACCAAAAGATTATAAATGTGCATCCTGTAAAAACTATTATTTTTGTAGCCCGTGTGTTGAGAAAAATAAATTATTCACAGGAAGTAAATATACACCAGTCGATTTTCATTGCAAACTTGTTGAAGCACGGCGTAAAGAGTTTTCAAAATCCGCATATGATTTGTATCGCAAAAAATAAGTAATATAAGGACACTTCTAAAAACCTCATTTCTGAAATAAAGGAGTTTCAATGTGTAGATTTGTACCCCAAAACTCGAATAAATATTTTCATAAGCATTGATTTTACCGCAGTAAATTTCGGATGATTGTATGTTTATTACACGAATACTATTTCGGTACTTTGTGAAAATGTTTTTTTAGAGATGCCCATAAAATAATCAAGCTCTATTTGGGGAGATATTGCTAAAGCCGAATCTGATAAAGTGTTTTTGATCGCACTAATGAGCTAACTGGTTAATTGGAGGCGTTAATTATGATTACAACATATGAAAAACCAATGATTGAAGAAATTATGGTAACAACAACAAGCGCTATTGAAATGGAAGATCCTGGAGATCCTGCTAGATGCAATTATTCCTGTTGTTATTCTGATGGGCATGATTGCTGGATTGCCTAATTAAATTGGTATTAATGACAAGTTAATTTTGGGATAGCAATGGGAACATGATGACAGATATAGGTATTTAGCAATATCTCTCCAAATAGAGCTTGATTTATTTACTTGATGTGAATGGCCATGAAAAAATGAGCCATTCGTCCGTGAATTTTTGAGCCAATGAAAAAGCACATCTCTGAAATCAATCAGAGATGTGCTTTTTTCAATGTGTGCCGGGCATGGCACGATTCTTACAACAAGCGATAGCCCAAATACTAACACTGGGATATGAGAAATATTTCAGTGATCATAGTATGGGATTTAGACCACAAAGAGGATGCCATCAAGCAATAGAACAAGTACTCACATACTTGAATGAAGGCTATGAATGGGTCATAGATATGGATATAGAAAAATACTTTGATACAGTAAACCATGACAAATTAATTTCAATACTCAGAGAACGCATCAATGATGCGCCAACCCTGCATCTGATACGGAGTTTTCTAAAAGCCGGAATCATGGAAGGCGGAATGTTTAAGAAAAGCACAGAAGGAGTACCACAAGGTGGACCACTGTCGCCTATACTAGCAAACGTCTACCTAGATAAACTGGACAAAGAACTGGAATCTAGAGGGCTTAGATTTGTACGCTATGCCGATGACTGTGATATATTTGTCAAATGCGAAAAAGCAGCGGACAGAGTCATGCGATCAGTAACCAGCTGGATAGAAAGAAAACTCTACCTCAAAGTTAATGCAGAGAAAACAAAAGTAGTAAGACCAACAAAGAGTCAGTTTCTTGGATTTACCTTCTGGAAACCAAAAGATGAATGGAAATGTAAACCAGTAAAAGACAGACTGCAGAAACTTTACGATAAATGTAAGCAAATAACATTGCGTAAAAGAGCAGGAGCTAAGCGGTTAGCAGATACATTCATCGAATTGAATCAAGTGGTCAAAGGATGGATAAACTACTTCAAAATAGGGAGCATGAAAGGGCGATTGAAAGAGTTTGGGGAATGGCTAAGACATAAAGTGCGAGTCATAATCCTAAAGCAATGGAAGGAACCGAAAACCATCATAAGAAATCTAAGTATCCTTAACCGTATAGTAAAATGTAGTTTCACAGACGAAGAAATATACAAAGTAGGTAACAGCAGATTGGGATGGTATAGGCAGGCTGCCATGTACGTAGTTAATTATGCTATCCATCCAAAACTTTTGAAAGAAAATACAAAGAGTCGGCCAGGATTGGTCGACCCTTTGGAATACTATCTGAGTAAAATTTGAATACCTATAACGATGTAGCGCCGTATACGAGACCCGTACGTACGGTGCAATGGGAGGGGTAAAACTTTACCCTATGGGACTTTGGTGACTAGTGACTAGGGATTGGGGATTAGGGATTGGGGATCAGACATCTGACATCTGACGTTTGCCCTCCGGCCTTCGGGTATCGCCTCCTATATGTGCGGCGAAGCCGCCACCACAAGTTTGAAAACAGGTGTTAGGGATTAGTGTCTAGGGATTAGGAGTTTCCAGTGACTGGTGATCAGGGTTAGCCCGTGGGGCGTGCTGCCCTTTGATTCCGTTTGAAAGCTTCGCTTGAATGAGAAATTAGAAATGGTGGTGCGGCGCATAAAAACATAGAAGCGCCGCGGAGTATGAATAGGGCGATGCTCGAAAGTGGCATTTAAGTCACCAGTCACCAGTCACTAGTCACTCCTAATCCCCAATCCCTAATCCCTAGCCACTCATACCTGCTTTCAAACTTCCCGCCTTTTGTGAATACCATATATTCAAAACTCCGCGGCGCCTCATTATTTTTTGCGCCGCACCACAATTTCGCATTTCTCATTTCTAATTTCTCATTTTTTATTTCAGCCCCACAGTCCATCCTCCCTCGTAGAGGACGAAGAGGAGGAGCAGTGAGACGAAGATGGCGATGCAGGCAGGGAGATGGTAGCTGGTATAGAAGGGATCTTCCTCTTTCTTGACCGCCTGATAGGGTCTGGCGTGCATGACCTCGTAGAACTCATCCGGAATGAGGCCTTTATAGAAATCCGCAAGGAACTGGGCATAGCGGAGCGTTTCCTGACTGAAGAAATAAAAAATCGGCGTGTAGAGCGGTACATGATTCTTTTCCGAAAGGATGGTGAGACAGCTCGTGATGATACTTTTCAGCCGCTGATTTCGTTCCAGCGGCTTTTCTTCCATCTGGGTCGAAACGGCATTGAAGATGTCATAGAAATGATCCATTTCCTCTACCCGATATCGCGCATCCAGATCCGGCGGGAGGAAGGACTGGTCGCCGACCGCACGCCCCGGGTCTGCCTCTTCTCGAAAGAAGGCAGGGAAGGTAGCCTCGATCTGATGGATGCCTTCGAACATATGAAGGAGCGGCGTGTAGTCTTTCGCATAGTCCTTCAGGATATACTTGGCGATGTAGAGGCGAAAGACGATGTAGTCGGAAAGGAAGGCGCACCAGTTGTCCCGATCACGGTCGTGCATCAGGATCTTCTTCTCCTTCACGAATTTTCGGAAGATCACGTGAAGTCCGTAGCTTCCCTGCGGCTGGCTGGTATAGGAAAAAAGCGCCCGCCGGCAGAGAGTGATGCCCATACTGGTGAGGTACTGTGAATGATCCATGGCGAGGCTCCTTTCTTGGAGGATTAGCCCGTGGGGCGGCTCCGTCCACTGATTCTGAATGAAAACTTTGCGCGAATTAGGAATGAGGAATTAGGAATGCTGGTGCGGCGCCAGATCCTTCGACTCAGTTCTCACTGTTCCGCCTTTACATGATCGAACATCCGACATTTCACTCCG
>CAKPQG010000033.1 GCA_934178345.1 uncultured Dialister sp. | reverse complement strand
GACTGCCACCTGTAATGGCTCCCGTTCCTGCAGCTAATCCATCGCCGGTTACTTTGCCTGTCGCAGTTAAAGCTCCACCAATAGTTGCATTTCCAGTTGTCTCCAGAGTGGCTCCGTTGACATTGCCGCGTGTTGTGATGTCTCCAGTTCCTGCATCCACTCCATTGCCAGTTACTTTGCCGGTTACTGTCAGACTGCCACCTGTAATGGCTCCCGTTCCTGCAGCTAATCCATCGCCGGTTACTTTGCCTGTCGCAGTTAAAGCTCCAGCATTAATAATATCCTTTCCACCCATATCAACTTGCTGGCCAACCTTCATGCCATTGACAGAAGTGATATGATTGGCTGCATCATAGGAAATCTGTGTGGTCTTCTCATTCAGGCCATTGATCGCCGTCTGCTGCCCATCCGTTTTCGTCTTCAGATTGGCAATATCCTCTTTGTTTTTCACCGTCTGCGTCATGGACGCATCGATTTTCTCCAGTGTGGTGGTCACGCCCGCGTCATCGCTGATTACCCCAGTCACCTTCAGCGCGCCCGCTTCCACATTAGTACCGGAAACCGTGGTACCGCTGACGGTAGTCATATCTTTCAGCTCCTTGCCGTCAGCAGAGAGCTGACCGGTTTTGTTCTGCAGATCGGTGATGTTGCCTTCATTCGTGGTGATACGCTGAGTAGCTGCATCCAAACCACTCTGATCTGCTTTAGTTCCAAGCGCGGTATTCAGAGTTGCTACGTCGTTCACCAATCCACTGGAAGCATCACCAACCTTGGTTGCAAGATCTGTAACCGTAGCTTTGTCAGCCTTTCCATCTAGCGCATCATTGACCTCCGCCTTATTCGCCTTCAAATCCATATCTGCCTTCATAGTATTCTTGATTTTATTTACCCCGTCAGCAGTCAGATTGCTCAGGTCAGTATTTGCTTTGTCACCCAGCGCATCTTTTGTAGCGAATGTGTTATTAGCAAGGGTTTTATCCAGTTTATTATTGTTCAGATCTTGAATCGCAGCTTTATTCGTGGCGATTTTCTCTGTATTGAGAGCAACATCGGCCGCATTTGCTTTGTTTTCAAGTGCTGTTTTATCCGCTTTGGCGTTCAGCAGTGTATCCACTTTCCCCGCGGTATACACCTCAGTGGTGCTTGTCGCAGACTCCTCCACATGCACGTAATCTACCGCATTCGCCACCCCGAGCCCTCCGCAGAGGAGAGAAAGCGCCATGAGAGAGGCCAGAAGTTTGCGCCTCGTACCCCCCCCGATTTTTTCAGATCCGGAAGCCGACTTGGTATGAGACCGAGCGATTTCAGAAGCTACCACATAGCAATTCTTTGCTTTCGACCAGATGACTTTGTAGATGTTGTTCATATTGATTTCCCCCTTTGCGAAAAAACAATGAACATTTCCTCCGTGCCGGATGGCGGAGTTTTCTTTGTCTTTACAATACAGGAAATCTGTCCCTCGCGGGGGCTTTCGCTGCAAAAGTGGTCGAAATTCTGCAAAAGTGGTCATTTGAGTGGCTGGGGACGGGGGACTAGTGACTAGTGACTGGTGACTGGTGACTAGGGACTGGGGACTGGGGACTGGGGATTAGGGATCACAGCGTGGGATAGCGGCATCCCCATCCAACCTCCGCCCCTTCGGGGCACCTCCTTCCAGAGGAAGGAGGGAGTGTCCACGCGAGCCCCTTCCCCAGGAAGGGGCGAGGGGCGCAGCGAGGCGGGGTTGGCTTCCTTTTTGCGGCGAAGCCGCCTCCTTTTTGCCTTCCCCATCGGGGAAGGGGGACCGCGTCAGCGGTGGATAGGGTACTCTCGTAAACGGCGCACTTGAGACGATCTCCCTCGCTCTCTTTCATACCGCTCCTGCCCTATCCGGCTCGCTCCGCTCGCCACCTTCCCCTCGAGGGGAAGGCTTTGGTGCGGGGATACCGCTATCCCCATCCAACCTCCGCCCCTTCGGGGCACCTCCTTCCAGAGGAAGGAGGGAGTGTCCACGCGAGCCCCTTCCCTTGGAAGGGGCTGCCGAGCGCAGCGAGGCGGGGTTGGCTTTCTTTTTGCGGCGAAGCCGCCTCCTCTTTGCCTTCCCCCTTGGGGAAGGGGGACCGCGTCAGCGGTGGATAGGGTACTGCCGTATATCGCCTACTTGAGACGATCTTCCCCGCTCTCTTTCATACCGCTCCTGCCCTATCCGCCCCTGCGGGGCACCTTCCCCTCGAGGGGAAGGCTGTGATACGGAAATCCCGCTTTCCCCATCCAACCTCCGCCCCTTCGGGGCACCTCCTTCCATAGGAAGGAGGGAGCGTCCATGCGAGCCCCTTCCCTTGGAAGGGGCGAGGGGCGCAGCGAGGCGGGGTTGGCTTCCTTTTGGCGGCGAAGCCGCCTCCTCTTTGCCTTCCCCATCGGGGAAGGGGGACCGCGCCAGCGGTGGATAGGGTGCTTTCGTAAACGGCGCACTTGAGACGATCTTCTCCGCTCTTTTTCATACCGCTTTCCCCATCCAACCTCCGCCCCTTCGGGGCACCTCCTTCCAGAGGAAGGAGGGAGTGTCTACGCGAGCCCCTTCCCTTGGAAGGGGCTGCCGAGCGCAGCGAGGCGGGGTTGGCTTTCTTTTTGCGGCGGAGCCGCCTCCTTTTTGCCTTCCCCCTTGGGGAAGGGGGACCGCGTCAGCGGTGGATAGGGTACTTTCGCAAACGACGCACTTGAGACAATCTTCTCCGCTCTTTTTCATACCGCTTTCCCCATCCAACCTCCGCCCCTTCGGGGCACCTCCTTCCAGAGGAAGGAGGGTGTGTCCACGCGAGCCCCTTCCCTTGGAAGGGGCTGTCGAGCGCAGCGAGGCGGGGTTGGCTTCCTTTTTGGCGGCGAAGCCGCCTCCTTTTTGCCTTCCCCATCGAGGTAATGCTGCGTGTGCCTTGTACCGTCACAGCCAGGCTTACCCTTTGTGAGGGCAAGCAAAAGAGGCGCAGGGTGTATCCTGCGCCTCTTGTCACGCTATTTTCCAGTCGTGAATCCGCTGTATTGGTATTCCTAATGCCCTTCCGCATCGCCGCCGAGGGCAAGGCCGCCCTGCCAGAGGTATTCCTCTTTGCGGATGTAGCCTTTGACGGGTCTGCCGTCGAGGAAGGCGCGGATATTGAGGAGTGAATTCCGGATCGCTTCTTCGTTGCAGCGGCTGTTCATCTCTGCGTTGTGCGCGCTGCCGATCACATTCGGGTAGCGGAGGAGCGGGTCGCCATCTTTCGGGTACTGGTCATGCTCGCCCCACCAGACGTCCATCGCGACGTGGAAATCCGGATGATGTCTGACATGTTCGAGCAGTGCTTCATGGTCGATCAGGCCCGCGCGGGACACGTCGATGATCATGGCATCTTCCTTCATGAGGGATAAACGGCGCGCATCGATGAGACGGTCGGTTTCCTTGGAGTGAGGGAGGGCGAGCACCAGCACGTCTGCTGCAGCGAGCGCGTGATCGAAGTCTTCCATCGTATAGCCCGCTTGAAGCAGGGAAGACTGCGGCTGATGCCTAGACACCGCGGTCAGGCGGCAGCCGAAGGGATGGAGCGCACGCGCCACGGCTTCCCCGATCCCGCCGAAGCCTGCGATCAGCACGGTCTGCTCGGCGAGGCTCTTCTGGTGGTAGCCGAGGATATGAAATTCGCCGCGCTGCAAGTCACGGAGCTGCTCTCTCAGGCAGCGGTTCAGCGCGATGATCATCCCCACCGTCGACTCCGCGATACCGCGCGCCCAGCCGCCGGCATTGCAGTAGAGCTTCATGTCTGCGGGAAGCACTGCCATCGAAAGGTGGTCGACGCCCGTCCGCGTGGTCTGTACCATGCGCGGATGGCCCAGCAGCTGCTGTTCTTCTTTGGTGAGGTCGCCCACGATATTGTGCGTGAGCACGACATCGGCGGTGCGAATGGCATGAAGCCGCTCCTCTTCTCCCATTTCTTCCATCCACGAAATCTGGCAGGCGGGAAAGAGTGCTTCCACTTCTTTTTGGAAATCCTTCTTGATCGGCGCGGAAATGGCTATATGCATAGATTTTTCTCCTTTATATCTGCAAATGAGTTTCAAGGACAGCTCATGGGGCGTGCTGCCCTTTGATTGAGGGTTCAAGGTTCAGGGTTCAGGGTTGTGGTGCGGCGCATTTCGTCATCCTGAGCGGAGAAAAACGTCGTATGTTAAAAAATGGCTTATCTGAAATGGGAGAACTGAGTCGAAGGATCTAAGCGCCGCGAAGTATTGATAGTGGCGATGCCCGAAGGTTAGTGGGTAGCAGGTTTCCCTTTTAGGAGTTTCAAACATAGACCGCCTGACCGCGAATAACAAAGATCAAGGGCTGCGCTCGGGATGACGATACGGGAAAGCGGCAGTCTGACATCTGACGTCTGGCAGTCTGACATCTGACGTCTGGCAGTCTGACATCTGACGTCTGGCAGTCTGACGTTTCCTAGTCCCTAGTCTCTAGTCACCAGTCACTAGCCACTAGTCACTAGTCACTAGTCACTAGTCACTTGGCGCTCCTAATCCCTGCTTTCAAACTTTAGAACGAGGACGTATCCCTATAGCCCCCTATTTCTCTTCGAAATCCTCAAGCGTGAAGCCATTGGCATTCTCCACGATCTTCTGCACTTCCGTCTCTGCCATCTCCAGCTTTTTATTGCAGAAACGTCCAACGTCGACAGCATCGCGGAAAACTTTCAGCGCCTCGTCCAGTGGAAGATTTCCCTTTTCCAGCATCGCGACCTGCTCCTTCAAGCGCTGCAGCCCCTCTTCGAATGACATGTTTCGAGTTTCCATGACCTACATCCTTTCCTTTTCTATCTCTGACACGACGGAGGAAATCGTCCCATCCGCCACTGTCGTCCTGATCGTGTCTCCCGCTGATACATCCGATACGCATTGCACAGCTCTATGCCCCGCCGTGGTCGTGATGGTATACCCGCGGGAAAGTACCGTCAACGGGCTCAGTGCCGAGAGCTTCGCCGCCATGAGCGAGAGGCTGTGCTTCTTCGCATCGAGCTCGGCTTCCATCGCCTGCGTGAGCTCCTGCTGCAGACTGTCTGCGAGCTGCGCGTTCTCATGGATCTTTTTTTCCAGCAGCTTCGCCGCCTTGTCCCAATAGAATGCGATGCCATTTCTATACGCTGCCACATCGATGACCGCGATCTCCGCTGCCTGTGAAGGCGTCGCCGCCCGCGCATCGGCCGCAAAGTCGGACAGTGTGAAATCCGTCTCATGCCCGACAGCGCTGATGATCGGGATCTCTGACGCCGCGATGGCGCGCACCACCGGCTCTTCATTGAACGCCCACAGATCCTCGATCGAGCCGCCGCCGCGGCCTACGATCAGAAGATCCGCCAGATGATGACGGTGGAAGAAATCGATCGCATGCACGATTTCCCCTGCGGCCTCCTCCCCCTGAACCTTCACCGGATAGAGGATGAGCTTCACGCCCTTGTTCCGCCGCCGCGACACTGTGATGATATCATGCACCGCTGCCCCGGAAGGTGATGTGATGATCCCGATCGCCCGCGGCAGACGGAGCAGCGGCTTCTTCCGGGACTCATCGAAAAGGCCTTCCTTCGTGAGCTTCTCTTTCAGCGCCTCATACGCCTGCATCAGGTCCCCGACCCCCTGCCGGCGCATCGCGGTCACATAGAGCTGGTACACCCCGTCCCTTTCATAGACCGAGATCGAGCCGAGCGCCACGACCTTCTCCCCATTCTGCGGATGGAAAGACAGGTGCGCCGCACTGCTCTTGAACATGACGCACTTCAGCGCCGACTTCTCATCCTTCAGTGTGAAATAGCAATGCCCCGACTGATAGCGTTTGAAATTTGAAATCTCCCCCAGCACCGGAATGTGATGCAGATCGCTCTGCGATTCCAGCAGCTGCTTCAGGTATTGATTGACCTCGCTCACCGCAAATCCCTGTTTTTCCATATATCTTCTCCTACGAAAGCATCACTGATGACAAAGGGACGCTCTGCTCCATCCGCTACCCCTTCCTATGTATTGTAACGCCCCGCGCTCATTCCTGCACGCCTTTTCATAACTGCGCCGAAGTCTTGTGGGAAGCTCCTACTTCCTCTGAGCTGCTTTTTGCAAATAAAAAGGCGATGTGAAATAACGATCATCTCATTTTCGCGTTCAATCTGCCGCGGGGGACTTGCAGCTCTCATAGGAGTGACCGGGAAACCTTATCCCAGCTGTCTTTCATGCCATAGTCACCCTATCCGCCCCTGCGGGGCACCTTCCCCTAGAGGGGAAGGCTGCGATACGAGAATACCATCCTCTAAAAAGGCGACACACCACCCTTGTGAACCTATCCGCTCCCCCGTATCGTCATCCCGAGCGCAGCCGAGGGATCTTTATTGCACTGCCGCCATAGGCACACATGCGCCCTCACTCAAACGACACCTAGGTGCTTCCTTTTTCGCCTTTCCCTCGCTCACGGTCTACCGGTCTGCAAGAAAGATCCCTCCACTTCGGTCGGGATGACACGCAAGAAAGACGAATGTCTCACATCGTCTTTCATACCGCTGCGTAGAAGGATGCCCCTGCGGGGCATATCCATCCTGCGCCTTCGGCACGGGCCGTTTGGCCTCACAGGAAGGCGCCTTAATGGGCAGGCTAGGCGCCTCTTTGGATTAGGCCAAACTCGGAAGTCCCTCTGCGGGACTTCCGTCTCCAAGGGCCTACTCGTATCAAGTGACTTGTGACTAGTGACTGGTAGCTGGAAGACTTTATCTCAACTGTCTTTCATACCATAGTCACCCTATCCGCCCCTTCGGGGCACCTTCCCCTAGAGGGGAAGGCTACGATACGAGAATACCATCTTCTAAAAAAAAGGCGGCGAAGCCGCCACGAGAGCCCTGAACCCTGAAGTTTGAAAGCAGGGATGAGTAGCTAGTGACTAGTGACTAGTGACTGGTAGCTAGGGATTAGGGATTGGGGATTAGGAGTGACTAGTGACTGGTGACTAGTGACTTGAATACCGCCTTCGGGCATCGCCCTATTTATACTCTGCGGCGAAGCCGCCATCTCAACCCTGAACCCTGAACCTTGAACCCTGAACCCTGAACCCTGAACCCTGAACCCTGAACCCTGAACCAAATGAAAGCAAAGTAAAAAGGAGCTGTGAAGAAATGAATTCTCATTTCTTCACAGCTCCTTCTCGAGCTTTTAACTTAGCCGCAATTATTTCATTTCTACGGTAGCGCCAGCTGCTTCGAGTTTCTTCTTCATTTCTTCAGCTTCAGCTTTAGCAACGCCGGTCTTTACTTCTTTCGGAGCGCCGTCAACGAGTGCTTTAGCGTCTTTCAGGCCGAGGCCGGTGATTTCACGAACGGCTTTGATGACCTGGATCTTCTGAGCGCCAACGTCTTTGAGGATAACGTCGAATTCAGATTTTTCTTCTTCAGCTGCTGCTGCCGGAGCTGCTGCTGCTGCTACAGCTACAGGAGCTGCTGCGGATACGCCGAATTTTTCTTCGATAGCTTTTACGAGTTCGGACAGTTCGAGTACAGACATTTCTGCAATGGCATTAAGGATTTCTTCGTTAGTCATTTTTATTTCCTCCATGGAATAGTTTTATGCGTAGATCTTACGCAGATTCTTTCTGTTTACGCAGTGCTTCGAGAGCATATGCGAGGTTCTGGATGTTGCCGTTGAGGGCACGTGCCAGTCCGGTGATCGGAGCCAGCAGGGTTGCTGCGACCATACCCAGCAGCTGTTCTTTGGACGGCAGGTCTGCCAGTGCCTGAACAGCTTTTGCGTCGATGACTTTGCCGTCGAGGACGCCAGCTTTGACAACGATAGCTTCGCTCTTGGTTTCTTTGAAGAATTCTTTCAGAGCTGCTGCCGGTGCGACCGGATCGTCTTTGCAGGTTGCAAGACCATTCGGGCCAGCGAGCAGATCGTCAAGGCCTTCAAGACCGAGTTCGTCAGCTGCGATGCGGGTCAGTGTGTTTTTGATAACCTTGTATTCAACACCGTGTGCAAGGAATTTACGACGGAGAAGTGTCGCATTCTTTACGTCCAGTTTGTTGAAGGATACCAGAACTACGCCCTGGGAAGCCAGCTTTTCTTTCATTTCTGCAACGATGGCTTCTTTTTCCGGACGAATTCTAACTTCATACTTTTCTTCGCTCATAGTACACCTCCTCTGCTATGGGATTTTATTATTTATCACGTTAGCTAAAACGACCTCGCATTCCGCGAGGTCGTGTACTGGCTTTGCAGTACTCAGCCTCGGGAGGCGGGCTACGCCCTTTAAAATGTCTTACCGCCGGTCTTAAGCTAAGTGTAAATAGGTAAAATTATGCTTTTGCTGCTACCACTTTGGTGAGGTCGAGGTGGATGCCGCGGCCCATGGTGGAGCTGATGGTGAGGCTCTTCATGTAGACGCCCTTTACAGTGGAAGGACGAGCTTTGAGGATGGTATTGTAGATAGCGAGCAGGTTCTGTTTCAGTTTGTCTTCGTCAAAGGATACTTTGCCGATGATGACCTGGACGTTGCCGGCTTTATCTGTACGATACTGTACCTTGCCGCCTTTGATTTCGTTGACAGCCTTGGTCACATCCATGGTGACGGTGCCAACCTTCGGGTTTGGCATGAGGCCTTTCGGTCCGAGTACACGGCCCAGACGACCTACGACAGCCATCATGTCCGGTGTAGCTACTACGACGTCAAAGTCCATCCAGCCCTGCATGATCTTGTCGGCCAGTTCTTTTCCGCCTACGTAGTCAGCGCCTGCTGCTTTTGCTTCGTCTTCTTTGTGGTCTTTAGCAAATACGAGAACTTTCTTGGATTTGCCAGTGCCTGCAGGAAGTACGGTAGCGCCGCGGAGCTGCTGATCAGCGTATTTCGGGTTGATATTCAGGTTGAAAGCAACTTCTACAGTTTCATCGAACTTTGCGGATGCTGCTTCTTTCACAAGCTTTACAGCTTCGTCGATGTCATAGAGCTTATGACTGTCAACGATGGCTGCTGCGGCTTTCTGTTTCTTTGTCAGTTTTGCCATTGTTTCCTCCTATGTGGTCTTTGGGGTTCTACCCTGCCACGAATGGGTCAGTCTTAGTCTACAACTTCGATGCCCATAGAACGAGCTGTGCCTTCGATCAGGCGCATAGCTGCTTCTACAGTGTTAGCGTTCAGGTCTGGCATCTTTGTTTCAGCGATTTCCTTGACCTGTGCTTTGGTGACTTTGCCGACTTTGTTCTTGTTCGGTTCACCAGAAGCTTTTTCGAGTCCGGCTGCTTTCTTCAGAAGAACGGCTGCCGGCGGAGTTTTACAAATGAATGTAAAGCTTCTATCTTCAAAAACGGTAATTTCTACAGGGATGATCAGGCCTACCTGCTTTGCAGTGCGATCGTTGAAGTCTTTCACGAAGGCCATGATGTTGACGCCTGCCTGGCCGAGGGCCGGGCCTACTGGCGGTGCTGGGGTAGCTTTGCCAGCTGCGACCTGCAGTTTAACAACTTTAGAGATTTTCTTTGCCATAATGTTACACCTCCTTGTCCTTGGTGGAATGTGGTACTTACGGGCTGTAACGGGCCCTCCCACCGTGGGACGAGCCTAGTTCGAGGCAGTCCCACTGTATATTGAATCACGGAAGGGGTTCAAAAGAACCGGCTTCCAGTTCAATCGTAGTGGTGGTTCCGAAATTGCTGATATCGGCCTTGATCCTGGTCTTGTCTTCAGCGACTTCGAGTACGACAGCAGTGCGGTCTTCGAATACACCCTTGGTGATACGGACGCGATCGCCGGCTTTGACGTCGACGGCTGCTGCTTTCTTTGTATTCATGCCATGAATGATGCGGTCTGCTTCTTCATCAGAAAGCGGAATCGGCTTCGTGGTCGTCCCGACGAATCCGGTGACGCCAGGGGTATTTCTGACGACATACCAGCTTCTGTCATTGACTTCCATCTTGATCAGAAGGTAGCCTGGGAATACTTTGTGAGCAACCACTCTTGTCTTCCCATCTTTTTCTTCTTCTTCATCCTGAAGAGGGAGCAGGATCTCGAGGATCGTATCATCCATGCCCATGGAATGAACTTTGCGGGTCAGGGTATCCTTGACTTTATTTTCATAGCCGGAGTAGGTATGGATGACATACCAGCGGATATCTTTGGAGCCAACGCTCGGAGCGCCGATCTCGGTCGGTGCACTGACTTCGCTCTGTTCTTCTTTTAAGTTTTTGTTTTCAGCTTCGATATCAGACATAGCTCTCCTCCTCTCAGCCTACCGCAGTGACTAATAACTTGGAGAGACCAGCGAATACGAAGTCTACTGCCACGATCAGGAAAGATACGAGGATGACAGACACGATGGTCGCGATGGTGTAGTTCAGCATCTGGTTCTTGGTCGGCCAGATGACTTTCTTCATTTCCATCTTTGTTTCCTTGAAGAAACGGCTCCATGCGCTGCTTGCTTCCTGTGCTTTTTCCGTTCTAGTAGCTGTTGTTTTACGCTTCGCCTTGGCCATGCTCGCACCCCAGTTCAATCAGAAAAAATTATTTGGTTTCTTTATGAAGGGTGTGTTTATGGCACCATTTGCAGTATTTCATCAGTTCTACACGTTCGGTAGTGGTCTTTTTGTTCTTGTTCGTACGATAATTGCGGCGCTTGCATTCTGTGCATGCAAGAGTAATTCCTTCACGCATTATTTACACCTCATTCCATCTTTCTTCGGCCGACGGCCAATTAACATGCTTGATAAGTATATCACAAATCACGCTGTCTGTGCAAGTAGAAAATTCGCACTTAAAAAAGCCGGGCCATCCCAGCGTTGATAGTATTGTAGCATAAGGGGGTGATCCTTTGCAAGGACTTTTTTGATTTTTTGAAATCAGAGTTAGCCCACGGGGCGTGCCGCCCACTGATTCTGAATGAAAGCTTTGTGCGAATGAGGAATGAGGAATGAAGGTGGCGGCTTCGCCGCGAATATATATGGGGCGATGCCCGCAAGTGGCATGTAAGTCACTAGTCACCAGTCACTCCTAATCCCCAATCCCTAATCCCCAGCCACTCATTTCTGCTTTCAAACTTTTAAAGCAGCCTGGGAAACGCCGATACAATCTTCCTTCGATATAATCAGCGTTTCCTTCATCTGCGCTTTCCTGAAAACAGACGGCTCTCGCAAGCTGTCCGTTTTTCATCACGATGGATCTACGGTAAGTCCTTCTTCTTCCGCAATATCTCGGATTTCTTTCTCATTGCATTTCGTAGCCTGCATGATAAAGGACAGCGGCATATGCATCTCCAGAAGCTGCACAACAAATGCTCTGGTCAGCTCCTTGCAACCTTCTTCACGACCTTCTTCGAGGCCTTTCACGCGACCTTCTTCACGACCTTTCGCGCGGCCTTCTTCGAGGCCTTTCGCGTGGCCTTCTTCGAGCCCTTTTTCGAGCCCTTTTTCAAGACCTTCTTCGCGGCCTTTGGCGAAGCCTGCCGTGACCCCTTGATTCCAAGCCCTTTCAAATATACCTACACTCAAATTGCACATGGTATCCACCATCCCTTCTTCGTCTTCATTCAAATCAATCTGATATTCCTTTTGCAATCGTTCCCGCTTGTCTTTGGCACTGTCTTTTGATTTGAAAATTTCTTCCAGTAAATTCAGCAGGCGGTTACCCAGTTCTCGTTTCCCCTGCCCGATGTAGACCATGACGACCTGCAATAGATCATAATTGCGTCTGTCCTCTCTGTAAGCCCCATACTCCTGATTTTCCGTCAGCCGATATCGTGTGATACCGCTTGCCCCATCGGGCGTGTCCATACAGAGCCGGGGAAACACTGATTAAATCGTTGTCAGATTTCATTCTTGGATTTTTGTACAGAGCGAGGAGTCATCTGACGCGAATAGCGAGCTATTTAAGGAAGATGATGACGAAGCTATGTATAAAAATCCATATGAAATCTGATTCTGCGATTTAATCAGTGTTTCCCTAGCGGATCTTCCTCCGGCGTCACCGCGCGAAAGCGAATGTCAAAAGTGACTCTCCCCTCCGTCAGCTAATGCGATTAAGTTAAGCGGCCGATCATTCTTGGCTCCCCATCGGGGGAGCTGCCCGGAGGGCTTGTGCAAGCGAACTGGATTTTTAGGAGTGAAGCGACGCGAAAATCCAGTGAGACGCCATTTCGAACGAAGTGAGATGAGGGGCAGCACTACGGTATATCCCACATTGTTCGATGACCGTTAGCATGCCCCTATTGCCTTCGGCACTTCCCCCGGAGGGGGAAGCAAGTCGTTACGGCGCTAACATTTTCCTTAACTTAATAGCATTGCTCCGTCAGCCTGGCGTCCTCTGTGCTTTCACCACGGATATGGCTCAGCGCATTCGTCTGATCAGGAAGGACAGGCGTCAGAGCCACTTCCGGTGTCCCTATGATGTAGCGGTCACGGATGTCTGCGATCTCGCTCTCTTTGAACTCTTCGACGCAGTATTTCAAAGGAAACACCGATTAAATCGTTATCAGATTTCATTCTTGGATTTTTATACAGAGCGAGGAGACATTCGACGCGAATAGCGAGCTATTTAAGGAGAATGTCGACGACGTTATGTATAAAAATCCATATGAAATCTGATTCTGCGATTTAATCAGCGTTTCCCAAGATCCACGCCAAGATCTTCCGGCTGGCCAGGAGCTTCTTGGCAGCACTGTCATAGGCCGCGTTCTTCCCCGCCAGATATATATCGTCGATATCCATCACGCACCGCCTCCTCTCTGCCTTTATTATATGATATATAAAATAAAAAGGAAATCCCGTAAGGGATTTCCTTTTTTGATTCAGATTCGTTTGCAAGAACTCACAAATTAGAATTTGTAGTTCAGGGAAACAGTCCAGGAGTCGTCCGGATCAGCGCCGTTGTTGCTCTTTTCAGCGTCAGCTGCGAATGCATATTCAGCGTGCAGCTGTACGTTCTTCTGGAGGGTTACGTTAGCGATAGCAGTCCAGAAAGTCAGGTTATAAGCATCGAGATAGTCAGCGGTGAAGTTCTTGAGCATATCATTGTGCCAGGTGCCGCCACCGAAGTAAACACCATAGTCTACATCATTGTAAGCAACGGACAGATCCCAAGTGCCAGCTTTCTTCCAGTCAGCTTTGCCATAGGAGAGACCTGCGTTCCAAGCGGTGTCATAATCACCGGCAGTGGTGTTCTTGTAGTATTCACCGAATACATTGAACTTCTGAACCGGAATGTTCAGGCCCACACCGTAGATTTCTGCTCTATCATTAGCTTCGCTATCTTTGTCAGCGATGTAGTCAGCATTCAGTTTTGCGAAGCCGAAGTCATAAGCACCTTTTGCAAAGTACATATCAGTAGATTTTACTTCGTCGTAATCGGAAGCGTTCAGCTGACCAAAGCCGGTGGTCAGAGCCAGTTTTCCATTGTTGTAAGAAACCTGTGCACCATCGTAGCCTTCGAGGCCATTGTACAGCCAGCCACCCTGGTTGCCGAATACGATCGGCTGACGGCCAAGACGTACTGCTACGTTTTTGCCAAAGTTATGGTTTACATAGATCTGAGCCATAGAGGTGTTAGATGGTTTATCGCCTTTGAAGTCCATGTTGTTAACGAACTGTCCCTGTACGTAGGTTGCTTCGTTAACCTGACCTTTTACATTCAGACGGATACGACCATCGTATTTATCAGCAACTTTGTCGCTGGAAGAAGCAGTGTAACGCATACGAGCGTCGCCGGACCAGTAGAGGTTGCCGACTTTCTTTTCCAGGTTGGAAACGCGAACGCCGAGGTTTGCGAGTTCGTCAGCGTATTCGCCAGCGAGTTTGTCCAGAGTTGCCTGCTGTTCAGCGTTCAGCTGGTCTTCTTTAGCCATGAGGCGAGCTACGATCTGAGCCAGTTCGTAACGGGTCATGTTTCTTTCGCCTTTGAAGGTGCCGTCCGGATAGCCTTCTACGACGCCCTGAGCGGACAGGTCGGATACTGCCTGATAAGCCCAGTCATCAGCGGTAACATCGGAGAATGGATTTGCAGCGTAAGCGGATACGCCAGCGGTGAGTGCTGCTACAGCAGCCAGTGCGAGGATCTTTTTCATAGTCAATCGCTCCTTTGAAAATTTTGCCCTTTTGTGTATCAGGAATTTTCGAAGGATCTCTTTTCGGCTCGAGTGACCGTGTTTCCTCTGCGTAGTCCGAGATGCTTCTTTCTTCCATCAGCTTCCGGTCAAGGGCTTGCCCCGAAGCTAGACTTAGGGTATCACGTCCGGGCAAAGCACTCAATAGGTGTAGCTTTACCCTTAGTTCTATATCCTCTACCTTGGTCTAACGTGGGGAACTTTACCATAAAATCGGGGACTTCCCGAAGTGACTACAAGTCATATAGAAATAGTCTATAAGTGGAAAAAGAATAATTTGAATTGATGGGAACATGAGCAAGGTACTGATTTTATCGAATTCTTTTCTTTTCCTAATTTAGAACATATGGTTAGCATGTGTCCTTTAAGGAAACACTGATTAAATCGTTGTCAGATTTTACTCTTGAAGTTTTATGCATAGCAAGGAATAGCCTGACGCGAATAGCGAGCTATTTAAGGAAGGTTATGACGAAGCTATGCATAAAACTTCTTGTAGAAGCTGACTCTGCGATTTAATCAGCGTTTCCTTAATATCCATCCATCGAGCTATGAAAGCAGCGTGAATCGAAATGCTGCTTTCCGGTATGAGGGAAATGCCGATTCAGTCGCAGAGTCTTGCGTATTTCGTAGCCACTCGTGAGCGGGATAGATCCTTCGGCTCAGTTCTCACCGTTCCGTTTTCCGATTGTCTTCCATCCGACGTTTGACTCCGCTCAGGATGACGGATCCGAGATGATGCTTTTTCTTATTTCTCATACGAACGGAGCTTTCAGCCCAATCAATGGGCGAGCTGCCTGCGTGGAACTCCTGCCCCGCTATAAAGTATACACTTAACTTCTTCCTCGCTCTATGGATTAAAATAATAGAATCATTACTTATACCGAAAGGAAGAGATGCTCATGGCAGAACATTATTACACGATCAAGGATATCGAAGAGATGACGGGAATCCCGGCTACGGCGATCCGCTTCTATGACAAGCGGGGACTCCTGGTCTTCTTGAAACGGAGCCCGAATGGGATGCGTATCTTCACGGATCGGGATGTGGAGAAGATCCGTCTGATCCAGCTGCTTCGCAATCTCGATATGCCTGTCAATGTGATCAGCCGCTACATCGGGCTGGTGCAGCAGGGGGATGCGAGCCGGCCGGAGCGCCGCCGGATGATCGCCTCGCATGTAGCGGAGCTGGAAGATCATCTGCGTGCTCTGCAGGAAGAAATCGAAGCAGCCAAATGCGTCGAGGCATCGCTTGCTGATAAAGATGCAGTACTACCCCCCCCGAAAAATTTTGGGTTGCCTAAGAAATTGGAACATTTTCTCTCCAGAAAGTAGGGATTTGGGATTAGTGGCTAGGGATTAGGAGGCGCGAGTCACTAGTCACTGGTGACTTAAATGCCACTTTCGGGCATCGCCCTTTTATAAAAAATCGACGCGGAGCGTCGCTCCGCGTAAGCCTTCCCCGCATGGGGCGTCAGCAGCGCTCGGGTGCTGCCGTAAACGCCGTACTTGAGACGATCTTCCCCACCCTCTTTCATACCGCTAGTACCCTATCCGGCTCGCTCCGCTCGCCACCTTCCCCACGCGGGGAAGGCTGTGATACGGAAATACCGCTTTCCCCATCCAACCTCCGCCCCTTCGGGGCACCTCCTTCCATAGGAAGGAGGGAGTGTCCACGCGAGCCCCTTCCCTTGGAAGGGGCTGCCGAGCGCAGCGAGGCGGGGTTGGCTTTTTTGCGGCGGAGCCGCCTCCTCTTTGCCTTCCCCATCGGGTAATGCTATTAAGTTAAGCGGCAGAACATTCTTGGCTCCCCATCGGGGGAGCTGCCCGAAGGGCTGAGGGGGCTACGTAGCGGTATTGCATGAAAGTGTTGGA
>CAKPQG010000032.1 GCA_934178345.1 uncultured Dialister sp. | reverse complement strand
CAGCTCCCCCGATGGGGAGCCAAGATATTCCACCACTTCTTACAAAGTCCAGAAGTTAACAAATCGCTATACTAGTCACTCCTAATCCCTAGTCACCAGTCACTAGTCACTGCTTCCCCCTCAAACAATACTTCAGCAGCAAATCTTTGAGTTCGAGCTCCGAGGCGCCTTGGCGGGAAGCGAGCTGGTACTTCATGATCTCCAGAAGAAACCACTCCGCCTCTTCTTCCGTGACCTTCCTTGCCTCGGCCTGCACGGCCCGCCACTGCCAGGAGGATCTCACCCCCAGCGCCTGCTGGATACGGGTGGGCGGTACGTGATTTCTTTCCATTTCCTTCAAGATCTTGATCTTTCTGAATTTGGAAGAAAGAAGTCCGAGATTTTTGATCGTGGTGGTCATATCCGTGAAGACACGGTCCGCACTCTCTAAGACCAGCTGTGACTTTTTGTCCAGAAGAGCATCGACGAATTTGAAGATCCCCTGATTCATGTAGTCGGGAAGTGCAAGCTCCAAAAGCTCCTTCGTCACGACGGACTTTTCCCCGCACATCAGTACCATCTTATCACATTCCGTCTGCAAAAGGGGAAGGGAAATCGTATCCCACGAGGAGAGTACATCCTCCAAATAAGTCCGTGCGGAGAAATCGACACGCTTGCCCGCTGCTGACAAGAGACGTATCATCGCACCTGCCGCATCACGCGGCAAAAGGAGCGAAAGCTCTTCACTGTAGCAGACAGACAGCAGCCCTTTCACGATCTTCGTTCGCTTGTCCGGCTTTCCATCGAGCTGGATCAGGCAGAAAATATCAGGCGGCAGGCCTTCGAGCCTCTCCACAAAGTGGAGGGCCGCCTTTTCTTCTTTCTCTGCTTTCGAAATGCGCTTCAGGAAAGGGGGATTGTGTATCACGACCGCAGTCGCACTGGAAAAAAGCGATTGCCCTGCCAGGGCATTCTCATACTCTTCCAGACTTCCCTCTCCATCGAACAGAACGGGATCGGGCGGATTTCCCTCGAAATAGGCTTTGAGCAGCCCCTCCCGTCGAAGAGCCAGTGATACCAGGTCTTCCCCATAGAGAAAGCAGCAGTTCTTTTTATTTAACTTTTTGGCAGGCATAAGTGTTCGTCCTTGTATAAATGTAAACGGGAATCGGGAGTGCATAGTATTTCGTTTTCTAAATAACTGGCATTTAAGTCAACTTCCGAATTAAGTTAGGAGTGAGGAGTGAAGGTACGGCGCATAAAATTAGGAAGCGCCGTGGAGTTTTATATAAATGATGAACAAACTGTTTATATAATAAAAAAAGGGGGGGTATTGGGGCGCTATATGAATTGTGCGCCCCTTCCACCACTTCTCGCTTCTAACTTCTCACTTAGTCCAGAAGTTAACAAATCGCTAAACTAAGAATTGGGGATTAGGGGCGCAAAGTGACTCGTGACTGAAATCCCACCTTCGGGCATCGCCACCATCTATACTCCGCGGCGCTCCCATATTTTTATGCGCCGCACCACCCCCGCCCTACCTATAGAACCTATAGAACCTGCTGAACCTCTTTCGCAAAAAATCAAAGGGCAGCACGCCCCACGGGCTAACCGCGGTCACCAGTCACTAGTCACCAACTTCCACCCATTCTTGTACACGATCTCCTGCATCCCCTTCTGATACAGGTTCACAGACGGGATGTCTTTGAAATCGAAGAGCTCCATATCTTCATAGGCGTGAACGAGGCGGGTACCGCCGTAGATGACCAGCTCGGGCGCGATGGCTTCTACGTCTTTTTCCGTATATTCTAGGAAACCATGGCTTCCGGCGATCCACAGGGTATGGGGAGATGCTTTTGGCATGGATTTTCGTCCAGAAAGGAAAATATCCTTCTCCCCCATCGCGATGCGCCAGCTGCTGCCGTTCGTAGCGAAACGCATATCATCCAGCGCAAGTCCTGCGCGTCCCGGCCGGCGCACGCGTGCCCCCGTGTCTTTCATCAGAAGCGGCGTCAGTTTTTCCGGATCGCCGCCCGTGACCCAGATTTCTTTCACGGGGATCCCCATATCGAAGGGGAGCGGCTTTTCCACATCTTCCAGATCCAGAATGAGCACATCTGCCTCCTGCACCCCTTCGTAGGCGAGGATGGAATTCCACTCCCAGACGGCGGTGTGTGAGGAGATGCGGCTTGCCTTATAGTATAAGATGTTTCGCCCGTCATTGACAAGGAGGATTCCGCGATCAGCGCCAAGATCCGGGCAGATGACACGGGGCGAAGGCGGCAGGAGCTGCGCCACCGCGATGGCAAGAAAAAGAAGCGACAGCATGCCTCCGGCAGCCATGCGAGAGCGACCGGAAAGCCGCTTTCTGAAATACACCGCCGCAAGAAGCGCATAGTAAAAGGCTATTTCTAAAGAAGAAAGACCACCTGTCACAAGCTGCGCTCCCCTGGCCGAGGAGAGGAGCAGATTCAGACGCAGGGCTAAAAAGACCGCATAGTCTGCCGCATAGAGAAGCCCTGCCATCAGCGGACGGCAAAGAAGGGAGACGAGCGCTGCGACAAGACCTGCGATAATGACCCATTCCAGAAACGGCGTGACGAAAAGATTCGCAAAGATGAAATACACCGGAAAGCGATGGAAATCATAGAGCATGATCGGTATCGTGAGAAGCTGTGCCGATGAAGACAGCGCGATCCCTTCCTTCACCCATTTCGGCAGCTTTTGGAAAGGGCTCATCCAGCGGAGGATCGGACGGTAAAAGAGGAGGATCCCCGCGGATGCGCCGACTGAGAGCTGGAAGCTCACATCGTACACATAGTAAGGATCCCAGAGCAGCATGCCAAAGACCGCCGCCCCCAGAAGATTCAGCGTCTCCTTCTCCCTGTCAAGGAAGATCCCAACGACAGAGAGGATCCCCATGACCGCCGCACGGATGACGGGCGGCACAAGCCCTGAGAGCACCGCGTAAAACAGCACAAGCAGGATGGCCGGCAGGATCACAAGACGTCGCGGCAGCGAGAGCCAGCGTCCCAAAAGGTACAGGAAGCCAAAGAGCAGCGCCACATGCGAGCCCGATACGGAGAGAATATGGATGATGCCCGTCGCAGAGAATGACGTCATGACCTCTTCCGGGATATCATTATAATTCCCTCCGAAGAGGAGCGTCATCAGGATCGAAAGGCGCACCGGATCCATGTAAGGCGCAAATGTCTCTTTCAGCGACTGCTTCATCTCCGAAGAGAATCTCTCTATGCGATAGGCGCCGCTCTCACCGGCAAAGGCGGGATGCATGCCTTCTGTGAGATACAGCCTTCCAAGGAGATGGCGGCTCCGATAGCGTCCCGTGAGATCGATCTTTCCCGGATTCTGATACAGGCGGATCGGGCTCATTTCTCCTTCGGCGTAAAGGCGGTCACCGGGATGGAAATGCCAGGTCTCCTTCTGGTCATAGAGGTAGCACGACCCCGAGAGCGGCTGGAGCGTCCCATCGGCGTATCGGATGGAAACGAGCGCAAGCGCATATCTCGCATAGCCCTCCTCTCCTTTTTGTACCAGCGGCTCCTCCATGACGATGCCTTCATAGGTGCCTGCGCTTCGGCTCGCCCAGTGTGACTGCTCCTGCCACAGGGCATCAGAGAGTGCCATGCGGAAAGCACCGATCGTCAGAAGAGCAAGCGCCGCTCCCAAAAGGACAAGGGAAAAGCGGCCGCGGAAATGACCATAGAGAAGGAAAAGCACACCGAAAAGAAACAGCAAGGCATACCCATAAGGCAGCAGAAAAGGCGGAAGCTCCTCGAAAAGAAAAACTCCCGCTGCCAGCAGAAGCGTACTCCAGAAAAGCCCCAGCCGGATCATCATAGGGTGATCTTATCCGCCATCTTCTTGTAACGGCTCTCACCGATAGATGGCACCTTTTTGAGCTCCTCCTTCGAGGAAAAGCGGCCATGCTCCTCACGGTAGCGGATGATCTTCTCCGCCGTCACCTGACCGACGCCCGGGAGTGCTTCGAGCTCTTTCGCGCTGGCGGCATTGATAGAGATGAGCCCGCTCCCCCGCGCATCCGCCTGCTCCGGATCAAGCGGGATATGGATCTTCATCCCGTCAGAAAGCGGCTCGGCCATATTGATATCTTCCATAACCGCATACGGCAGCACATCACCCGCAGCCTTCACCGCATCGAAGAAGCGGCTTCCCTCAGGAAGCTCATAGACACCCGGCTGCCTCACGGCACCCGTCACATAGACGAGGAGAGTCCGGGAAGACTCCTTGCCGGAAAGCTCGACCACAGGAAGCGGCTCCTCTTTCGTCTCCCCTGCGGTATGCCACAGAAAAAAGGCCGCTCCCAGAGCCAGAAGAGCCGCCGCAAAACAGATCACAAGGATCCGTCGGCTTTCCTCTTCTCGTCCCATGGGAATGGCCTCCTGTATGCTTCATTCAAAACCGGAATATCACTTATCCCCTTCCCCAAAAGAGGAATGAGAAATAAGGAATGAAGGTGCGCCCTGAAGCATCATCCATCAATCTGATGACACTAGCAAAACGTAACATGCGTTTCGTCTTCGCATGAAAATATGCCGCAGAATGCAACGGACTCATTGGGTGCAGCGGGTGCTGATCCCCAAACTCCGCCCCTCATTATTTATTCTCTTTTTCCTGCTGACGGGTAGCGGCGGAATTGGAATCGATCAGACTCTGACGATTCTTTTTCAGGCTGTCTAAGACATTTTCCATATTTGTTTCCACATACTTCAGGACATCTGTCGCATAGGTGACAGAGCTGGTGCGGAGTTCATCAGCGGATTTATTGGCCGAAGAGATCACTTCATTGGCACGCTCCTGCGCCTGCTTGACAAGTTCGCTTTCTTCCGTAATGCGGGCGATATAATCCTTCGCCTGCGCCACCGTGTCCTCTGCTTTCTTTTCTGCGTCGAGCATGATACGCTCTTTGTCCGCGACGATGCGGCGTGCGCTCTCGAGTTCATTTGGGAGCGACTGATTGATGGCATCGATCAGTCGTTCGATCTCATCCTTATCCACCAATTTCTTATTGGTGAGCGGTACTTCACTCGCGTTATTGATGACATTTTCTAATTCTTCTAAGAGTTTTCTTGTGTCCATAATTGCAAGCCTCATTTCTTTTTCGAAGTTTGAGAAAAAAGCCGATGGCGATCAGCGATTCTCTACCTTTTTCTTGATCATTTCCTGTACATAGGGCGGGACCATCCGGGTAATATCACCATCAAAATGGGCCAGCTCACGAACGCCGGTAGACGACAGATAAGAATAGCGTCCGTCCGTCATGAAGAATGCGGTCTCCAGCGTGGGATCGATCTGTTTGATCATGAGCGCCCGCTGAAATTCGTATTCAAAATCACTGAACGCACGAAGTCCGCGAATCAGAAGATGGCAATTCTTCTTCGCTGCGTATTCATTCAAAAGACCATCAAAAGCATCCACTTCGACATTGGGAATGTCTTTGGTCGTCTCACGAAGCATATCCAACCGTTCTTCTGTAGTAAACATATAATGCTTGGTCGGGTTTAAAAAAGCTGCCACAATCAGTTTATCGACCAGACAAGCGCTTCTTCTGATGATATCCAGATGACCATAGGTCACCGGGTCGAAACTTCCTGGGCAAATCGCTATTTTCATTGCACTTCTCCCTCTGTAGATCTGCATAGCAGATAGGTAACAACAATGGCCCCCACTTTTTTCTCTTTCCAGACTTCACACCGGTCAGCAAAGAGTGATACATCCGGGGGTTCTGATATAGAATGTTCTGCAATAATGATCGCATGATCAGCAGGAAGGCCGCAGTCGAAAACCATCGCCAGTACTTCATTGATATAGCCCTTCCGATACGGAGGGTCCATGAAAATATAATCAAAGGTCCTGCCCTGAAGAGACTTCAGCGCAGCCCCTACATCTCTCGATATGATCTGTACCTGATCTTCTGCATGGCACTTCTTCGCATTTTCGCGGATGATGCGGCCCGTTGTCTTGTCGATAAAGACCGCAGACGATGCATACCGGCTGAGCGCCTCAAGCCCCATCGCGCCTGTCCCGGCGAAAATATCAAGGACATCCGTCTCAACGAGCCCTACATTGGCAAGTACATTGAAAATGCTTTCCCGTACCCGTCCCAGCGTCGGTCTCGTCGTATTTCTTCCTACGGGTGCCAAAAGGTTCGTGCCTTTGGCTTTTCCACCAATAATTTTCATATCTGTTTCCTCATCGTGATTTCAGCAGGAAACCTGCTGATTACACTCATAGTCATTATAGCATAAATGAAGGAAATTGGAATTAGAAATTTGTGATCGGCAGCTAGGGATTAGGGGCTTCGAGTGATTGGGTGACTAAGAGACTGGGAGACCGGGAGACTAGAAGACCGGGAGACATCAAACATCAGACGCCAGACATCTGACTTCTATCCTCCGGACTACGGGCATCGCCTCATATATACTCGCGGCGAAGCCGCCACCTTCATTCCTAATTCCTAATTCCTCATTCCTAATTCAAGAGAGACTTTCATCCCCCATCAAGAGGGCAGCACGCCCCACAGGCTAACCTCAAACCAAAAGAGCCACAGAAATGCGGCGCATTTCTGTGGCTCTTTCCTCTCTTAACAGTACGCGAGTGCTGCTTCGAGTCTATCCATGGTCTTTTCTCTTCCGAAAAGTTCCATCATTTCAAACATGCCCGGGCCCTGGGTCGCACCGGTCAAAGCGATACGGGTCGGTTCGTAAGCAGCCTTGCCCTTGATGCCCTGTGCTTTCATGCATGCATTGAAGCATTTCTTGATCTCTGCCTGATCGAAGGTCTCAAGTGCTTTCAGATCTTCGATGAAGGCTTTAAGGAGCTTGCCGCTGGTTTCTGCCTTCATGATGGCAAGGACATCTTCATCGGTCAACTCTGGCATATCTTCGAAGAAGAATCTCAGCTCATCGGCTGCCTGACCTGCGAAGTAGATGTGGTCTTTCATGAACCAGATGACCTTCTTCAGCCAGTCTTTCTTTTCTTCACTGACTGCAGCATCCACATAGCCGGCTTTCACAAGGAATGGGACGATCAGATTATAGAGCTGGTCTGCGTCCAGCTTCTTCATGTACTGGAAGTTGATCCAGTTCAGCTTATTGATATCGAAGACAGCATCATTCGAGGAGACACGCTTCATGGAGAACTGCTTGATGAGCTCTTCTTCCGTAAAGATTTCCTGTTCGCCCTTCGGAGTCCAGCCAAGGAGCGCCAGATAGTTCACGACCGCTTCCGGCAGGTAGCCCATATTTCTGTATTCGGTGACAGAGGTCGCCCCATGGCGCTTGCTCATCTTCTTATGATCTTCGCCGAGGATCAGGGAGATATGTCCAAATTTCGGAGGTTTATAGCCAAGTGCTTCATAGATGGCAAGCTGACGCGGGGTATTCGAAAGATGCTCTTCGGCACGGATGACATGGGTGACTTCCATGAAGGCATCATCGATCACGACAGCGAAATTATAGACCGGGATACCGTCGGATTTCATGATGATGAAATCACCGACACCGGCTGCCTGGAATTCGACATGGCCGCGGACCATGTCATCAAAAGCGAAGACACCGTCTTTTCTGACCTTGAGACGGACGACCGGCTTTCTGCCTTCCGCTTCGTACTTGGCTTTTTCTTCTTCGGTGAGGTGGCGGCAGTGTTCATCATAGATCGGAGTCTTGCCGGCATCGAGCTGCGCCTTGCGGCTTTTTTCCAGCTCTTCTGCGCTGCAGTAGCAGTAGTACGCTTTGCCTTCATCGAGAAGTCTCTGTACTTCCTTCTTGTAGAGATCGAGGCGTTCGGTCTGGCGGTACGGGCCATGCGGGCCGCCTACGTCGATGCCTTCATCCCAGTTCATGCCGAGCCATTTCAGAGAATCTTTGATATTCTCTTCGGATTCCTTGGTGGAACGCTTCAGATCCGTATCTTCGATGCGGACGAGGAAGGTGCCGTCAGCGTGACGAGCAACCAGCCAGTTGAAGAGCGCGGAGCGCGCACCACCGATATGAAATGGGCCTGTCGGGCTCGGGGCAAAACGAACTTTTAATTTCTTTTCCATCTGTTAAAACTCCTTCTTATTTTCTATAAATGATAACGGATGCCAGAGCCGCCATACCTTCCCTGCGGCCCACTGCACCCAATTTTTCATTCGTGGTGGCTTTCACACCCACCTGATTCTCGGAAATCCCGAGAAGATGCGCGATCGATGCTTTCATTTCCGCTATATGCGGCGCAAGCTTCGGCTTCTCCGCGATGACCGTGCTGTCGATATTTCCAGCCTGCCAGCCTTCTTCGGAAAGGACGCGCTTCACTTCGAGCATGAGCTTTTTGCTGTCCGCTCCCTCATAGCGAGGATCGGTATCAGGGAAATAGTGCCCGATATCGGGAAGACCTGCTGCGCCCAAAAGCGCATCCATGATGGCATGCAGCAGCACATCCGCATCCGAGTGGCCCAAAAGGCCGCCTGTCTTTGCGATCTCTACACCGCCAAGCATGAGCGGACGGCTTTCATCGTATCGATGTATATCATACCCCTGTCCGATACGGAAGGGCAAGCCCTCTTTTTCGATCATTTTTGTAAACCGGCTCCAATCTCCCGGTGTCGTTACCTTGAAAAACTGTTCTTTCCCGGGCAGCACCGTGACCGGCACGCCCGCTTTTTCCAGGATCGAAGCGTCATCCGTGATCCCTTCTTCGGAGGAAAGAGCTTCCATCGACGCTTTGAGCAGCTTCGAAAATGCCCCCTGCGGCGTCTGTGCGCGGAAAAGGCGGCTCCGATCCAGCGTTCCCTGCACCAATTCTCCATCGACCTCCTTGATGGTATCCACACAGGGGATACCGACCACGACGGCCGGATGTGCCTCGCTGATGGCAGCAAAGGCCTCATCAATGGTCTTCCCATCGACGAAAGGACGCGCCCCATCATGCACAAGGACTTTTTCCGAATCCTTCGCAAGACAGGAAAGTCCATTCTTCACCGACTGGGTGCGCGTCGCTCCGCCCGGCGCGAAGCGGACAGGGATATGATGCTCGATCCCTTTCAATATGTCAGCAAAAATCGGCTGTTCCTCAACCCTTGCGACGATGATAAGCTCTTCCAGAAAGTGGCTCTGAAAGACATGCCTTAGCGTATAAGAAATCAGCGAATGGCCCCGATGCTTCAAGAGAAGTTTATTCACCGGAGCCCCCATGCGGCTGCCCTGACCGGCAGCCACCAGTATGAGACTGTTCATAAATACATGTACTCCTAAATGGGTTTGAGTGTTCATGGCTAGCCCGTGGGGGCGGCTCGCACCTTGATTGGGGATGAAAGCTTTGCTCGAATGAGGAATTAGGAATGAGGAATTAGAAATGAAGGTGGCGGCTTCGCCGCGAATATATATGGGGCGATGCCCGAAGGCCGGAGGATAGAAGTCAGATGTCTGATGTCTCCTAATCTCCTAGTCTCTTAGTCACCCAGTCACCAGTCACCAGTCACTAGTCACTCCTAATCCCTAATCCCTAGCTACTAATCCTATTCTTCGAGCTTCGCAAAGATCATCTTCCCGGCCGAGGTCTGGAGAACCGATGTAATGATGACGGCGACTTCCTTACCGATGCTTTTGCTGCCGTCTTCGACAACGATCATCGTGCCGTCATCAAGGTAGGCGACTCCCTGGCCTTCTTCCTTGCCATTCTTCACAAGCTGGACGAAGATCTGCTCGCCGGGAATGACGGCCGGCTTCACAGCGATGGCGAGGTCATTCACATTGAGGACAGCGACGCCCTGCAGCTCCGCCACTTTATTCAGATTGTAGTCATTGGTGATGATCTTGTAGCCCTTTTCACGGGCGAGCTTAATGAGCTTGGAGTCCACCTCACTGATCTCCTCGAAATCATCGGTGATGATCTTGATGTCATCGCGATTCTTCTTGCGCATATGGTTCAGGATATCCAGTCCGCGGCGGCCGCGATTCCTCTTCAGTACGTCCGAGCTGTCAGCGATCTTCTGCAATTCTTCCAGCACAAAGACAGGCACCACGATAGGGCCTTCCAAAAATCCGGTTTGGAAAATATCTGCCACACGTCCATCGATGATGATATTCGTATCCAGCAGCTTACCGATGCGCTGTTTTTCCTTTGATTTCTTTTTCTCGCTCTTTTCTTCCGCATGCAGCTTAAACCAGCCGACCATCTCCGGCTTCTTGCTGACTGCGAGATGCATCCCCAGATACCCGAGCACGATGGACAGTACGACAGAGACATACGGCCCGATGAACGGCACCGAGCTGAAAGCAAGTCCGACCAGATTTGCAATGATGAGCCCCAGAAAGAGCCCGAGCGTCCCTGCGATGAGATCCTGCGTACTCATGGCAGACAGCGACTTCTCCATCCGCGATGTCAATGCGAAAAGGCGGGAAATCAGGTAGGGCGATACAGCGCAGCCCACGACAGCTCCTAAAATACCACCCAGAAGCATCGTGGCCAGAGACATGAAGGTGATCCCCAGAATGGTCTCCGTCAGGACAGAGTTCGGGAGCAGTGCCGTCAGCACTGACTCGCCCTGTCTGGAAAGCACGACGCCAAGAACGGTAAAGAGCAGGATGAATATCAATCGTAATACTTTTTCCGGCATCTTGAATCCTCTTTGATTACACTATGTTTTTGTAGAAAACAACTTTTTCAGATAGTAAGTCCATTTTTACATTTTAAGTATCATCTTATTATAGCAAACTTTCGCTCTCATTTATACCGGAAATGAAAAATTTTGTTGATGATTGACAGTTTGCGGTTGGCAGGTTCAGCGGGTTCTATACGTTCAGAAGGTTCAAAGAGGTTGGTGCAGCGCTTCATCCTATAGAAACACCGCACCAACCCCTGAAATTTGAAAGCAGGGATGAGCAGCTAGGCAGAAGTCTCAAGTGACTGGTAACTCAATACCACCTTCGGGCATCACCTCATATATACTTGCGGCAAAGCCGCCACCTTCATTCCTCATTCCTCATTCAAACAGAGCTTTCATCCCCAAATCAAGGAGCAGCACGCCCCGTGGACTTCCCCTACTTCACGGCTTCCATCAAGTCTTTCAGATTTCTGACGAAGACGGTATGTTCTCTGACCTCGTCCAGATGATGCGCTTCATAATAGGCAAGGACTTCTTTTTTATTGCGTTCCGACAGGATGAAATGGGTAAATTTCATCTTGAGTGCTTCTTTGAGACGAAGAGTGACACGGGAAACAGGCATGATCTCTCCGGTAAGACCGATCTCTCCGAGTGCCATGAGGTTCTGCGGGATAGGGGCGTCGCCTCTGACGGAGATCAGTGAGAGCGCGACAGCCAGGTCGGCGGCAGTTTCCTTCACACGGAAACCGCCTGCCACATTGAGGTACACATCTTCGGTCGAGAAAGGGATACGCCCGCGGCGTTCCAAGACGGCGAGAAGGATGATCATGCGGTTGTAGTCATAGCCCGCCGCGATGCGGCGCGGGATGGCAAGGACCGAGTGTACGGTGAGCGCTTGGATCTCTACAAGGACAGGTCGCAGTCCCTCCATGCAGGCGACGACAGCCTGACCCGGTGTCTGGCTCGTGCGGTCACGAAGCAGGTATTTCGACGGGTCTTCGATCCCTTTGAGCCCCTGCCCCTCCATGACGAAGAGCCCGGACTCGGCAGTGGAGCCGAAACGGTTTTTCACCGTCCTCAGCACGCGGAACTGGTAGCTGCGGTCGCCTTCCAAGTAGAAGACCACGTCGACCATGTGCTCCAAGATGCGCGGTCCCGCGAGATTTCCTTCCTTCGTCACATGACCGATGATCATGACAGCGATATTCTCACTTTTCGCGAGGCGCACAAGTACGGCGGTGCAGTCGCGGATCTGCGCAGGACTTCCCATCGGGGATTCATTGGCAGAAAGATACATCGTCTGGATGGAGTCGATGACCAGCATGGATGGCTTTTCTTTCTCAGCCTCAGAGACGATGGCATCCAGATTGCCGCCGGAATAGACGAAGAGATCGTCATCAGCAGCGCCGAGTCTTTCGGCGCGCATCTTGATCTGCGCTTCGGACTCTTCCCCGCTCGCATAAAGGACGCTCCGCCCCGCCTTTGCCATGGCGTGGCAGACCTGGAGAATCAGTGTCGACTTGCCGATCCCCGGCTCTCCGCCCCAAAGGATGACGGAGCCGGGTACGACGCCGCCTCCGAGCGGACGATCGACCTCGGGCATCGCCAGCTGCATGCGTTCATGGTTTTCCAGATTCACTTCCGAGAGTTTCTGCGGACGCTTGCCGCTGACCACCTCATGCGTCGTCCGCAGCTGCTTGGGGAGGACTTCCTCTACCGTCTCCTCGAGTGTATTCCATGAGCCGCACTGCGGGCATCGCCCCATCCATCTCACAGTCTCTGCCCCGCAGTTCGAGCAGACGAATTTGGTTCGGTTCTTGGCCATGGACGTATCTCCTTTATCATCATATCGTTCATCAGTACGCTATACAATTTCTCAAAGTTAGGAGTGAGGAGTGAGGAGTGAGAAGTGAGGAGTGGTGGTGGCGGCTTCGCCGCAATTTTATCATTCGGCGCTTCGCGCCGCACCTTCCCCGTCGAACCTTCAGACCCCAGAGACCCCTTTGAACCCCTAAAAACACAAAAAGAGTGCAACGGGAAATGTCTACTACATTCCCATTGCACTCTTATTATATCATCTGCCTAAAGGCGATGGCATCATTCCGCGTGGAAAGTCAGCTTGCCATCCTTGGCATCCATATGGAGGACTTTCTTCTTTTCGAGTCCCTCCTGCAGAATGAGCTCGGAGATCGGGTCTTCGACTTCTTTCTGGATGGTGCGGCGCAGCGGACGGGCACCGTATTCCACATCGGTACCATGATCGATGAGGAGCTTTTTCGCTTCTTCGCTGGCATCGAGCTTCACTTCGAAGTGCGCGAGCTTCTCGCCGACCTTGGCAAGCATCAGGTTCACGATAGAGGAAAGATCGGAAGCAGTGAGCGGATGGAATACGATGATCTCATCGATACGGTTGATGAATTCCGGACGGAGCGTGTGTTTCACTTCATCCATCATCAGCTTCTTCACATCCTCGAAGGTTTCCTTCTTCTCGCCTTTGTCCTCTGCTTTGAATCCCAGTTTCTTCATCTGGTTTTTCAAGAGGGCAGAGCCAAGGTTACTGGTCATGATGATGACAGCATTCGTGAAGTCCACGGTGCGGCCCTGACCATCGGTCAGACGACCATCATCGAGTACCTGCAGAAGGATATTGAAGAAATCCGGATGCGCCTTTTCGACTTCATCGAAGAGGATGACACTGTACGGCGTCTTTCTCACGGCATCGGTCAGCTGGCCGCCTTCTTCATAGCCGACATATCCTGGAGGCGCACCGACGAGACGGGACACTTCGTGTTTCTCCATGTATTCCGACATATCGAAACGAATCATATTTTTCTCACTGCCAAACATGCATTCAGCGAGCGCTCTGGCCAGCTCGGTCTTGCCGACACCGGTCGAGCCGAGGAAGAGGAAGGAACCGATCGGACGTTTCGGATCCTTCATGCCGGCACGCGCACGACGGATCGCCGTGGCAACGGCATGGACAGCCTCATCCTGACCGACCACTCTCTTATGCAGCTCTTCTTCCAGATGGAGCAGGCGCTCAGAGTCGCTCTTCTTCAGATTCTGCAGCGGTACCCCCGTCCATTTAGCGACGACTTCTGCCACATCTTCTTCCGTGACTTTAAGATCATCATGATCCGCACCCTTCCAATCCTTCTTCATGAGGGCGATCTCACTCTGCATCTTCTTGGCAGCATCACGATACTCGGCGGCTTTTTCAAAATCCTGCGAAGCCACAGCCGCTTCCTTTTCTTTCAAAAGGGAGGCCAGCTTTTCTTCCTTCTCCTTCAGCGCATCCGGTGTCGAAGACGCTTCCATGCGGACCTTGGCGGCGGCTTCATCGATGACATCGATGGCTTTATCAGGCTGGAAACGATCCGTGATGTAACGACCGGAAAGTTCGACAGCCGCTTTCATTGCTTCATCGGTGATCTTTGCTTTATGAAAGGCTTCGTAGCGATCACGCAGACCCTTCAAGATCTTCAGCGTATCTTCCGGTGTCGGTTCACCGACTTTGACCGGCTGGAACCGACGTTCCAAAGCAGCATCCTTTTCGATATACTTCTTATATTCTTTCAAAGTGGTCGCACCGATGCAGCGCAGCTCCCCGCGTGCCAGAGCCGGTTTCATGATATTGGCTGCATCCATGGAGCCTTCCGTCGAGCCTGCGCCCACCAGTGTATGCAGTTCATCGACGAAAAGGATCCAGTCTTTATGTTTCTTCACTTCATCAATGACTTTTTTCAGCCGTTCCTCAAATTCGCCTCTGTACTTGGTACCGGCGACGACGGAGGACATATTGAGAGAAATCACATGGCAGTCCTTCAGGATCTCCGGCACATCATGAGAAACGATCCGCTGTGCAAGCCCTTCTGCGATGGCTGTCTTGCCTACGCCCGGCTCACCGATGAGGACAGGATTGTTTTTATTTCTGCGGGACAGGATCTGGATCACACGATTGATCTCCGTCTGGCGTCCGATGACAGGGTCGATCTTGCCCTGTTTGGCTTTTTCATTGAGGTCGATGGCAAAATCACTCATCTCTCCCAGCTCTGCACTGCCTTCTCCATTTCCGTCTTCCGAAATATAGGTATCGAAGGCTTTCTGCAGCTTCTCCTGTGTCACGCCGAAATGCTCCAGGATCTGCATCGCAACGCCGCTGCCTTCCCGCAGAATGGCAAGCAGCAGATGCTCCGTGCCGACGAAGGAATTGCCAAGATCATTGGCTTCCTCCAGTGCCATTTCCAACACCCGTTTCGTCCGCGGCGCTACATACAGCTCACGGCGAGAGAAGAAGCCGCTCCTCCCCTGCCCGGCAAGCAGCGGCTCCACCGCCTCTACGGTCACGCCGAGCGAATTCAGGATCTTGCCGCCGGCCGAATCTTTTTCGTGGGCAATGCCCAAAAGCAGATGCTCGGTCCCCACATAATCACTGCCCAGCTTCGAAGCCTCTTCTCCTGCAAATTTCCAGGCATTTTTTACACCATCTGTATATCTGTCTTCCATAGAAATCCCTCCTTTGTTTTGGGGTTTATATTAAATGAGAAATTAGAAATGAAGGTGGTATTTCGGTCACCAGTCACTCATTTCTTTCCTTCAATCGCCTTGATCTTATCTCTGACCTCGCAGGCACGCTCGAAGTCTTCGCGATCGACGCAGCTCTTGAGCTCCTTTCGCAAGGCTTGCAGCTCCTCGCTCTCCGCCGGAGCATCCGCCTTTTCTTTGGCCTTCGATTCATTGACGGGAATTTCATTCTTCCCTTTCTGGAACGACGGACGGATGGACTCTTTGAAGCGATCGTAGCCGTCTTCATTCTCCGGCAGCTTTTCCGGGCTGACTTCGATGAATTGTCCGCCCTGATCTTCCAGCGTGCGGGTCCCGAAGGGGTCTTCTAAGAGATGCCCAAGCATCGAGCCGCCGAAGAAATGATCCAGCGGACTGTCAAAGAATCCACTTCCAAAGAAGCTCTGCTCCTTCTGAAAAACATGCTCTTTCTCTGCACACTCACTGCAGAGATGCTCCTCTTTTCTATGTCCGTTCACCACCTGCACCATATGAACGGTGGCAGGATGTGCATGACAGCGTTCACAAAGCATATTTATTCTCCTTTCAGCGCCCACTCGATGCGATGGATCATCGTCCGTCCAGCTTCCTTTCGGTGTCCTTCCGGACAATACTCCAGCATCGTGTGCGTCATCGCATACATCAGCCGATACTCACGCTCGGAAATAATGTCGTAATTCAAAAGCATCTGGAAATATCCCCGAAGGCCGTTTTCTATCTCCTCCTGAGATACCGGTTTGTCTTTTGTTTGATGATTTGACTTTTCGTTCTGGTACTGGCTCGCTGCCGCCTTCAGCCGATGGTAGTAGTCCGGCACCTCCTCACGCTCGACAGGGCGCAGGGAGATCTTGATATATCCACCGCTCCCCCGCCGTGACTCGACAATGAATCGATCATTGGCGGAGAATCTCGTATTGATCACATACGTCACCTGTGAAGGCGCACACGCGAGCCGGTCTGCCACCTCTTTGCGCTTTAGCAGCAGCTGGTCTGTATTTTGCTTATCCATCAGATCCAGAATGAAATTTTCTATTTTATCAGATAGCATCGTGCTATTCATATCGCTCACCACTTTCCGCTTGACCTCTTACCTTATTTCTGTAATCTATTATACATCAAATAGTCAAATAGTCAATAGCCTTTTTGATTTATTCTTTTTCCAACTTTTGATGGCTGAATCATCCCTCATGTCAGGCCACCCAAAAAGACGATGTGAAATAACGATCATCTCATTTTCGCGTTCCATCTGCCGCGGGGACTTGCAGCTCTCATAGGAGTGACCGGGAAACCTTATCCCAGCTGTCTTTCATGCCATAGTCACCCTAT
>CAKPQG010000031.1 GCA_934178345.1 uncultured Dialister sp. | reverse complement strand
CTTGATTCGTTCGCTGTACTGTTCAGTTTTCAAAGAACCATCGCTCTTCAAGCGACTTGATTATCTTACCACATTCGTAGAGGTTTGTCAAATGATTTTTTTGAATTTATTTTTCATCGCTCTTTCGAACGGGGCCGCTTCATCAGCGACGGGTATAATACTATCACATCCTGGGCTATTCTGTCAACAGGGTTTTTTGAATTTTTTTATGGTTCAAGGTTCAAGGTTCAGGGTTCAGGGTTCAGGGTTCAGGGTTTTGGTGGCAGCTTCGCTGCAATATATATAAGGCGATGCCCGAAGGTAAGTGGATAGCAGGTTTCCCGTTTGGGGTTTTCACACATCGACCACTGAGCCGCGAATGACAAAGATTTCTCGCTTCCCTCGAAATGACGATACGGAGTAGCGCTTTGCACAGTTGTCATACTGACCGCTGCGTAGAAGGGTGCCTCTTCGAGGCACATCCATCCTGCGCCTTTGGCGCGGGCCGTTTGGCTTCATAGGAAGGCGCCTTAGTGGGCAGGCTAGGCGCCTCTTTGGATGGAGCCAAACTCGGAAGTCCCTCTGCGGGACTCCCGTCTCCAAGGGGCTACTCGTATCAAGTGACTTGTGACTAGTGACTGGTAGCTGGGAGACTTTATCTCAACTGTCTTTCATATCATAGTCACCCTATCCGCCCCTGCGGGGCACCTTCCCCTGGAGGGGAAGGCTACGATACGAGAATACCTTCTTCTAAAAGGCGGCGCACCACCCTTGTGAACCCATCCGCTCCCCAAGCACCGTCATCCCGAGCGCAGCCGAGGGATCTTTATTGCACTGCCGCCATATGCACACATGCGCCCTCACTTAAACGACACCTTGGTGCTTCCTCTTTCGCCTTTTCCTCACCCACGGTTTACCGGTCTGCAAGAAAGATCCCTCCACTTCGGTCGGGATGACGTTTAAGGAAAACAGGTAGTCTCACATAGTTTTTCACACCGCTACGTGGATCCATCCTGCGCCTTTGGCGCAACCCGTCTCTAAGGGTCTACTCGTATCACATGCCAGGGAAACACTGCCACTTTCCTTAAAGGAGGCTACTTTAATCTACGCGAAGGCGATTAAAAAGGCGGCGAAGACGCCACCACAACCCTGAACCCTGAACCTTGAACCCTTGACCCCCTCACAAACAAGAGCCGGCTTGCGCCAGCTCTTGTTTAAAAGATCTTATCCTGATGTCCGACTTTCTTTTTATTGCCTTTCTTCTCGTCGCGTTCTTCGAGTTTACGCATGATGTCATAGAGATCGACGCCGGAGTTTTCCCACATGACGAAGAGATGATAGAGAAGATCGCAGGATTCGTCGATGATTTCTTCTTTGTCCTGGTGCTGGTCGGCGATGATGACTTCGGAGGCTTCTTCACCGATCTTCTTATCGATCTTGTTTTTGCCTTCGCTCTGCAGATAGTTCGTATAGGACTTATCCTGCGGATGAGCGCGGCGGTCTTTGATTTCTTCAAAGAGGGTGTGAAGGATGGAGAGACTGCCTGTTTCTTCCTGATTCTCCCACTCGGTGAGGCTTCTGAAGAAGCAGGTGGGGTTGTTTGTATGGCAGGCGGGGCCATCGGGAATGACCTGCACGATGAGGGTGTCTGCATCGCAGTCTACGAAGATTTTCTTTACGTGCTGGTAGTGGGCAGATTCTTCGCCCTTGTGCCAGAGCTTCTGGCGGCTTCTGGAGAAGAACCATGTCTCGCCTGTCTCGATGGTTTTCTGGAGGGATTCCTGATTCATGTACGCCATCATGAGGATCTCGCCGCTTCTGGCGTCCTGCACAATGGCAGGCACTAAGCCTTTTTCATCGAAAGAAATGTTTTTTATGTCTACTGTTTCCATAATGTTGCCTTTCACATTTTGTAGCATTGGGATGGAAAATCGGTTGCAAGGTTGTGATGCGGCTTCGCCGCAAATTTTTATATCGCGGCGAAGCCGCTCCTCCCTCTTGAACCAATTATACTCTTATTTCTAACCCGTTCTGTGCGAGGTAGTGTTTGAGATCCGGAATAGCGATCTCTCCGAAGTGGAAGACGGAGGCCGCGAGGGCGGCGTCGGCACCGGCTTCGAAGGCTTTGAGGAAATCTTCTTTCTTCCCTGCGCCGCCGGAGGCGATGACGGGGATGGAGAGCTCTTCCGAGAGGACGCGCATGAGCTCCAGATCATAGCCATCTTTTTCGCCGTCGGCGTCAATGGAATTCATACAGATCTCTCCTGCGCCGAGCTCCATGCCTTTTCTGGCCCAGTCTACGACGGACAGACCTGTATTCTTACGTCCGCCTTCGACGAAGACGTCCCAGCCGCCTTTGCCATTCCGTTTGCCGTCGATGGAGAGGACGACGCACTGGTTGCCGAAGCGCTGGGCGCTTTCACGGATGATTTCAGGATGCATCACAGCGGCAGAATTGACGGAGACTTTGTCGGCTCCCGCCAGCAGCATGGTACGGAAATCGTCTGCTCTGCGTATCCCGCCTCCTACGGTGAAGGGGATGGTGAGCTCTTCTGCAATGGCACGGACGGTATCGACGAAGGTCTCGCGTCCTTCGTGAGTGGCGGTGATGTCATAGAATACGAGTTCATCCGCGCCGGAGTCGGAGTAGTATTTTCCCAGTGTCACCGGATCGTCGACGTCCTGAAGATTGTGAAATTTTTTGCCTTTGACGACGCGCCCGTGGTTCACGTCCAGGCAGGGAATGATTCGTTTGGCTAGCATAATGTTGCGTCCTTTGCGGGTGTATTCAAGTGAAAAATGGTGCGGGGTTCAAGGTTCAGGGTTCGAGGTTGTAGTGGCGGCTTCGCCGCAAGTATATATGGAGCAATGCTCGAAGGTGAGTGGATAATAGGTTTCCCGTTTGGGCGTTCCAAACATCGACCGCCTGACCGCGAATGACAAAGATTTCTCGCTGTCGCTCGAAATGACGGTACGAGGGTCTGACGTCTCCTAGTCACCAGTCACTAGTCACGAGCTCCCAGTCACTCCTGAATCTCCACGATTTCTTCCATAGTAACTTTTTCTTCGTAGAGGGCTTTGCCGGTGATGGCGCCGTAGACGCCCATGGCGGAGAGCTTTCTGAGGTCGTCTGCATTTGAGACGCCGCCGGAGGCGATGAGGTGGATGCCGGGGAGGGCCTGGAGTTTTTCCATCATCTCAAAGTTCGGCCCTGTCAGCATGCCGTCGCGGCTGATGTCGGTGTAAACGATGGTATTGACGCCATTTTCAAGAAGCGTCTTGACGAAGGGCAGGACTTTCTGCTTGCTGCCGTCGACCCAGCCGTGGGTGGCGACGGTGTCGCCGTGGGCATCGACGGAGACGGCGATATGGTCAGCGCCGTATTTCTTAGCGGCCTGGATCGCAAAGTACGGGGAGGCGACCGCTTTCGAGCCGATGATGACGCGCCAAACGCCGTTCTCGATATGCTGCTTGATGGCCTGCTCTGTGCGGATGCCGCCGCCGACTTCGACGGGAATCTTCACCGACTGACAGATGCGGTGAATCACTTCGGTATTCACGCCATTTCCTTTGAACGCTCCGTCAAGGTCGACGACGTGGAGATATTTGGCCCCGAGGGATTCCCACTTGAGTGCCATTTTCACCGGGTCATCGCCATAGACGGTGAGGTCGCCGATCTTGCCTTGCTTTAAGCGGACACAGTGTCCGTCTTCTATATCAATTGCTGGAAATATTTTCATTTTTGTAACCATTCTGCTAAATTCTTCCAGATCGTAAGCCCTACGGGACCGGATTTTTCTGGATGAAACTGGAATCCCAATACATTGTCTTTCCCGACGACGGCGGGCACGGTGACGCCATAGTCCGCGGCAGCGATGATGTCTTCGCTGTCCCCGGGCGTCTTATAGTAGGAGTGTACGAAGTAGACGTAGCTCTTCGGAGGGAGGCCGGCGAGTACCTCATGCGGGCGGTGCATCACGAGCTCATTCCATCCCATGTGGGGGACTTTGAGATTTCCTTCCGGGAAATGGACGATACGCCCCGGGAGAAGTCCCAAGGCTGGCACTTCGCCGCCCTCTTCGGAGACTTCATAGAGTGCCTGCATGCCGAGACAGATACCGGCGAGTTTCTTGCCCTTTCTGACTTCTTCGCGGATGATGTCCGTGAGACCGTAGCCGGAGAGGTGATCCATGGCATCCTTCATCGCACCGACACCGGGAAGGATCAGGGCTTTTGCCTCGCGGATCTCTTCCGGATCGCGGGTGACGACGACATCAAGGCCGGCCCGGGTGGCTGCGCGCACGACGTTCGCCAGATTTCCTGCATCGTAATCAATGATGGCTATTTTCATCAGAGCACTCCTTTGGTGGATAATACCGTGTCGCCTTCGATGGTGACAGCCTCCTTCAGCGCGTGGCCGATGCCTTTGAAAAGGGACTCTACGATGTGATGCCCGTTCACGCCATAGAGTGTCGCCATATGAAGATTCATCTTCGCGTTGTTTGCAAAAGCTAGGAAGAATTCTCTCGTCATTTCCGTCTCAAAGCTGCCGATCCTTTCGACAGGGATGTCGACATCAAAGACGAGGTAGGAGCGGCCGGATAGATCGAGCACGATGCGGGAGAGCGTCTCATCCATTGGGCAGAAGAAGTAGCCATAGCGATGGATCCCTTTCTTGTCTCCCAGCGCTTTTTCGAATACCTCTCCCAGCGTGATCCCGATGTCTTCGATGGTATGGTGGTTGTCTACATCGAGGTCGCCCTGACAGGTCAGGAAAATGTCCATGCCGCTGTGACGGGCCAGAAGGTGCAGCATATGGTCAAAGAATCCGATGCCGCTAGTCCCTTCAAAACGTCCTGTCCCATCGATAGTCAGACTGATGGAAATATCCGTCTCGCCTGTCGTGCGGCGAAGTGTGGCTTTTCTCATGCGAGTGCCTCCCGGAATACAGAAATCAGCACATCATCGACGTCTTTCGTCGTGACGGAAATGCGGAAACCATTCGGGATGTCTTGGCTGTTTCTATAAATCTTGACAAGGATATCTTTTTTGCGAAGCGCTTCAAAGATCTCCTCCTGCTTTTTATCCACCTGAACGAGGAGGAAATTGGTGCAGGACGGGTAGACCGTGACGCCAGGGATCTCCTTCATGGCCGCGTAGAGACGCTCTCTTTCCACGCAGATGGCATCGCGCACTTTGAAAATATCCTCTCTGTGACGGATGACGATCGGCGCAAAGAGCTGGGTGAAAGCATTCAGATTGTACGGTGCCTTGATCTTCGCGATGGCTTCGATCAGAGCTTCATCGGCAGCGAGGTAGCCGCAGCGCATGCCGGCCAAAGCAAAGGCTTTCGAGAGCGTGCGGAGGACAATGAGATTCGGGTATGTATCGATGAGATCTATGACGCTTTCCTTCTGGGCAAACTCCATGTATGCTTCATCGACGAATACGATATTGTCAGCAGCCTTCAGTACTTCCTCGATGAATGCGCGCGGGAGCAGATCGCCTGTCGGATTGTTCGGATTGCAAATGACGGTCACCTTCGGCTGGTATCGCCTGACCGCTTCCAGAAGTCCTTTCTGGTCGCGCCGGTATCTGGGAAGATCCTTGACCTTGATGGCAGATGCACCCAGCGTTTCCGCGCCAAGCTCATACATGTCGAAGGTCGGGCTGTGGATCAGGATCTGATCGCCCGGATCAAGGAAGGTCCCCAGAAGATAGCTGATCATTTCATCCCCACCATTGCCTACGATGAAGTTCTCCGGCTTCGCGCCGATGTAGTCTGCCAGTGCTTCCCGAATGTCATCGGACATCGGCTTCGGGTAGATCTGCGGACGGAACGTATCGAGAGCCTGGATGAGCTCCTCTTTCACGCCGGGGATGGTCAGGACATTCAGATAGTTTTCATTCGCATTGATGACATGCTTTTCTGCGATCGGCGCTACGAAGTACGGATCAAAGTCAGCGATCGTTTTTCTGAGCCATTCAGTCTTCATCACGCACCTCCATCGCATGAGCGTGAGCCGTCAGGCCTTCCGCTTTGGCAAAAATCTGGACCTTCTTGGAGATCTTCTGGAAGGCCTCTTTATTATACATTTCTACACTGCTGTGCTTGACGAAATCATAAACGCCGAGCGGCGAGGAGAAAGCGGCGGTACCGGAGGTCGGAAGCGTGTGGTTCGGGCCAGCCATGTAGTCACCGAGCGGTTCGGAGGTGTATTTCCCGAGGAAAATAGCGCCTGCATTATAAATGAGCGGCAGATACTGCTTCGGATCCGGCAGCTCGACTTCCAGATGCTCCGGCGCGATCTTATTCACGATGTCAAAGCACTGTGCCGCATCCTTGCAGAGGAAGGCCTTCGCATAATCATCGACAGAGCTCTTCATGATCTCATAGCGGGAAAGCTCTTTCATCTGGCGCTCCATCTCCGCTTCGACCTTTTTACCAAAGTCTGCATCCGGCGTGATGAGGAAAACAGCCGCACGCGGGTCATGCTCCGCCTGCGATAAGAGGTCGGCTGCGATCCATGTCGGATCCGCGCTGGCATCTGCCACGCAGCACACCTCGGATGGGCCTGCGATCATGTCGATGCCAACTGTACCGAAGACGAGACGCTTTGCCATAGCGACGAAGGCATTGCCCGGTCCTACGATCTTGAAGACCGGCTCGACAGACTCCGTGCCGTATGCCAGCATCGCGATGCCCTGCGCACCGCCGACCTTATAGATCTCCTTTACGCCAGCCACGTAAGCAGCAGCTAGGATATTCGGATTCACCTTGCCATCCTTCCCTGGCGGTGTCGTCATGGCAACCGAAGGGCAGCCCGCCACGAGCGCCGGTACCGTATCCATGAGTACGGTCGACGGATAGGCCGCGCGGCCGCCAGGTACATAGACGCCGACACGCTGGATGGGAAGGAACTGTTCCCCGAGCTCCACGCCATCTCTGAAATTCTTCGTCCAGGACTTTCTCACCTGTTCCTTGTGGAATATCTCGATATTCGCTTTCGCTTCTTTCAGAACTTCCAGAAATTCCGGCGTCACCTGCGCGAGTGCTTCCTGCATCTCTTCTTCCGTCACGCGGAAATCGGAGAGCTCTACCCCGTCGAATTTCTTCGTCAGCTCACGGATAGCTGCATCTCCCCCATCTCTGACCTTTTCCAGAATAGCAGAGACAGATTTCTCAAGCTCTTCCGACAAATTCACATTGCGATTCGTCAATGTACGTACTTCTCTCAAAGTAAAACCTTTTTCAGGTACTGTGATCCATTCCATGATGTTATTATCCTTCTTTCAGTATATAAGTTGGCGGGTTCAAGGTTCAGGGTTATCCCCCCGAGCGGGTACCCTTTGATTGCGTGCGAAAGAGGGGGCGGGTTCTGTAGTTTCTACGGGTTCAAAGGGGTTGGTGCGGCGCATAAAAATCAAAAGCGCCGCGGAGTTTTGATAGCGCTTCGCGCTGTCGTCATTTCGAGCGTAGCCGAGAAATCTATATTGCAGAACGCTCATTGCCTGATGTGAGGCAGCACCAAGACATCGTTTCCCCTCAGCGCATACACGCTGATTTCCGCAGTGCAGTAGATATCCCTCGGCTACGCTCGGGATGACGATGCCGGAGAATCCCAGTCACCAGTCGCTAGTCACTCCTAATCCCCAATTCCTAATCCCTAGCTACTAGTCCCTAGCCACCAGTCACTTATTTAACCAACGCCATAAACGCTGCGATCTCCTTCTGCTTCATCTTGTACGATACCTTATTGCAGATGAGACGGGCGGAGAAATCCATGAAATAATCATACGCTTCGAGCCCATTCTCGCGAAGCGTCGTCCCCGTTTCCACGATATCGACGATGACATCCGATAGACCGACGAGCGGTGCCAGCTCGACCGAGCCATTCAGCTTGATGATATCAATGGGCTGGAAGCGATCTGCGAAATATTTTCGCGCGATGGACGGATACTTCGAAGCCACCGTCAGGATCCGCTTCTGCATGACCTTCTGATTTCCCTTGATACCAGACACCGCCATGCGGCAACGGCCGATCCCAAGATCCAACACCTCATAGACATCCTCTTCCCCGTCCTCCATGAGGACATCCTTCCCGACGATGCCGGCATCTGCTGCCCCGCGGCGCACATACACCGCCACATCCGGGCTCTTCACCAGCGTCACGCGGATGCGTTCCTCATCATCGGTGAAAATGAGCTTGCGGCTCTCATCCGAATAATCAGAAAAATGGAAGCCCCCCTCCGCCAGCCGTTTCATGACCGTCTTCGCGATGCGCCCTTTCGCCAGTGCAATATGCAGCATACTACAGACCTCCCAATTTTTCTTCCAGCTCTTCCTTCGTGAGCGCCGTCCCCTCTAAAAGGAAACGCCCCTCTTTATAAGAAACGATCAATTTGTAATCACCTCTGGCGATCGCATTCGTACTCGCGACCCCCATCACCGAGTAGCCCTTCTTGCGCCATGCCATGAGCGTCACGATGAGATCCCGATCCGCCTTCTCATAGACCACCGCCAGATCGCACGAGGGTGCCATCTCTTCCAAAAGATTCGAGTCCGCCATCACTTCATAGAGCAGATTCATATTCATCCCGAAGCCACACGCCGGACGCGGCACCTGGAACTGCGCCGCCAGCGAATCATACCGCCCGCCGGAAATCAGCGAGTACAGCGCGCCATCCGCATAAATGCGGAAAACCAAGTCCGTATAGTATCCCATGTGCGACGTGAAGCCGAAGTCCAGCTGCACGCGACCCGCATAGCCTGCGACCGCCAGATACTCATACACCTTCTCAAGGCGGGCGAGGGCATCCGCCATCTTGTGATTCAGGCAAAGCCCCTCCGCACGCTTTAGCGTCTCTTCATAGCTGCCAAAGAGCCGCGGCAGCTCCAAGAGCACATCCCGCTGGATCTTCGTGATCGACAGCCGGTCAGCCAGCTTTTCGAAAGAAACGAGATTTCTCTTCTCCAGGAACTCCCGCACCTGCGACAGCTCCACCTTCGAGAGACGCAGCTCTTCAAAAAGCGCATCCATGTACGCCACGCTTCCGAGATCAATACGCATATCATGGATGCCCACCGACTCCAGGAATTCCGCCGCCATCACCATGACCTCACCATCGCACTCCGGCGTCTCATCCCCCAGGACTTCGACCCCGCTCTGCAGGAAATACTTCCCGTGCGTCGACTTGCCATAGTATTCGCGGAAGACCATCGACACGTAGCCGAATTTCAAAAGCTGCCGCGCATCCGGATACTCGCGCGACGCCGTCTTCACGAGCGGCACCGTCACATCCGGCCGCATGACCAGCACCTCCCCCTCACTGCTGATGGTCTTGATCATCTCGCGCTGCAGCTGGGGGAAATAGGTGCCGTATGTATCGTAATCCTCAAAAGTCGGCGTCTGGATGATCTTGCATCCGTGCCGCCGCATGACGGAAACCACCGCACTCTCGATGCGGTCATAATTCTTCATTTCCTCTTCATGCACCATTTTTAAATCGTCTATTGCATGAGCCATACGAGCCCTCCTCTTTCTTTGTTATGGTTATACTTTATCACGATAAAGAGAAAAAGTAAAGGCTTTTTCATAAGTTTTACAATGCTTTCTCCGCATTTTCCTGCCTGACACCGGCAAGACAAAATGTATTCCCGATTTGCTGACGCTTAAGCTCCATCTATTCTGCCTCCTCGATCATTTGCTTTTATTACATAGCAGGGAGCATGCCAAAACAGCGCCATTACAAAATGGACTTTGCCTGCGTTTCATGCACTGCCTTGCCCATCAGCAAAAACCGCCGGAAGGGGAGCCATGATGGCTCCCCTTCCGGCGGTTTTATGACAGGCATAAAGTGCAAAGGGTTACAGGATGTAATTCGAAATATCTATATTCTCCGTGACGTCGCCGAGCTTATTTCTCACATAGCTCTCGTCGATGGTGACGTGCTTATCTTCGAGATCCGGCGCATCGAAGGAGAGGTCTTCCAAGACGCGCTCCAAGATCGTATAGAGGCGGCGGGCGCCGATGTCTTCGGTCTCGGTATTCACGCGAGAGGCGATGTCGGCGATGGCGGAGAGGGCGTCTTCGGTGAAGGTGATGTCGACGCCTTCGGTCTCGAGGAGCGCGGTGTACTGGCGGATGAGGGCCTGCCGCGGCTCGGTCAGAATGCTGCGGAGGTCATCCTTGGTAAGGCTTGAAAGCTCGACGCGGATCGGGAAGCGTCCCTGGAGCTCGGGGATGAGGTCACTGGGCTTGGAGACGTGAAAGGCACCGGCAGCCATGAAGAGGATGTGGTCGGTCTTCATCTGGCCGTACTTGGTCTTGACGGTCGCGCCTTCGACGATCGGGAGGATGTCGCGCTGCACGCCTTCTCGGGAAACGTCGGGGCCGCCGGAGGAGCGGCCGCCTGCGATCTTATCGATCTCATCGATGAAGATGATGCCGCGTTCTTCGGCGTAGTGGATGGCTTTGTCTTTGACGACTTCCATATCGACCATCTCATCGGCAGCGGCTTCTGCGAGGATTCTCTTCGCGTCGCGGACGGTGACTTTCTTCTTTTTCATCTTCTTTGGCATCATGGAGGAGAGCATCATGGAAATCTGGTTCGCCTGTTCATTGTCGGTGTTCCCCGGATTTCCTTTCTCTTCCACTTCGATCTCGATCACACGGTCGTCAAGGTCGCCGTTTCGGATGCGCGTCTCGAGGTCTTTTCTTCGCTCTTTCTCGCCTTCATCCATCGGCGTCTCTTTCTTCGCTTCGCCGAAGATGATGTCCATGGGGCTTCGTGTCTCGGCTTTCTTGGAGGGCCACATGGCTTCTGCGATGCGGTGGATCGCTTCTTCGTCCGCATCCTTGCCGTGGCGGGCGCTCTCTTCTTTCTTCACGAGGCGGACGGCTTCTTCGGCAAGGTCGCGGATCATGGACTCGACGTCGCGGCCGACGTAGCCGACTTCGGTGTACTTGGTCGCTTCGACCTTGACGAAGGGGGCGCGGGTGAGGGTCGCGATGCGGCGGGCGATCTCTGTCTTGCCGACGCCGGTCGGCCCGATGAGGAGAATGTTCTTCGGGCTCACCTCTTTTGCCATTTCCGGCGTGAGGCGGCTGGCACGCCAGCGGTTTCGGAGGGCGACGGCTACAGATCTCTTCGCATCGGTCTGCCCGATGATGTACTGGTCCAGATATTCCACGATTTTTCGCGGGGTCAGGTTTGTATTTTCGTTCATCAGATTTCCTCCACGATGACATTGTGATTCGTATAGACGCAGATGTCGGCGGCGATGTGCAGGGATCTCTCCGCAATGTCACGGGCGGAGAGATCGGTCGCGGAGACCAGAGCACGCGCGGCGGCAAGAGCGTAGTTTCCGCCGCTGCCGATGGCGAGAATACCGTCGTCCGGCTCGATGACTTCGCCGTTTCCGGAAACAAGGAAGAGGTGCTCCCCGTCGGTCATGATGAGAAGGGCTTCGAGCTTCTGAAGCACGCGGTCGCGACGCCACTCCTTGGCAAATTCGACTGCTGCGCGGACGAGATTGCCATTGCAGTCGGAGAGGCGCGCCTCGAATTTATCGAAGAGCGCAAAGGCATCAGCGACAGAGCCTGCAAATCCGGCAATGACGCGGCCGTGATAGAGGCGGCGCACTTTGCGGGCGGTATTCTTCATGATGACCGCATTGCCCATGGTCACCTGTCCGTCACCGGCGACGGCGGTGTGTCCATCCTTCTTGACCGCGAGGATGGTGGTGGCGTGAAATAGAGAGTCTTGGGACATGGGGTGTTCTCCTTTATCGTATTGGCTAATGGAAATAGTGTTCAGGGTTAGCCCCTCGAGGCGTTGCCTGCGTGCGAAAGAGGTTCAGAGGGTTCTACAGGTTCAGAGGGTTCAACAGGGTTGGTGCGGCGCATAAAATCAAAAACGCCGCGAGTATATATGAGGCAATGCCCGCATTCCAAATTCTCCCTCCTTCCTCTGAAAGGAGGGAGTACTATCGCGATCCGCTTCCTCTAAAAGAGGAAAACCCGCGCAGAGGAAGGGGTTGGCATTTTTATTTGCGTCGCTTTGCAACGCCTCGACTTATCTAAAACTCACGATGCCTACTTATTTTATGCGCCGCTCCGCAACCTTGAACCTGTCAACCTGAACCCTGAACCCGTCGCGCCAGCGACTAGACTAGACTAGACTAGAACGCAAAGAGGCTCATCTGCTCCTCTTCCGGCAGTCCTTTGAGGACGCCCATGGAGTCTAAGGTATCGATGATGGACTGGCTGACCTTGCCTCGTTTCTTGAGATCCTCCTTCGAGGTGAAGGGATGATCCTGTCTGGCAAGGACGATCTCCTTGGCCACCGCATCACCCAGAGCAGGGATGCAGTTGAATGGCGGCAGGAGTTTCCCATCGACCATGAGGAATTGCGAAGCGTCAGATTTTTCCAAATCAATCGGCAGGAAGGAGAGTCCGCGCAGGTACATTTCAGCAGCGACTTCGATGACGGTCGCATTTCCTTTTTCCACGGCTGTCGGCTTGTCGAGCGCTGCGATGCGGGCCAGCTCCTGCTTCATGGACGCAAGACCGCGCAGGATGACAGGTGCATTGAAGGAGCCTTCGGCACGGATGGTGAAGTAGGCGGCATAGTAGGCCAGCGGCTGATAGACCTTGAACCACGCGATGCGGAAGGCCATCATGACATAAGCGACGGCATGAGCTCGCGGGAAGAGGTAGCCGATCTTGAGGCAGGAGTCGATGAACCACTGCGGCACGTGCGCGGCGTCAAGCTCGGCGCGGTTATTCGAGCCGCCTTTTTCGAGGCCCTTGCCTTTACGGACATTTTCCATGACTTTGAAGGATGTCAGGGGCTTCACGCCATGCTGGATGAGGTAGTTCATGACGTCGTCTCGGGTAGAGATCGCATCCTCCAGTTTGACGACGCCGTTCTTGATGAGGTCCTGGGCATTGTTCAGCCATACGTCAGTGCCGTGGGAGAAGCCGGAAATACGGACCAGCTCCGAGAAATTCTTCGGGCGCGTGTCTTCGAGCATGCCGCGGACGAAGGGCGTCCCGTATTCCGGCAGGCCGAGGGCTCCGACGGTGACGCCTTTATTTCCGATCGCACTCGCAAGCTCATCCGGCGTCAGGCCCAGTGCCTCGGGCGAGCTGAAAAGGGAGAGTGTCTTCTGGTCGTCGAAGGGAATCTTCAGCGGGTCGATACCGGTGATGTCCTGCAGCATACGGATGACCTTCGGATCATCGTGGCCCAGAATATCCAGCTTCAGCATACGGCCGGAGATGGAGTGGTAATCGAAGTGTGTGGTGATGGTCCCGGGGATCTGCCGGCCATTCTCATCCTTCAGGTATTTTTTATTCGCGGCGTACTGGAGCGGCGTGAAATTGTGAATATCCATATCACGCGGGCAGACCATGATGCCTGCCGGATGCTGGCCGGTCGTGCGCTTCACCCCGGCCACACCGGCTGAGAGTTTTTCGATGAAAATATCATTGAATGTCAGCCCACGGTTCTCCGCGTATTTCTTGACGAAGCCATACGCTGTTTTATCCTGAATGCCTGCGATGGTGCCGGCACGGAAGACATTGTCACGGCCGAAAAGCTCTTCGGTATATTTGTGCGCGACGCCCTGATCGTCTCCCGAGGAGAAATTAAGGTCGATATCCGGTACCTTGTCTCCGTCGAATCCGAGGAAAACGGCGAACGGGATGTCATGCCCGTTCTTTGCGAGATCGCTCCCGCACTTCGGGCATTTCTTATCCGGCAGGTCGAAGCCGCCGCCGACAGAGCCGTCTTCGAAGAAATGGGTCCAGTGGCACTTTGGGCAGACGTAGTGCGGCGGGAGGGGATTCACCTCTGTGATGCCTGACATCGTTGCGACGAAGGAGGAGCCGACAGAGCCTCGCGAGCCGACAAGGTAGCCTCGGTCATTCGAGTGCTTGACGAGCTTGTGCGCGATGTAGTAAAGAACGCCGTAGCCGTGATTGATAATCGGCGTGAGCTCGAGCGTCAGGCGGTCCTGTACGACCTTCGGGAGCGGGTCACCGTAGATGGCCTTCGCATTGTCGTAGCACATCTTGACCAGCTTCTCATCCGCGCCTGCGATTTTCGGGTTGTAGGATTTCCACTCTTCGGCCAAAGGCTTCAGGACTTCGCACTGCTCGGCGATCCTTCTTGTATTCGTGACGACGATCTCGATGGCCTTTTCTTTGGGAAGGTAGCTGAATTCATCCAGCATTTCCTGTGTGGTACGGATGTAAACAGGCGGGTGGGACTCGATCTTCCCCGGCTTCTCCCAGTTTGAGAGGAGAATGTCACGATTTCTCTGGTCTTCCGCAAACATGTAATGGGCGTCGGATGTCGCGCAGCAGGGCATGCCTGCCTTGTCGGCGATCTCGATGACCTTGCGGTTCAGATCCTCTAAGTCCTTCTTCGTATTGATCTTGCCATACTTGTCGTCATTGATGAGGAATTCATTGTTCCCGAGCGGCTGGACTTCGAGGTAATCGTAGAACTTGGCTTTTTGAATGAGTTCCTCATCACTCTCCCCCGCAAGGACCGCACGGAAGAATTCTCCCATGACGCAGGCGGAGCCGTAGATCAAGCCTTCGTGAAGCTCTTCCAGAATGGGCTTGGGGATGAGCGGACGTTTTCTGTAAAATTTGAGGTGTGACAGTGTCACCATGCGGTACAGGTTGCGCAGGCCGGTGATGTTCTTCGCAAGGATGATGATATGACCGTACTGCTGGCGGTCGGCGTCCGGATCTGCCGGGATCTCATCGATCATGTACCCCTCCATGCCATAGATGACCTTCTGATGGTACTTGTCTGCGAGATCCTGGATCTTCGGGAATGCCTGAATGACGCCATGGTCTGTGATCGCGACCGCCGGATGATGCCACTTTGCTGCCGTCTTGATGATCTCTTCATTGTCGATAAGACCATCGAGGCTCATTTTCGTATGCAGATGGAGCTCGACGCGCGGCGTCTCGTAATTGTCCTCGTGGTCGATCTTGACTGTCTCTCCCTTTTCCATCTGAGACAGCTCCAGCACAAGCCCGCCGGAGTACTTGTCGAGGCGCACATTGCCGCGCACCTTGACCGTCGTCCCCGGCTTCAAAGACTCGACAGCTTCTGCCTCCTCGGGTCGGTCGAAAAATTTCTTGCACGGGATGCCATTCGTTTCATCGGCCAGATTCATGAGAAGGAGCTTCTTTTTGCTGCGAAGCTCGCGGACCTCGATAGAGATCACCGTGCCGACAAAAATGACACCGTCCTTCTCTTCATTCACAGTGCGGATCTCGATGGCCTCTCCCGTGATATGCTTCCTGCCAAGGTATATACCATTCACTGCGCCGCTTTTTTTGGCAGCGGGTGCGGGCGCTATGAAAGCACTCTTCGGCAGGACACTCGAAAGAGATGGCAGACTGCTCGGCATGGAGATCCCCGGCATCGGTGTCTCTTCTGCCGGTACCGCCATTTCCGCTTCCTGCGCCGCGGCGATGTCGTCAGCGGTCGGGAAGACAGGGATATCCGGCGCAAGGCTGTAGCTCTCCATGGGCTCTTCCGGCGGCGGGAAATCCACCGGCGGCATATCCGGATCCATCATGGGCGCTGCGGGCGCAAAAACCACACTCGACACATCATCGCCATTGATATAGATCGTTTCCACGCATGCCAAAGCCGGCCCCATATCTTTGAGCGCCTTCAATGCGGCTTCTTTATGGTCGGCCTTGATGTACCATGCGCGGCTCTCGGTGTCGATCTCCATCAGCGTGATGACGGATCCCGCCTGTCGGGACTTCAGACGATACTTTCCCATAGGATCTCCTTTCGAGGTATAGATAACACAGGTGGTGGCATTTCGACTTTTTAGGATGAGACATTAGAAATTAGGGATTAGGGATTAGAAATCCCAATTGACTAGTGACTAGTGACTGGTGACTGGTGACTAGTCACTAAATGCCACCGTCAGGCATTGCCATGATTTACGCTCCGCGGCGCTTCTAGGGAAACACTGATTAAATCGTTGTCCGATTTCATTCTTGGATTTTTATACAGAGCAAGGAATCATCTGACGCGAATAGCGAGCTATTTAAGGAAGATGATGACGAAGCTATGTATAAAAATCCATATGAAATCTGACTCTGCGATTTAATCAGCGTTTCCCTAGATTTTGATGCGCCGCTCCACCATTTCTCATTTCTAATTTCTCATTTCTCATCACTTCATGCTCCCTTCTTCACTGCCTTAGGGGAGGACGGCTCGGATGGCTGGGGAGGATCATCCGGTTTCACCTTATAGGTGATAACAGTATCGACCGGTTCATAGTCAGAGAAGAAGCTGTCGTGGTAGATGCGGCCGTCAGCCCACTTGACAGACTGCGTGACGAGGACATTGTGTCCTTCGTGGCCTTCCTCGACCTTTTTATCCTCTTCCTGCGAAGGGTCGACACGGATCACGGTCTTAAAGGGCAGGACTTCGTCGCTCTTCTTTGCGATCTCTACGAAAGAGGGCTTGTCTTCCTGATTTCCTAAGATGCGCACGGTCACAGCACCCGGTTCGTAGACCGCATAAATGTAGACGCCATGCTTCAAATGATTCAGGAAGCAGAAATCCAGAGAACCTTCCGCGACGGTCGCATCACGCCCGATCGGTGCATAGGATGCCGGCGAATAGTGGCAGGTACGCTCTGTCACGGCAAGCCCTGACAGGATGACGGCATTGAAGAGCGTCGTGCTCACCTGACAAACACCGCCGCCTGTCCCCGGCTCGACCTTGCCATTGATAATGACAGGTGCTTCGAGATAGCCATTCGCGCTGGAACGGGAACCTGTCGCCTGGTTGTAGGAAAAAGAGACTCCCGGTGCGATGTACCTGCCGCTGATACTGTTTGCAGCGATCTCGATATTTCTGCTGCGGTTGCCCCCGGGATAAAAGGTGGTCGTGTATTCGGCAAGGACCGCATTGATTTCCTTGGCAGCCTCTTTTGTCATATTCGGCATCTGGATGTCTGTGGCGGGGATCTCCACCTCTCCGCTTTCGCCCTTTTTGAGTTGGAGCGCGGCTGCTTCTTCCAGTGCCGCCTTGTCGATTTTCATGGAAGGCCGACCTTCATCGAAGGAAACGGATCCGTCTTTCCCAAACCGGGGCTTCGCATTGACAGGAGGCTTCGCATACTTGGTGGCCAGCTGGGCGATGTCTTGCGTGAGCCGCTCCTCATCAAAAGAAGCATTGATGGCTGCACTATGCCCTGTGAGGAGGATCCGCCAGCGATCGCACCAGCGCTGAAAGAGCCCGCCAGTCCGACCAAGCGCCATGGCTTTCTCTATGGCTTTCTTGTCATAGCGGACAGAAAGCGACTGAAAAGAGATCTCTTCGTGAACATCCCCCTTCGTGAGTAGCAGCTTTCCATGCAAAAGATCCGCATTTTTCACAGAAAAAAGCTCTTTGAGCTCTTCCTCCGTCGCGCCGCCTGCCTTTGTCCCATGGATGGTGACGCCGGGGATGACCCTGTCGTCACTTACCCAGAGAAACGGCGCGCTTCCGATGCCGATAACAGCCAGTGTGAAAACCAGTCCGAATATCCGCTTCCAGCGGTATCGTCTTTTAGTCAATGATAGTCCCTTCGTTTCATATATGGTATTTGAGGTTTATGGGTTCAGGGTTGTGGGTTCAGGGTTCAGGGTTGTGGTGCAGCGCATAAAAATTTGGAAGCGCCGCGGAGTATAGATTAATGGCGATACCCGAAGGTGGTAGTTAGTCACTAGTCACTAGTATTGCGTATCTCGATTAAGCGGACTTTCAATCGCCATACAAATGTAGTCAGAATTAGCGTCGTAGCGACTTGCTTCCCCCTTCGGGGGAAGTGCCGAAGGCAATAGGGGCATGCTAGCGGTA
>CAKPQG010000030.1 GCA_934178345.1 uncultured Dialister sp. | reverse complement strand
CACAATGCGCAAGTGCCGGATAGGAACGGCAAAATTTTTTACACTTCTATTGCTTCTTTATCACACATCAATAAAGACGACGGTGATATCTTCCTCGCGGACGCCCGCAGCTTCCAGCTCTTGCAGGACACAGGGGATCAGAAGCCAGGAAGGCACGGGGCGCGTAACGTCGCTCGTGATGATAACGACCTTTTCCCCCGCCTTCACGATCTCAGAGAGGCGCGCCGAGGAAATCGGATGAGCAAGTGCCCGGCGGATTTCCTCTTCTTCGATATCTGCCTCTTCGCAAGGATGAGGGAGAAGTTCTTTCACCGGATGGCTGTCATCTACATGAAAGGAAATGTAGTCTTTGAAGTATTTGATACTGAAATCCATGGTTTGGCTCCTTATACATGAGAAATGAAGGCAGCGGCTTCGCCGCCCTATAAAAACGGGCGATGTCTCCAAGCTCTTTTCTTCCATTATAGCGTTCTAGGATGATATGGCGAATATCAAGTAGGCATGAGTAAGTATGGACATTATGCATTCATTCGATAGAAGAGCGGAGACTCGTGGCTCACATACCACTTTCTGGCATCGTCCTTTATATGCATGCTCATGGGTTAAACAGGTTCCGAAGGCTCAAAGCGTTCACAGGGTTCTCATCTTTCGTGAATACCGCATATTCTAAAACGCCGCGGAGATTTGAAACGAGCGGGTTTCTCGTACCGCAAGCCTAATCCCTAGCTACTAATCCCTAGTCACTCAAGGCTCCTGATCCCTCATCCCTGCTTTCAAACTTTCCCTAACTCCGAATCCCATATTTCCTCTTGACAACTCCCCCGCCCCGTTCTATAATCCAATCATACGAAACAAGCGATGATGAAGAAGGGTGCTTGAATCTTTTTCAGAGAGACAGCGGTCGGTGTGAGCTGCCAATGGGACAAGGACTTTCCACTTCGGAGATAAAGATGAAGAATCTTTCGGGATCTTCCCGTTACAGGAGACTAAAGATGGCCGGAAGGCAATTTGGGTGGTATCGCGGGTGCTCTCGTCCCTTTGAGGATGGAGGGCGTTTTTTATTATCCGTATACTGACTGATGCACCGGTTAAATTGGGTGGTACCGCGAGAAAAGAGAAGCTCGTCCCATGGGACGTCTTCTCTTTTTGTGTTTTTTAAGGAGTTTGCCATGAAACGAGTTTACAACTTTAACGCCGGTCCCTCCCCCATGCCTTTGGAAGTTTTGGAGGCGATGAAAAATGACCTCACCGATTTCAAAGGAACGGGCATGGGCATCACAGAGATCAGTCATCGTTCGAAGGAATTTCAGGACATGCTGGATGAGACGAAGACTCTTCTCCGCGAGCTGATGCACCTCGATGATGACTACGAGATCGTATTCATCCAGGGCGGCGGCACGATGCAGTTCCTGATGACGGCGTATAATTTCCTTCATACCCGCGCCGCCTATGCCGACACCGGAGTGTGGGCGCACAAAGCAAGAAATTCTGCCGCCTTTTTCGGAGAAGCCTATGATGCCAATTCCGCAGCGGACAGAAATTACTCCTACATCCCCGACACCTATGAGGTGAAGCCGGGGACGGACTATCTGTACCTCTGCGCCAACAATACGATCTACGGCACAGAGTACTGGAAATTCCCGAAGGTCAATGTACCTCTTATCTGCGACATGTCGTCAGATATTCTCTCCCGCGACATCGATTTTAGCCAGTTCGACATGATCTGGGCGGGCATCCAGAAGAACCTTGGCGCAGCAGGCGTGGCGCTCGCGATCCTGAAGAAATCTCTTCTCGCCACGGCACGGACGGATATACCGGAATTTCTTCAGTATCAGACCTTCGTCAAGAAGGACTCGACCTTCAATACACCGCCGGTCTTCTGCATCTACTCGCTGAACCGCATGCTCCACTGGATCAAAAACATGGGCGGCCTTCCTGCCATCGAAGAAAGAAACAAGGTCAAGGCCCGGCTCATCTATGATGTGATCGACAAGAGCGATGGCTTCTACAAAGGGCATGCCGAAAAAGAAGCCAGAAGCCGCATGAATGTGACCTTCAATCTGGCGAATGCCGAGATGGAGGCTGACTTCGTAGCCAAGGCAAAGGCCAATGATTTCATCGGTGTCAAAGGCCATCGACTGGTCGGCGGCCTCCGCGTCTCTCTCTACAATGCCGTCACACCGGAAGCGGCAGAGGCTCTGGCTGACTTTATGAAAGAATATATGAGAGTGAATGGATAAAAGTGACTAGGGATTAGGGATTGGGAGTGACTAGTGACTGGAATACTATTTTCGGGCATCGCCCTATTTATACTCCGCGGCGCTTCTGATTTTTATGCGCCGCACCGCCATTCCTCATTCCTAATTTTCCTGAACACCAAGCATCATACCGCTGCATTTAATCATATAAGGAGCAAAAACTATGTTTAGAATTTTCATCACAGCAGACGTTGCCAAAGAAGCGAAAGAGATCCTGGAAAAAGAATTTATCGTCGACATTCAGCCGAATATGAAGGAAGAAGAGCTGTGCCAAGTGATCGGAGACTATGATGCCATCATCACAAGAAGCCAGACGAAGGTCACCAAGGCCGTCATCGATGCAGCCAAGAATCTGAAGGTCATCGGCCGCGCCGGTGTCGGCATCGACGGCATCGATATCGCCGAAGCCACCAAGAAGGGCATCACCGTCGTGAATACGCCGGAATCGAATACGATCGCAGCCTGCGAACACACCATCGCCCTCATGCTCTCGATGACCCGTCATATCCCACAGGCGCACCAGTCCATCATGGAAGGCCGCTGGGACAGAAAGAGCTTCACCGGCATCCAGCTCCTGAATAAGACGGTCGGCATCATCGGTGTCGGCCGCGTCGGCTCAAATGTGGCCAAACGCCTGCAGGCATTCAATATGAAAACCATCGGCTACGATCCATATATCACCTTAGAGCGCGGCAAACAGCTCGGCGTCGAGCTTGTCGATCTGGATACCCTTCTCAAAGAGTCCGACTACATCACCCTGCATACCCCGCTCACGGATGAGACACGCGGCATGATCGGAGAAAAAGAACTCGCTAAAATGAAAGACGGTGTCCGCCTTGTCAATGCATCCCGCGGCGCCGTCGTCGATATCAAAGCACTCGCCGATGCACTGAAATCCGGCAAAGTGGCCGGAGCCGGCATCGACGTATGGCCGAATGAACCGCTGAAGCCGGAAGAAAATCCATTCCTTGGCATGACGAATGTCGCACTCACCCCGCACCTCGGTGCGTCCACGAAGGAAGCGCAGGCCGGCGTCGCCACTGACGTCGCTATCGGCGTCGCGCAAGCGCTCCACGGTGAACCGGTCGCTACCGCAGTCAATGCTTCCCCGATCACGAAAGCCACCCTGCATGTCATCCAGCCGTACTTCAACCTCTGCGAACGCATGGGCAACATCGCCATTGATCTCGCAGGCGGCCGCATTTCCACTGTCAATATCGAATACACCGGTGAACTCACAGATACCGAGACCGCACCGCTCACCACGGCTGTCCTGAAGGGTCTCCTCTCACCGGTCCTCCAGCAGACCGTCAACTTCGTCAACGCCCGCGGCATCGCAGAGGAACGCCACATCGATGTCCGTGAAGTGAAAGCGAAAAAAGGTCACTACTATACGAATACCATTTCCCTCACCATCGACACCGACAAGGGTACACACCGCATCACAGGCTCCCTCTTTGACCGCAAGGATGCCAAGATCGTCTCCCTCGACCATTTCCGCGTAGACTTCGAACCGAAGGGCTGCATCATCATCGCTCCGCATGAAGACAAGCCGGGCATGATCGGTCAGGTCGCTTCCGTCCTTGGCAGTGCAGGCATCAATATCAACGGCATGCAGGTCGGCGCTTCCGCAGACAAGGGCACGAATGTGATGGCCGTCGCAGTCGATAAAGATATCCCGACTGCGGTCCTCCCTGCCCTCATGAACATTGACGGCATTCACGACGTGAAGGTCATTCATTGCGAACATTAAGCGGGAATGGGTTCAGGTTGAAAGCGGGGATAAGTGACTAGTCACTGGTGACTGGTGACTGAAATGTCACCTTCGGGCATCGCCCCATATATATTCGCGGCGAAGCCGCCACCACACCCCTGAACCTTGAACCTTGAACCTTGAACCCTGAACCTTGAACCCCCAAAAAGGAGACTCTCTCATGATCCGTATCATTCTTCTTCGCCACGGAGAGACTACGTGGAATATCGAAGGCCGCTACCAGGGACAGGAAGACACGCCGCTTTCTCCCCGCGGCATAGAGCAGGGAAAAGCGGCCGCGCTCGCCCTCAAGGACATCCATATCGACCGCGCGATCTCCTCGCCCCTCTCCCGCTCTCACGACACCTGCCGCTTTGCTGCGGACTACCATCACCTTCCCGTCGCCAAAGACCCGCGGCTCACGGAGATCAGCCACGGCCTGTGGGAAGGCATCCACGCTGAAGAGATCGAAGCGCGCTATCCGGAAGAATTTCGCCTCTGGCATACCCACCCTGAACGCGTGCAGATGCCCGAGGGGGAAAATCTCGAAGACGTCAGAAAACGCGCCCGCGAAGCCTTCGATGAATATGCCAGAAGCTATGATGGTGAGACTGTCCTCGTCTGCGCGCACGACGCAGTCAACAAAGCGATCCTCTGTGACCTGCTGGGGCTTCCTATGAGCCACTTCTGGCAGATCAAACAGGACAATGCCTGCATCAACGTCATCGAGTGTGACCACGGCATCTGGCGTCTCGTCACCTTGAATGCCACGACCCATCTGGGCTACCTCGTCAGCGGCATCGAGCAGAAGGGGCTGTGACGCGCAAGAGAAAGAACCTTCCCGCGGCACCCGAAATGACATCCGATCAGCGGGCATCGCCCCATATATATTCGCGTCGAAGCCGCCACCTTCATTCCTCATTCCTCATTTTTCCCTGAAGTTTGAACGCAGGGATTAGGGATTAGTGGCTAGGGATTAGGAGCCTCAAGTAACCAGTAACTGGTGACTTGTGACTTGTGACTTAAATACTACTTTTGGGCATCTCCATTATTTATACTCTGCGGCGCTTCAATATTTTTATGCGCCGCACCAGCACTCCTCACTCGAAAGCAGAGCTTTCATCCGCAATCAAAGGGCACCCCGCCCCGTGGGCTAACCCTTCCACCCTCAAACCGCAGCGAAAGCTGCGGTTTTTCTTGACTTTCTCCCGAAATAGTGTAATATGTAGGAAGCATTAAAGAGTGTATACTTATTAGCGAGGCACAAGCGCTCGCAGAAGGAGAATCACATGGAATTTTTTATCGATACCGCTGATGTGGAAGCCATCCGCAAAGCCAATGATATGGGATTTATTTCCGGCGTCACCACGAATCCGTCTCTGATCGCCAAGGAAGGCAAAGACTTCCACGCCACCATCAAAGAGATCGCCTCCATCGTGGATGGCCCGATCTCCGCAGAAGTCCTCGCCGATGATGCGGAAGGCATGATCGCAGAAGGCAAAGTCCTCGCTGCCCTTGACCCGCATGTCGTCGTCAAGATCCCGATGACCGCAGAAGGCATGAAAGCAGTGAAGGGTCTCGCAAAGGCCGGTATCCGCACCAATGTCACCCTGATCTTCTCTGCCAACCAGGCCCTGCTCGCTGCACGCGCCGGTGCTTCCTTCGTTTCCCCCTTCGTCGGCCGCATCGATGACATCGGATGGGACGGCGTCGAACTGATCCAGACCATCTCCGAGATCTTCGAGCTTCACGGCATCGAGACGAAGATCATCGCTGCCTCCATCAGAAAGCCGCAGCACATCACCCAGTGCGCTCTCGCCGGTGCTGACATCGCGACCGTCCCCTTCCAAGTCCTCATGGATGCGATGAAGCACCCGCTGACCGACAACGGCATTGCCCGCTTCAAGGCTGACTGGGCTGCCGCTCACATGAAATAATTGAGGATTTCGGTTATAATAAAAGGAGTTGCCAAAAGGCAGCTCCTTTTTTCGTAGTCTTTTTTACCGGTCTGAACCAACAAGGATTTTTCAAATATACGATCCCTATGTCTATCAATCTTTCTCATCTCAAAAAGCTGATCGCGACAATGATCCCGATCCTGATCGCCCAAGTCTCCACCGTCGGCATGAACTTCATGGACTCGACCATGTCCGGTCACGTCAGTGCAAACGATCTGGCCGGCGTCTCCATCGGCGCCAGCCTCTTCCTTCCCATCCAGACGACCGCGATGGGCCTTCTCACCGCTGCGACACCGATGGCCGCACAGCTCATGGGGAAGAAAGAAAAGGAGAGCATCCCGATGATCATCCGCACGGGACTCTACCTCGCACTCCTGCTCTCTTTCCTTTTCGCCCTTCTCTACTACCTCCTCATCGATACAGTCCTCGAAGGGCTTTCCCTTGCCCCCGCAGTTTCCTCCATCGCCAAGGACTACATGCTCGCACTTGTGGGAGCATTCCTTTTTGAAATGCTCGCGATGCCGCTGCGCTCACTGACCGACACGGTGGGAGCGACGACGATCTCCATGCGTCTCTTCCTCCTCGCCCTCCCGGTGAACGGCCTTCTGAACTACGCCTTCATCTTCGGGAAGTGGGGGGCTCCCGCCCTAGGCGGTGTCGGAGCCGGCATTGCGACTCTTCTTACCTACGTCTTTCTTGTCCTGCTCTTTCTTGCTGTCATCCTGTCTCAGAAGCCATTCATGGGCCGCGCGCTCTTTTCCTCACCGGAAAGCCGCCTCTTCGTCTGGAAAGAGTACATGGCGCTCGGCATCCCGAATGCGCTCGGTGTCTTCATGGAAACGAGCCTCTTCGGCTTCATCATCGTATTCATCACGAAATTCGGCACAGAAACCATCGCGGCGCATCAGGCAGCGCTCAATTTCTCCGGTATCATCTACATGATCCCCATGAGCTGCTCCATGGCGATGACCATCCTCGTCGGCTACGAGGTCGGAGCACGCCGCTATGACCTTGCCCGCGAATACTCCCGGCTGGGGCTCCTCACCACACTCACCGGCGCAGCCATCACCATCACCGCGACGCTCCTTTTCCGGAAGGAGATCATTTCTCTCTACAGCACGGATCCTGCCGTCATTGCGCTTGGCAGCCTCTTTCTTGTCTACTGCGCCGGATGGCAGCTCTTCGATGACATCGCAGCTCCCATCCAGGGAATCCTGCGCGGCTATAAGGACGCGAAAGTCCCCTTCTTCCTCATGCTCATCGCCTACTGGTTCGTTTGCTTCCCCTCCGGTCTTTTCTTCGACTACGTCCTCTCCCACGGTCCCGAGTCCTACTGGCAGTGCATCGACCTTGGCGTCGGCACCTCGGCCCTGCTCCTCATGGGACGGCTGTGGTGGATAGAGAGGAAAGTGACTGGTGACTAGGGGCTAGTGACTAGGGATTAGGGATTAGGGATTAGGGATTAGGGACTAGGGACTAGGGACTAGAAATCCAAAGTGACCGGTGACTAAGTACCACCTTCGGGCATCGCCATTATTTTTACTCCGCGGCGCTTTTGATTGTTATGCGCCGCACCACCACTCCTCACTCCTCACTCCTAACTAGAGAGCATGAGGCTTTCAAACGGAATAAATGGGGCAACATACCTCACGGGCTACCCCTGTCCCCTCCTTTGGTGCTACAATAGTATCAAAGGAGGTCTTTTTATGAAACGAATTTCTCTTTTACTCATGTCCCTCATCCTCTGCCTCAGCGTCCTTGTTCCCGCGAAGGCGGCTGATCCGGCTGTGAATCGAAGTCTGGGATACTTCGAGAATACGCGCACCGTGCTCCTGCTACGGGCGCGATACAGAAGCGGTGAGGAAGCCGCTGCCTACGTGAACCGCGAAATGGAAAGGATCTTCCGCTATCCGTATTACCGCACCCTGGATCCGAGCGCGTACGAGGCTGACCTCTACTCGACCTCCCAGCTGAAGGAGCTCGCTGAAAAAGCAAATGCAGACATCGTCGTCATGCCTGTCATCACTGAGTGGCGGCAGGTCGTCTATCACCGCTCCTTATTCTGCGACGCTGATGACATCATAGAAACACGCGCCGTCTTCGATATCTATTCCTATAAGAAAGGGGAGCCGTCCGTCCGCGATGACCGCGCGACCTACTGGAACAGCGAAGAGGAGGGCACCGTCAGAAACCGCTATATCTTCGATAACCTCATGCAGGATATCCTGAAGACCTTCCCCTACCGCCGCGTACCGACGGATATCGGAAGGAATCTCTCCGGTGAACCGGACAGGACGCCGGTGAATAAGGACTTGTGACTGAGGACTGGTGACTGGTGACTGGTGACTAGTGACTAGGAGACTAAGAGACTGGGAGACTAAGAGACTGGGAGACTAAGAGACTGGGAGACTAAGAGACTGGGAGACGGGGAGACTCTCGTATCGTCATTTCGAGCACAGCGAGAAATCTTTGTCATTCGCGGCTTAGCGGTCGATGTTTGGAAATCCCAAATGGGAAACCTGCTATCCGCAGACCTTCGGGCATCGCCCCATATATTCGCGGCGAAGCCGCCACCTTCATTCCTAATTCCTCATTCCTCATTCCTAATTTTTCTGAACCCCAAAAGAACCCAGACCAAACGGTCTGGGCTCTTTTTATACTTCAAAATATTTTTTCATATAGTCCACGAAGATCTTGACAGGCGTGGACTGGAGCATGGCCTGCTTGAAGATGAGATGGCTCGGGCGCAGGATCGGACGCTTCTGGCGGTCGTAGATCATTTCGCGATTGACATTCGGCGTACACTTCGGGAGAAGATCTGCCGGAATGAGAGACTGGCCGAGGCCATGATTCACGATTTCCACGCAGGTGAGACAGTCCGATACGGTCAGAAGGAAATGCGGAGATTCGGAGAAATTCTGACGCCACCAGCGGCTTCTCAGCTCATCCAGCGACGGGTCACTGCGATAACGGATGGACGGCTGGTTCGGCAGGGTATCATAGTCGATCTTCTGTGCAGAGATGAGATAGAGCGGCGCATCCTCGAGAAGGATATCCGCATCCGGCCATTCCTGATTGCCGCGGACGATGGCGAGATGGATATCTTCCTTCTTGACCAGCTTCGTCAGGCGGTCGCTCGTGTCCGTCGTGAGCGAGATCTCGATGTCATTGTACTCATCGACAAAGCCCTTCAGAATGGCTGGCATGTGCGACTGCGCGAAGGACTGGCTCGCACCGATGCGCAGCACGCCGGAAATCGAATTCGGCTCATGCGTCACGAAGTTCTTCATATCCTGATACTGCTGCAGTTCTTTTTCGGCAAAGGAGAAGAGGCGATTCCCCGCATCGGTGAAATGGACACCCTTATTGGTGCGAATGAAAAGCGGACAGCCGATCTCTTTTTCCATCTGGCTCAAGCGATACGTCAAAGACGGCTGGGTCATAAACAGCCGCTTGGCAACCTTATTGATGCTGCGTTCTTCTCGAAGATAGATCAGAATCTTCCAATCCGTGTTATTCATGGCACTTCCCCTTGCGCGGCACGCGCGCCTACTTGATATAAAATAATTTTATTACAGTATATCACGTTGGACGTGTGATTGCTATAGGGGAATGGGATTGGAATGCAGGTAAACGGTTCGGGGTTAGCCCCTTGGGCGTGCTGCCCTTTGATTACGTTTGAAAGCTTCGCTTGAATGAGAAATTAGAAATGAGAAATGCGAAATGGTGGTGCGGCGCGAAAAATAATGAAGCGCCGCGGAGTATAAATAGGGCGATGCCTGAAGATGGCATTTTAGTCACCAGTCACCAGTCACTTCTAATTTCCAATCCTCAATCCCTAATCCTTGGCTACTCATTCCTGCTTTCAAACTTCGGGGTTCAGGGTTCGGGATTCGGGGTTAGCCCCTGGGGCGTACTGCCCTTTGATTGCGGGTGAAAGTTCTACTCAAATTAGGAATAAGGAATTAGAAATGAAGGTGGCAGCTCCGCCGCAAATATATATTTTGCAGCAAAGCTGCCACCACAACCCTGAACCCATCAACCTGAACCCTGAACCCTCACTCTGCGTTCAAACTTAGCCTATGGAGCGTGTCACCAGTCACCCGGCGCTCCTAATCCCTAGCCACTAATCCACAGTCCCTAATCCCTAGTCACCAGTCACTAGTCACCAGTCACTAGTCACCAGTCACTAGTCACCAGTCACTAGTCACTAGCCCCTATACCAATTCCCTCGGCAGGCTGGAAAGCAGTCTGTCCCTTTCTTTATAGTCCGGCAGATAGGTCTCCATCAGTGCATAGAAATCAGGGCCGTGACCGGCTGCGAAGAGATGGCAGAGCTCGTGCACGACGACCGCCTCGATGCATTCCTTCGGCTTTGTGACGAGGTCAAGGGCGAAGGAGAAGCGCCCCGTCACACTCCGGCAGGAGCCCCAGCGGCTTTTCATGACGCGGATGGTGATGCCGGTGATCCGGCTCTCCGGGATCGCCATGCGCTTCGTCCATGTCTTGAGCTCCTGTACGATTTCCAAAAGCAGGATACGCTTCATGCCTTCCTTGAATATAGCCTCGCGCTCACTTTGCTCCGTCCTGAGGATCAGCTGCAGTTCTCCGCCGGACGAGATGCCTGCCTCGCCGCGCGGGCCGAGTAAGACCTGCAAGGGATACGCCTTTCCGAAGACATGGTGGATCTCTCCTGTGACATATTGAAATTTGATTTTCTCCGGCACCAGCGCCATATACTTCGTAAGCCATGCGGTCTTTCCCGCGACGAAGTCACGGATTTCCCGCTCCGAGACCTTCCGCGGCGCCGTCACCTCGACCGATTTCCCCTCCCGCACGCGAAGGTAGATGCGGCGGATGGGTTTCCGGATCACCCGCACCTCATAGCCTGTCGCCGGGTCGATGAATGTTGTCATGATCACCTCGCATAGAAAAAGCCAGGAGAAAGTCCCTGGCTTTTTAAGAGTTAGAAGTGAAGGTGCGACGCATAAAATAAAGAAAGCGTCGCAAATATGCATAAAACATCACGATTTCCATTACCCTGAATTCTACTCGCGGCGCTTCAATTATATTTTGCGCCGCTCCACCACTCCTCACTCCTCATTCCTAGGGAAACACTGATTAAATCGTTGTCAGATTTTACTCTTGAATTTTTATGCATGGCGAGGAATAGCCTGACGCGAATAGCGAGCTATTTAAGGAAGGATATGACGAAGTCATGTATAAAAATTCTTGTGAAATCTGACTCTGCGACTTAATCAGCGTTTCCCTAACTCCTCACTAAACCTTCGTGCTTTCTCCCAGAATGTGATCCTCTGTCTCGAAGAGAGCCTTGGCAAAATCATCCGGATGGAAACGGTCGAGATCGTCCTCGCGTTCGCCGAGACCGATCCACTTGATCGGCACATGCAGCTCTTCATGGACAGAGAGAACCACGCCGCCTTTGGCCGTGCCATCGAGCTTGGTCAGGACGACCCCTGTCAGCGGCACGATCTCTCCGAAATTCTTCGCCTGGCTGATGGCATTCTGCCCCGTGGTCGCGTCAAGGACGAGGAGTGTCTGGTGCGGCGCATCCGGGATGACTTTCTTGATGACGCGGGAAATCTTCGCGAGCTCTTCCATCAGATTCACCTTCGTCTGCAGACGGCCGGCAGTATCGATAAGGACGACATCGACGCCGCGCGCCTTGGCTGCGGAGACAGCATCGAAGGCCACCGCCGCCGGATCCGCGCCTTCCGCATGCTTCACGATGTCAGCGCCGGTGCGCTCCGCCCAGATGGTGAGCTGCTCGGAAGCCGCCGCGCGGAAGGTATCTGCAGCCGCAAGAAGGACCTTCTTGCCCTCCTTGTGGAGCTTGCCGGAGAGCTTGCCGATGGTCGTGGTCTTGCCCACGCCATTCACGCCGACGACGAGGATGACTTCCGGATGGTGCGTATTCTCCTGATCGATGGTGTCATCCTTCAAAAGCTCTTTCACAGTCTTTTCCATGAAAGGCATGACTTCATTCGTATTGTGGATCGTACCCTCAGTGACGCCGCGGCGGATCTGGCGCATCAGATAGTCCGTGGTGCGCACGCCGATGTCTCCGGAAAGCAGGACCATTTCCAGATCTTCCAGAAAATCGTCGTCGATCTCCGCATAGCCGATGACGACGCTCTCGATATTGCGGATGAGGCTTTCTTTCGTGCGGGTGAGTCCCCGTTTGATCTTATCAAAAAATCCCATGTCTCTTTCCTCCTAAAGAATGTATATGTTTATTGTATATAAATAGGCGTGAAGTGTCTACAGGAAAAGGTGTAAGCTGTCGGGTTCAGGGTTCAGGGTTCAGGGTTCAGGGTTCAGGGTTGTGGTGCGGCGCATAAAATATAGAAGCGCCGCTTTTTTATAAAATTGTTCCCCACGTATCGTCATCCCGAGCGAAGCCCTCGATCTTTCTTGCACACCGGTAAATAGTAAGTGCGAGATAGCAGAATGACGTAGTACCAAAACTTCGTTTATGAAATGGCGCATACATGCTGATTTACGTACTGCAATAAAGATTTCTCGCTTGCGCTCGAAATGACGATACGAGAGTCTCCCAGTCACTAGTCACTAGTCACTTGAGACTCCTAATCCCTAGCTACTCATCCCTAGTCACTTGCTGCTAGTCACTCCACATAATCTTTCATCTTCACGGTGATGAGGCTCGAGACGCCCTTCTCTGCCATGGTGACGCCCTGCAGGGTGTCGGCAAATTCCATCGTCTTCTTTCTGTGCGAGATGACGATGAACTGCGTCCTCTTTTTATACTCGCCGATCATGCGGCTGTAGCGTTCGACATTCGCATCGTCCAAGGCCGCATCGATTTCATCGACGAAGCAGAAGGGCGCGGGGCGGTACGCCATGAAGGAAATCAGAAGAGCGATGACCGTCAGGGCTCTTTCGCCGCCGGACATGAGCGAAAGCGGCTGGCGCTTCTTGCCGGGAAGCTGCAGGTACATCTCGACACCGCCTTCCAAAGGATGCGCTTCATCGGTGAGCTCGAGGCGCGCCTTGCCGCCGCGGAACATGAGCTGCATGATGCGGCCAAATTCTTCATTGATTTTCTGGAAGGCTTTGGCGAACTGGCGTTCCATCGTCTGATCGATATCGCTGATGATGGTCTCGAGCCCTTTCCTCGCTTCCGCGAGATCCGCCACCTGATTTTCATAGAATGTCCTTCGTGCGAGCTGACGGGCGTATTCCTCCTCGCCCTCCGGATTCACACTGCCCAGCTGCGCCATGCGGCGGGCAAGGTCCTTCCCCTGCCGCTCCATATCCGCCATGGAACCGGAAAGGCGGAGCGCTTCCGCCTGCTGACGGGTCATGTGCCACGCTTCGAACTGCCGCAGCACTTCCGCCTCCTCGGCTTTGAACTGCGCGATCTTGCCCTCGAGCTCGGCTCTGTCGCGCTCGATCTTCGCTGTAGCAGCCTGCGCTTTCTTCCACGCCTCGTCCACCTCGCGCTGCCGGATGACAAATCCATTCGCATCATCAGACAGGCTTTCCTGCCAGATGCGGGTCTTCTGCCAGTGGGTCTCCGCTTCCTTAAAAGCAGCCCCTACAGAAATCAGCTCTTCAGCGAGTGTCTTCCGTTCCGTTTCGTTGTCATGTACGGCCTTTTCAAGAGATACCCGGTCTGCTGCCAGCTCTTTTTCCGCGCGGCTGCGTTCTTCGAGCATGCGTTTCCCGAAGCTCACGCTCTCTTCCGCCTTGGTTAGGGCGACGTGGGAAGCGAGAAGGGCTTCCTGCTTCTCTTCCAATGCCTTCCTCAGGCGCTCGCCTTCTTCATTGCCTGCCGCAGCCGGAAGCTCGATAAAGGCGGACAATGCCTTTTTCAAACTTTCCACCTGCGACTGGGCCTCCGATAGCTTGTCCCTCTCCTCTTTCAGCTGCTTTTTGGCAAGAGAAAGGCGGCTCTGTCTTTCAGACATCGATCGCTCCATCCCTTCGCGGCGCGCAGAGAGGGCAGCCAGCTCTACCTTGAGCGCCTGCCATTCTTCCCGCTCGCGGCTGACCTCTTCAGCGAGTGCATCGCAGAAAGCCTCCTGCTCCTTCCTCCGCGTCCGGCAGAGAGCAAGAGCCTTCTCGCCCTCCTCCTCCCGAGCATAGAGATCCGCGATCTCTTTTTTGCGGCCGAAATAGGTATTCTCCTTTTTCTTCATCGAGCCGCCCGTCATGGAGCCGCCTGCATTGACAAGCTGCCCGTCCAGCGTCACGATGCGCAGGCGATAGCCATACTTTTTGGCGACCCGCCGCGCCGCGTCCAGATCTTCTGCGATAAGCGTGCGTCCGAGAAGGGTATCGAGGAGATCCTGATACATCGGCTGACAGGAGAAAAGGTGAGAGGCGATACCGCAGATCCCCGGCTCCTTCGATGCCATCACTTCCGTTCCATTGTTGTAGCGCGGATGCATGGACTCCAGGGGATAGAAGGTCGTGCGGCCTAAGTGCTTCTCCGAAAGCCAGCGGATGATCTCTCCGGCTGACCGCGTCGTATCCGTCACGATATAGGAGATCTGTCCGCCCAGCGCCGCTTCCGCAGCCTCCGTATATTCATCCGGCACGCGTATAAGCTCACCGAGCGCCCCATGGATGGCCTCTCCGAAACGGTCTGCCTGCTCCATGATGGTCTTCGTCACGCGGGAAAAGCTCGCGTATTCCTTATCCGCCCGTTCCAGATACGCTTTCTGCGAACGGATCGCCGAAAGCAGCGACTCCTGCTTCCTTTCTTCTCCGCCCAGACGGAAACGCACATTCTCGGCGTCTCGCAAGGCTTCGCTATCCTTCTTCCCTTTCTCCGAAAGGATAGCGAGGCGCTCCGTCTTCTCCTTCTCTTCGCGAAGGAGCTCGGACAGCGCGCGCGAAGCTGCATCCTCCTCTCCCGCGAGGGTCGCTTCCTCCTTCTCATGGCGCTCGATCTCCGCCGTCAGACGATCGATGTCTTCTCTCGCATGCACAAGCTGCTGGCTCACCTTCTCCTTTTCCTTCTCTTTTTCCTGCGAGAGAGCCAGCGCCTTTGCATAGGCATCCTCAGCCGCTGCCAGCGCCTTTGAGAGAGACTCCTTCTCCGCTTCTTTTGCGGAAACATCTTCCTTCGCCGCCAGGCAGGACGCCTCCGCACATGAGAGCTCCTCCTTCGCGCTTGCGATTTCTTCCGCGATTTCCTTCTCTGCTTCCGTCTGATCTTCTGCGGATTCCCTAAGCTCCTCCCCTTTCTCCTTCGCATGAGAGAGCGCCTCTTCCTTCACGCGGTAATCACCGCGCAGCCGCTCCATTTCGCGCTGGGCATCTGCCATCGCCTCTCCAGCGGCGCGGAGCGTCTCCTGATGCGCGAGGCGGTCTTTCTCCAGTGTTTCCTTCGCCAGGCTCGCCTGCGAGAGCTTCGTCTGCCATAGAGAGCCTTCATCGAGGAGCTTCAGCGCTTCATTTTCATAGCGTGCCGTCATACGCCCCGAAGAGGTCAGCTTCAGAAGTCCCATCGTCGCATCGATCGCCCGCTTTTCCTGCGTCAGGCTTTTGTACTGTCTGGCCTTCTCTGCGCCTTCCTTCAAGGGCACGAGCTGCTCATCGAGAAGCGCCATCATATCCTTCACGCGCTCCATATTCTCCGCCGTCTTCTCGAGCTTTCGAAGCCCCTCCGTCTTTCGCATGCGGTACAGGCTGATCCCTGCCACATCTTCGAAAATCACGCGCCGTTCATCCGCATGCGCCGTCAGCACCTGATCCACCCGGTTCTGTCCGATGATCGCCATCGAACCCTTGCCGAGCCCCGTCGGCGCCAAAAGCTCCTGAATGTCCTTCAGGCGGCAGTTTCGCTTATTCAGGTAGAAATCACTGTCCCCATTTCGAAGGAGCCTTCGTGTGATCGCGACCTCTGCCGTATCGAGCGGCAGCTCGCGACCGCTGTTATCCAATACGAGCGTGACCTCCGCTCCATTCTTTTCCCGCCGCGTCTCTGAGCCGGAAAAAATCATATCCTCCGCCTTCTGCCCGCGGATCTGGCGCACATTCTGCTCCCCCAGCACCCAGCGGACCGCATCGGAAATATTGCTCTTCCCGCATCCATTCGGCCCCACAATGACCGTCATGCCGTCAGAAAAATCGATTGTCGTCTTATCTGCGAAGGACTTGAAGCCCTGCAGTATCAATCGGAGTAGTTTCATGAGTTCTCCTTCTTTGCATAATATCGTCCTTATTATAGCATAGAGAAAGGGTTCGGGGTTCAGGGTTAGCCTCTCGGGCGTGCCGTCCCATGATTACGTTTGAAAGCTCTGCTTGAATGAGGAATTAGGAATGAGGAATTAGGAATGGTGGTGCGGCGCAAAAATAATGATGCGCCGCGATGTATAAATGGAGCGATGCCTGAAAATGGCATTTAAGTCACTAGTCACCAGTCACTTTGCCCTCCTAATCCCTAGCTACCAGTCACAAGTCACTAGTCACTAGTCACTAGCTACTCATCCCTGCTTTCAAACTTAGTCCATGGGGCGTGCTGCCCCTTGATTCTTTGCGAAAGAGGGGGCGCGGGTTCAGAGGGTTCAGAGGGGGGTGGTGCGGCGCATTTCGTCATCCTGAGCGGAGAAAAAAGTCGTATGTTAGAAAATGGCTTATCTGAAACAGGAGAACTGAGTCGAAGGATCTAAGCGCCGCGGAGTTTTAGAATATATGGTATTTACGAAAGATGAGAAACCGGTGAACCTTTTGAACCTTTTGAACCTCTTAACCTATGAGGATTCATATAAAGGGAAGCCGGTTATTTTCTGCTTTCACGCATCCATCGTTGATGGGTCTGCAAGGAAGATTTCTCGCTTGTGCTCGAAATGACGATATGAGAGTACCATCAGCCTTCCTTGCGGGGAAGGTGCCCCGTAGGGGCGGATAAGGCACTGGCGGTATGAAAGACAGATGCGGGAAACGGAAAAGCGCGCGGCACATGTGGGGAAAGCGTGAGTCCCTGACCACGAATGACAAAGATTTCTCGCTTCGCGCGAAATGATGATACAGGAGTCTGATGTCTCCTAGTCTCCTAGTCTCTTAGTCTCCTAGCCCCTAGTCGCCAATCACCAGTCCCTAGCTGTTCATCACTGCTTTCAAACTTTTGAGAGTACCATCAGCCTTCCCCTCGAGGGGAAGGTGCCCCGTAGGGGCGGATAGTGCACTGGCGATATGAAAGACAGATGAGGAAAGCGGAGAAGTGCGCGGCACATGTGGGGAAAGCGTGAGTCCCTGACCACGAATGACAAAGATTTCTCACTTTGCGCGAAATGACGATACGGGAGTCTGATGTCTCCTAGTCTCCAGCCTCGCAAGTCACGACAGCCCTCCGCATTAAAAAAATTCTGCCTATAGGGCAGAAATTTTTTGTATTGACGTGAGACTTTCAACATTCCTATAATAACGTAGTTTTTGTGACTACACCGCAGGTGAGGCCCTCCATGATGATGCGCCCCGCCGGCATTTCTCATTTCCTTGTGCCCATTTCCCATAAAGGAGCTGATCCCCTTGAAACCTTTGAAAATCGCTCTGACGGACAGAGCCATGGCCCTTCCCCTTGCGCTGGACGCCTCCCGCACGATTCCCCTTACCGGCGCAGACCTCACGGAAGTTTCTGCCGTCGTCATGACGAGCCAGGATACGATCCCCGAGCAGTATGAGACCATCCATGCCTTTGCGATCCCGCTCTTCCTCTTAGAGACAGGCACCGCAGCTGCCAAGAATGTCTCCGATATTTCCTGTCAGTCACTGGCGGTCAAGGACAAGGCTTCGTGGAAGAAGAAAATCCTCCGCGCCGCCGCCCAGTACGAGAAGGATCTGCTCCCGCCCTTCTTCGACACGCTCGTCAAGTACACCGCGCGCCACAACGACCAGTTCGACACGCCAGGGCATCAGGGCGGTGCCTTCTTCCGCAGGCACCCCGCCGGAAAGGCATTCTATGACTACTACGGCCCGAATGTCTTCCGCAGCGACCTCTGCAGCTCGGACGCTGACTTAGGCGATCTGCTCATCCATGAAGGGCCGGCGCTCGCTGCGCAGAAGCATGCCGCGAAAGTCTTCCACGCAGACAAGACTTACTTCGTCCTGAACGGCACATCCACGTCGAACAAGATCGTCCTGAATGCCGTCCTTGCGCCCGGCGACTTCGTCCTCTACGACCGGAACAATCACAAATCCATCGACCTTGGCGCGCTCGTCCTGGCCGGTGCCATCCCCATCTATCTGGAAACGGCAAGAAATGCCTACGGTTCCATCGGCGGCATACCCTCCCATTGTCTCGAGGAAGACTACATCCGTGCCCTCATCGCAGAGAAAGACCCCGAGCGCGCGAAAGCCGAGCGCCCCATCCGCCTCGCCGTCATCGAACTCGGCACCTACGACGGCTGCATCGGCAATGCCAGACAGATCGTCGAGCGCATCGGCCATCTGTGCGACTACATTTTCTTCGACTCCGCATGGGTCGGCTACGAAGCATTCATCCCCATGATGAATGATGCAAGTCCCCTCCTCCTCGACCTTGGCCCGGATGATCCCGGCATCTTCGTCACGCAGTCCGTCCACAAGCAGCAGGCCGGCTTCTCCATGACATCGATGATCCATAAAAAAGACGCGCACATCCGCGGACAGGACCGCTACGTCCCGCACAAGCGCATGAACAATGCCTTCATGATGCATGCGACGACCTCGCCCTTCTACCAGCTCTTCTCCGCGCTCGACATCAATGCGAGGATCCACGAAGGCAATGCCGGTAAGAAGCTCTGGCGAGACGCACTCCTCCTCGCCATCGAAGTCCGAAAAGACATCCTCTCCCGCTGCCACCACATCCGCCCCTTCATCCCGGACAAGATCGGCATGAAGAAGTGGCAGGACGGTCACACCGAGCAGATCGCCTCCGACCGCCGCTACTGGATCTTTCAGCCGGGCGCCGCCTGGCATGGCTTCCATGGCTATAGCGGAAACCAGTATTTCTTAGACCCGATGAAACTCATGCTCATCACCCCCGGCATCGACATCCGCACCGGTGCCTACGAAGACTTCGGCATCCCGGGCGCTATTGTCGCCGAATTCATGCGTGAGCACCGCATCATCCCTGAAAAATGCGACCTGAATGACATCCTCTTCCTCCTGACGCCCGCCGAATCAAAAGAAAAGCTCGACCGTCTCGTCGATACCCTCGTCGCCTTCGAAGCCTTCATCGATGCCGACGCGCCGATGGAGAAAGTCCTCCCCCTCGTCTACGAGCACTACGAGACACACTATGAGGGCTACACCATCCGAAGACTCTGCCAGGAAATGCACGACTTCTACAAGGAGAGAAATATCTCGACTCTCCAGACGCGCCTCTTCCAGAAGGAGTACCTGCCGCCTTATGCCATGAGCCCGATCGCGGCAGAGGGAGAATACATCCGCGGTCATGGCGAGCTCATCGACCTCACCGAAGCCGAAGGACGCATCGCGCTCGAAGGTGCGCTCCCCTATCCGCCCGGCATCCTCTGCGTCCACCCCGGCGAAGTCTGGACGAAAACGGCGGTCGACTACTTCCGCGCCCTCGTCGAAGGCATCAACCAGCTCCCCGGCTTCGCCCCCGAGCTTCAAGGCGTCTACGTCGAAGATGGGGAAGACGATAAGAAACACGCCTATGGATATGTGCTGAAAAATACTAGTGACTAGGGACTTGTGACTTGTGACTTGTGACTGAGGATTGGGGACTAGGGATTGGGGACTAGTCACTAGTCCCTAGTCACTCAAGGAAAATGGTATCCTGCCCTCTTTCTCTTGGGAAACACTGATTAAATCGTTGTCAGATTTCATTCTTGGATTTTTATACAGAGCAAGGAATCATCCGACGCGAATAGCGAGCTATTTAAGGAGGGTGATGACGAAGCTATGTATAAAAATGCATATGAAATCTGACTCTGCTATTTAATCAGCGTTTCCCTTGCATTTCCTCATGGTACGCTCCATAATAGGGGCAATGCATGTATCATCTATTTCAAAAAGTTTGAAAACAGGGATGAGTGACTAGGGACTTGTGACTGGTGACTGGTAACTGGTGACTAGGAATTAGTAGCCAGGGATTAGGTTTACGATACGAGAAAATCGCTCATTTCAAATCTCCGCGGCGCTTCTGATTTTTTTGCGCCGCACCACCCCCGCCGAATCCTCTGAACCTGTAGAACCCGCTCCCCCTCTTTCGCACACAATCAGAGGGCGATACGCTCCAAAGGCTAACCCTGAAGTTTGAAGGCAGGGATGAGTGGCTAGGGATTAGGGGCCTTGAGTGACTAGTGACTGGTGACTTGAATACTGCCTTCGGGCATCGCCACCATCTATACTCTGCGGCGCTTAGATCCTTCGACTCAGTTCTCCTGTTTCAGATAAGCCATTTTCTAACATACGACATTTTTCTCCGCTCAGGATGACGAAATGCACCTCACCATCCCCGTTGAACCTCTTGAACCCATAGAACCTGCTGAACCTCTTTCACACGCAACCAAGGGGCACCCCGCCCCAAAGGCTAACCCTGAACCCTATATTTAAGGAGTCCCCATGACCAAAGATCTCGATTTTACCCAAGGCAGCATCTCGAAAAAGATACTGCTTTTTTCTCTGCCCCTCATGGCCGGCAATATTTTCCAGCAGCTCTACAATGTCGTTGATACGCTCATCGTCGGACGATTCCTCGGCGAAGCCCCTCTCGCCGCGGTCGGGAGCGCCTACACGCTCATGATCTTCCTCACCTCCATCCTGATCGGCCTCACGATGGGGAGCGGCGTCTACTTCTCCATCTGCCACGGACAAAAGAACACCGCGCTCATGAAGCAGTCCATTTATATTTCCTTCCTTTCCATCGGCGTTCTCTCGCTCTTCCTGAATGCCCTCTCCTATATATTTTTAGAAGAAATCATACGCTTCATGCAGATCCCCCAAGAAGTCATCCCCTACTTCCGTGACTACCTCCTCTGGATCTTCGCCGGTATCATCGCCGTCTTCCTCTACAACTACTTTGCCGCCCTCCTGCGCGCCGTAGGAAACTCGGTCATCCCGCTCCTCTTCCTCATCGTCTCTGCGGTCATGAATATCGCGCTCGACCTGCTCTTCATCCTCGTCTTCCACCGGGGCGTCGCCGGCGCGGCTGAGGCCACCGTCATCGCGCAGTATGCTTCGGGCCTCGGCATCCTTTGCTACTGCCTTTTCTTCCGCAAGGACCTTCTGGTAGAAAAGAAATACCGCTGCTGGGACAGCGCCATTTTCCGCGACATCTCCCGACTCTCGCTTCTGACCAGCCTCCAGCAGTCCATCATGAATTTCGGTATCCTTCTCGTGCAGGGGCTCGTGAACAGCTTCGGCACCATCGTCATGGCCGCCTTCGCTGCCGGCGTCAAGATCGACACCCTGGCCTACTCACCGCTCATGGACTTCGGGAATGCCTTCTCGACCGCCATCGCGCAGAACTATGGCGCAGGAAATCACAAGCGCATCAAAGAATGCGTCATCGCCTCGGCGAAGATGGTCGTCTCTTTCGCTCTCCTCACAAGCGTCATCATCTATGCCTTCGCTCCCGAGCTCATGGCCTTCTTCGTCCCTGAAACAGCGACAGAAACCATCGAAATCGGCACAGGCTATCTCCGTATCGAAGGCGCCTGCTACATCGGCATCGGCATCCTCTCCATGCTGTATGCCTACTACCGCGCCATCAAAGAGCCCGGTATGAGCGTCATCCTGACCATCCTCTCCCTCGGCAGCCGCGTCATCCTTGCTTACGCCCTCTCCGCCCTCCCCCTCTTCGGCGTCACCGGCATCTGGCTCTCCATCCCTATCGGCTGGGCGATCGCAGATGTGTATGGGGTATGGAAAGGGGTACGAAGTAAGTGACTGGTAGCTGGTGACTAGTGACTGGTAACTGGGTTCAACAGGTTCTGAGGGTTCAAAAGGTTCAACGGGTTCCAAACTTTTGGGGAGTACCGTATTCCCATTCGAATATAAAATACCGCGGCGCTTTGTAATTATGATGCGCCGCCCCTTCCCTGTAGAACCTGTTGAACCTTCCGACCCTGCTGAACCTCTTTTCCTCTAGCTATTTCCCTCGCTCCTATAGTATAATAGAAAAAATTTTGACGTAAGAGAACGGAGGCTTGGGAATGAAGAAATACGTGGTCATGATACTGATCGCGATCGTGCTGATCATTGGCGGCGGTACATTTGCCTATTTCCACTTTGCCAATGGCGGACCATGGCAAGGGACATGGTGGGGCGTACAGGACGCGGGCGTAAACTGGTCCGGAGATAACATACGAAATCTTGAAACCGTCACCTTCACACCGAATGACGACAAAACCATCACCGTAGACCATAAAGTCCAGCAGGGCAGCCGTGAAGTCCCTGGCAGCCTCACCGGCACCGGCCGCACCGATGGCGGCCGTCTGGTCATCACACCGAAAAACGGCGGCAAAGAGCTGGCGCTCTCCTACAGCGCGGTTTCCAAATCCATCGATACCCCTTTCACGAATGCGGACAAGAGCACCGTCACACTGAAAGCACTCTCTCCGGAAAACAATGAGGAGATGGAATCCATACGGAGCGAGATCGTCCAGATCTCTCAAAAGCCGGAAAATAAAATCGATACCACTTTGTCAAAAGCAAAGAGCTGATCAAAAAGCGAGAGCCACGTTTGTCGAACAAACGTGGCTCTCGCTTTTTGGTTGCAAGGTTCAGGGTTAGCCCAAGGGCGGCTCGTCCCTTGATTACATCTGAAAGCCTCGATTGAATGAGAAATGATGGTGCGGCGCATAAAAATATGGAAGCGCCGCGAAGGTTTGAAACTGGCGGTTTTCTCGTATCGCAAACCTAATCCCTAGCCACTAATCCCTAGCTACCAGTCACTAGTCACTAGCTACTCATCCCTGCTTTCAAACTTAGTCTATGGGGCGCGCCGTCCTTTGATTACATGCGAAAGAGGTTCAGCGGGGGAGCAGGTTCAGAGGGTTCAAAGGGGGTGGTGCGGCGCATAAAAAAATAGAAGCGCCGCG
>CAKPQG010000029.1 GCA_934178345.1 uncultured Dialister sp. | reverse complement strand
GGTGACTGGTGACTGGTGACTGGTGACTGGTGACTGGTGACTGGTGACTGGTGACTGGTGACTGGTGACTGGTGACTAGTGACTGGTGACTGGTGGCTGGTGACTAGTGACTGGTGACTGGTGGCTGGTAGCTAGTGACTGGTGGCTGGTGACTAGGGGAGTTCTTTCCTTACATAGCTCGCTATTCGCGTCGGATGATTTCTCGCTATGTATAAAAATTCAAGAGTAAAATCAGACAACGATTGAATCAGTGTTTCCTGAATCAGCTTAATCGGCGTTTCCCTGGACTTTATCTTCGACGTTGACTATAATGTAGGTAAATAACAACATTATAGTCAGAAATGTAGGTAAATAACAACATGGGAAGAGGGAAAGTCATTCTGTATCCACAGGTACAGAAAAAATTAGAAGACTTTGGCCACCGCATCAAACTGGCGCGGCTTCGCCGGAAACTCACAATAGAGATGGTGGCAGAGCGTGCGAAGATTTCGCGTTTCTCTGTGCGCGAAGTAGAGAAGGGCTCGCCTTCTGTAGCGATTGGCATCTATGTCAATGTGCTGATGGCGATCGGGATGGTGAAGGAACTGGACAATTTCCTGGCAGATGACCCGTTGGGACGCATGCTGCAGGATGATGAGCTGTTGAAGTATCAGCGAAAGGGAACTGGATGAAAGACGAAAAAAGTTATGAATTGCACGCCGCCTGGGAGGAAGGACACCGCATCGGACGCCTCATCATCAGCCATGACCGGCGGGGGCAGATGGTTGCGTTCGAGTATGAGGAAGACTGGCTGGAGAAGCACCCGGGCTTTTTGCTGGACCCGGCGCTGTTTCCTTTTCCCGGGCGGCAGTATGCAGAAGCGGGCCTGTTTGGCTTTTTGGAAGATGCTTCACCGGACCGATGGGGACGGGAGCTTCTGAAGCGAAAAGAACAAGAGATGGCCGAAAGGGAAGGGAGATCTCCAAGAGAGCTCGATGCCTGCGATTTCCTGCTCGGCGTGGAGGATGATGTACGGATGGGCGGTATCCGTATCTATGATGGCAGCGCGTATATTTCTCACGACAAACGGCGGGTACCACCGCTGACGAGCCTCCGGGCGCTGGAAGACTGCGCTCACGCTTTCGAGCGGGCAGGCGCTGTTTTACAGAATACCGATTTTCAGGATTTGATTTCCATTGGTTCCTCCTTGGGCGGTGCCCGCCCGAAAATGAATGTCATCGACGAAGCAGGCGAAATCTGGATTGCCAAGTTTCAATCCGATCGGGACAGGGAGCACACGGAAAGCTGGGAGTATCTGACTCATGAGCTGGGGGAGAAGTGCGGCCTTCATATGGCAGAGGCGAAGCTGGAAATGATAGGAAATCGGAGCTGCTATCTCACGAAACGCTTTGACCGTGAACAGGATGCGCGGATTCATTTCGCTTCTGCGATGACGATGGTCGGCAAGCAGGATGGAGATGATGCTTCTTTTCTGGATATTGCGGAATGTATCAGCTCCCTCAGCTGTGATGCCAGAAATGACCTGCAGGAGCTGTGGCGGCGTGTGACTTTCAGCGTACTCGTAAATAATACGGACTGTCACCTCAGAAATCACGGCTTTCTGCTGACCGATAAAGGTTGGCGTCTCGCTCCGGCGTATGATATCAATCCGAATTTCTATACTAAAGATTTTGCACTGGCTATCGATGAGAGAAACCGAAGACCAGACCTACAGGCAGTGATAGAGACGGCTCCTTACTATGAAGTGGCATGCCCTCGCGAGGAAATCGAGCGCATGCAGGAAATCATTCAGGCGGAGTACCCCTTTCTGGCAGAAAAATGCCGGATTCCGAGAGAGGAAATCGTAAAGATAGAACGCATCTGGCAAAGATGGCGCATGTGACGTGTGGTGTCTGGTACAAAAAAAGCAGCCTTTGGGCTGCTTTTTTACTTGATATACATTTCATACACGAGCTTGCAGAAGAAGATCGCAAGGACGAAGAGAATGATCGGCTTCACATTGCGCGCGCCGCCTTTCTCGAAGTAGAGCGCGCCGAGGTAGTTGCCTGCCATCCCGAAGAGGCCGGCGATGATGCCCAAGGGGAAGAGGACCTTGCCATGCAGGAGAAAGATGCAGAGCGCAGCGATATTCGTCGTCGAATTGATGACCTTCGTCACACCATTCGCCTCTTTCAGCGGAAGATGCGCGATGCCCGTCAGAAGCAGCAGCAGGAAAGTGCCGGTGCCGGGGCCGTAGAAGCCATCATACACGCCGAGGAAGAGGGCGGTCACCATGCTGAGGATGACTGTCTTCTTATATGTGTACGGTGATTTCTCAGTGACCAGTACATTGCCGCGTGTGAGATAAAGCCCTGTCACGGGGAGGACGATCAGCATGAAGGTCATGAAAATCTTTGCATCCATCATGAGAGCAAGATTCGCGCCCAGCGAGGAACCGGCGAAGGCGCAGACCACGCAGGAGAGCGAGAGCTTCCACGGGATGAAGCCGCTTTTGGCAAATTTGAATGTCGCAAGCACTGTTCCCATCGTCGAACTCATCTTATTTGTTGCGATGGCATTATGGACGGGAAGGCCGGAGAGCAGATAGCCCGGCAGGGAAATCAGCCCGCCGCCTCCGGCGATGGCATCGACGAAGCCCGCGAGCATGACCAGCGGGCAGATGACAGCATATTGAAGAAATATTTCCATGGTGACTCCTTGATTGGTGATTAGTGACTGGTGACCAGGGAATCTTTTTCCCCAAGACAGTCGATTTTCTTATCATAGCACATTTGTGGATGATGGGAAATAAAAAACTGCGAGCTTACGAATGAAAGCTCACAGTTTTTTACTAAGGAAACAAAATGCAAGGGAACCGGCATTCCCTTACGAAAAGCAATGGACAGAAAGCCACACTTGGGTTTTCTTTTTACTTAAGGAAACGCTGATTCAATCGCAGAGTCAGCTTCTACAAGAATTGTTATGCATAGCTTCGTCATAGCCTTCCTTAAATAGCTCGCTATTCGCGTCAGGCTATTCCTCGCTATGCATAGCAATTCAAAAGTAAAATCTGACAACGATTTAATCAGTGTTTCCTTATCCATTATTTCAATGTATCGAGAATCTCCGCGCAGGCGCTGCAGGCCGGGCAGTCGCAGAAGCGAGCGCCCTTTTCTTTGATGTCCTTCGCATGGGCGAGGATGGCATCGGCTGTTTCCTGACCGAAGAGTGCTTTTCCGGCGTCAGAGCCGGCAAAGCCGATCAGGCCATCGATCGGCATGATGTCTGCTTCTACTTCTTCCTTCAGAGCAACCGTGGCAGCTTCTTCGTCAGCCGTAGCGGCTGCAGCGAGCCACTTTTCACAAGCGGCTTTCGCTTCCTGGCAGGCAGAGGGAGCGGCGATGAGTTTCTTTACTTCTTCGGTGAGTGTGTTTCTGATTTCTTCTGTCATAAGGATCATCCTTTCTTGAAATAACCGGCTACATTTATTATACGCGCATAGGCAAAGGTGTGAACATCCATGTCATATGTCCGGTCGCGGGAAGGAATGATGCCATAGGGGTATCACGGCATACTGCCAATGCCCTCTAAAATACGGTTCCAGTATCGGTTTTAAATAGAAACGGATATAGTCTTAATCAGCGTTTTACCGGCTCCTTTTCCGTCGCCCCAGGTCAACGGTTATCGCTTGCTCTTCCATTTGACAACTTTCCCTTTCTCCTTTATCATCGAGAGGAAAGATTTTTTTAATTGCGGGCAAACATGGGGAATGCGCATGAGAGAGGAGAATAGAAGGATGAAGGCGAGACTGAAAATTGCGTACAGCGACGAAGCCTGGAACATGATAGGTGGGATCGAAGGACGAAAGAGTGTGCCGCTCAAAGACTGCGATCTGCCAGACGCGGCAGCTGTCATCATCACGAAGAAGGATTGCGGCATCTTCAAGGATCCGCATCTGAAAGCCTTTGGCATCCCCGTATTTCTGATTGCCCGGGAAGGGGAGAAGCTGTGTGAGGACGTCTTGGGGGAGGCGTATGGCATTCTGGATCTTTCCCGGGCATCACAGGAATACTACAAGCGCCAGATCGAAAGCGCCGCAGAGCAGTATGAGGCGAGGATCCTGCCGCCTTTCTTCAAAAGTCTGATGGAGTATGTCGAGCGTGGAAATACGGAGTTCGACTGTCCGGGGCATCAGGGGGGCGAGTATTTCAGAAAGCACCCCGGCGGACGTGTTTTTTATGATTTTTATGGGGAGAATGCATTCCGCGCGGATTTGTGCAATGCGGATGTGGATATGGGACATCTGCTGATCCATGAGGGGATGCCTCTCAAGGCGCAGCAGCATGCGGCGAAGGTGTTTCATGCGGACAAGGCCTATTTCATACTGAACGGGACATCCGGCGCCAATAAAGTGGTGATGAATGCGCTGCTCTCGCCGGGAGATCTCGTGCTGTACGAGAGAAACAATCACAAGTCCATGAGCTATGGCGCGCTCATTCAGGCGGGCGCGATTCCGATTTATCTGGAAACGGCGAGAAATCCCTTCGGCCTCATCGGCGGGATGCTGGACCACTGCTTCAATGAAGAATACATCCGCATGCTGATCGCAGAGCGGGATCCGAAACGTGCGCTCATGGATCGTCCGATCCGCGCGGCGGTGCTTCAGCTCGGCAATTATGACGGCTGCATCTACAATGCGCGGCAGGTGGTGAATAAGATCGGCCATCTGTGTGATTACATTGTCTTTGACTCGGCATGGGTGGGCTATGAGCAGTTCATCCCGATGATGAAAGACTCGAGTCCGCTCCTCTTGGACCTCGGGCCGAAGGATCCGGGCATCATCGTGACACAGTCGGTGCATAAGCAGCAGGCAGGCTTCTCGCAGGCGTCCCAGATCCTCAAAAAGGATAGCCACATCAAAGGGCAGAAGCGCTATGTGCCGCACAAGATCATGAACAATGCCTTCATGGTGAATTCCTCGACATCGCCGAATTACCAGATCTTCGCATCGCTCGACATGAATGCCAAGATGCAGGAAGGCGAAGCGGGCAGGCTCCTTTGGCATGAGTGCATCGTGCAGGCCATCGAGGCCAGAAAGGCCGTGCTTCGCTGCTGCAAGTATCTGCGCCCGATAGTACCTCCCGTCGTCCATAACCAGAAGTGGGAAGAGGGCGACACGGAGAATATGGCGACGGATATTTCCTACTTCACCTTTGAGCCGGGCGGAAAATGGCACTCCTTCCAGGGCTATGGCAAGGGGCAGTACTTCATCGACCCTTTGAAGCTGCAGCTTATGACGCCGGGCATCTCGATGGAGACAGGCGAGTATGAAGACTTCGGCATCCCCGGTATCATTCTGGCGGAGTATCTCAGAGGCAACAGCATCATTCCTGAAAAATGCGACCTGAATGATATTCTCTTCCTCATGACACCGGCGGAGACAAAGACCAAGCTGGATCATCTCATCACGAAGCTGGTGCGATTTGAAAAGTATATCGACGAGGATGTGCCGATGGAGATCGTGCTGCCCTATATTTATCAAAAGTATGAGAAACGCTATCAGAATTATACGATCCGGCAGCTTTGCCAGGAGCTTCATGATTTCTATAAAGCCAAGAAGATCAATGTACTGCAGAAGAAAATGTTTCTTAAAAAATATTTCCCCTCGTACTTTATTTCGCCGCAGGAAGCAAACTGGGCGCTGGTGCGGGGCGAGGGTGAGCTGGTGCCTTTGAAGGAAATCGAAGGCCGCGTGGCACTGCAGGCCGCTGTCCCGTATCCGCCGGGCGTCCCGTGCGTACAGCCCGGAGAGCGCTGGACGGAGATCGTCATGGACTATATCCAAGACTTCGTGGAGGGAATGAATGAGCTTCCAGGCTTTACGCCGGAGATCCAGGGCGTGTACACGGAGCGCATCCATGGCAGGATCGAAGCGAAAGCCTTCGTGCTGACGCGTGAGGCAGAGGAAAAATATGGGCATCCGAGCGGCTGGTGACTGGTGACTAGTGACTAGTGACTGGGGATTAGGGGTTAGGGGTTAGGAATTAGACTAAGAGACTGGGAGACTCGAAGGCCAAGTGACTCGAAGACGTATAGTGACTAGTGATTAGGGACTAGTCACCAGTCACCAGTCACTACTTACTGCTTACGATAATTCCTTGAAAGGCAGGCGGGTATGAAACTCAATTTTACGTCACTTCTGTATTTCCAAAAGACCGCAGAGCTGGAGCATCTGACGAAAGCGGCAGAGGAGCTGCACATCGCGCAGCCGGCTCTCTCCCGCACCATACGCGGGCTGGAGCAGGAGCTGGAGGTGACACTCTTCGAGCATCAGGGGAGAAATATCCGTCTGACGCGAGATGGTCACATCCTTTTGAAGCATGCGCAGAATTTTCTGAAAGAATTCGACGAGATGCAGCAGGAATTCAAAGACTCTCGCGATCTCGCGCAGTCCACGGTGAAGCTCGCGATCCTTTCTGCGACGCAGATGATCCCGACCTTCCTGATGCAGTTCAAGAAGGAGCATCCGACGGCGATCCTGGAAATCCTGCGACCCGACTCGCAGCAGGCGGCTGCGAAACTGGATCTTTCGCTGTACGCGGATCTCTCCAGGATAGATAATGATCACACGGTCAGCCTTTTCAGGGAAAGTCTGGTCATGATCCTGCCGAAGAATGATCGTCATGCCGATCTGCCCTATGTGAGCCTTGCTGACTATGCGGAGGCGAATTTCATCGCAGCGCCCAAGGGCTTCATGCTGCGGGAGGCACTGGAAACCTTCTGCAAAAAGGCAGGCTTTACCCCGCAGGTGGTGATGGAAAGCGATAACCCGGATACGGTGCGCGATTTCGTGCGAGCGGGGCTCGGCGTGGCTCTCGTGCCGCAGATGACATGGTACTCCGCGCAGGAAGGGGTGGCCTCTCTTCCTATCGGGGACCAGGAATGCTATCGCTATCTGTATCTTTCTTGGAAAACCGATGCGAAGCTGCCGCTCTCGGCCGTCCTCCTTCGCGAATATATCATAGATCACTTCTGGGAGTATGTCCGCTTTACGGCAAACAGTACCTATCCCTTGGAATGATACCGGCAAAGCCGCTGGAAACGAAACCGTTTCCGGCGGCTTTTGTTTTGCATAACAGGTTTGTTATGGATTATAACAATTATGCTTTGCGTGATGACTTGCAGTTTTGATGAAAGAGACTGAGAGACTAGGAGACTAGGAGACTGGGAGACTGAGAGACTGAGATATCAGACATCAGATATCAGATATCAGTCATCTGGTGTCAGTCATCTGACATCTAATATCAGTCATCTGGCATATGGCGTCTGACGTCTGACGTCTGGCATCTGACATCTGACATCTGACATCTGATTTCTGACGTCTCCCAGTCTGACGTCTCCTAGTCTCTCAGTCTAATCCCTAATCCCTAATTCCTAGTCACCAGTCACCAGTCACTAGTCACCAACTCCATCATCCCATATCAAAACTGTTATGAGATAATGGTCACACCCCCATCACCATGCCTTTTGTGATAGGAATGTGAATTGTCTTCGTTTCTGCCTGTTTAAGTATTGGAAGAAATTGAGAATTTCAAGTAAGATGTATGCAGATGAAGCAATCATCCGGACAACGTGCACAGTTCGAGACATAGAGTGATTTCAAAAAATGGAGGTTTTACTCATGAAAAAGTTAAAAATCGCTTACACTGACAAAGCTCTGGAAATCTTCGGCGCTATCGCCGGCCGCGAGCAGGCTGACCTCGCCCGCACCGATTTCACAGATGTAGCTGCTGTCGTTATCACGGATCAGGACAAAGACGTCCTTGAAAAGGAAATGATTGCCGCTTTCAAGATTCCGGTACTGATGATCAAGACCGGTGAAGGCCTGACCGAAGATGCACTGCTTTCCAAAGTATACCGCGTCATGGATCTCAATGAGACCGACCATGATTTCTATGCTCGCCAGATCGAGAGCGCTGCGGCTCACTATGAAGAAGATGTACTGCCGCCATTCTTCCGTGACCTCAAGAAATATGTCGAAAATGGTTACTCCCAGTTCGACTGCCCAGGCCATCAGGGCGGTGCTTTCTTCCGCAAACATCCGGCTGGCCGTGCGTTCTACGAATTCTTCGGCGAGAATACCTTCCGCGCTGACCTCTGCAACGCTGACGTAGCGATGGGCGACCTCCTGATCCATGAAGGTCCGGCACTGGCAGCACAGAAGCATGCAGCACGCGTATACAATGCAGACAAGACCTACTTCGTACTGAACGGTACCTCCACTTCGAACAAAGTCGTTCTGAATGCAGTCCTGACACCAGGCGATATCGTTCTCTTCGATAGAAACAACCATAAATCCATCGACCACGGCGCACTGGTTCTGGCAGGTGCTACCCCGGTTTATCTGGAAACCGCAAGAAATGCTTTCGGCTCCATTGGCGGCATCCTGGAACACTGCTTCGACGAAGACTACATCAGAAAGCTCGTCGCTGAAAAAGATCCGGTGAAAGCACAGGCAAAGCGCCCGATCCGCCTCGCCGTCATCCAGCTCGGCACCTACGACGGCTGCATCTATAATGCTCGCCAGGTCGTAGATAAGATCGGTCACCTCTGCGATTACATCTTCTTCGACTCCGCATGGGTCGGCTACGAACAGTTCATCCCGATGATGAAGGACTGCAGCCCGCTGCTGCTCGACCTCGGACCGGAAGATCCGGGCATCTTCGTCAGCCAGTCCGTCCACAAACAGCAGGCTGGTTTCTCCATGACCTCTCAGATCCACAAGAAAGACTCCCACATCAAGGGTCAGGATCGCTACGTACCGCATAAGCGCGTGAACAACGCATTCATGATGCATGCATCCACCTCTCCGCTCTACCAGCTCTTCGCAGCACTCGATGTCAATGCGAAGATGCATGAAGGCGAAGGCGGCAAGAAGCTGTGGGTCGACGCTGTAAAGACCGTCATCGAAACCAGAAAACAGGTACTCCGCAACTGCCACTACATCCGTCCGCTCGTACCGCCGATGGTTCATGGCAAGAAGTGGGAAGATGGCAATACCGAACAGATGGCAAACGATATGGACTACTGGGCATTCGAACCAGGCGCGAAATGGCATGGCTTCGATGGCTACGGCAAAGGCCAGTACTTTATCGATCCGATGAAGCTGCAGTTCGTGACCGAAGGCATCGACGTAGAACATGGCGGCTATGAAAAATTCGGCATCCCGGGCAACATTCTTGCCAACTACCTGCGTGAAAACGGCATCATTCCAGAAAAATGCGACCTGAACGACATCCTCTTCCTGATGACTCCGGCAGAAAGCGCGACCAAGATGGATGACCTCGTAGCGAAACTCATCCGCTTCGAACAGCTCATCGACGAAGATGCTCCGATGTCTGAAGTACTCCCGTCCATTTACAACGCATACGAAGAAAAATACAGAGGATACACCATCCGCCGTCTGTGCCAGGAAATGCATGATTTCTACAAAGACCGCAAAGTATCCACCCTGCAGAAGCAGCTCTTCCTCGCTGACTACTTCCCAGAATATGTGATGAATCCGCAGGAAGCACAGTTCGAATACATGAGAGGCCACGGCGATCTCGTCGACCTCACCGAGGCAGAAGGCCGCATCGCTCTCGAAGGCGCTCTCCCATATCCGCCAGGCGTTCTCTGCGTACATCCGGGCGAACGCTGGTCCAAGACCGCAGTCACCTACTTCCTCGATCTCGTCGAAGGCATCAACCAGCTCCCGGGCTTCGCTCCTGAAATCCAGGGCGTCTATGTACAGACCGGTGAAGATGGACTGAAACATGCTTACGGCTATGTTCTGAAGAAAGAATTTGAAAAATAAAGCAACGCTTCGTTGACGGCAAGGGGAGCGGGAAGCATCGCTCCCCGCGGCCATCAATGAGACACAGACAAATACATAAGGGGATCATCATGAGCAAAAGTGCAAATAAAATGAGCGTCCTTCAGCTGACCATCCTCACTGCGGTGAATATGATGGGTTCCGGCATCATCATGCTGCCGTCGAAGCTGGCACAGGTGGGCGCACTCTCTATCATTTCCTGGCTTGTCACGGCTGTAGGCTCCATGGCTCTGGCCTACGTCTTTGCCAAGTGCGGTATGTACAGCAAAAAAGGCGGCGGCATGGGCGGCTACGCAGAATATTCCTTCGGCAAAGCCGGCAACTTCCTCGCCAACTATACCTACGGTGTGTCTCTGATCTTTGCGAATACCGCGATCGCGATTTCAGCGGTGGGGTATGCGCTGGGGTTCCTGGGGACGACGCTTGATCCGGTCATGACCTGTGCGGCGACTGTCTTCACACTCTGGCTGGCGACTGTCCTGAACTTTGGCGGCGCTAAATACACCGGTCAGGTTTCTTCCGTCACCGTCTGGGGCGTCATCATCCCATGTATCGGCCTTGCAATCGTCGGCTGGTTCTGGTTCTCGCCATCCCTGTACTCTGCAAACTGGAATATTCATAACCTGGGATTCGGTGAAGCGGCTATCAATGCGATCACGATGACACTCTGGGCATTCCTCGGTATGGAATCTGCCTGCGCGAACGCAGACGCTGTCGACAATCCGGAAACCAACGTACCGAAAGCCGTTCTCGGCGGTACACTCCTCGCAGCTGCCTGCTACATCGTTTCTACCAACATCATTTTCGGTATCGTTCCGGCGGAAGACCTGGCTTCCAGCTCCGCACCGTTCGGCCTCGTATTCGCTTCTATGTTCGGACCGACCATCGGCCGTGTCATCATGGGCCTCATGGTTCTCTCCTGCTTCGGTTCTCTCCTTGGCTGGCAGTTCACCATCGCCAATGTATTCAAAGCTGGTGCTGACGAAGGCTACTTCCCGGCATTCCTGAAAAAGATCACCTCCCATGGCGCACCGATCTGCGGCATGGTGGCTATCACCATCATTCAGTCTCTCTTCTCGCTGATGACCATCAGCCCATCGCTGAATGAACAGTTCGAAACTCTGGTCAACCTGGCCGTTATCACCAACATCATGCCGTACCTGCTCTGCATGGCGGCTGTCGTAGTCATCATGAAAGCAGCGAACCACGAAGGCAGCGAGCTTTCCAAGACAAAACTGGTCGCATTCGTTGCCTCCATCTACAGTCTGTATGCATGCTATGCATCCGGCTTCGATGCCATGACCTACGGTGCTCTGGTTACCTTCCTCGGCTGGACACTCTACGGCTTCACCTCTCATCGCTTTGACCTGAAGAAAGCGAAAGAGGACAACGAAGCCGCAGCCAAAGGGGCGGCGTAAGAACACCTCCAGAGAGAATCTGTCACTCATCTGTCGATCCGGCGGAAACCAAGAATAAAAATAATACCTTCCGCCGAGCTATAATATCTTCCTTTAATATCATCCTTTAAAAACAAAACGGTCTGCTAACGTCTAGGCAGACCGTTTTGTTTTGCTTTTTTTGCGGCAAGAAAGCAGGGATGGATGGTGTCAGGGATAGCTCCTTGGGCGTGTCGCCCTTTGATTGTTTGCGAAAGAGGGGGGAGCGGGTTCTATGGGTTCAGTAGGTTCAACGGGTGTGGTGCGGCGCATCATCATATGGAAGCGCCGCGGAGTTTTAGAATATATGGTATTTACGAAAGATGAGATACCTGTGAACCTTTTGAACCTTCAGAACCTGTTTAACCTATGAGGATGCATATAAAGAGAAGATGGTTACTTTCTGCTTTCAAACTTAGGGATTAGGAGTGACTGGTGACTGAAATGCCATTTTCGGGCATCGCCCTATTTATATTCCGCGGCGCTTCATTATTTTTATGCGCCGCACCACCATTCCTAATTCCTCATTCCTAATTTCTCATTCGGGCAAACCTTTCATTCACAATCAAGGGACGGCACGCCCAAGGGCGCCCTTCCCCCCCTCATTTGCTTTTTCTCAAAGCTAATGATATAATTTATACAGAGGTATCAAAAATACCATAAACAAAAAGCATAAAATATACAAATGCAGGCTTGCATTTTGGAAACTTTGCTTTTTCTCACAAGAGTTTTTGAAAAGTCCATTTCCGATGGGCTTTTTATAGTCGAAAAATAAAAGGAGGCGAGAACGATGATGGGAATCGATGAACTGATGGATCTCACGATGTACAGCAGCATGTACCTGCTCTTTTACATGGCTTATTTCTATGTAGAAGGTGCGAATCTTCTGGTGCCGTGCCGTGTCAATGCCAATTTCAAACGCATCCTGTCTCGTTTCGCCTCTTTCTTCAGAGGTTTCATCGGCGCAGGGGGATGGAGAGTGACTGCACTTCTCTGATCTTTTCGTGTACCTGTTTTCATCTCGCTCGAAAGAAAAGGATCAGAAGAAGCAGCAGCCGTATCGGAAGCGCTGCCTGATAGGGCAGCCATCTGACTATTTCATGCGGCGGTGAGGCGCGTACTTCGTGCCTGCCTTTGGCTTTGAATGATGCCAAAGGATTCTTTTCTGATCGCGAAAAGAGACGCCGCAGGGCGTCTTTTTTTGATGAAATCTCTGGAGAGTGGGTTCGATGTACTCCTTAATCGAAGATATAAAGAAATTATTATCCGTGATGCTGCCGATCCTGGTCGCGCAGATCTCGACAGCGGGCATCACTTTTATCAATACGACCATGGCGGGGCATGCCGGAAGCGATGACCTCGCAGGCGTATCGGTGGGCGCGGGACTTTTCTATCCGCTTCTGGCCTCCATCGTGGGACTGCTCATGGCGGGAACACCGCTTATGGCGACGCTTCTGGGCGAAAAGAAGCCGGAAGGACTTCCTTATGTGGTCCGCGCAGGACTTCTGATCGGGCTTGTGATCTCCTTCCTGTTCGGGGCAGCCTATGTACTTTTCATCGATGACCTTCTGACGTCGCTCACGCTGGAAGCGGAAGTGGCATATGTGGCGCGTTACTATCTCATGACGATGGTGGGCGTGGTCTTCTTCATTTCCATGATCGTCCCCCTTCGCTGTCTGACGGATACGGCAGGCTCGACGTCGACTTCCATGAAGCTCTTCCTGATGGCGCCGCCGGTCAATGCGGTATTCAACTATCTTTTCATCTACGGGCATTTCGGTCTGCCGCGTCTGGGCGGGATCGGTGCCGGTCTTGCGACGATGCTGACCTATGGTTTCCTTTTGGCTCTTTTCCTTATCGTCGTACTGAAGTCCTCTGCACTCAAGGGGCATGAGATATTCCATTCGATCCTCGTGAAGCGTTCTGACGTCAAGGAGTACCTGATCGTTGGTGTGCCGAGCGGACTTTCCATTTTCATGGAAATGAGCCTTTTCAGTCTGATCATCGTATTTCTTGCCCGTTATGGCACGGACACGCTGGCTGCCTACCAGATCGCGGATAACTTTGCTTCTCTCGTCTACATGCTGCCCGTCTCCTGCTCGATGGCACTCACCATCCTCATCGCGACAGCTGTCGGCGCGCATGATATCCCGCTCGCTCGCCGCTACAAGAAGGCCGGCTTTGTCGTAGCCCTCTCCGGGGCAGCGATGACGGCTGCGATGACGGTGCTTTTCCGCGCTTCCATCGGAAATGTGTATACGAGCGACGCGATCGTCGCCTCCATTGCCGGACAGTTCCTGATCTATAGCGCAGGCTGGCAGCTCTTTGATGCGATCTCCACTCCGATCCAGGGGATCCTCCGCGGTCTCAAGGATACGCGTGTCTCCTTTGTTCTGATGGTCATTGCGTACTGGGGCGGCTGCTTCCCGATGAGCCTTTTCCTTGACCATGTGGTCGGTCTTGGCGCTGACTCCTACTGGCTCGGGCTGGTCTTCGGCGTCGGCTGCTCGGCCATGCTGATGATCCTGCGCCTCGTCTATGTGGAGCGCGTCATGGATGGAGAGGCTCTGCCTTCCTTTGCTTTCTTTATGCACAGGAAGATCACGCATCCTGCTGCCGTCCATGCCGTAGTGGCTTCTAATGTAACGCAGGCGAAAGAGCTGCTTGCTTGCTGGGAACGTGCTGAAGAAAAACTTGCTTCTCTGGTGCAGGACATCAAAGAAGCCGAGGTCGATATATTTACAGAAAACAGAAGGGTGCTTCCGATCGGTCTGCCTCTTCTGACGGATCTGCATTTATGCATCTTAGGCCATGCGACCCGGGCCTACATCCCTTAGGTACGATCAGGGGGATAGGGGCTGTGAAGAAATGAAGATTCATTTCTTCACAGCTCCTTTTTACTTTGCTTTCATTTGGTTCAGAGTTCAAGGTTCAGGGTTCAAGGTTCAAGGTTCAAGGTTCAGGTGGCGGCTTCGCCGCCTTTTTTTAGAAGATGGTATTCTCGTATCGCAGCATTCCCCTCTAGGGAATGCTATTAAGTTAAGCGGCAGAACATTCTTGGCTCCCCATCGGGGGAGCTGCCCGGAGGGCTGAGGGGGCTACGTAGCGGTATTGCATGAAAGTGTTGAAATATCGATAGCATCGGACTATTCAACATAGCACGCTATACCGCTGGCATGCCCCCATTGCCTTCGGCACTTCCCCCGAAGGGGGAAGCAAGACGTTACGTAGTTAACGATTTCCTTAACTTAATGGCCTTCCCCTCTAGGGGAAGGTGCCCGAAAGGGGCGGATAGGGTGACTATGGCATGAAAGACAGCTGGGATAAGGGTTCCCGGTCACTCCTATGAGAGCTGCATGTCCCCCGCGGCAGATGGAACGCGAAAATGAGATGATCGTTATTTCACATCGCCTTTTTGTTGGAGACGAAGGGAAATACGGATGACATCTGATAACGATTGAATCAGTATTTACTTAAAGTTTTATAAAATAAATACGAAACAACTTGTATTGAAATGCTCGCGGTCGTATAATGGGAATATCCAAAAGGTATGCTGAACAAAACCTTTTTGGCAGGCGTAAAATTCTTCCATGGTATCCCATGAAATAAGTAGGAGAAGAACAATGAAAAAAATCATTATAACAGGGGCAATGCTTCTCGCGGCAGGCTGTTTTCTCATGACGGGCTGTGGAGGAGACGCGCCGAAGCAGACGAAAAATGAGATCCATGTCGTGACTCATGCGAACTGGAATCCCTTCGAGTACATGGAGAATGGCAAGATCGTCGGATTTGACGTGGACCTCGCACGAGAAGCGGTGAAGCGCGCAGGGCTTACGATGGAACTCACCGATGCGGGCTGGGAAGCGCTCTTTGAGCAGATCCGCTCACACCAGGCGGACATGGCGATTTCCGGTGTCACCATCACGAAGGATAGAGAAGCATCCTATCTCTTTTCGGCGCCGTATTTTCTCTCCCGGCAGGCGATCCTGGTGCGGGAAGGTGTGGATATCCACAGCGCGAAGGATCTGATGGACGGCAAAGAGATCGCTGTGCAGAACGGCTCGACGGGGCAGGAGGCGCTGGAAAAGCTTCTCGGAAAGAATCATCCCTCCATCAAGAAGACGCCGATGTCCATCCAGATGCTGATCGGCGGGCAGGTCGATGCACTGGTCGGTGATGAGACGTCCGTGAAGTCCATCCAGGCGCAGTACCCCGAGGCTCATCTTTCGATCGTCTATGATGATGAAGCCTTCACGCCCGAGCTCTTCGGCATCCTGTATCCGAAGGATACGGGCGCAGAGCTCAAGAGCAAGATCGACAAGGCGCTCAAGGACATGATCGCTGACGGTACCTATGGAAAGATCTATGAAAAGTGGTTCAAGACGAAAGTCGATGAGGAGATGCTGGGGAAACTGGGGAACCGCTGACCCGGAACGCATCATTTTATGATTCTGAGGCTAATCATGTCTGATTTCAAATTTTCTATCATTCAGGAATATGCGCCGTTTTTCTTATCCGGCACATGGCTCACGATCAAGCTCTCGCTGATCGCGATCCTCTGTGGATTTCTGCTGGGCCTCGTGCTGGCACTTTCTCGGATTTCTAAAAAGAAATGGCTGTCCATTCCATCGCTGCTCTTCATCGAAAGTATACGCGGGACGCCGCTCCTCCTGCAGCTGCTGATCACCTATTTCGGCATTGTACCTCTTTTCATGAAGAAGCCGGACGGTGTCCTGGCGGCCGCACTTGCGCTTTCCATCAATGCGGGGGCATACATTGCGGAAACGATCCGTGCGGGCATCCAGTCCGTCGATGTAGGGCAGGGGGAGGCCGCCGCTGCGCTGGGGCTTTCCGCATGGCAGAGCATGCGCTATGTCATCCTGCCGCAGGCGCTGAAGTCGGTCGTACCGGCACTGGGCAATTCCTTCGTGAGCCTGATCAAGGACTCGTCTCTCGCCTCCGTCATCGCGACGCCGGAGCTCATGTACTGGGCGAATGCAGCGAATGCACAGTACTATCGCGTGTGGGAGACGTTCATCACGACAGCCGTCATCTATCTCTTTCTGACGGTCGTTACCAGTCGGATCCTTGCCAAATTAGAAAAAAACATGTGAGCATCTGCAAAGGCAGGTGCTTTTTTTGACTGGTGACTAGTGACTGGTGACTAGTGACTAGAAGACATCAGACTCCCGTATCGTCATTGAAAGCGTTGCCGAGAAATCTTCCTTGCAGACCGATAAACGATGGATGTGTGAAAGCAGGGATGAGTGACTTGTGACTACAACTTCGGGCATCGCTTTATGCATACTTCGCGGCGCTTCTGATTTTTATGCGCCGCACCAACCCCTTAGAATCTCTTGAACCCTTAGAACCCATTGAACCCGTTGAGCCTTTAGCCTTCTTCCCATGAATGCTATAATGATACATATATATTCGTATTTCCAAAGGAGTCTTGTTATGATGCACAATGAACAGAAAGTGACGGACAGCATTTACTGGATCGGCGCAAACGATTTCGTGACGCCCCGCTTTGATAATCTGGTACCGCTCCCGCAGGGGATTTCCTATAACACCTACTTTATCGATGATGAAAAGACCTGCGTTCTGGATGGGATCGACAATGCATGCCGGGACATTTTCATGGATAACATTTCGTATCTTTTGAAGGGCCGTGCGCTTGATTACATCATCATCAATCACATGGAGCCGGATCACAGCGGTTCTCTTCTGGCGCTCGCAGAGGCACATCCACAAGCGAAGATCATCGCTTCTCCGCAGGCGATCAAAATGTTCGAGCAGTTCTTCCATGTAACATTCAAAGACCGCTACATCATCTCTGACGAAAAGATGGTGCTGGATCTTGGCGTGCACAAGCTCCGCTTCATCAAGGCACCGATGGTTCACTGGCCGGAAGTGACATTCACCTATGATGAAACAGAAAAAGTTCTCTTTTCTGCGGATGCCTTCGGGACATTCGGCGCGATTCACGGCTCCATCTTTGCCGATGCTGTCGACTATGCGAATGTGTATGGAGTGGAAGGCCGCCGCTATTACACGAATACGACGGGCAAGTACGGCATGCAGGTGCTTTCCGCTTTGAAAAAGACGGCGGATCTTTCCATCGACATCATCTGCTCGCTCCACGGGCCTGTCCTTCGCACGGAAAAGGACAAGGCGTATGTGATCGATCGCGTGAAGAAGTGGGCGTCTTTTACACCGGATTATACGTCGGCTTCCATTTTCTTCGCTTCTGCCTACGGTCATACCGCGATGGCAGCTGCTCGTCTTGCGACGCTCCTCGGCGAGCGAGGCGTGAGAAATCTGAAGCTCATCGATCTCTGCACGACTCCTGTGAGCGATGCGTGGGCGGAAGTGTTCCGCAGAAGCCATATGGTGCTGGCAGCACCTACGATGAATATGTGCCTCAATCCTGCCATGGCCTCTTTCCTTCACGAATGTACGACGATGGGCATCCAGAACCGCAAAGTGGCGATCCTGGGGAACAGCAGCTGGGCGCCCAATGTATCCGGTAAGCTCATGAAGGATATCGTCAGCATGTGGAAGAAGTGTGAGATCATCGAGGAACCGCTCCATGTGAAGGGCAGCCTCTCCGGCGACGACGAAACTTTGATTTCTCTGGCAGATACGCTGGCCGCGGATATTCTTGGCAAAGAAGGCGCATGATGAAGAAATGGATCTCTTGGATGGCGGCAGGAGCGCTCTCTGCTGTATTGCTTCTCTCGGGCTGCGGGAAACCCTCCGTGCATGTGATGAAGGCGGAGGCCAGTCAGGAGCCATTTACTCTGGAGACAAAGGCAGTGCCGGAGGCGCTTCATGTCGCGCCAGTCATCCCGTCCGTATCGGGCGGTCTTCTTTCCGATCCGCCTGATATCGGGACCACGGTCGAAGCAGGCGATGTCCTTTTCCGGATCGACTCCTCTCAGTATGAGTCGCAGGCGGCAGCGCTCGAGGCGAAAATCGCCGAGAGTGCCTCTTCGGCTCCGGCGGTCAGCTATGGCGGCGCGCCGATCGACAACAGCATGGAAGCCTCGCTTCTGAAGCAGGGTATCATCACCCGCGCCGAGTATAACCGCATCAAGGGACGGAGCGTAGCGGCACAGCCGGCACCTTCCGGCGGCGGGGCGCAGGTGGATGGAAATCTGGCGTCCGCCCTCGCAGCCTTGCAGAAGACCATCGCCGGCTGCACTGTCCGTGCGCCGATCAGCGGGATCGTTTCTCAGGTCTACATCGGAGATACGCACATGGCCATGGCAGGCAAGCCCGCTCTCGTCATCCGACAGGATTCACCCGTGACGGTCTCCATCGAGATCCCGTCCAAACTGGATACGCTGATGGAACGCGCCAAGGATGACAAGACGCTGACGGTCACGCTGACGGATGGCGATGAGATCTGGTATGGCGAGCTCAAAAAGCAGCCGAATGAAGACGGCGACAAATACACCACCTACAAAGTGCAGGTAGATAACAGCGATGATGAGATCACTATCGGGAATGAGTACAACATCCGCATCGAAAGCGGCAAGACCATGTCTTCCTACATGATCCCCAAGTCTGCTCTGATCGGCGAGGACTCCGTCGCTGTCGTGAATGATGACGGGCTCATCGACATCAAGACCGTAGACGTCGCCAGCGAGACAGGGGGATTTCTGCTCATCATGGATGGTCTCTCTGAAGGCGACCGCGTCGTGACGGATCCGACGAAGGATCTTGAGATGGGCATGGAGGTCGATGTGAAATGAAATGGGAGCGCGCCGACTACGACACCGATCCCGTGACACTGGCGAAGAAGCTCATCGGCGCTGTCCTCTGCTGCCGCACGAAGGAGGGGCTGACCACCGGTCGCATCGTGGAGTGTGAAGCCTACGGCGGATGCTGGCGCGGTCATGAAGATGATGGCGCGCACTCTGCCAAGGGCATCACCGCGCGGACGAAAGTGATCTTTGGTGAGCCCGGTCATGCCTACGTGTATCTCATTTATGGCATGTATACCTGCCTCAATATCGTCTGCGAACCTGAAGGAATACCCGGCTGCGTCCTTATCCGCGCCATCGAGCCGCTCTCCGGCGTAGAACTCATGCAGCATCGACGGAAAGGGGCGAAGGGCAGGCTTCTCACAGGAGGGCCCGGCCGCCTGACGATGGCGATGGGTATCGATCGCTCCTTCTATGGGGAAGACCTCACCGGAAACCGTCTCTGGATCGAAAAGGGGGAGGGACACTTTCCCGTGAAGCGCACGAAACGCATCGGCATCGACTATGCGACGTATGGAAGAAATTTCCCGTGGCGCATGGTGCTGGAAGATAATATATATGTATCTAAATAAAGAGGGCAGCTCTAGGGAACCACTGATCACATCTGACTCTGCGATCGAAGTGGCGTTTCCCTGAGGCTGCTCTTTTGTGATGAAAGAGGAAGTGCCTGCCGGTCGATGCGTCCATTCGTAGCGAGCAAAAGCAACGACGATTGGCTATGCATGGAGTTTGCTTTTGTTTAACTTTTTCAAAGAATCCCGCAAAAAACGCTCTCAAATGGCTATGAGAGCGTTTTTGTGCTATAATAAGGTAAGTCATTGTTTAATTTACAGCGCGCGAAGCGCTGTCTTTTTTCGCAAGGAGACACTATGGATATCGAATGGAAAGAAGGAAAGATCATCAATACCCCTTTGGAAGGGCAGATGAAGAATTCCTACATCGACTACGCCATGTCGGTCATCGTGACTCGTGCGCTGCCGGATGTGCGAGACGGCTTGAAGCCCGTACATCGCCGTATCCTCTACGCAATGAGCGAGGCCGGGATGCTGCCGGGCAAGGCGTACAAGAAGTCGGCCCGCATCGTCGGCGATGTCTTAGGTAAGTACCATCCGCACGGCGATACCGCCGTCTATGAGTCGGCTGTCCGTATGGCGCAGGACTTCTCGACGCGCTACCCGCTGGTCGATGGCCACGGGAACTTCGGCTCTGTCGACGGTGACTCTGCGGCTGCGATGCGTTATACGGAAATGCGTATGGCGAAGATCACCGTGGAAATGCTGCGCGACATCGACAAGAATACCGTTGATTTCATGCCGAACTATGACGGATCGCTGCAGGAACCGCTCGTCCTGCCGTCCCGCATCCCGAACCTGCTTGTGAATGGTTCCTACGGCATTGCCGTCGGTATGGCGACGAATATCCCGCCGCACAACCTGTCGGAAGTGGTCGATGGACTCTCTGCCATGATCGATGATCCTGATATCACGATCGAAGGGCTGATGAAGTATATCAAAGGCCCGGATTTCCCGACCGCCGGTATCATTCAGGGCGTGAAGGGCATCGAGGATACCTACCGCACCGGCCGCGGCAGCATCACCGTGCGTGCAAAGACGGAGATCGAAGACATGGATCGCGGCAAGCACCGCATCGTAGTGACGGAGATCCCGTATCAGGTGAACAAGGCGCGCCTCATCGAGTCCATCGCTGACCTGCAGCGACAGAAGGTCTTGGACGGCATCACCGCCCTTCGCGATGAATCCGACCGTACCGGCATGCGCATCGCTATCGAGCTGCGCGCCGACGTCAGCCCGGACATCATGCTGAATAATCTCTTCAAGCATACCCAGATGCAGGTGAATTTCGGCGCCATCATGCTGGCGCTGGTCGACGGACATCCGCGCATCCTGAACCTGAAGCAGATCCTCTACTATTACCTGAAGCATCAGGAAGAAGTCATCACCAGAAGAAGCCAGTACGAACTCGACAAAGCCAGAGCCAGAGCGCATATCTTGGAAGGTCTCCTCATCGCGCTCGACCACATCGATGAAGTCATCAAGACCATCCGCGAATCCCGCACCGATGACGTGGCGAAACAGGCTCTCATGTCGAAATTCGGACTTTCGGAAAAGCAGGCCATCGCCATCCTCGACATGCGCCTGCGCAAGCTGACAGGCCTCGAAAGAGACAAGCTCGAACAGGACTACAAGGACGTGCAGGAAACCATCGCTTACCTCGAAGACCTCCTCTCCTCCAGGGAGAAGATCATGGGCGTCGTCAAAGACGAACTCCAGGATGAAAAGAAAAACTTCGGCGATGAACGCCGCACCCAGATCTCGGCGACGAAGGAAGACTTTACCCTGACTGATCTCATCCCGGATGAACCGATGACCATCACCCTGACGAAGCAGAACTACATCAAACGCATGGATTCTGCGGATATCCGTGTCCAGAAGAAGGGCGGCCGCGGCGTTTCCGGTATGAAGATGAAGGACGAAGACTATGTCTGGAAGATCCTGAATACCTCCACGCACAATCGCATCCTCTTCTTCACGAATAAGGGCAAGGTCTACATGAAGACTGCCGTAGAATTCCCGAAATCCACGAGAACCGCACGCGGCAGCGCGCTCATCAATTTCATTCCGAATCTGGCCCGTGATGAAAGAGTCACCGAACTCCTTGACCTCGACAACGTTCAGGAAGGGACGAAGTACCTCCTCATGGTCACGAAGAAGGGCTATGTGAAGAAGACCGAGCTTGCGGAATACAAGAATATCAATAAGAACGGTCTCATCTCCATCCGCCTCAATGAAGGCGACCGCCTCGCGGCTGTGCTTGCGATCACCGGTGAAGAGGAGATCATCCTCGGCACCAAGGACGGCATGGCCATCCGCTTCTCTGTGGATGACAGCGAAGTCCGCTCCATGGGCCGCGCCGCCGCCGGTGTCCATGGCATCAAGCTAGCGGGCGATGATGAGGTCGTCGGCGCATGCATCGCAGCAGATAAGGATATCTTCACCATTTCTGCAGATGGCAATGCGAAGAGAAACAAGGCCTCTGCCTATCATATCCAGAGCCGAAACGGCAAGGGCATCCGGAATTTCCGCCGCGGCTACGAAGTCGTAGCTCTTGTCGCAGCGGATGATAAGGATGAGCTCGTCGGTGTCTCCGAACAGGGCATCACCATCAAGACAAAAGCGAGCCAGATCGTCAGCAAGAAGACGAAAGCAGGGCAGGGCGTCATCCTCCAGCGTCTCGAAGAAGGCGACCGCATCGCGTCCATCGACGTGCTCTCGAATGATCCGGAAGCTGAAGATGAGGAAGAATAAGCGGATGACAGGGGATTCTCGTGATCTTAATCAATAGTCCCTAGTCACCAGTCACTAGCTACCAGTCACCAATCACACATCCCAGCAAAAACCCGCAGCGCGGAAAAGCGCGGCGGGTTTTTGCATCTGACGGATGAAGCGCCGGGGGAAATACAGGGAAGAGAGCGTCGAGATTTAATCTGGGGTTCGCTATCTTTTCCTCTGGCTGTATCGTATAATTACATCAGAGTAAGGAAACATGGATGCAATCGTTTCCGCAAGACTGTATTTCAAGGAGGACTTATGGCAGCAACGAAAGACACAAATATGCAGCAGGACAGACAGAAAGCACTTGAAAATGCGATGAAGCAGATCACCAAGGAATTTGGTGCCGGCTCCATCATGCGTCTTGGCGAAATGGGGGACAAGCTCGATATCGAGGTCATCCCGACGGGGTCGCTCGCACTGGATATCGCTGTCGGCGTCGGCGGCTATCCGCGCGGCCGCGTCATCGAGATCTATGGGCCGGAGTCCTCCGGTAAGACGACACTGGCACTGCATGCGATCGCAGAAGCACAGAAGATGGGCGGCGTCACCGCATTCATCGATGCAGAGCATGCGCTCGACCCGGTCTATGCACATCACCTCGGGGTCGATACGAAAGAGCTTTTGATTTCCCAGCCGGACAGCGGTGAGCAGGCACTCTCCATCGCAGAGTCTCTGGTCAGAAGCGGCGCGGTCGATATGATCGTCATCGACTCGGTCGCAGCCCTCGTACCGAAGCAGGAAATCGAAGGGGATATCAGCGATGCATCGGTCGGCCTGCAGGCGCGCCTCATGAGCAAGGCGCTCCGTAAGCTGACGGGGATCATCAGCAAATCGAAGACCATCGTCATCTTCATCAACCAGCTGCGTGAAAAGGTCGGCGTGATGTTCGGCAATCCGGAAACCACGACGGGCGGCCGCGCACTGAAATTCTACTCCTCGATACGCATCGAGATCCGCAAGCTCGAAGTCATCAAGAACGGCTCGGATATCATCGGCAACCGCACGAAAGCGAAGGTCGTGAAGAACAAAGTCGCTCCGCCATTCAAGGTGGCTGAGTTCGATATCATGTACGGGGAAGGGATCTCCAAGGAAGGCACGCTCCTTGATATCGCGGTCGATATGGAGATCATCCAGAAGAGCGGGGCATGGTACTCGTACAAAGGCAGCAGGATCAGCCAGGGTCGTGAGGCAGCGAAGCGTTACTTGAAGGAACACCCGGATGTCGAAGCGGAGATCGATAAGATCATCCGTGACACCCTTGTCGTAGAACCGGATCATTTCGAAGATGGCGTACACTCGGAAGCGGACAGCGAAACGGACTCGTCCGAAGGATAGGACCTGCTACGAGACGGCGGTGTACCTCCTGCAGTTCCGCGACCAGAGCGAGAAGGATCTCACACGGAAACTGAAAGAGCGGGAGTACACGGAGAAAGAGATCGAAGAGGCGATGGAGCAGCTCAGAGACTATGAATATGTCAATGATGAGAATCTCGCTGATGAGCTTTTCGAAGCCTACCGCCGCCGCGCGCAGTACGGAGACGCCTACATCCATCAGAAGCTGAAGCTGAAAGGGCTTGCTACGGAGAAGCACCTGCAGCTTGAGGAAGAGATCGAGATGGCGGCCGCCCTCCTGCAAAAGAAGTGGGGCATGAGCCCGAAGCTGCGGACAGATTTCAAAAAGTCAGCCTCCTTTCTCCTGCGAAGGGGGTTTTCCCATGATGCCGTCATGACGGTGATGCATGAGATGAATTTTGAGGAAACAGAAGAATAACAAAAGGGGCTGTGAAGAAATGAATCCTCATTTCTTCACAGCCCCTTTTTACTTTGCTTTCATTTGGTTCAGGGTTCAGGGTTCAGGGTTCAGGGTTCAAGGTTCAAGATTCAAGATTCAAGGTTCAGGGTTCAGGTGGCGGCTTCGCCGCCTTTTTTAGAAGATGGTATTCTCGTATCGCAGCCTTCCCCTCTAGGTAATGCTATTAAGTTAAGGAAATCGTTAGCTACGTAACGTCTTGCTTCCCCCTTCGGGGGAAGTGCCGAAGGCAATAGGGGCATGCTAGCGGTATAGCGTGCTATGTTGAATAGTCCGATGCTATCGATATTCCAACACTTTCATGCAATACCGCTACGTAGCCCCCTCATCTCACTTCGTTCGAAATGGCGTCTCACTGGATTTTCGCGTCGCTTCACTCCTAAAAATCCAGTTCGCTTGCACAAGCCCTTCGGGCAGCTCCCCCGATGGGGAGCCAAGAACGTTCTGCCGCTTAACTTAATAGCATTACCCCTCTAGAGGAAGGTGCCCGAAAGGGGCGAATAGGGTGACTATGGCATGAAAGACAGCTGGGATAAGGTTTCCCGGTCACTCCTATGAGAGCTGCAAGTCCCCGCGG
>CAKPQG010000028.1 GCA_934178345.1 uncultured Dialister sp. | reverse complement strand
GGCTTCGATTGACCGGCTCTTGACTTAAGCGTGTGTTATTGTATCAGTTTGATGCGGCTGTGTCAAGAGGGTTTTACATGGAGCGTTTTTAAAAGGGAAGAGGGTTCAGGGTTCAGGGTTGTGGTGGCAGCTTCGCTGCCATATATATGGGGCGATACCTGAAGGTAAGTGGATAGCAGGTTTCCCGTTTGGAATTTCCAAACATTGACCGTGAGACCGCAAATGACAAAGATTTCTAGCTTCGCTCGAAATGACGATACGGAGTAGCGCTTTGCACAGTTGTCATACTGACCGCTGCGTAGAAGGGTGCCTCTTCGAGGCACATCCATCCTGCGCCTTTGGCGCGCCCCTTCTCTAAGGGGCTACCCAACTGACATATAATACCGAACCGTTGTTTACTTGACTGCGCAACTATTCTTTCTACCGCGACGAAAAAGATTCCTCGGCTTCGCTCGGAATGACGACACAGGAGTTGCGCCATTCTCTTGAAAAACTCGCGGCGTTTTCCTTTTATGATGCGCCGCACCACAATCCTGAACCCGCCAACCTGAACCCTGAACCTTTATCCATTTGCTGCAAACCACGCGATGAGTGAAAGATGCATCGCCAGAAATAGCGGTACGAGAATACAGAATTTCTTATGCCTGGTTTTATGATGAAAAAGATGCATACCAAGGAAAGCCCCCAGAGATCCTCCAAGGGCGGCCCAGGTGAGGAGTGCCATTTCTGAGATGCGCCACGCGCCATGAATGGCTTTCCACTTGTCTATGCCGTAGAGGATGCATGTGATGCCGTTCATGATGAACAGAATGACGATGATGGTGATTGGACTCATGATTTCCTTAAAGTAATTTCTCTACGAAAGCAGCCAGACGGGCGTGAGGGCCTGCGAGGGGGATTTCTTTGTATTCGGCCGCGCTGAACCACTGGTATTCCCCCGCCGGAACGATAATATTTCCCATTTCGTAAGCGCTCATGTGCCAGATGCGATGGGTAAAGATGTGTGTGCAGCGCCAGAGGTCCTGCTCCGCTTTGCCTTGCAGCTCTTTTTCGAGGAGCTTTCTGCTTTCTCCGCTCGTGTCCGCGAGTGTCATGGGAAATTCCCACATGGAGGCAAGCATGCCTGTCCGCGCACGCTTGTGCAGGAGTACTTTGCCGTCCCTGATGCAGATGGCGCAGGCGGCGCATAATTCCTGCTGCGGTTTCTTCTTCGTGCGATGCGGCAGCTCTTCGACTCTTCCCTGATGAAAGGCTTCGCAGAAGGCTGAGAGCGGGCAGGTATCGCACCTCGGATGCTTGGGAATACAGACATTCGCCCCGAGATCCATCAGGGCTTCATTGAAATCTCCTGCCCGATCAGGCAGGGTTTCGCAAACGAGCTGTGTGATCTTTTTTCTTCCTGCTGTTTTTAAAATGTCATCCTCGATGGCGTAGAGTCTGGCGTAGACGCGAAGGACATTTCCGTCGATGGCAGCTTCTTTTTTCCCAAAAGCCATGGAGAGGATGGCGCCAGCCGTGTAGTCGCCGATCCCTGGAAGGGCTCTGATGTCTTCTTTTTCTTGCGGCATGGCGCTCCCGTAGCTTTCTTTCATGAGAAGAGCAGCTTTGTGCAGATTTCTGGCGCGGCTGTAGTAGCCGAGGCCCTGCCACTGGTGAAGCACATCTGCCTCGTCCGCCTCTGCCAAGGCTTCGATGGTGGGAAATCTCTCCATCCAGCTTGTAAAATAGGGCTTCACGGCTTCCGTGCGCGTCTGCTGGAGCATGATCTCGGACACCCAGACATGATAGGGATTTCTGGGCTTTGTCTCTCTCCATGGAAGTTCTCGTTTATTTTGATCAAACCAAGCCAACAGGATGCTCGGCCATTCGGTATATGTCAATGTTTTCTCCTTCCTGATCCATTCCTCGCGTCGCATTGTATAAAAACAGCGCAGAAATCATCATTTCTGCGCACTGTTTATTTCATTTCTTCAAATTCGTAATCATAAACGGTGTCCCCGTCCTCCGCAAAGTAGACAGTCCCGCGGATTCTCTTGCCGGAGAGGATCATCGGCAGCCAGATGCGGTCGGCCATCCACATGTCTTCGTAGGGAAAATCTTTCGGATGAAACCATCTCGGCTCCATTTCATCCGAAAGGTGCGGCGTCCCGCTCCAGTCCTGCGCGAGGTAGATGATCCCCGCGTGCGACCATGTGGTATCGGATGGCTGGTGGAAATAGAGATCCCCCACCATCGTAAGTCGTTCCGGCTTGGCCGTGAGACCGCACTCTTCAAAGAGCTCGCGGGCGGCGCACTCTCGCATGGTCTCACCGGCTTCTATCTTTCCGCCGAAGCCGTTCCATTTGCCGTAGCCCATGCCGCGTCGTTTCCGTCCCAGAAGGATGCGGCCGTCCGGTGCGACGGGGAAAACCAATGATGTATCTCGCATAAGATGACCTCGTAAAAAAACAGGTTCAGGGTTAGCCTATGGGGCGCGCCGTACCTTGATTGCGTATGAAAGCTCTGCTCACCAGTTAGGAGTGAGGAGTTAGGAGTGTTGGTGCGGCGCATAAAAATAGGGAAGCGCCGCGGAGGTTTGAAACTGGCGGTTTTCTCGTATCGCAAACCTAATCCCTAGCCACTAATCCCTAGCTACCAGTCACAAGCCACAAGCCACTAGCCACTAGCCCACCAGCTATTTCTTCACCGGATCATAGGTCTCGAAGTACAGCTCGCGGAAGAGACGCTTGCCTGTCTCTGTCTTGTAGAGGCGGTGATAGAGGGCTTTATTCTGCTCATCGGAGGCACCGTCTTCGAATTGGTTCACAAGCATGTCAGCCTCGGCTAAGATCTGGGCATCGGGGCCATCAATGGAGCCATAGGAATGGTGATGGGCAATGAGCCAGAGGATGCGGTCGATTTCCGCCTGCGTGAAGTGCAGACGCTTCAGCATCGGAAGTGCCTCTTTCGGGCCGAGCTCCTGCTGGATCATGCCGTCGTTTCTTCCATACTTGATTTCTCCCTGATGGATGCCAATGTCATGGACATACGCCGCAGCTTCAAGAATGAACTGTGTCTCAGCGTCCAATCCTTCTTCGAGACCGATCTGCTTGGCAAAGGCATGGACTTTCAGAAAATGGTGAATCCGTTTCGCATCGCCACGATCATAATGGATCATGGCTTCGCAGAGTGTCATGAGTTTATCCATAGTGTATGATTCCTTTCTAATAATATTTGATAGGTTCAGGGTTTGCCGTGGGGCGGCTCGTCCACTGATTGTGGATGAAAGCTCTGCTCTCTAGGAAAACACTGATTCAATCGTTGTCCAACTTGGCTCTGCGATTGAATCAGCGTTTCCCTGGTAAGGGTGAGGAGTGTTGGTTCTGTGTATTTCTGCTTTCACACATACGTCGTTTATCGGACGTCAAGAAAGATTTCTCGCTTCGCTCGAAATAACAATACGAGGATCTGGGGTCTCCTGGTTTTCTAGTCTTCTAGTCACTAGTCGCTTATTCCTACAAAAAAACTGCGAATCGAAAAGAAGTCCCTCCGATCCGCAGTTTTCTATTTCAGTTATTTTGCGAGTTTAGCAGTGACATCTTTGGTAATATCTACACCGCCGTCAACGACTGCACCCTGTTCCAAAACGATGTCGAGGCCTTTTTCCTGGCGAACCTGCTGGATGGCTTTTCTGACATCATTGAAAATCGGCTGCATGGTGGAGCTTTCTTTCTGGTTCATTTCTTTCTGGATCTCGGTCATGATCTGCTGTTTTTCCTGATCTGACTTGCCCTGGCTGCGCTTTTCGAAGTTTTCCTGTGCTTTTTGGACAGCCTGTCTCATGTCGAGCTGTGCTTTCTGCATCTTCGGATGGGACTGAAGAGCTGCATTGGTATCTACATAGCCGATGCCGGCAGCGGAAGTGGAAAAGAAAGCGCCAAATGCGATCATACCAGCAGCGACAGCTGCTACTGTTTTGTTCATTTTCATAGTTTATCCTCCTAACAACACTCCCCCAATAGAGAGCTTCGAGTATGTCTTAATTCTAAGCTAATGGTAGCCCTGTGTCAATGGGGGAAATGTTATGGGATGGGTGGCTCGTGTCTAGTGACTGGTAGCTAGGGACTAGGCGTCTCAAGTGACTCGTGACTAGGGATTTAAGGAAACACTACTTCGGGCATCGCCTCATATGTGTTTCCGGCGATGCCGCCGCCATTTTTCATTTCTCATTCAAGAAAGGCTTTGAGTCATAATCAAATGGCGGCATGCCCCAATGGCAAACTCTACCCCCAATAAAAAAGCTCGCATGGATCATATCAATATCCACGCGAGCTTTTATTTAAGGAAACGCTGATTCAATCGCAGAGTCCAATTTAATCAGTGTTTCCTTATTTCTTCGCTTCCAGATGCAGAAGACCTTTGTCTGCGATATCGTGACGATACTGCATACCGCGCCAAGAGATACAGCTGACGCCTTCATAGGCTTTCGCCTTGGCTTCAGCGAGCGTATCCGCAAGAGCGACGACGTTCAGCACGCGGCCGCCATTGACGACGTACTGGCCATTCTTCTTGACGGTACCAGCATGGAACACAAGGCAACCTGCCTTTTTTGCGTCTTCAATGCCGGAGATAACTTCGCCGGAGGAATGAGAAGCCGGGTATCCTTCGGACGCCAGTACGACATCGACGGCGCAGGCTTTCTTCCAGACGACATCTTCGTCGGAGAGCGTACCATGGACGCAGTCGAGCATGACACGGGCAAGATCCCCGTCAAAGAGCGGGAGGACGGCTTCTGTTTCCGGATCTCCGAAGCGGCAGTTGAATTCTACCACCTTCGGCCCTTCGCTGGTGATCATAAGCCCGGCATAGAGGCAGCCTTTGAAGGGGTAGCCCTCCTTCTTCATCGCCGCTACGATCGGACGGAGGATGCGGACATTGACTTCTTCGCACATTTCCTTTGTCATGACCGGTGCGGGAGCATAAGCACCCATGCCGCCTGTATTCGGTCCTTTATCGAAGTCAAAGATGCGCTTGTGATCCTGCGCGGAAATCATGGGGACGACGTTCGTCCCGTCGCAGAAGCAGAGCATGCTGGCTTCTTCGCCTTCCATGAATTCTTCGATAACGACCGAGCTGCCGGCGCCACTGAAGGTATGCCCTTCGAGCATATCCTTCACGGTGTCGATGGCTTCTTCTTCGCTCTGTGCGATGATGACACCCTTGCCGGAGGCCAGACCGTCAGCCTTGATGACGATCGGATAGGTATCATTGGCTTTGAGGTAAGCGATGGCTTTTTCTTCATCATCGAAAGTCTCATACGCGGCTGTCGGGATGCCATATTTCTTCATGAGAGCTTTGGCAAATCCTTTGGATCCTTCAATGCGTGCCGCTGCCTTGGACGGGCCGAAGAAGGCCATGCCTCTCTTTTCAAATTCATCCGCAAGGCCCTCTGTCAGGACGGTCTCCGGACCAGCAACGGTGAGGTCGACCTGCATGAGGCGAGCGAAGTCGATGATATCCTCATTTCCTTTGACAGGAATGAGAGAGGCGACATCGCTCATCCCGTCATTGCCCGGGATGACATAGACGTCCGTCACCGACGGACTCTGAGATAATTTCCAGAGCAGCGCATGTTCTCTGCCGCCGCTCCCAATCACTAAAACTTTCATACGCTCTTCCTCTCTCAGCTATGGCGGAAATGACGATGTCCGGTGAATACCATCGCAATGCCATATTTATTTGCCATGTCAATGGACTCCTGATCCCGGATGGATCCGCCCGGCTGAATGACCGCCGTGATGCCTGCCTTGCCTGCGGCTTCGATGGTGTCGCCGAAGGGGAAGAAGGCATCGGAGCTCATGACGGAGCCCTTCGCTTTTTCGCCTGCTTCTGCGATGGCGATGTCAGCAGAGCCGACGCGGTTCATCTGGCCGGCACCGACACCCAGTGTGGTGTCCTGATTCGTGAGGACGATCGCATTCGACTTCACGTGCTTGACGATGACCCATGCAAATTCCAGTGCTTTCCATTCTTCTTCGGTCGGCGCTCTGTCAGTGACGACCTTGCAGTCCGCGCGCGTCTCTGTGCTGTTGTCCGGGGTCTGGATCAGGAGGCCGCCGGATACCTTGTGCAGCTGCAGTTCTTCATGCGTAAGGGACGGTACTTCGATCAGGCGGATATTCTTCTTCGTTTCCAGCACTTCCAATGCTTCCTTGGAGAATTTCGGTGCCATGACGACTTCGAAGAAAATCGGTTTCATTTCTTCTGCCGTTGCTTTGTCGCATTCGCGATTCATCGCGACAATACCGCCGAAAGCAGACTTGCTGTCAGCCGCAAAGGCTTTCTTGAATGCATCGAGTGCATTCTCACCGAGTGCACAGCCGCATGGATTTGTGTGCTTGATGATGGCGCAGGCCGGCTGGTCTTTCCATTCGCTGGCCAGATCCCATGCTGCTTCCATATCGACGATGTTATTGTAAGAAAGTTCTTTGCCGTGAAGCTGTTTCGCATCCGCGATGCCGCCCTTCACTTCCGGATCCTTGTAGAAAGCGGCTTTCTGGTGCGGGTTTTCGCCGTAACGCAGGTCCTGCACCTTCACATACGCTTTGCTGTAGATGTCCGGCAGGGTGTCTTTACTGCCATTGACTTCTTTCGTCATATAGTCAGCGATCGCGCAGTCATAGAGTCCGGTATGCAGGAAGGCTTTCCGCGAGAGATCCAGACGGAAATCTTCGGTGAGCGTATCCGACTTGATGCGTTCCAGAATGTCGCTGTACTGGGACGGATCGACAACGATGGTAACGTATTTGTAATTCTTGGCTGCCGCGCGAACCATGGATGGGCCGCCGATATCGATATTCTCGATCGCTTCAGCGCGGGTCACATCCGGCTTGGCGATGGTTTCACGGAAGGGGTACAGGTTGACAGCGACCAGATCGATGCCGGTGATCCCATGCTCCTTCATCGCTTTTACATGGTCCGGGTTATCACGGATGGCAAGGATGCCACCATGGATCATAGGATGCAGTGTCTTCACGCGTCCGTCCATCATTTCCGGGAAACCGGTCACTTCAGAAACGGACTTGACCGGGATCCCGGCATCCGCGATGGCTTTCATCGTGCCGCCGGTGGAAATGATTTCCACGCCCAGTTCATGAAGGCCTTTTGCAAATTCTACGACACCGGTCTTATCCGATACGCTGATCAGTGCTCTTTTAATTGCCATTTAGATTCCTCCTTTTGGATATATTCAGGGTTCAGGGTTAGCCATGGGGGCGGCTCGCCCCTTGATTACGTTTGAAAGCCTCGATGGAATGAGAAATTAGAAATGAGAAATGCGAAATGGTGGTGCGGCGCATAAAAATATGGAAGCGCCGCGGAGGTTTGAAACTAGCGGTTTTCTCGTATCGCAAACCTAATCCCTAGCTACTCATCCCTAGCTACCAGTCACCAGTCACTAGTCACCAGTCACTCGAGTCTCCTAATCCCTAGTCACTTTCCCCTATGCATCCCCGTCACATGATGTCCTTCTACATGGAGTTCATCACGGCAGTAAGCTGCTACGGTGCGAACGTAGGCGGGGTGCTCCTGCGCAAGGATGCGATCTGCAAGTGTGTCTTCAGTGTCATCATCATAGACCGGCACAGCGACCTGCGTGATGATCGGGCCGTCGTCAAGACCGGTGCCCACGAAGTGGACTGTGCAGCCTGCGACTTTTACGCCCGCTTCGATCGCCTGACGCTGGGCATGAAGCCCGCGGAAGCTCGGGAGAAGCGCCGGATGGATATTGATGATGCGGTTCGGGAATGCGTTCACAAGATCTTCTCCGCAGATACGCATGTATCCTGCCAGGCAGATGAGATCGGGCGCATAGGACTTGGCAGCAGCCAGAATGGCTGCATTGAAGTCCGCTTTCGTGCTGAAAGCTTTCCGTTCGAGAACCGTCGCCGGTACATTCCAACGCTTGGCGCGTTCAAGGACTTGGGCATCGGCATGGTCACAAATCACGCCGACCACAGTGCCGTCAATGGTACCGTTTACCGTCGCTTCATGAATGGCTTCGGCATTCGATCCCCGGCCGGAAGCGAAAATCAAAATTTTCTTACTCATGGAAAAGACCACCTGTCACAATGACATCCTGCTCACCTTTCGTGATCTCACCGACTTCGTAGACCGGTTCTTCGATGGCTGCAAGGATTTCCTTCGCCTTTTCGGCTTCTTCACGGCTCATGATGAGGAGCATGCCAAGGCCGCAGTTGTAGGTGCGGTACATTTCATGCGCTTCGACGCCGCCTTCACGCTGCAGGAACGGGAAGATCGGAAGCATCGGCCAATTGTCCGCATCGAGGACCGCGCGGGTGCCTTTCGGAAGTACGCGCGGGATATTGTCATAGAATCCGCCGCCCGTGATGTGTACCATGCCATTCACTTTCGCGCCTTTCAGCACCGGAAGTACAGGTCTTGGATAGAGACGGGTCGGGGTAAGGAGTACTTCACCCAGCGGCTTGTCGAAGCCTTCATAGGTTTCTTTGAGCGAGAGGCCATTGTCTTTGATGATGCGGCGCACCAGCGAGTAGCCATTCGAATGAACGCCCGTGGACGGCAACCCGAGGATGACGTCCCCTTCCTTGATGTCTTCGCCGGTAATGATGTCTTTGCGATCCACGATACCGACAGCAAAACCTGCGACGTCGTAGTCACCCTTGGCGTAGAAACCAGCCATTTCTGCGGTTTCGCCGCCCAGCAGTGCGCAGCCGGACTCAATGCAGGCATCAGCGACACCCTTTACGATTTCTGCCATCAGTTCCGGTTCCAGCTTGCCGGTCGCAATGTAGTCGAGGAAAAAGAGCGGACGTGCGCCCTGTACCAGGACATCATTGACACTCATAGCCACGCAGTCCTGCCCGATGGTGTCATGGATACCCATCTCGATGGCAAGGCGCAACTTCGTGCCGACACCGTCCGTACCGGAAACCAGGATCGGATCGTCGGAGAGCTCATCTTTCAGGCGGAAAAGTCCGCCGAATCCGCCCAGATCCCCCATGACGCCGCGGGTATAGGTCGCCTGTACGGATTTCTTAATCAGCTCTACTTCTCTTTCACCGGCATCGATATCGACGCCAGCTTCTGCATAGGTCAGGCCTTTCTTCTTTTCAGCCATAGTTCCTCCGTATATTATATGTAAATAAGGTAATGTTCCGTTTATAGGAAATGGGAATGGATTCAGGGTTCAGGGTTCAGGGTTGTGGTGCGGCGCATCAAATCATAAAGCGCCGCATTATTATATGGGGCAATGCCTGCAGCTGGCATGCCATACCGAGGCATCGATTGAAATGCCTGCTCATTTATCCGTTTTGCCAGTACCACAAAGATTCCTTGGCTTCGCTCGGAATGACGATACGAGAACAACGTTCAGCACAGTTGGCATGCTAACCGTTACGTAGAATTGTGCCCCTTCGGGGCACTCTATCCTGCGCCTTTGGCGCGGCCCTTCTCCAAGGGCCTACACAATAAGTGGGAATCCTAATCCCTAATCCCTAATCCCTAGTCACCAGTCACTAATCACCCGTTATTCCTCATCATCCATGCTTCCGAGGCCGTTGTGCGGAACGTGTTCCGGATAGATGCCGTCGAAGCAGGCGAAGCACATATCTTCCTTCTTGATGCAGGAAATCGACTCTGCGAGCCCTTCCAGAGAAAGGTAGTGCAGGGCATCTGCGCCGATCATGGAGCAGATTTCCTCTGTCGAATACTTCGCTGCGATGAGCTGCTTTCTTTCCGCGGTATCGATCCCGAAGAAGCAGGGGTACTTGACGGGCGGCGAGCTGATGCAGAGCTTGATCTCCTTGGCGCCGGCATTCTTGAGCAGGTTAATAATAATGCCGCTCGTCGTGCCGCGGACGATGGAGTCATCGATCAATACGATGCGTTTGCCTTCGACATTCATGCGGATCGGGTTCAGCTTCATGCGGACAGCGCGTTCGCGCTTTTTCTGCCCCGGCTGGATGAAGGTACGGCCCATGTACTTATTCTTGAGCAGCCCTTCCACAAAGGGGATGCCGGAAGCAGCGGCATAGCCAAGGGCAGCGACGTTGCCGGAATCCGGTACGCTCATGACGACGTCTCCGTCGAAATGGCATTCTTCCCAGAGCTTCCTGCCCATATTGAGTCGAGCCTGATAAATGTCCTGTCCATTCATGATGGAGTCCGGACGGGCAAAATAGATGTATTCAAAAGAGCAGATGCCATGCTTATGAGCATCGACCGGGCAGTACATGGTAGAGCGGACTCCATTGTCATCGATAGAAACGATTTCGCCGGGGAGGATATCACGGACAAATTTGGCATCGATGGCATCCAGCGCCGGTGTCTCAGAGGCAAGGACCCAGCCTGTTTCTGTCTTGCCGAGGACGAGCGGACGATAGCCGAAGGGGTCGCGGCAGCCATAGAGCGCCTTATTCGTGCAGGCGACGATCGCATACGCGCCATGGATCTCATCCATCAGTTCTTTGAATTTTTCTTCTTCGGTCGGACGGCGGCTTCTTGCCAGCAGTTTGATGATGACTTCCGTATCCATCGAAGTCGAGAAGGTAGAACCTTCCAAAAGGAGACGGCGGCGAAGATTCAGGGTATTCACCAGATTGCCGTTATGCGCGAGTGCCATCGGGCCGTCGATGCTGTCTGCCTGCAGCGGCTGGACATTCGCCGGGATGGAAGAGCCGGTCGTGGAATAGCGCACATGGCCGATGCCGATGTGACCTTCCTTTTCCGGCAGGTTGCGGAATACTTCTGTTACAAGTCCCATGCCGCGGAAAGTTTCCATTTCCTTGCCGTCAGTGACAGTGATACCGGCACTTTCCTGCCCGCGGTGCTGGAGGGCGAAGATGCCATAGTACACTTCATGCACAGCCGACAGATCATGATCGAAAATGCCGAAGACGCCGCACTCTTCATGGGGTTTGTCATCATAAATTTCTGTACTTTTGTACATTCGGGAATTCTCCTATACATATAAATGGTGACTAGTGGCTGTTCTCTGGTCTCTAGCTTCCAGCTCCTAGTCTCCAACCTTAAAATTTTTCGCCGGTCAGGAGTTCATAGGCTTCTTTATAGATGCCGATGGTCTTATCGATGATCTCCTGCGGTACGGTATCTCCCGGATGCGCTTTCAGATAGTCTCTGACAAACTGCTTGTCATAGGAAGGCTGTCCATGGCCTGCTTCATAGCCCTTTGCCGGCCAGAAGCGGGAGTTATCCGGTGTCAGCATTTCATCGCCGAGGACGATGTTTCCATTTTCATCGAGGCCGAATTCAAATTTCGTATCCGCAATGATGATGCCTCTTTCCAGTGCATAGTCCGCGCATTTGTTATAGAGAGCAAGGGTCAGTTCAGACAGCTTTCCCATGTATTCCTTGCCTTTGCCCGGGAAGAAACGGTTTACCCATTCTTCGCCTTCTTCCATGGAAATGTTCTGATCATGTTCACCCGCCGGTGCTTTGGTGGATGGGGTGAAGATCGGCTGCGGGAGCTTCTGGCATTCCTTCAGTCCTTCCGGCAACTGGATGCCGCAGACTTTGCCGTCCTTCTGATAGCCTTCCCAGCCCGAGCCGGTGATGTAGCCGCGGACAATGCATTCGACCGGGATCATGTCGAGCTTCTGTGTCTTCATGGAGCGGCCTTCAAATTCTGCGGTCTGGAAGAATTCCGGCATATCTTTGGTATCGATGGAAATCATATGATTCGGCACGATGTCTTTCGTGAGATCGAACCAGAACTTGGACATGCGGTTCAACACGCAGCCCTTTTCCGGAATCGGGCATTTCAGGATGTTGTCAAAAGCAGAAATGCGGTCGGTGCAGACCATGACGAGGCTGTCACCGAGATCATACAGTTCACGAACTTTGCCGGATTTAAATGGTTTGTATTCTTTCATTTGGTATTCTCCTTTTGAACTTCGTATCGTTTATTCAATCATAGTAAGACTAGTGACTAGTCACTAGGGATTAGGGATTAGGGATTAGGGATTAGGGATTAGGGATTAGGAGCCTCGAGTGACTAGTGACTTGTGACTAGTGACTGAAATGCCACCTTCGGGCATCGCCACCATCTATACTCCGCGGCACTTCTTTTTTATGCGCCGCACCACCAGCCTGAACCTTGAACCCTGAACCCATCAACCTTATTTTCCTAATTCCTTCTGCAGTTTTGCGTCTTTTTCAAAAATTTCTTTGGCTGCCTTTTCACGATAGGCTTTGTATTTCTGGAAAAGCTCCGGATCAGATACCGCACCGATTTCTACAGCGAGGAATGCTGCATTCTTGGTGCCATCGATCGCCACTGTAGCGACCGGGATCCCGGAAGGCATCTGCACGATAGAGAAAAGCGCATCCATACCGTCGAGCTTCGCACCGGAAAGCGGTACGCCGATGACCGGCTTCAGTGTCAGGCTGGCTACGACGCCCGGAAGAGCAGCCGCCATACCAGCGCCTGCGATGAAGGCGCCGACGCCCTTTTCTTCTTCCGCGGCTACAAAGTCTGCGAGCTTTTTCGGCGTGCGGTGAGCCGATGCGATCGTCACGTCATAAGTGACCCCGAAGTCGTCAAGAATGGAAAATGCCTTCTTCATGACTGGCAGATCGGAATCACTCCCCATAACAATCCCTACATGCATGATGATTTCCTCCCTCTTATGGCATGCGCCATAAAACAAAAATACTCCTCTGCAAATCAGCTGTGCATCAGACGCACAGCTCCTCTACAAAGGAGTTTTCTACGAAATACTCTTATAAGGATGACATGGCAAAGACACAAGGACGCACGCATGCCTGCCATGTGGCACTTGTTTCCGCAAAGCCAGCTGATGTCCGACATCTTTGCTCCCTCCTGAACGATAGAAAAAGCCTGCGCCCTTCTATTGCACAAGCCATCTATTCGTATCCCTCTCAACCATGAAATATCCTTAATCATTCTAATATTTCTATTTTCTCTTGTCAATGATATCGAGCGCTTCTGCGCCCTCTTACATATACAAATTGTAAAATATAATGCAAGCGTAAAGTGAATTTCAGAAATTCTCATCCAACATTATTCTCACTCACATGACAAGCTCGTAGGGCATACTCTCCATCGATGGTGAATGAAAGCTCTGCTCTAATGAGAAATGAGGAATGGAAATCAGGAATGAAGGAGCCGGCTTCTCCGAGAATATATGAGGCGATGCCCGAATGCAGCATTCAAATCACAAGCGGCTCCTAATCCCTAATCCCTAGTCACCAGTCACTAGCTACCAGTCACTCGGAGCCCCTTCTCCTCTTCATACGCATCGAGCGTGTCATTATATTCCTTTTCCGTCAATGCCTTCATGATCTCGCGACGAAGCGCCGTCGCCTGTGGCAGGCCATTGAAATAGCGGCTTGCATGCGCACGCATCTCGCGGACCGCCGCATACTCTCCCTTCTCAAGGACAAGACCGTGGAGATGCTCCCGCGACATCGCAAGGCGCATTTCCCAAGAGGGTGGATCCATGATTTCCCCCGTCTCCAGATAGGTATCGACAGCTTTGAAAATCCACGGATTCCCCCACGCTGCGCGGCCGATCGCGACCGCAGCGCAGCCCGTTTCTTCCATAAGACGCTTGGCCGATGGCCCGTCCACCACGTCACCATTGCCGATTACCGGGATGTGTACGGCAGACACCACCTTCGCAATCATCGCCCAGTCAGCCTTTCCCTGATAGAAGTCCTCCCGCGTCCTGCCATGCACGGTGATCGCGGCAGCGCCAGCTTCTTCGACCGCCCGTGCAAGCTCTATGCAGTTCTCCGTGTCCCGCGACCACCCGAGACGCATTTTCACGGTGACCGGCACATGGACGGCCTCTGCCATCGCCTTCACGATAGACTGGGCCAGCGGGATATTCTTCATCAGTGCAGAACCATCACCATTCTTGACCACCTTCTGCATGGGGCAGCCCATATTGATATCGATGATGTCCGGCCCTGCCTTTTCCATTTCCTTCGCACCGAGCGCCATGATCTCCGGATCGCTCCCGAAGAGCTGCAGCGCGACTGGGTGCTCGCCGGGATCGATCTTCAGCATATCTTCGGTCTTTTCATTTTTATAATACAGGCCCTTGGCACTGACCATTTCCGCTGTCGTCAGTGCCGCTCCCATGCGGTGGGCGATGACGCGATACGCGAGATCACTCACGCCCGCCATCGGGGCGAGCAGCGCCCAGCCGTCCAGCTCGACGCCGCCGATGCTTGGTTTCTTGTACATGTTGATTCTCCGAATAATTGTTGTTTGATAGTTGTTTGGAAATATGGATAGGATTAGCCCCTCGGGCGGCTCCGTCCACTGATTATGAATGAAAGCTTGGCGCGAATCAGGAATTAGGAATTAGGAATGGTGGTGCGGCGCATAAAAAGCAGAAGCACCGCGGAGTATAAATAGTGGCGATGCCCGAAGGCGGTATTTAAGTCACCAGTCACTAGCTACCAGTCACTTGAGGCTCCTAATCCCTAGCCACTCATCCCTGCTTTCACACATCCATCGTTTATCGTTCTGCAAAAAAGATTTCTCGACTTCGCGCGAAATGACGATACGAGAATGCCATTCGCACAGCTGCCGAGATTTACTAATCCCTAGCCCCTAATCACTTCTCACTATACTTTTTCAAAAATGCCTTGAAGAACTGAACCGGCACGCCAAGATGCTCGATCGGCATGCGTTCATCGACCTGGTGGGCTTCACCCCACTGCTCCGTTTTCAGGCGGCCACTGAAGCGGAAGACATTATCCGATACCTTTGCGTAATTTCTGGAGTCAGACGCCCCCAGCATGAGGTTTGGCACGATGAGGGTATCTTTGCCGAAGATATCATAGATGGTCTCGCTCATCAGATGGTATGCTTCACTCTCGACACTGCCGGCCGGCTTCGGATCCTCCGCGAAAGTCGCTTTCACCTCTACATCACAGGGCATGATGGACTCCAGATAGTGCTTGACCGATTCCACCGTATCCCCCTGCAGGATGCGGACGCTCATCGTGGCTTCCGCATGAGAGGGCAGAACATTCGCCTGCGCGCTCGCTTCTGCCATGGTCACGGCGAAGGTGGTATGGAGCTTGGCATCCAGCTCACGGTCTTTCTTCGCGAGCTTTACCAGTTCATCCCAGTGTTTCTTCGGGTGCGCATAGAGCTTTGCGGCTTTCTTATCTGCGACGGATTCCGCCAGCGCTTTCAGGTGCGCTTTCACGAGCGGGGTCAGGCGATACGGCATCGGATGCGCTTCGACGGCTGCCATTGCGCGAGCGACATCCCCCAGCACGGTCCCTTTCCCCGGTTTGCTGGCATGACCGCCTGCCCCATCCTTATAGAGGACATATTCATTCGGTGCTTTTTCTGCCAGTCCCACCAGCGCCACGGGACGTTCATTTCCATGATATCCGACAGCTTCCACATGCCCGCCTTCATCGAAAATACAGTACGCCTTGACACCGTGGTCTTCGAGATACTTCGCCGCCAGTACAGAGCCCTTCTTGTCATCGGTACACTGCACCTCTTCATCGTGACCAAACGACAGATAGATATCAAAATCAGGATCAAAGCCTTCTTCCAAAAGCTCTGTGATCGCATCCATTTCCGATGTCAGGACCGACTTGCAGTCCTCTGCGCCACGTCCATAGAGGCATCCATCGGCGATCTCGCCGGCAAAGGGCGGATAACTCCACTGCTCTTCATGCGGCGCAGGCACTACATCCTGATGCGCCATGAAAATGACCGGCTGCTTTTCCGCATGCGATGACTTCCAGTGGAAAAGCAGACTTGCCTTCCCGATGGTCGTGACTTCGAGCTTTTCAAAAATCAAAGGATAGGCTTCCTGCAGAAACTGATGCAGCCTGTCAAACTCGCTCCAGTCCGTGCTGGCATCATTGACCGAGGAAACGGTCGGGATCTGGACGATGCCCTGCAAGTGGGCGATATATTCTGTATGTTCCATATGTACCTCCGAAAAAAACAAGAGGGGCATTCCTGCCCCTCCTTATTTTATTACATTATTATAGGGAATGATAGTGGAAAATGGGTTTGATAAAAGCGATTGGCGACCATGGATGGGGAGCCTCGAGTGACTGGTGACTTGAATGCTACTTTCGGGCATCGCCCCATATATACTCGCGGCGAAGCCGCCACCTTCATTCCTAATTCCTCATTCCTAATTCCTCATTCGAGCCAAGCTTTCATCCGCAATCCATGGGCGGCACGCCCCATGGGCTACCCCGAAATCCATCAGACTGAACCCGTTTCCCCTTATTTCTTCAGCTGATCGAAGAGATCTCTGTGATACCACTTTTCGGAAATCTTCTTCAGCGTGCCATCCTTGGAGAGTTTTTCGAGAGCGGCTTCGATCTCATCGGCGAGCTTCTGTTCATTCTTGTTCACGATGACTACAGTCTCATTGACTTTGATCGGCTTAACCAGAGAAACGATCTCGAAATTCATCGCCTTCGCGATATCTTCCACGCCGAGGTTATTCGGGTACACCAGTGCATCATACTGGCCATTCTTCAGAGAAGTCAGGCGTTCCGCCGGAGTGAGGCCGTCCTGGATCGGTACTTCCTTCAGAAGGTTATCATGCGCTGCATTCCAGTCGGTCAGGACTTTGTAGATACCGCCATTCGGAGTGTTCGGTACCAGCTTGCCGCCGCCCTTCACTACATCCTCGAGGCTCTTGTACTTCGCTGCATTTTCCTTGCTCATGTACACTTCGACAGAGGAAACGCCGATCGGTGTCTTCGGGACGATGTAGTCCTTTTCACGACGCGGTGTGCGATAGTAGCCGCCGGAAGCGACCTTCGCATCGCCGGACTCCATCATGACGTCCTGGGTTTCCGGCGGGACGGCCTGGATATCCAGGTGGTAGGACTTCAGGTTCTTATTGACTTCCTGCCAGATATCATATTCATAGCCCTGCAGCTTGCCATTTTCATCAGCCCAGGAAAGCGGACGCTCCGTGCTCGAGAGCACCAGCTTCACCGATGTCTTGCCGTCAGCGGATGCAGCCTTGGAAGAAGCGGCCTTCTGATCTCCGCCGCAGCCGGCGAGAAGTCCGATGGAAAGAGCTGCAGCAGCAGCGATGGCAGCAAATTTCAGAGATGTTTTCATGATGTGTTCCTCCTTGAGTAAATGATATACGAAAGACTTGATTTACGGCTGGCCCTCTGACTTCTGACCGCCATCATGATTTCTCGTAAAACTGATGGAAAGCCGGCGAAGAGATGCCGAGGAAAAGCAGGCAGCCTGCCAGACCCCATTTCAATTCACTAAATTCTCTTGCGATCAGCTGACCCATTCTTCCTCATCCTTTCTTCCAAAACAAAAAGCTCCCGTCCCCTAAGGGACGAGAGCCGTAGCTTCGTGTTTCCACCCAATTTCATATACCTGTCGCCAAGCATACCTTACAAGGTTCTAACAAACCTCTGGCTCTGTATCGGGAGCTCCCGGAAGACCTACTGTCGTTTCAGCCTTACATGCTCAGAAATGCACTTCATCATCCTATCCGTGTCCGCTCTCACTCTCCGGACTCGCTTGACCGTCTTCCGATTGACTACTCTTTTCTTCATAGCACTTATCGATGAACATAGGGTAGCATAGCGCAGAAGAAATGTCAAATGTTTTTTTAGGAAATACAGAGTGACGCTTCTTTATCTATAAATCACTTCAAACACGCGATCGCCCTTGCGCTCCATCTTCGCCACGCGGCTGTGACCGACCGCGACGGCGAGGAGCGGATAGGTGCCTTCCGGAAGGCCGAGGGCTTTCACATAGTCCGCATCATGTCCCAGATGACGGATGAAACCGTAGAGGACGACAGAGCCAAGGCCGAGATCGGAGGCTTTCAGGTGGATATGTTCAGCGATGATGCCGGCGTCGAATTCCTTCAGGTAATCAAATGCCTCCTTCGTCTCGCAGATGAAAATGAGCGCCGGTGCCTCAAAAAACATATGCGGCTTGCCGAGCTTTTCTTCGGCTTCTTTGTCAATGGCAGAGAGCAGCGAAGGGTCCGTCACGACACAAAGGGCATAGCCCGCATCATTGTGCTTTCCGACAGAAGAAGCGAGCGCCGCTTTCACCAGCGCTTCCAGATCTTCCTGGGAAACAGGCTCATCCGTGTAAGAGCGGACAGATTTACGAAGTGCAAGTACCTGATCAAATTCCATAATGATTTCCTCCTTGAAAATGCTCGCAAATAGCGGATGCCAAATGTCTGATGTCTAATGTCTGATGTCTAATGTCTGACGCCTGATGTCTGACGTCTGATGTCTGATGTCTGATGTCTAATCCCTAGTCACCAGTCACTAGTCACTAGTCACTATCTCTGCAGCAGATTTGTCAATATAACCCCCGCCATCTCGTAGTCGTCGAGGCGGACGGCTTCGGGCAGGTCCTTGCCCTTTTCATACAGGCGGAGGGGTCCCTGGTCGAGCTCTGCGTGGTCGAGGTCTTTGATTTCCAGTGTGAAAGCCGCATTCTTTCCGCGGAAGCCGACGCGCTCAGTCGTGATCCAGAAAGCGCCCTGAATCTCTTCTTTCCACGGGCCATTGCTGGGATCCTTGAGGCTTCCCGCCCGGAAGGGCGAGTCTTTAGAAATCACCAGTCCTTTCTCATTGGTACCGGAAAGCTTCATGAGCTTGGCCGATGCGGCAAAATGAAGTGCTTCGCCCTCACGATACTTCACGCTGGCATAGTCCGGATTGATCTTCGGGAGCAGTCCTTCCTCCTGGATCTTGTAGATGGCATTGCAGCGCTTCGCGATGGTCTGATAGCGATATTTCTCCTTTTCTTTCATCATGTAGCAGGCTTCGATGAGAGACTGGTATAGTTCATAGTCCTCATCGGTCATATATCCTTCCTGATACAGCTCTTCAAAAACTTTGTCACACGCCATCGCCTGTGCACTGGCGAGCTGCTTGTTGCTGAGGTCCTTCTCCTTCGCGTAGTGGATCAGCTCTTCCAGGACATCTTCATCCAATGCATCCTCCAGCACAGCCTCTGCGAGCTTTCCCGCATAAGCGGTGATGAATTCATCTTTATTCTTGCCAAACAGATTGAAAAACATAGTGTATCCTCCGTAATATATCCATTTCCTGAAGACCGGCTGGTCCCCGGCGTCGTTAATAGTCAGAAACGAGAGATGGAGATGCGCCGCATAAAAGCAGCTCCACCCCTGGTTCCCAGCCACCAGTCACTAAGTTTGAAAGCAGGGATTAGGGATTAGTGGCTAGGGATTAGGAGTCTTAAGGAAACGCTGATTATTTAGGGAAACGCAATACTAGTCCCTAGTCACCAGTCACTAGTCACCAGGAACCCTTAAGCTCATTTTTTCTATTATAGCCCATAAAATAATTTTTTGCTCGCAAGATATACCAAGCTGCACGGAATGATGTTAAAATAAAATAAGAAAAGCAAATCGTTGGCAAGACAGGATTCCCTGCCAAGCTTATCCGCTTTACTTTATCCAAAGGAGGTACCCCAAATGGAAATCAAAAAAATTCTCGTACCGGTAGATGGTTCGGATGCTTCGAAACGCGCTTTCAAAATGGCGGTCGATGTCGCAAAGGTCCATGGCGCTGAGCTCGTCGTCACCTGCATCGCCGATGTCAGCGAAGCCGCCTATCCGATCATGGGTGTCACTTTGGATAAATATGGCTTCATCAATATCAAAACCAAGGCTGAAAAGCTGCTCGCAGCGTTGAAAGAAGAGATCCCGATCGAGCTCGACTATGAAGAAATCGTAGAAACTGGTGTCCCCGGTGCCGGCATCGCGGAGATCGTCGAGCAGCAGGGCATCGATATGGTTGTCATCGGCAACAGCGGCAAGGGCGCTGTCTCCTCCTTCGTCATGGGGAGTGTCAGCCAGTATGTCATCCACCACGTCAAATGCCCGGTACTCGTCGTGAAATAAAACAATAAAAGGGGCTGTGAAATAACGATCATCTCATTTTCGCGTTCCATCTGCCGCGGGGGACTTGCAGCTCTCATAGGAGTGACCGGGAAACCTTATCCCAGCTGTCTTTCATGCCATAGTCACCCTATCCGCCCCTTTCGGGCACCTTCCCCTAGAGGGGAAGGCTGCGATACGAGAATACCATCTCTAAAAAAAGGCGGCGAAGCCGCCACAAGAGCCCTGAACCTTGAACCCTGAACCCTGAACCAAATGAAAGCAAAGTAAAAAGGGGCTGTGAAGAAATGAATCCTCATTTCTTCACAGCCCCTTTTTGTTTCTGAAAAGTCGAGCCCTTTTTCAGTGAAAGGAAGATCGGCCCATGGTGCGACGGGCCGGCGCCGGCAATCACTCATACATCACCTTTTCAAGGCAAAGCCCGCAGGGAGGCGCGGTGAAGCCGGCGCGGCTGCGATCACAAGCAGCGAGGATATCCTCCATCTCCGAAGGTTTCCGCTTCCCCTCGCCCACTTCGACAAGCGTCCCCACGAGGATACGGATCATATTCTGCAGGAAGCCATTCCCGATGAAATCCATGACCAGCTCGCCCTCCGTCACGTGAAGAGAGATCTCCTTCACGTCACGCACGCAGGACTTCTTCATGTGCCGATTTCCACAGAAGGACTTGAAGTCGTGCCTGCCCTCCAGAAGATGCGCGGCCTCTTCCATAGCGGGAATATCGAGCGCTTCTCCCAGCTGCCACACATAGCGCCGCTCGAAGACATTCTTTTCACTGCCCATGCGGATGCGGTAACGATAGAATTTTCCTGTCGCGGAAAAACGACTGTGAAAACGCTCACCCGCCACCCTCATGCACGACACACCGATGTCATCCGGCAGAAGACGGTTCAGCTCGTCCTCCAGCTGCCTGACGGGCAGCGCCACAGAAAGCTGAACATTCGCACGCTGCCCCCGCGCATGGACTCCGGCATCCGTCCGCCCTGCGCCGATGACCTGCACCTCTTCGCCCGTCAGCGTTCCGAGAGCCTTTTCCAGCTTGCCCTGGATCGTTTCTTCCGTGCGTGTCTGCCGCTGCCAGCCTTCGTAGCGGCTCCCATCATAGGAAACGATAAATGAATAGTTTGCCATAACGTTTCTCCTTACGAAATCAGAATGAGAAGTTTGAAAGCAGGGATGAGTAGCTAGGGATTAGGGATTAGGGGTGACTAGTGACTTGTGACTGGTGACTGAGAAACTCTCTCGTATCGTCATTTCGAGCGTAAGCGAGAAATCTTTGTCATTCGCGATCAGGCGGGCGATGTTAGGTACTCTCAAACGGGAAACCTGCTATCCACTTACTTTTGGGCATTGCCCATATATATTCGCGGCGAAGCCGCCACCTTCATTCCTAATTCCTCATTCGCGCAAAGCCTTCATTCAGAATCAGTGAACGGCACGCCCCAGGGGCTAACCATGGAAGGAGCGCACCATTCGCAGCGCACCCCAACACCCGCCATTATATAAAACAACTTGTTCATTATTTGTATAAAACTCCGCGGCGCTTCTTCATTTTATGCGCCGCACCTTCACTCCTCACTCCTAACTCCTAACTTTACCCCAGTCCCTTGATCCCCTGTTTCCCCATCGCTTTGTACACGGCAAGAAATAGTCCCACTTCCATGGGGAAGCAAAGAAGATTCTTGATGACGCGGGACAGGAAGATGGCCGAAGCCGCCTTGTCATAGTAGAGGACAAGCCAGAGTGTATTGAGCCCCAGATGGATCAGGAGCATGACGAGAAGAAAAGGTACACAGACATAGGGAAATCGGATTTCCTTATGATAGAAAAACCAGCCAAATAGAAAGCCTGTCAGAAAATCGGACAACGTGAAGCCCGGGAAGAAAATGCTCGTCCCGATGACCGTAGTGCCGATGAGATTATCCAGCGCGCCCACCAGCCCCGCTTTCCACGGTCCGTAGAAAGCACCCGCGAGTGCGATGGGCAGAAATCCGAAAGTGATGCGTACAAAGGGCGTCTGGATGGCAAAGACGTAGGACAAAAGCACAGCGAGCCCTGTCAGAATGCCGAGCACGACCAGCTCATGAATTTTATTTTTAGGCATGAAAAAAAGACCTCCTCCTGCTTGACTTGCTACAGGAGGAAGCCTTCTGCAGCAGCGGGATGCAGCTTCCGTACCGCGAGACGGGATGACAATGAGGACTCATCGCCTTCCTGTCTCTTCGTCCGAGTGACAACTCCCTGTCCACTCGGCACTTCACGCACGGAAGCTTACTCTGCCTGATATATTTGAATTAGTACAGCTTTGCACCGGCCGGGATATGACGATCGACCATGAGGAGGTGGAGCTTTTCTTCGCCCTCTTCCTGATGGATGGCCGAGAGGAGCATGCCGCAAGAGTCGATCCCCATCATCTTCCGTGGCGGAAGGTTTGTGATCGCGATCAGTGTCTTGCCGACCAGTTCTTCCGGTTCATAGTACGCATGAATGCCGGAGAGAATGATACGGTCTGTGCCCGTGCCATCATCCAAAACAAACTTGAGGAGCTTCTTGCTCTTCGGCACAGCGCTGCATTCCTTGACCTTGACAGCGCGGAAGTCAGACTTGCTGAAGGTATCGAAGTCTACGAAATCCTGGAAGAGAGGTTCGATCTCTACCTTGGAGAAATCAATGGCTTCTTCAGCCTCTTCCATATCAGCCGCTGCGGCTTCTGCCTCTTTAGCGACCTTCTTCTCGAGCGCCGTTTCCGGTTTCATCGCCGGGAAGAGGAGGATATCGCGAATGCTTGCGGAATTCGTCATCAGCATGAAGAGACGGTCAAGACCGATGCCGAGGCCGCCGGTCGGAGGCATACCATATTCGAGAGCCGTCAGGAAATCTTCATCGATCGGATGCGCTTCATCATCGCCGTGCTTTCTTTCCTCGACCTGCATCTCGAAACGCTGTCTCTGGTCGATCGGGTCGTTCAATTCCGAGAAGCCGTTTGCGAGTTCGCGGCCATAGATGTAGGACTCGAAGCGGATGGTGTAGCGCGGGTCAGCCGGATCCAGCTTGGAAAGCGGGGAAACTTCGATCGGATGACGGGTGATGTGAACCGGCTGGATCAGGTGTTCTTCCGCATAAGCGTCAAAGCATTCTGCCAAAATCTTGCCGAAGCCGTCGAATTCACTGTATTCTACATGCAGGCGGTCAGCGATAGCGCGTGCATCTTCGATGGTTTTGCATGCATCGAAGTCTTCATGGGTTGGTGTATATTTCTTCACCGCTTCTGCCATGGTGAGTCTTGGCCATGGAGCCTTGACATCGATTTCCGTGTCTTCATACTTGAACTTGGTCGTGCCATAGGCAGCCATCGCGCAGGCTTCCACGATCTGTTCCGTCTGATTAATGACGTCTTCGATATCCCCATACGCCTGGTACGTTTCGATCGCGGTGAATTCCGGATTGTGACGGGTATCCATGCCTTCGTTTCTGAAGTTTCTGGTGATCTCGAAAAGTCTTTCATAGCCGCCGACAAGCAGTCTCTTCAGATAAAGCTCCGGCGCGATACGCAGATACATGGTCATATCGAGAGCATTGAAATGGGTGGTGAATGGCTTCGCATTCGCACCGCCATAGAGCGGCTGGAGGACCGGTGTCTCGACTTCGAGGAAGCCGTGGTCCGTATACCACTGGCGAATGGCGCGCATCATAGCCGCGCGCTTGACGAAAGTATCTTTGACTTCCGGATTGACCATGAGGTCAAGGTATCTCTGGCGATAACGCTGTTCTTTGTCGGTGAGGCCATGCCATTTTTCCGGCAATGGACGCAGCGACTTGGACAGCATCGTGAAATGCAGGACGCGGACGGTGAGTTCACCGGTGTGGGTCGTGAAAACGACACCTTCGACACCAAGGATATCACCGAGGTCGACGAGTTTGAAGAGAGCCCATTCATTTTCCGGCAGCTCATCTTTTCTGAAATAGAGCTGGATATCGCCGCTCTGGTCACGCAGGACACAGAATGCGGTCTTGCCCTGCCCGCGGCGGATCATGATACGGCCAGCGAGGCGGACATGAGTTTCATTCTTTTCGAGCTCCTCAGCCTGCTGTCTGATGTCTGATGCATGGTGATCATAGTCAAACTTCTGACCATATGGTTCTACGCCGAGCGCACGGATCTTCTCCAGTTTTTCACGACGGATCAGCATCTGGTCATTCAGCTTCGGCCCGTTGTTCTGATTCATTTTCTCTGTCATTTTTACCCTCACTTTATAAATAGCACAAAAAGGGTCCAGAGTCCCGTGCACCGAGAGGGCAGCACTTTTGAAAAAGCCCGTCCTGCCTCCGTACCTTGAATTCTGAACCCTGCATCGCCAGACATCGGCGGATTGTGCAGGATGAAAAAACACGTTTAATTATCTTTGATCTCGATGACCTTGTACTTCAGTACACCGGTCGGAGCATCCGCTTCGACGATGTCGCCCGCTTTCGCACCGACAAGGGCACGGCCGACCGGAGATTCATTGGAAATCAGTCCCTCGAAAGGATTCGACTCGGTGGAGCCGACGATGGTGACGGTTTCCTGCACATGCTCTTCCATATCTTCGATGACGACGGTAGAACCGACATCTACGCGGTTCTTCGTTCCCTTTTCAATGACCTGTGCGGTACGGATCTGCTGCTCAAGCTGCTGGATGCGGCCTTCGAGGAACGCCTGTGCATTCTTCGCTTCATCGTATTCGGAGTTTTCCGAAAGGTCGCCCATGGCAATGGCTTCTTTCAAACGCTGCGCGACTTCCGCGCGTTTGACACTGCGGAGTTCGTCGAGCTCCTTCTGCATATTTTCAAGGCCTTCTCTAGTGACCAGGGTACGCTGCATTTCTGCCATGACAATTTGCCTCTTTTCTGAATAATTTTATTCCTTATATGGGGTATCCCACGGGAAGTCATATTTAATAGTATATAGCATATACAAATGGGGTGTCAAATGGGAAAGCGGGGATGAGCGGCTTGAGACCAGGGTTAGCTCCTTGGGCGGCTCCGTCCACTGATTATGAATGAAAGCTTTGCGCGAATTAGGAATGAGGAATTAGGAATTAGGAATGGTGGTGCGGCGCATAAAAATCAGAAGCGCCGCGGAGTTTTGATAGCGCTTCGCGCGGCGCATCGTCATTTCGAGCGTAGCCCTCGATCTTTATTGCAGAACGGTCATCGCCTGATGTGAGGCAGCACTAGGACATCGTTTTCCCTCAGCGCATACACGCTGATTCCCGCAGTGCAGTAAAGATCCCTCGGCTGCACTCGGGATGACGATGCCGGAGAAATCCCAGTCACCAGCCACCAGTCACTCCTAATCCCCAATCCCTAATCCCTAGCT
>CAKPQG010000027.1 GCA_934178345.1 uncultured Dialister sp. | reverse complement strand
TAAGAAACGACGACTTACATACTGCCTCACATTCGTCGTTTCCCTTTCTGCAAGAAGGATCTCTCGACTACGCTCGAAATGACGATACGGGGAAAACGCTATTTCAAAATTGCGGCGAAGCCGCTACCTCTTAGCCTTCCCCGCATGGGGAAGGGGGACCGCGTCAGCGGTGGATAGGGTTCTCCGATATTGCATGATAGCTGAGCAGGCCCTTGAAGAAGGGCCGCGCCAAAGGCGCAGGATAGAGTGCCTCATAGAGGCACAAATCAGCAGAACGGAAAATGATGAATGTGAGACGAGCGCCGCCCGTATCGTCATTTCGAGCGAAGCGAGAAATCTTCCTTGCATATCGGTAAAACGGTTATTCCGGGATAGCGAGAAACCGCAGTGCCAAGGCATTGTTACTCTATCATCGCATAAATAAGTGCGGATGACGGAAGAAAGACTGTTTTATCCAAAATACAACAACCAAAAAAGGCGAACCGAAATGGTTCGCCTTTTTGCTTGCCCGACTAGCCTGCGTCAGCGAGGTCGCTGGTCGCTACCGTGCGAAGGCCCGAAAGCGGGCGAGACTGGAGCGATGCGATCGCATTTCCTGCGGCATACAGTTCATCAGCCGTGGCCGATACTTTGATCTTGCTGAAATTCAGATTCTTCACCTTGGAAGTTCCCGAGGACGCATCCTCTACATGGACCTGAAGTTTCATATCGATGGTTTTTGTTGTAGCAGACATAGTGTTCTCCTTTATAGTAATCATAGGTAGTAAGTAAAAAGACTCGAAGATGGGACGTCAGACAACGGACAGTCCCGCTCCTCGCTATTCCAGCACGGTCGCACTGGTTTCGACGATCTTCGCCTGCTTGAAAGCCGTGACCGCATGGCCGGAAGAGGATTCCAGCACCGGAAGGATGAGCGCCGCCTTCTCCTTCACCGTCTCGAGCGTCAGGTCTTCCTTCGGGCAGGGGATCGAGAGCGTCATGCTGCGGCTGCCTTCTACAGTAAATGTCAGTTCCAAAACTTTGTTATTCGTGTTCATAGGTTATCTCCTTATGGAAATCGGGCTTACGGCCCATAAGAAATAGGAAAAATCAAGATATAATGTGAATAAGTTACTCACACGCTATATATAGGAAGAGATGGCATAAAAAAACACCCGGAGAAGGCTCTCCGCCTGTACCCGAGGCAGGCGGAGCCCAGAATCGGTGACGGTCGTCCATGTGCACCGAAGTGCGGGAGAACCTGTGCTATCGTCGGGACCCGGCCTCGCATGGGGCAGGGAAGCGGAAGAACCTTGTCGGTTTCCGGATATTTGGTTTTCACAGTTGTCAGCCTAAAATGGGTGCCGGCAGCAGGCTGTACGCTTCCAGCTGACCCATCCGATGACGCCGGGGCATCCTGCAGATCCGCCCTGCCTAGGAACGATCCTTCCTAGTGATCTCGTAGCGCTTAGAGAATTCTGGAAATCGGAAGGTCCGTCCGGTCAGGGAACATGTTCAGGCATGCCCGGGCTTCATGACTATATAGTACAACGCCATTCTAGAAAAAGCAAGAGGGAAAAACTACAAATAACTACAATTACTTGTTGAATTTCCGAATTGTGAAAGAAATGCGCACAAAATGTGCAAGAGGATCTATGCATAAATGCAATAAAATATATCAAATATGACATGCCATATTTAGCCGTCAGGCACCTGACAGACCACGGTGGACCTCAGTGAATACTGATAGTAAGAAGAAATCGGTGTTAAATCTGTCTATTGATGGATCGCCTGATTTGGAAAATTTTTTTGTATTGGGAAAAGAGTATCGAGTACCATGAGATAGAGAGCGCTTTTCATTCAGAGAAGGAAAAGGAAGTCATGATGTGTGAGTATCCCGTCTGATTGCTTTCACAGGTCTCCCCGGCGGGGAAAGAAAAAACCGCAGGTGGGGATTTTTTATTTTGCCTGTTTTTTGAAAAACGGAAGAAATCATAGCGGGGAGTGGTTTGGTTTCAGACAGAAAGGACTGAAAGTATCGATAAAATCGGTGCATGGGCAGCAGAAGAAAAAATGACGGGTTTGAAAAAATCTCATTGTCACGAGGTGGGGGATTGTGGTAGAATGTGGGTAAATGTGGAGGAGGTGGAAGGATATGTTTATGAATGAATATTCTCATACCATAGACGCCAAGGGGCGCATGATCCTTCCAGCGAAATTCAGAGAAGAGCTGGGAAGTCGTTTTGTGTTGGCTCCAAGTCTGGATACCTGCCTCAATATTTATCCGAAAGAACGCTGGGATGCCTTGATCGCCCGGCTGCAGAAGTTGCCTTTCACGAACCGCAATGTCCGCAAGATCATGCGTCATCTGATCGGCCGCGGGACGGAGATGGAGTGTGACCGCCAGGGACGCATTCTGATTCCCGCCCACCTTCGTGAATTTGCACAGCTGAAGAAGGAAGCCTGCATCGTGGGGACGGGACCCATCATCGAGATCTGGGATCCGGAGCTCCTGCGTCAGGACGAAGAGGGCGAGGATATCGCAGAAATCGCGGATGCCCTCGACCTTCCGCTGAATTTTGATCTGTGATTTGTAGTGACTGGTGATTGGTGACTGGTGACTCTCTCGCATCGTCATTTCGAGCGTAAGCGAGAAATCTTTGTCATTCGCGGTCAGAGGTACGAAGTCAGAAAATCTCAAACGGGAAACCCGCTATCCGCAGACCTTCGGGCATCGCCCTATATATTCGCGGCGAAGCCGCCTCCATATCAGCCTTCCCCGCATGGGGAAGGGGGACCGCGCCAGCGGCGCTCGGGTGCTTACGTGAGTGGCACTTTGTTTGCAGACGTATTCCCTATTTGGCTCAGCCGTCTTTCATACCGCCTGTGCCCTATCCGCCCCTTCGGGGCACCTTCCCTTCGAGGGGAAGGCTGAATCGGAGTGACTGGTGACTTGAATGCCACTTTCGGGCATCGCCCATTTCGTCATCCTGAGCGGGGTGAAATGTCATTTGTTGGAAAAGTCGCATTCAGAAAGTTGAGACCTGAGTCGAAGGATTTCGGCGAAGCCGCCACCACAACCCTGAACCCTGAATCTTTCACCTTTTTTCGAGGACTTATTTATGGAATTTCAACACACCACCGTGCTTCTGCACGAAATGATTGACCGGATCCTGACGGATCCTCATGGCATTTATGTCGACTGCACCTTAGGGGGCGGCGGACATTCTTTCGCTATGGCGGAGAAGCTCGCTCCGGATGCGCTTCTGATCGGCGTCGATCAGGATGAAGAAGCGATCGAGGCGGCTTCTCACCGTCTTTCCGGCTGTGCCTGCCGGCATCTCTTTGTGCGGGATAATTTTTCTCACATCCATGATATCCTGGCCTCGCTTACGATCGACAAGGTCGATGGCTTCATTTTCGATCTGGGGGTCTCATCTCATCAGCTCGATGACGGCAGCCGTGGATTTTCTTATATGAATAACGGGAAGCTCGATATGCGCATGGATCAGAGAAATCCGCGCACGGCGTATGAGATCGTGAATACGTATGAAGAGGAAGAGCTTGCGCGTATCATCTGGGAGTATGGGGAAGAGCGATGGGCGAAGCGGATCGCGCAGTTTATCTGTGAATTCCGCGAGAAGAAGCCTATCGAGACGACGGATGATCTGGTCTCGGTCATCAAGGCGGCCATTCCGGCACATGCCAGAAGAAATGGCCCGCATCCGGCGAAGCGCACATTTCAGGCGATCCGCATCGAGGTAAATAACGAGTTGGGGATCCTGAAGGATACGATGGAAGCCTGCGTTTCCCACCTGAAAGTGGGGGGACGGGTCGGCGTCATCACGTTCCAGTCACTGGAAGACCGCATCATCAAGAAGGCTTTCAAGGAAATGGAAAGGGACTGCATCTGCCCGCCGGAGCTGCCTGTCTGTGTGTGCCACCACCATCGTCTGGTGAAGTCCATCGGCAAGGCGCAAAAGCCGAGTGCGAAAGAGATCGAGGAGAATCCGCGTGCGAGAAGTGCGGTCCTGCGTGTTGTAGAAAGAGTGTAGGGGGCGACCGGGGATCTGGCCCTGTTTCCTTCAGCCTGAGATATAGAGTCTGAAAAAGATGGGAGAGATATCGTATGGTACAGGAAGTGCAAGTCATGGATTACATGCCGTCGATGCCGGAAAGCGTCGCCGCGTCTCGCCGGATCGAGCGCGAGAGGTCTGACTCTTCCTATTTTTTCCATGACATCATTCTGGGGACGTTGATGATCCTTTTTCCTGTGATGCTGCTGGTCTTCCTGAGTGGGATCAATATTCAGGAGGAATACAGAATGCAGCGTATCCGCAGCGAGGTCATGACGATGGCGAAGGAGAATGCGGTGGATAAGCTCGAGGTGTCCCGTCTGGAGGCACCGGTACGCATCCAGCAGATCGCAGAGCAGAAGCTCAAGATGAGCCTGCCTGTTCGTGCGGTCTATGGCAGTGCGGATCCCGCCAAACCGCACCCGAACAAAGGGAGATAGAGAAATGGGTTCGGAAGGTTCTGAGGGTTCAAAAGGTTCAACGGGTTTCCCATTTTGGGCAATGGTGTTTCCTTAAAAACTCTGCGGCGCTTAGATCCTTCGACTCAGTTCTCATAATTTTAGATAAGCCATTTTTAAGGAAACACTGATTCTGAGATTGAATCAGCGTTTCCCTAACATACGACGTTTTTCTCCGTTCAGGATGACGAAATGCGCCGCACCACGCTTGTCAAACCTGTTGAACCTTTCTCACCATGAATCAGTGGGGTTAAAAAATAAGCAGATAGAAGTGAACTACACAAGAAAGGGGCTGTGAAAATGAAATTTCATCTTTCACAGCCCCTTGTGCTTGCCATAGATTTAAGCTAATATAATGGGTGGCATTCGAGCGTCATCTCTGCTGGAGGTGATGGCGCATGCCGTGATGATTTCAAAAGCACGACTCATAGAAGACCGGAAGCGCGGATGACATCCGGAGGGGTGTCTATGCTTCCTAAATAAAAAACCAGAGGTGACTGTTTTGAAAAAATTAGCAGAATTACTGAAAACAACGCCGATCCTGCGCACAGAAGGCGCTACAGATATTGAGATCTTGGATGTGACAGCGGACTCGCGTCAGGTGAAAGAGGGGAGCCTTTTCCTTTGTCTCGAGGGGGCGCATGTGGATGGACACAAATTCGTGGACTCTGCCGTGAAGCTGGGGGCGAAAGCCATCGTGGCTTCCAAAGAGGTGAAGGCAGCGGAAGGGGTCACTGTCGTCTATGTGACAGATACCAGAAAAGCGATGGAAGATATGGTGCCGTTTTTCTTTGACTATCCGTCGCGCAAGATGCGCATGATCGCACTTACGGGGACGAATGGCAAGACCACCACGACCCACGTCGTGAGTCATATCCTTGAGCAGGCGGGCTACAAGACCGGTGTCATCGGCACCATTCATGCACTGATCGGGGATAAGGAGCTGCCGACGCACAATACCACGCCGGATGTCATCGATCTGGAGCGTCTGCTCTGGCAGATGGCAGAAGAAAAGGTCACCCATGTGTGCATGGAGGTTTCTTCCCATTCGCTCGTCATGGGGCGCGTCGAAGGCGTGGAATTTGATAATGCCGTCTTCACGAACCTCACGGAAGATCATCTGGACTACCATAAGACGATGGACAACTATGCAAAAGCCAAGGCCATCCTTTTTGAGAAGGTGTCTTCGGCGGGACAGACGAAGGGCAATAAGGCAGCGTGGGTGAATGTGGATGATCCGTATGCCCATGTGATGATGGACGCTGTCGATCAGAAGGTGGCGGATCTTCACACCTACAGCATGAGCGACAAGACGGCGGATTTGTATGCCTTTGACAGCCGGTTCACCGGCAAGTCTTCTGCCTTCAAAGTGACCTATGAAGGGAAAACCTACCAGTTCGAGACGAGACTGGCAGGCCGTTTCAATATCTATAACACCCTGGGGGCGATCGGCGCGGCGCTTTCCGAAGGGATTTCCATGGAAATCATTGCAGCTGCGATGAAGACATTCCACAGTGTGCCGGGGCGTTTCGAGCTGATCGATGAGGGGCAGTCCTTCACCGTCGTGGTCGACTACGCACATACCCCGGATGGTCTTGAAAAGATCCTGACGACCGCACAGGAGATCACGAAGGGCCGCATTCTGGTCGTTTTCGGCTGCGGCGGCGACCGTGATAAGATGAAGCGTCCGATCATGGGCCGTATTGCTGCCCGCTATGCGGATGTAGCGATCGTGACCAGTGACAATCCCCGTACGGAAGACCCGGAGACCATTGTAAAAGAAGTGGCAGCCGGTGTCGAAGAGGTGAAGGCGGAGAAGCCGTCCCTGCAGGTGGAAGTGGTGGTCGACAGAAGAAGCGCCATCCAGAAGGCGATTTCCCTCGCTAAAGGGGACGATATCGTCCTCATTGCCGGCAAGGGTCATGAAGACTACCAGATCTTGAAAGACAAGACCATTCATTTCGACGATAGGGAAGAAGCGAGGAAAGCGCTGAAGCAGTCGGCTCGCTTTTGAGGACACTACTGAAGGAGTGAAATTCATGGCTTCATTTACGATAGAAGAAATAGAAAGAGCCTGCGGGGCGTCATTGCTCCAGCGCGGCAGGGAGCCGTCCATGGACGGGGTCAGTACCGATACCCGCACCATCGAGACGGGCAATCTGTTTCTGGCTCTTAAAGGAGAAAATTTTGACGGGCATGCCTTTCTAAAAAAGGCGTGCGAAGAAGGGGCTTCGGGAGTCATCCTTTCGGATGCTTCTTTTGCCGCGGAGCTGCCTTCCGATGTATCAGTGTTTCTCGTAAAGGATACGAAGAAGGCACTGGAAGATCTCGCTCATTTTCACCGCATGCGTTTCCATGTACCGGTGATCGGCATCACGGGCTCTAATGGAAAAACAACGACGAAAGACATGACGACGGCGCTCCTGTCGTCTCGTTTTCATGTCTGCGCGACACAGAAAAATTTCAATAATGAGATCGGTCTTTCCATGACGCTCCTCTCTATGACGAAAGAGACGGAAGTCTGCGTCGTGGAAATGGGGATGCGCGGCTTCGGACAGATCGCAGAGCTTTGTGCGATCGCCAGCCCGACCATCGGTATCGTGACCAATGTCGGCACATCGCATATCGGGATCCTGGGCAGTCAGGAAAATATCGCGAAGGCGAAGGCCGAGCTGATCGAAGCACTGCCGAAGGATGGCACGGCGATCCTGAATGGGGATGACCCCTTCGTCAAAGCGATGGGGGACAGCTTCGAGGGACGCGTGATCTCCTATGGCCTTGCGGGGCGCTATACCGTCCGCGGGACAGATGCCCGTTATGAAGCTTCGCAAACCCAGTTCATCTGTACGTCTTTTGATGAAGCATTCCGCGTGAAGCTGCATCTTCTAGGCGTGCACAATGTCTACGATGCACTGGCCGCCATCGCGGCAGCCCGTGTCCTTGGCGTGGACAGCCGGAAAATTCAGAGAGCGTTTGCGGATTTCCATCCAATCGGTCAGCGGCAGACACTGCTTACCATCGCAGGGATCTCTGTCATGGATGACTCATACAATGCGAATCCGCTCTCCATGGAAATGGCATTCGGCTCGCTGAAGCAGATCCCCGCTTCGCATCACTACCTGGTGCTTGGCGATATGGGAGAGCTGGGCGAGATGGAAGAGGCGCTGCATCAGGAAACGGGAAAGAAAGCAGCCGCTATGGGCTTTGACGGTCTCATCACGGTGGGACCTCTCTCTCGTCATCTGGCTTCCGGCGCCAAAGAGGGCGGCATGACGTCCGTTTTCTCGTATGAGACCTGTGAAGAGGCTGCCAAGAAGCTGGCTTCTCTAGCCAAGGCCGGTGATGCTGTGCTGGTGAAAGGTTCGCACTATATGCATATGGAAAAAGTACCAATGCTCTTGAGGGGAGTTCTGACAAAGGATGGAAAGTAATTATTGTATATACCTGCTGGAAGCAGCGGTTCTCACCGTCATCTGCGGATGGGTGGGCATTCCGCTTTTGAAAAAATTGAAGGCGCGCCAGTCGATCCGCACCGAAGGTCCGAAGTCTCATCGGGCCAAGAGCGGCACTCCGACCATGGGCGGGCTCTTCATGCTGACAGCGATGGTGCTGGTGGTGCTTTTCAACCGCCTCTTGGATCCATCGGTCCTCTGGCTTCTTTTCCTGACGCTGGGGCATGGGCTTTTAGGATTTCTCGATGATTTCATCAAAGCAGAAAAGAAAAGGAATCTGGGGCTGACGGCCAAGCAGAAAATGCTGGGGCAGTTGATCCTCGCCGTGCTCTTCTGCTGGGGCGTCGTAGATACACTGCACCTGCCTTACTCGATCGCGATCCCATTCACGGACATGGATATTTTCATCGGACTTTTGTACTATCCTTTCGTCGTTCTTGTCATTGTGGGGGCATCGAATGCGGTGAACCTGACGGATGGGCTGGACGGACTGGCTTCCGGCTGCTGCGTCATCGCGTTTACGGCCTATGCGGTCTTCTGCTATATGACAGGGTTTCATGACCTCGGTTATTTTATCATCATCCTGGCAGGGGCCTGCATTGGCTTCCTTTTCTTCAATTATCATCCGGCCAAGGTCTTCATGGGGGATACCGGCTCACTCGCCCTCGGCGGAGCCATCGCCGGGATCTCGGTCATGACCCGGACGGAGCTCTTGCTCGCCTTCCTCGGGTTGATTTTTGTGCTGGAGGCCTTATCTGTCATCATTCAGGTCATTTCTTTCAAAACAACGGGCAAGCGTGTCTTCAAGATGAGTCCGCTGCACCATCATTTCGAATTGTCGGGCTGGAGCGAAGTCCGTGTCGTCTGGTCCTTCTGGATCTTCGAGGGCCTCGCCGCGGCAGGCAGCCTGATGCTGGCAATCTATGCACTGCCATAGACTGAGAGACTAGGAGACTAAGAAACTAGAGACTAAGAGACTAAGAGACGGCGAGATGATGTATGAAATCGGATGCTTTCCGCGCCGATCCCTAATCCCTGGCTACCAGTCACCAGTCACTAGTCACTAGCCACTAGCCACTAGTCCCCAGTCCCCTTCGACTATCCATGTTTTACTATCATGGGAGGTATGCTTTGAAAAATGTATTGATTCTGGGCGCCGGCATCAGCGGCCTTGGCGCGGCTCATGTACTTCTTCGTCATGGAGCCCATGTCGTGATTTCAGATCTGAAAGATCAGATACAGAATACAAAAGAAAAAGAGGAGCTCATCGGACTCGGGGCGGAGTTCTGCTTCGGCGCGCAGTCGGAGAGCCTTTTGGACGGGATGGATACCGTCGTCGTTTCTCCTGTCATCCCGGCGGAAAATGTCGTGATTCAGGGGGCGATGAAGCGGGGCATCCCTGTCCTGAGCGAAGTCGAGCTGGCCTATCGCGTGACGAAGGCGCCGATCCTTGCCATCACGGGGACGAATGGGAAAACCACGACCACGACGCTGCTTGGCAGCATGCTCTCGCACTCGGGGAGACCCTTTGCTCTGGCAGGAAATCTGGGGATTTCCCTTTCCCGCGAAGCTGAGCTGGTACCGGAGAATGGTCTGATCGCAGCGGAAGTTTCGAGCTTCCAGCTGGAATTCATTACCCGTTTCCAGCCGAAGGCGGCGGTCATCCTGAATATCACGCCCGATCATCTGGAACGTCACCACACCATGGAGGCCTATGTGGCAGCCAAGGCGCGGATCTTTGAAAATATGGACGAAACGAACTGCATCCTTCTGAATGCCGATGATCCCTATACGCCGATGCTAAAAAAGCAGGCGGAAACGCACACCCATGTGTGCCTGCTCTCCACATCGCACGGAGTCGAAGAAGGCGCATGCCTCTCCGGTGACCGTCTCGTGCTGAAGAGAAGGGGAGAAACCATTCCTCTCTGCACCGCAGGAGAGCTCTTGCTGAAGGGGAAACAGAATATCGAGGACTGCCTGGCGGCTGCTTTCCTGGCGCATGAGGGCGGCGTCGACACGGCCGTCATCATAGAGGCATTGAAGACCTTCGCCGCTCTTCCGAACCGCATTGAATTTGTTCGCAAGCTGGATGGCGTTTCCTACTATAATGATTCCAAGGCTACGAATACCGATGCAGCCGTCAAAGGCATGGAAGCCTTCGACAAGCCGGTCATCCTGATCGCCGGCGGCCATGATAAGGGGACGCCTCTTTCTGATTTCATGCAGGTCGTGCGCCGTCATACGAAAGAGCTCATTCTTTTGGGAGCGGCGGCTGAGCGTTTCGAGGAAGCGGCCAAAGAGGCGGGTGTCTCTTCTATCCACCGCGTATCCTCTATGAAGGAGGCCGTCTTCCTCGGACAGAAGCTGGCGAAACCGGGAGACGTCGTCATCCTTTCACCGGCCTGCTCCTCTTTCGATATGTATAAGAATATGGAAGAGCGCGGCATGGATTTCAAGAAAACCGTTAAGGGGCTTTGAGAAAAGGGAAATCGAGGATTCGCTCATTTTCCTGTTCAGGGAATAATGGGTTAATGGGTTCAGGGTTCAGGTTGTCGGGTTCAGGGGGGTGGTGCGGCACTTAAAATTAGAAAGCGCCGCGGAGTTATATATTTGCGGCGAAGCCGCCTCCACGATCCTGACCCCTGAAGTTTGAAAGCAGGTATGAGTGACTAGTGACTGGTAGCTAGGGATTAGGGATTGGGGATTAGGAGTGACTGGGATTCTCCGGCATCGTCATCCCGAGCGCAGCCGAGGGATCTTTACTGCATTGCGGGAATCAGCGTGTATGCGCCGAGGGAAAACGATGTCTTGGTGCTGCCTCGCATCAGGCGATGAGCGTTCTGCAATAAAGATCGAGGGCTACGCTCGAAATGACGATGCGCGCGAAGCGCTATCAAAACTCCGCGGCGCTTCTGATTTTTATGCGCCGCACCACCATTCCTAATTCCTCATTCCTAATTTCTCATTCGAGCAGAGCTTTCAAACGTAATCATGGGGTAGCACGCCCCACAGGCTAACCCTGAACCTTTAAACCTTTCCAATTATCATTTACAAACCACCAACTTGGGAGCATGTATCATTTATGAAACGGGTTATTTTATCTGGCGGCGGTACGGGGGGACATATTTACCCGGCCATCACCATTGCTAAAGAAATAGCAAAACTGGAAGAAACAGAATTTCTTTTCGTGGGCACGCCGAATGGGATGGAGTCACGTATCATTCCGAAAGAAGGGTATCGTTTCGCCTCGCTGCCGGCTTCGGGCCTGAAGCGGAAGCTGACGCTGGAAAATATCAGCATCCTGTGTCGTACTGCAGGCAGCCTGTTCAAAGCGCGCCGGATCCTGAAAGATTTCGCGCCGGACGTAGTCATCGGGACGGGCGGCTATGTATGCGGGCCGATCCTGATGGCGGCAGCGCTCTCTCATATCCCGACGCTGATTCAGGAACAGAATGTGATCCCGGGGATCACGAATAAGATCCTTTCCCGTGTGGTCGACAAGATCGCGCTGGGCTATGAAGCAGCCGGATCCCGTTTCCCGCATCCTGAGAAATGCATCTATACAGGAAATCCGATCCGTCCAGACATCATGGAAGCCAAGCGGGAGGCATCCCGCAAGGCACTCGGGCTTTCGCCGGATACCTTCATGGTACTGGTCACCGGCGGCAGCCGCGGAGCGAGGACGATCAATACTGCGATGCTGGATGTGCATCGCCATTTCAAGGATGCGAAGAACCTGTGCCTTTACCATGTGACGGGCGAGCTGGAGTATGACAAGATCACGAGCGCACTCGGCGCAGATGAGGATGGGCATTACGGTTCTGCGAGCCGCATCATCCGCTATGAGTACCATATGCCGAATGCACTGGCAGCGGCCGATCTCATCATCTGCCGCGCGGGAGCCATCAGTCTGGCGGAGGTCGCAGCGAGAGAGCTGCCGGCCATCCTGATCCCGTATCCCTATGCGGCGGAGGATCACCAGACATACAATGCCCGCGTCTTTTCCGAGGCGGGCGCGGCGAAGATGATCCTGGATAAGGACGTCACTGGCGCCAAATTCATCGAAAATATCACAGCGCTTCGCGAGCATCCCGAAGCCCTTCAGACGATGGAGAAGTCCATCGGCACTTTGAAAAAAGTGCATGCCGGAGAGGATATCGCAAGACTTGCACTGTCGCTCATTAAATAAAGGAAGACGATTATGGACCTCACGAAGTATCATACATTCCATTTTATAGGGATCGGCGGTATGGGCATGCGTGCGCTGGCCGTCATTCTGCTGGACAAGGGGGATCGCATTTCCGGTTCCGATGTGGCAGACTCTCCCTTCCTGCGCGATTTCCGAAAAAAGGGCGCAGAGATTTACATCGGGCATGAAGCCTCTCATGTAAGGGGCGCTGACTGCGTGGTCATTTCTTCGGCGATTTCCGAAGAAAATCCGGAGCTTCGAGAAGCGAGATGCCTTGGCATTCCCGTGTTCCATCGCTCAGACGTGCTGGCGGCCATGTTCCACTGGGGCAAAGGCATCGCAGTCGCAGGCGCACATGGGAAATCCACGACCTCTGCCATGGTGGGCCAGATTTTCTATGAAGCGGGCAAAGATCCGACGATCGTTCTCGGGGCGGCAGCCAGCTATATCGGAGGAAATTCCTGTCTCGGAAAGGGTGAGTATGTCATCGCGGAAGCGGATGAAAGCGACGGCTCTTTCCTGAAATTTTCCCCCTATATGACGGTGGTGACGAATATCGAGGATGACCATCTGGATCATTATGGCAGCGTCGAAAATATCCGTCGTGCCTTTTCCGAATTCATCAGCCATATCTGCTACGAGGACGGCGTCGCCATCGTATGCACCGACAGTGAGGGCGTATGTGCGATCCTGCCCGAGATCCATAAGACCTGCATCACCTACGGGCTCAATGAAAAAGCTGACTATCGGGCCGTGAACAAGAGATATGAAAACAGGCATCTTCTTTTCGATGTGGTGCATGAGGGGAAGACGCTCGGCACCATCGAGCTGCAGATCCCGGGGTCGCATAATATCCGTGATGCGCTGGGCGCTGTGATCGCAGCGCTCTACTGCGGCATCCCGATGGAAACGATCGAGACGGCGCTGTCTCATTTCGTGGGGGTGAAGCGGCGCTTCGAGACGAAGTCCAGAGAAAATGATCTTTGGGTGGTCGATGACTATGCACACCATCCGACGGAAATCAAAGCAACTTTGAAAGCAGCGAGAGAGACAGGCGATCATCGCATCATCTGTGCCTTCCAGCCGCACCGCTATTCCCGCACGCAGCTGCTGCAGCAAGAGTTTGCCGAAGCCTTCGATGATGCGGATGTACTCTTCTTCACTGATATCTATGCGGCAAGTGAGACGCCGATCGAAGGCGTCGACGGACACCTGATCCCCTCGCTTGTCCACAAGCGTCTGCCGGAGAAGGAGATCCACTATGTGGATACCGTGGATGGCGTGTCTCAGGCGCTTTACGATTTCGTGAAGCCGGGAGATATGATTATCACCATGGGCGCCGGCAGCATTTACCGCGCAGGGGAAGAACTCATTCAGTTGGTGAAGGATAAAGGGTTGAAAAAGTGATTACTAAAGAGAGCAGAATCGTGGTCCTCATGGGAGGACCCTCCAGAGAGGCGGAAGTCTCCAGAAATACAGGGAAGGCCATTTTAGAAGCCTTGACATCCATTGGTTATCAGGCCATTCCTTTGGAATATGATCCGCATCATGTGGTGGAGCAGCTGAAAGAAGCGAAGGCTGATGCCGTATTCATCGCGCTGCATGGCAAGTACGGAGAGGATGGCACCATCCAGAGCGTGCTCGAACTCGCCCGCATCCCGTACACGGGCTCCGGCGTGACCTCGAGCGCCATCACCATGGATAAGATCATGAGCAGCCATTTCTTCAAGCAGGCGGGTCTCCCCATGGCCTTTTCCAAACCCTACTATCTGAAGGATGGGAAGGAAAATGTTGAAAAAGACATTGGCAAGAGCTTTACCCTTCCGGTCGTCCTGAAACCGGCCTGTGAAGGCTCGACCATCGGCATCGAGATCGTCAAAGAAGAAAAAGATCTGAAAGAGGCGATCGACCGCGTCTTTTCAGTGGAACCAAGGATTCTCGCAGAGGCTTTCCTGTCCGGCGAGGAATTCACCGTTTCCGTGCTGGACGGCAAAGCACTGCCGGTCATCCAGATCTGCCCGCACTCGGGCTCCTATGATTACCACTCCAAGTACACCAAGGGTGCGACAGACTACCTCGTCCCGGCTCCGATTTCGGATGCACTGGCGGAAGAGATGAGCCGTCTCGCAGAAATCGGCTACCGCATGGCGGAATGTGATGGGGCGTGCCGTTTCGACTTCAAGACTGACTGCGAAGGCCGTCCGCATCTTCTGGAAGCCAATTCCATCCCGGGCATGACGGCGACGAGCCTCGTCCCGAAAGCCGCTGCAGCGGCAGGGATCTCGTTCCCTGCGCTTTGTGAGAAGATTCTCCTCGAAGCGGGGCTGGATAAGGTGTGATTGTAGTGGCTGGGGACTGGTGACTAGGGATTAGAGAGACATCAGATGGCAGACGGTTTTTTCTCGTATCCGTCATCCCGACCGAAGTGGAGGGATCTTTCTTGCGCTGCGGTTATCCGCACCTGTGCGACTATGCAAAAGAGACGCTTTAGAGCATCGTCTAGCAGTCGTTTTGCACTCGCCGTTTCGCTGTTTGCATATGAGATTTCTCGCCTCAGCTCGAAATGAAAATACGTAAAAAACTAATCCCCCAAAACTTTACACCATCTCTTATTTACAGGATCAAATTGTATGGATAATTTTAAAAGCTTCAATGATTTCAGGCGCGAGCTACATGAGGGAAAGATCCCGGAGCAGGAGGCTTGGAAAGAGCCGGAAGAGAAGCCGGAAGAGCCTTTGCAGGAGACGGAAGAGCCACCCAGAAGGCCGCGTAAAAAGAAAAAGAAGGGACTCCGTATCAGGAGCTCCATCCTGCTGACAGGCGGCGGGCTTCTCCTCATCGTGCTGGGGGTATTTCTTCTGCCGCTGCCTTTAGGCTATATCCATCTCACCGGCACGAAGGCGCTCACGATGGAGGATATTCTTTTCGAAGGCCAGATCCGCCAGCCGGTCAATGTGCTGCAGATCAGCGCATCCGGCCTGGCAGAGCGTCTCTCTCATGATATCCGTGTGGCCGATGTGCAGGTGAGCCGCGGATTTCCCTTCGTCCTCGAAGTACACATCGAAGACAGAGTGCCGCTGGCCATCATGCAGGCGGAGTACAGCTATGTCGTGCTTGATAAAGAGGGCATGGTGATCGACTCCGTGCAGTCGATTCGAAAGGGTGACGCCGCGATGATCACCGGCAAGCGTATGGGAAACCTGCTCCTCGGAGATACCGTGTCGCAGGAAGACTTGGACAAAGCACTCGCGTTTCTGAATGCACTCTCTCCGGAAGGCCAGCGCTTCTTTTCGGAGATCAATATCGGAAATCCGGAAAACATCCGCGCTTATACCAGAGATGGCATCACCGTCCGCCTTGGCAGTGGCAGTGACATGGAAGCGCAGGCCAAACTGGCTGAGAATATGGTAGGAGATGTGAAGGCGCGCGGTCTTTCCGTGGAATATGTGGACGCCAATCTCTCATCTCCCTTTATAAAATTGAAAAAATAGAGATTTTAACCGGAAAAAATGCAAATTGTCTCATTCTACCGGTGGCGAACTTGTGGAAAGTATTGTACAATGGTACATATGATTAGCAGAAATGTAATATAGGTGGATAACATCCTGAGTTAATCAGCGTTTCCTTACATACATGACGCAAAATATCCTGAAGGAGGAGCGAACATGGAACAGTCTGAAATGGCAAACATTAAAGTTATTGGTGTAGGTGGCGGCGGAAATAATGCAGTCAACCGCATGATCGATGCCCAGGTCAAAGGGGTCGAATTTATTGCAGTCAATACCGAAACCCAGGTTTTGAATAAATCCGAAGCAGATAACAAGATCCAGATCGGTGAAAAACTGACCAAGGGTCTCGGCGCAGGCGCAAAACCGGAAGTCGGTGAACAGGCAGCCGAAGAATCCAAAGAGGATCTCTCTAAAGCACTGGCAGGCGCAGACATGGTCTTCGTCACTGCCGGCATGGGCGGCGGCACCGGCACCGGAGCGGCTCCGGTAGCTGCACAGTGCGCCAGAGAGCTGGGCGCGCTCACGATCGCTGTCGTGACGAAACCATTCACCTTCGAAGGCAAGGTCAGAGCGAGAAATGCACAGGAAGGGATCGAACGTCTGAAGAACAGCGTCGATGCCATCCTTGTCGTACCGAATGACAAGCTGCTGCAGATCATGGACAAGAAAGCATCTCTGAAAGATGCATTCAAGACCGCGGACGATGTACTCCGTCAGGGCATCCAGGGCATTTCCGACCTGATCACCGTACCGGGCATCATCAATCTGGACTTTGCAGACGTCAGAACCATCATGAGTGACCAGGGTGAAGCGCTCATGGGCATCGGCATCGGCACCGGCGACAACCGTGCGAGCGACGCCGCTTCCATGGCCATCAACAGCCCGCTTCTGGAACGCAGCATCGATGGTGCGAAAGGCATCATCATCAATATCACCGGCAATGAAGACCTGGGCCTCTTCGAAATCAACGAAGCATCCCAGATCATCACTGAAGCAGCCGATCCGGATGCCAATATCATCTGGGGTACTTCTGTCGATGATACCCTCGATAACGATACCGTCAGAATCACTGTCATTGCGACCGGCTTCGGCGAAAAGAAAAAAGCACAGGCTCCGGCGCAGGCAGGAAACAGATTCAGCAATGCTGTCCGTCCGAGCACGGGAATTGCGGTTCCGGAATTCCTCAGAAAATAAGGGAAAATACGCCGGCTGACTGCTCTCATGGATGACTCTCTTTCTGATGCGACACCCTATGGAACAGAGAGGGAGGATGCGGACGATCATCGCATCCGTATTCTCCTCACCAGAGACAGACCGGCTCTTTCTACCTGTCTGAAAAGCCACACCGCAGATGCAGTGTGGCTTTTATTGATTTTGCTTTTTGTTAACTCAAAAAAGGAGAATTCGATATGAAATGCCCATTCTGTAAAAGCAGAGATACGAAAGTGACAGACTCCAGAGATACGGATGAAGGCGCAGCCATTCGCCGCCGCCGTCAGTGCCTCTCTTGCGGACGCCGTTTCACGACCTATGAAACCGTAGAAAAAATGCCGCTTCGTGTCATCAAGAAGAATGGCAAGCGTGAGCTTTTCGATAGATCTAAGATCCGTAACGGTATCACCCGAGCCTGTGAAAAGACGAATGTATCCTCGGCGCAGATCGAAGAAATCATCGATCGGGTGGAACATACGATCCGCACCGATCCGAAGCGCGAGCTGCCGACCACGGAAATCGGCAATATCGTGATGGATGCGCTCTGCAAGCTCGATCAGGTCGCATATGTCCGCTTTGCCTCCGTCTATCGTGAATTTAAGGATATCAATACATTCATGCAGGAACTTCAGAATCTGATGACCGGGCAGCAGACTGTCTCCAAGGCCGCTCAGGATGAGGAAAAGAAATGAGAGCACTCATAGAAAAATGTTTCGAGGACCACCAGAAAGCACTCGAAAAGAGCCGCGCACTCTATCCCGTCATCGAAGACATGGCGAAGATCTGCGAAAAAGCCCTGCGCTCCGGCCACAAGATCCTCATCTGCGGCAATGGAGGCAGCGCTGCCGATGCGCAGCACATCGCCGCGGAATTTGTCGGGCGCTTTCATAACGAACGCTGCTCTCTTCCTGCCATCGCTCTCACGACAGATACCTCGATCCTGACCGCCGTCGGGAATGACTACAGCTTTGAGCGCGTATTTTCCCGTCAGGTCGAAGGGCTGGGAAATCCGGGGGACGTCCTCTGGGGGATTTCCACCAGCGGAAATAGTCCTGATGTACTCGAAGCGCTGAAAATGGCGAGAGAAAAAGGGCTGACGACCATCGGATCGACCGGGAAAACAGGCGGAGCCATGGTACTCTGGTGCGATGCCTCTCTGGTGGTGCCGGATGAGGTCACCGCCCGCATTCAGGAAATCCATATGCTCGCGGCGCACATCATCTGCCAGATCATCGATGAGATGGACTGGACGAAATGATGGATACCGGAAGAAAAGCGGTCTTTTTTGACCGAGATGGTGTCCTGAATGAAGATGATGGCTATGTGCATCAGATGAAGGCACTGCGCTGGGTGAAAGGCGCAAGAGAGATCGTAGCCGAACTCACAAAGGCCGGCTTTCTCCTCTTTGTCGTGACAAACCAGAGCGGCGTGGCACGTGGCTATTTCACCGAAGAAACCGTGCAGCAGCTCCACCGTGAAATGAATGAAGAATTTCAAAAATGGGGCGGACATATCACCGAGTTCTTCTACTGCCCGCACCTCGCCGGTGCGCCCCTTCCCGCGTATGATAAAGTGTGCAGCTGCCGCAAGCCGGCGCCGGGGATGATCCTTCGCGCGCTTGATGCATACGGCATAGACAAAGACCACGCGGTTCTTTTCGGGGATGGGAAACGCGATGTCGAAGCCGCAGAGAATGCGGGCATCCGTGGATTCCTTTTCCCCGGCGGCGATATAGAAGCATTCGTGCGGGAGAAGCTGGGGGCTTGTGACTGGTAGCTGGTGACTAGTTACTAGTGGCTAGTTACTGGTGACTGGTATTCTTCGCCATCGTCATCCCGAGCGCAGCCGAGGGATCTTTACTGCACTGCGGGAATCAGCGTGTATGTACTGAGGGGAAACGATGTCTTGGTGCTGTCTCACATGCTACAACGAGCGTTCTGCCATAGAGATTTCTCGGCTACGCCCCTCTGACGACGGCGCGAAGCGCTATCAAACCTTCGCGGCGCTTCCATATTTTGATGCGTCGCCCCGTGAACCTTTGAAGTTTGAAAGCAGGGATTAGGGATTAGTGGCTAGGGATTAGGGGTCTCGAGTGACTAGTGACTGGTGACTAAAATGCCATCTTCGGGCATCGCCGCTATTTATACTCCGCGGCGCTTCTGATTTTTATGCGCCGCACCACCATTTCTCATTTCTAATTTCTCATTCAAGCGAAGCTTTTGCACGCAATCAAAGGACGTCACGCCCAAGGGGGCTAACCCTTGAACCCGCTGCCCCTTTTTCACTCGATTTCCACATGGAGGACAGGATGATCGAAGAAATAACCAGCCGCAGCAACCAGTGGATCAAAAAGGCGCTGCAGCTGAAGCAGAGAAAATACCGTGAAGCCTATGGCCTGTTCCTGATGGAAGGGCTTCGCAGCGTCGAGGATGCCCTCCGTCAGGGCATGAAAGCATGTACCTGCTTTTTCACAGAAAACCAGCTGGAGAATGAACGCTTCAAGGCACTCATGAAAGAGGGAGAAGCACTTTCTTGGCGCTTTCTGAAAGTCGATGAGGGACTCATGAAGCTCATCTCAGGTACGCAGCATGGGCAGGGCATCATGCTGCTGGCTTCTAAGGGAAAAAGAGATATACAAGAACTGATGCACCCGCTCGAGGGCTGCTACGTGCTGCTGGATGCGGTGCAGGATCCCGGCAATATGGGGACGATCCTTCGAAGTGCGGCGGCGGCCGGCGTCAAGGCCGTCCTTCTTACGAAAGGATGCACCGATCCCTTTGCAGAAAAAGCAGTGCGAAGCTCCATGGGGAGCATCCTGCGTGTCCCTGTCTATGAAGATTTGACAGTGGATCAGATCTCCCTTCTCCGAGAAAAGAGCGGTCTTGCGCTCTACGGGACAGCCCTTTCGCATGCCGTCCCCTACAAAACGGTGGGAGAGATCCGGAAAGGGATCTTCGTTTTTGGCAATGAAGGAAACGGCATCCGCGAGGAGCTCCTCGCGATGACCGACATGAATTTATATATTCCGCTCGCGGGCACGGTCGAGTCACTCAATGTCTCCGTGGCCGCTGCGGTGATTTTATTTCATTTTATAGAATAAGGGAGCGGGCGAAGAGAACAGGCAGCCTGTGACACGCCTCATACCTTTCTGTCATACGGTTCATTATGAAAAAAGGAAAAGAAGAATTTTACCTGGTGGATCTGAAGGTACTTCCGGAAGCCATCAAGAAAACGATCAAAGTGAAAGAACTGCTGAATGGCGGGATCTGCGGATCCATCAATGAAGCGGTCAAAAAAGTCGATATGAGCCGCAGTGCTTATTATAAATATAAAGATCACGTAGCATCGGCCCAGAGCCGGGCGCTCAGGATCGCCATGCTGTCCACGGTCATGACGGAGGAGTATCCTCACTTTGCCCGCCTCATGCGACGCGTCATGAAAGGAAATTTCGAGATACTTTCCATGAATCGCAGCCGGGCGGGGGAGAAGCTCGTCTCTGTCACCATGACCTTGCAGATAGAAGATGCATCGGAACCGTTATCGGTTTTGGAAGATGCAGTCAAGTCCATGAAAGGAATACAGTCCGTTGTTCTTCAGGAAGCCATGCTGAAAGCAGGAGAATAGGGGAGAAAGTTGTCACCACTGGTGATTGGTATTGTGTTTTGGGCAGAACGCAAAAACGCAATCCATGAGACGCCCCTCATTCCCCAGTTTTCAATGCATCCTTGATCAGGAGGAGATTTTATGAAAACAATCAATATTGCACTCCTTGGCTTCGGCACCGTCGGAAGCGGCGTCGCTGAAACCATCAAAAGAAACAGCCAGATGATGGCAGAACAGCTGGGCTGTCAGTTGGAAATCACCCATGTACTGGTGCGTCATCCAGACAAGTACAAAGATGTGCCTCTGCTCAAAGGGGTCCATTTGACCTCTTCTTTTGAAGAAATCATGGCCGATCCCGATATCGGCATCGTGGTCGAAGTCATGGGAGGCATCCATCCGGCCAAGGAGTATATCTTCGAAGCGCTCAATCACAAAATGAGCGTCGTCAGCGCCAATAAAGATGTCGTAGCCCTCTTTGGACCGGAAATCATGCATACTGCGATGGAGAATCATGTGAATTTCTCCTGCGAAGCCAGTGTCGGGGGCGGCATCCCGATCCTTCGCCCGCTGCACGATTCCCTGGCTGCGAATGAAATCGAAAGCATCGTCGGTATCGTGAACGGGACGACGAATTTCATCCTTTCCAGTATGGACGAAGAAGGCGTCAGCTACTCGGATGCCCTTCGTGTGGCGCAGAAGAAGGGCTTTGCCGAAGCTGACCCGACCAATGACGTCTGCGGCTATGACGCAGCGAGAAAGCTGGCGATCCTCGCCTCCATCGGTTTCCGTGCGAATGTCACATTTGATGACGTCCTTGTCGAAGGCATCGAGAAGATTTCCCAGAAGGACGTGCAGTATGCGAGCGAAATGGGCTATGCCATCAAACTGCTCGCCGTCGGCACCCGTCAGGAAAATGGTATCGCGCTCAATGTCTATCCAGCCTTCGTACCGCGCACTCATCCGCTCGCTTCCGTCAAAGGCTCTTACAATGCGATCTATGTCACCGGCAACATCGTAGATGACGTCATGTTCTATGGACGCGGTGCCGGCTCTCTTCCGACGGCCAGTGCTGTCATGGCAGATGTGATTTCTACCGCGAAACACATCATGAATGGTTCCACCGGCACCGGTATGATGCTGACGGAAACCAAGCGCATCCCATTCTACTCTTCCCTGAAGCTGAAGAACTCCTACTACTTCCGCTTGATCGTCGACGATGTGACGGGCGTCCTCTCCCAGATCGCTTCTGCGTATGCCGACCATGACATCAGCATCAAAGAAGTCGTGCAGAAGAGCCGCTTCGAGGACGCAGCGGAACTGATGATCATCACGCAGGATACACCTCGCGAAAATATCATTCAAGTCGAAAAAGCCCTGCAGGTCTTGCCCTGCATGCGCCAGGTCGCGAATATTGTGAGGGTCATGAATGATGACAGAGAATAAGACATACATCGTCCGTGTACCGGCTACCACGGCGAATATCGGAAGCGGCTTTGACACCCTCGGCATGTCGCTCGGCCTTTACAATGTCGTCCAGTTCGTTCCCGAGGAAGGACGAGAGCTCAAGGATACCGTGATCCGCGCAGAAGGGGAAGGCGCAGACCAGATCCCTTCCGGAATGGATAACATGATCATTCAGGCGATGGCGGAAACGGCCCAAAAGGCAGGGGAAAAGATCCCCGGCGGCAGCATGTACCTCATCAACCGTATCCCCTTTGCCAGAGGCCTCGGCAGCAGCTCGGCGGCACTTGCTTCCGGCGTATTCCTTGCAAATCTGCTGATGGGGGAACCTTTCGACCGGAAAGAAATCCTGAATATCACCGCGGAGATGGAAGGCCATCCCGACAATGCAGCGCCCGCGATCTTGGGCGGTTTCTGCATGGCGCTTCTGAAGGATGGACATGTCACAGCGGAAAGCATCGACATCCCGTCCCACTGGAAAGCAGTCGTCACGATCCCGGACTTCGAGCTGCATACGGAAAAAGCCAGAGCCGTGCTTCCGAAGACATACAGCAGAAGCGATGCCGTGCATAACATTGGTGCCGTCTCCTTCCTGATGGCTGCTTTCATGTATCAGAAGCCGGAGTATTTGAAATTTGGCCTCGATGACTGCATCCACGTCCCATACCGTCTGGATCTCATTCCAGGCTCCCGTCAGGTCATTGCAAATGCCATGTATTCCGGTGCCTACGGCGCGACCATCAGCGGCTCCGGCCCGACCATCATCGCCTTCGCTCCGGCGGATAAAGCGCACATGGTCGGTGAAGCCATGGTCGACGGATTCCGCTCCGCGAAGATGACGGCGCGCTACCTCGTGCTTGATTTCGATCAGAATGGCATCATGGCCGTGTAATACCATAAAAGGCGCAAAAAATACAAAGCGCCTCGTTTCCCTTGAATCCACAAAAAGATCTCCATGCGATTTGCATGGAGGTCTTTTTACTTGAAAGGTTTTGTTAGTTCTGAACTGCAGCGGTTGGTTGAATGTTTATCATTAGATAATTACAGCAAATGTGATACAATTGATTAAAATGAATATCATTCTTTATAAGAGGCGGAGGAAACTTATGGATTTGCGGTATTTACAAACTTTTAAGGAGATTGTACGTGAGGGGAGTTTTTCTGGGGCAGCTAGAAAGTTATCTTATACCCAATCGACCATTACCTTTCATATGGATCAGCTTGAAAAGGAGCTGGATACCATGCTCTTTGAAAAAGTGGGACGGCGCATGGTGCTGACAAAGGCGGGAGAAGAGTTTGTTCCTTATGTAGAAGAAGTTTTATCTGCACTGGATAAGATGAAAAATTTTCAGTCCGACTTGACAGAGTGTAAAGGAACGCTTCGACTGGGAGCACCGGAATCGCTTTTATGCTTTCGTTTTCCGCAGATTTTAAAAGTTTTCCATCAGCGGGCTCCTAGAGTTCATCTGTACTTACGATCTATGAATAGTCGAAATGTGCAGGAGGCATTAAAAGATGACCAGATCGATATAGGGGTCTTTTACTTGAATGAACAGGAGGTGGATGACAGCCTGGTGTGGGAGAAAGGGGGAACCTATCCACTGGTTCTCTTTGGTTCACCTCGGATGAAACGAACTTATAGTGATTTTGTTACACCCCATCAAGATTTTCCCCTGGTATCTGCCATTGTACAGCCAATGCCGGGATCTCTGGGACGAAAATTTAATGCCTATTTGGAAGAGAAAGATATTCATTTAGGAAATATGATTGAAATCCGCAGTACCCAGACGATTATTAATTTGGCAAAGAATGATGTGGGGATTTGTTATTTGCCCAAATTTGTGGTGGAGAAGGAACTTCAAACAGGGGAGCTGGTGGAACTGGAAACGGATATGAAGGCAGATCCCATTTCTTCCGCTTATGGTTATCGGAAAAATAAGTGGATCAGCCCTGCGATCAAAATGTTTCTGGACATATTAAAAGGACATTGTCTTTGATTGAATGTAAAATGGCTCAGATTACAATGATTCAAGATCAGTCTTTAACCATTATTCAATTATTTTGAATTAATTCTTTCAATTCTTCAATTTGATAGCACGAAACTTTTTCATTAAAATAGTATAAGTGATATGTGGGTGATATGTGGGATAATTAAAGCAGAAAAATAAAATGAACGGAAAGGAGTTACTTTGAAGACGATTCAAGCTGAAAAGCGCTCTAAAGCAGAAATTGCCATGACGAGATTTTGGAAGCGTAAAGATGTCATGGTGGTAGCGGCAGGTTCCATTCCCTGTATTCGGGAGTCATATATCTTAGCGAAAGAAATGGGGACTTTGCATCAATTTCGTTATGTCAGTTTGACAAATTCGGATTATATTCTGGGGAGTGCTGAAGATATGATCCGAGAAGCCTTAAGAAAGGCCGCTCTTGTGCCTGGTGTTCAGGTGGTCGTTTTTTACTTATCCTGCCTGGATATTTTAGTACGACTGGATTTCCATGATTTGGAAGAACAATTATATAAGGAGACGGGGGTGTTAGTCAAATGTTTTTACCGGGGACCTTTGGGGAAAGAAGAAAAAGAACGGGTGGATGCGGATACCTTTTTGCGTACTTTTCCTAAAGAAACTGGTACGATCGATCCATCATCAAGCCAACTACCGCCACCAGTATCTGATGGAGCCGGAATTTCTGATTGGATGCGGCGTCATGGATGGGCGAATGTACTGGTTACACCAGCAGGGTGTCGCAGCTGCATGAGTGATTGTGATATGACAGAAGACCAGAAGCACGTGTACTACCCGACTGTAGTGACCCGTGATTTCGTCTTTGGCATGGAAGATACGATGAAAAAGCAGACAGATGCTTTGTTGAAACAAACAAAGCTTTCCGGAGTTTCCTTCATTGGCACGGCCGTACCATCATTTATAGGCATGGATGGCGAGAGTGTGGCAGATAGCCTTTGCGAGAAAGACTACCAGGCGGTGAATTGGGAAGCGGATGGATTTCATGACGCTCTCTATGGGGTCAGTCAGGCGGAATTGCAGCAGGTCAGATGTAAGGCCAATTGGCTTTTAAAAGAGAAGAAGAAAGTGGTGCAGATTTTGGGGTACAGTCCGCTTTTAGCGGGTCATATGACAGACCTCGAAGAGGGACTTTCTTTCTTGCGGCAACTTGGATATGAAGTGATTTTTGACGGACATCAGGCGACAAGAAACGTTCCTGCCCTGAATTGGGTCGTATCTGCCGCTGGGATTGCTGCCGCAAGGTGGATGCAGGAAAGGTTACAAACCCCCATTATCATATCTCGCCCATTGGGAGATCATGCCTGGTCCACATGGAAGAAGCAGGTGCAGGAACTTTTGCGGGACGGAAAAGGCGAACGGAAATTACAGATTCATCGGATGGACATTCCTAAAAAGTATGAGGAACATATCCTTTTTATAGGAGAACCGGTGCAGATTATGGGAGCGGCTCATGCACTTTGGCACGAAGGCTATGCCCAGATTCGATTGTCTTCCATGGCTTGGTCGAAAGAATCGGAAAAGCTCATCCGAAGTGCTCCTGGCGGAGAGACTTTCCATATTTTGCGAAATATGTCTGATTTAGTAAAAGAACGAGATTGGGCAGATGTTGTCTATTGTGATCCGTGGTTATTTCCTTTCTTTAGTGGAAAGAAAACTGTCTCTATGCCTTGGGGGTTGATTTCAGGAAGAACAGGGTTTAGTCGTTAGTGGCTTTAAAATTAAGCGTTTTCTGAGCTGTTGGCTTATTTTCTATATGAGTTAAAGGAGAATATCGATGAGATACATACAGAAAGCTATACTTTTTGCAGCTTTAGCAGGAGCGATTGCTGTTTTTGGCGGGTGTGGAAGTACGGAGAATCAGCAGCCTGCGACACCGGCAAAGACGGTCACCATTACGGACATTACAGGGAGACAGGTAGAAATGCCAGCAGTGAAGAAAATGGCTGTTGTACCGCTTCCATGGGCTTCCGTGGTATATGCCCTGGATGGGAATGCCGATCGATTGGGGGCCATTCATCCAGGAGCTATGTCAGCGTATAAAGGACACTTCCTGGAAAAAATGGACAGTCACTTTGGTCAACTGGATGCCAAAATGATTGGACAGGATTTTTCTATCCAAGCGGAAAGTTTAGCGAATGCAGGCATCGACAGCGCTGTGCTTTGGTATTATCAAGAAAAAGATGCCGATAAGCTGAAACAAATCGGGATTCCTACTGTCATGATCAATAATGATAGTGTAGATACCCTGAAAAAAAGCTTCCTCATTGTTGGGCAGATGCTTGGAAAAGAGGATCGGGCCAAACAGCTCAATGCGTACTATGATCATGCGTATAGTGAAATCACAGCTCACAAGGCAGAGGTAGAAAAAGCAGATAAACCAACGATTCTGTTTTTGAAAAACAGCAAGCTGCGTCTCCAAGGCAATAATAATTTTATTCACGAAGCCATTCAAATTGGCGGTGGTGCCAATCCATTTGAGCAGGAAGCAAACTCAGACAGCAACAAAGATATTTCAATGGAAGAAGTGTATCGCATCAATCCAGATATTATTCTTCTGAGTAATTTTGATACCTTTATTCCGGACGATTTATATGAAAATAGAATTCCTGGACAGGATTGGAGTACCGTGAAGGCAGTTCAGAATCACCACGTATATAAAGTACCGATGGGCATATACCGCTGGGATGCACCGGGGGTAGAGACACCGCTCATGATGAAATGGCTGGCTACCCTCTTACAGCCCGGCATTTTCAAAGATATCGATGTGAGAAAAGATACCAGGGCATTTTATAAAGATTTCATGCATTATGATTTGTCTGATGAAGATCTGGCTATGAATCTTTGCAGATAAAGAGAATCAAAACAGCGTCTGGTGAATGATAGGTGTTTAAAGGAGATTCTATGAAAACGATTACGGAGGGAAAGTTTCATTTTCTCCTGATGCTGCTGATTTTAGCCTTGCTGATGATGGCGGTGTGCAGTATCAGTGTGGGGAGATATTATATTTCCCCTGTTCATGTGGTGAAAATTATCCTGGCTCCTCTGCATCCCATGGTACAGGATTGGTCGAATCAGGCCAGCAGTGTTATTTATACACTCCGTCTCCCCCGTGCTTTAGCTGCTATGATGATTGGAGCCGCTTTGTCTTTATCCGGGGCATCTTACCAGAGCGTATTTAAAAATCCTCTAGTGGCACCGGATATGCTGGGGGTGTCATCCGGTGCTTGTGTTGGGGCTTCCTTGTGCATTCTCCTGGGATTCTCCCAGGTAGGAGTTCAGAGTGGAGCTTTTGCCGGGGGCCTTTTAGCTGTTTTCCTGGCGGTGTCAATTCCACGCATCATAGGGAAAAATTCTATTGTTATGCTGGTGCTTTCCGGCATTATTGTGAGTGGTCTCACGGGTTCTCTTTTGGGCATTATAAAGTACCTGGCAGATAGCGATACCCAATTGCCTGCTATTACATATTGGCAGCTGGGGTCACTTGTTTCTGTGGTTTGGACGAATTTGTTATCCAGTGGGGTGCCGATCTTACTTTGCATGATTTTTATGATGCTTATTCGCTGGCGGATGAATATTCTGACTTTATCCGAAGAAGAGAATCATATGTTAGGGAAACACAACGGATTCCTCAGGTATGCAGTGATTCTTTGTGCTACCATTCTGACAGCCTGCTCGGTTTGTATCAGCGGGACCATTGGCTGGGTAGGATTGGTCATTCCTCACTTTTCTCGCATGATGGTAGGACCGGATAATCGCAAGTTATTACCCATTGCCATGGTACTTGGTGCCTTATTTCTTCTTTTTATTGATACCTTATCCAGGGTAGCAATGGATGCAGAAATTCCACTCAGTATTTTGACCGGCCTGGTAGGTGCGCCTTTCTATTTCTATTTGTTGGTACGGCAGAGGATGAAGTTATCATGAAACTGGAAGTGAAGAATTTGTCCTTTGGGTATCGGAAAGGACAGCATTTATGGGAAAATGTTTCTTTTACGGTAAAGAAAGGAGAAATATTTTCCATTCTAGGGGCCAATGGAGCGGGCAAGTCCACTTTGCTTCGGAGCATCATTGGTTTCCTGCATCCTGAGACAGGCAGTGTGTTCTTTGAAGATGAAGAAGGGAATCGATATGATGCCTTCGAGGCAGGGAGTGATTTTACCAGCCATATCGGTTATGTACCCCAGATGCAGGATACTGCCTACTCTTTCGCTCTAAAAGATTATGTGCTTTTGGGGTGTGCCCCTCATTTGGGTTTATTCCAATCTCCTTCTAAAGAATATGAAGACAGAGCAGACACTATTATGGCAGAGATGGGGATTTATGATAGAAGGGATCAACCTTTCAATACGCTCTCCGGCGGGCAGCAACGGCAGGCAGTCATTGCGCGTGCCATTCTGCAGCAGCCAGATATGATCGTCATGGATGAACCTACGAATCATCTCGACTATGGGAATCAATACCGGGGCATACAAATGATAGAAAAATTAGCAGAAAGAGGCATAGCGGTGATTCTCACCACCCATATGCCTGACCATGCCCTGTATCTGGGAGATCATACGGGACTTCTCATTCATCATCAACTTCTTTGTGGTAAAACAAAAGAGGTGATCAATGAAATGCATCTCTCTGACATGTATAAGATCCCTGTAAAAATGGTTTATGTCAAAGAAGCCAAACGGGTGATTTGTTTCCCCGCTATTTAATAGCAGGGGATGTGAAATAACGATCATCTCATTTTCGCGTTCCATTTGCTGCGGGGGACTTGCAGCTCTCATAGGAGTGACCGGGAAACCTTATCCCAGCTGTCTTTCATGCCATAGTCACCCTATCCGC
>CAKPQG010000026.1 GCA_934178345.1 uncultured Dialister sp. | reverse complement strand
AACCCTGAACCCTGAACCCTGAACCCTGAACCCTGAACCCTGAACCCTGAACCCTGAACCCTGAACCCTGAACCCTGTAAAACAGTGTACATCTTATGAACTATCTATCTTATCTCTTTCTTGCGATCATCGCACTTCTGCTGATGATCCTCTACGACTTATATGCAGCTTTTCTGCTCGCTGCCACGCTTCTTCTGGTGCCGCTCCTTGCACTTTCTCTGGGATATGCGATGCGCCGATCGGTATCGGTGACGTTTTCTGCCCCGCACCGCACACATAGAGGAGCGGCCGCCGAAGTATGCCTCACCGCCAAAGGCCGCTTCCTTCCCCTTGTCTCTTCGCTCACGGCAACGATGGCAGGGAAGGAATATGACAGCTATGAAAAAGAAAAGGACGAAGTCCGTTTCTTTTTCCAGATCGACACCGCGCACGCGGGACGCATCACGCTCCCCGCGGCGCGCCTTTCCTGGAAGGACCCATTCGGACTTTTCCATTTCCAAAAAGACACGGAAGCCGCCACACTTCTCGTCCTGCCGCGTCCGATGGGTGACTACGCGCATACGCTGCAGAGTCTCCTTCGCCTCTCGGGCAGTGAAGAGATGGAGTACTTCGGCGCGACGCCCTACCAGCCAGGGGATAATCCCCGCCTCATCAACTGGAAGGTCACGGCCCGCACAGAGGATGTCTATGTCCGCGACCGCATGCCCGCGGACGATGCGCGCCTTATCCTGGCGGCAGACTATGAAGAGGATGATGTACTGCGGGATCTTCTCGCCGATGCGCTCCTTTCCTGCGGCCTCGCGCTCACGGCGGCCCGTATGCCTTTTCGTTTCGCCTGGATGACTCTCCATGGCGAGGAGATCATCACCTCCATCAAAGACAAGGCGGGCTGGGAAGAAGCTGTCGCCACCTTCCTGGGAGAGGGCGGCGGCAATGCGCTGAAGACGAGCCATCTCTCTCCGTATATTCCGATCTGCTACCTGACAGGAAATCCTACGCCTGCCATTTCGCCCGTCCTGCACCCCTCCATCTGGTGCGTGCGTGATGCCCAAGGCGCTGCCCTTTCCGGAAAAGCCGCCATTGCCCGTGCGCTGGGAGGTGAATCATGATGCCGATCCTCCTCTCTTCATTGGGTGCATTCGGCGCTTCGTATGCGCTCTTCTCCTATTTCGGCGGCGGTGCGCTTCCTTATGCGATCGCCGGTGCGCTCCTTGCATCCCTTCTTTCTTTCGCTCTTTCCAGACTGATCGGCAGGCACCATCTGCCGCTTCTTGCTCTCCTTGCCCTCCTCCTTCTCTCGCTCCCGTTCCTTGTGAGAGACGCCTTCCTCTCGAGCCTTCTCTCTGCGCTCATTCCCCTCGTCGATACACTCAAAGAGCCGTATGACATCGACATGACCGCACCGCTTGCGAAAGCCATCGAAAGCCCGGCTCTTGCCAAAGGATGGCTCACCTGCCTTCTCGCCCTCTTCTTTACGGCCGGTGCATTATCCAAAGCGGCCCGCGCGATGGCAGCGCTTCTTTCCTTTTTCCTCATCCTCTTCGGCTTCTACTTCGGCGTGAACCCGCCCGCTCTCGCCATTCTCTGCTGCGCCTCCTACGGACTTTCCGTCTTCGCCTCTCTTAGAAATCACGGACTCGGCATGCCGGAGATCCCCGCCCTCGCCCTGACCCTGCTTCTGGGCGCTGTGATTCTCCTCGCGCTCCCGGAAAGCCGGTATGAGCAGCCCGCGATCTTCTCTCGCATGCAGGAGAAAATCATCGGCTGGACCGACCCCTATGACCCGATCTTCCACGCCGGCAACGCCTACACGGGCATGATGAAAGGCGCCGCCGGACACCAGCGCCTCGGCAGCAGTGCCAGCATCCGCTACACAGGCCGCGTCATTGCAGACATCGAAGCGACAAGCGCTACGCACCTCTACATCCGAAGCTGGACCGGCGGCCTCTACGAAGACAGCCGCTGGAAGGACTTCCCGGACAGCACCTACGATGGGACAGAAGCCCTCTTCTCCAAGAACCAGGGCGAATGGTACGACCAGGGTGCATGGCTCATGGAGGTCGCTGCAAGAAATCCATCGATTTCCCAAAAACTCTTGAACTACACCAAAGAGAATGACCTTTCCGCCTTCAAGAAACCCTTCACCCTCGCGGCCCTCTACGAAAAGAGCCGCTTCCTGCTCCTCCCCTATGATGCCGACTTCGGCGGTCCCTACTTCCGCTACGACCGCTCGCCGATCTCCCGCGAGGGCAAAGCCTACAGCACCGACGTGTGGGACATCCCCGCCGGCGCGATTCTCTCGCTGATGGCACGCGAATCCATCAGCGACCCCTACTACACGACGTATATAGAAGCTGAAAAGCGCTACCGCGACTTCGTCTACGCACACTACCTGACGATTCCGGAAGAAACACGCGCCGCCATCGCCTCTTTGGGAGCCATCCCGCCTGCGAAAACGCTCTCGGAGAAACGCGCGCGCATCGACGCCGTGCGTCATTTCTTGGAGGATCACTACACCTATACGAAGAATCCGGGCAGAACGCCTGCGGACAAAGACTTTATCTCCTACTTCCTGACAGAAAGCCGGAAAGGCTACTGCACCTCCTTTGCCTCCGCCGCCGTCATGCTGCTCCGCGCCTCGGGCATCCCCGCCCGCTACGCCGTCGGTCTTTCCGTCGACAGTGAAGATCTCCAAAACGCCCCCCTGACGAAGGAAGGGCTTCACGCCCTCTCTGTCAACGATCATCACGCCCACGCCTGGGTCGAAGTCTATGTCGATGGCCTCGGCTGGCGTCCCTGTGAAATGACCCCGGGCAAAGAGGGCGAGGAGAACCCCTTCCCCATCCCGCCCGACAAGCAGAAAAATGAACAGGGCGCGCCGGACAAACCGGCTGACGAGAAAAACGCACGTGAGGAAGCACCGAAACAGCAGCCGCCTGCACCGCAGCAGCAACAGCAACAGCAACAGCAACAACCGCAGCAGCAACCAGAGCAGCCGCAGGGACAGCCCCCGCTCTCCCAGCCGAGGACGCCGGACGCCCCCGTTTCCCGCCCGCTTCTCCCGATGCTGCTCGCCTTCCTGCTCATGCTTGCACTTCTTTCCGCCTATCCGCTCTACCGCATGACAACCGCCCCCCGCCTCCTCGCCAAAGCACTCACGGATGACGCCCACTTCAAGGGCCTCATCGCCTACACGGAATGCCTTTCCCGCTGGGCAGGCCTTCCAACCCGCGGCTCCTACGAAGACAGGAAATCTGCCTTCGCCAAAGACCCGCGCTTCGCCCCCTTCGCCCTCATGCTGGACCTTCTGGTCACCGCCCGCTTCTCGGGAAAACCGCTGACAGAAAGTGAGAAAACCGCCATCCTTGCCATCGTGAGAAAAACAAGGAAGGAGTGCCTGAGAGCCCTCTCCCTGACGGAAAAGGGGAAATTCCTGTGGAAGAAATTGTGATAGGGGATTAGGGATTGGATTAGGAGTGACTAGTGACTGGTGACTAGTGACTAGGAATGAGTAGCTGGGGATGAGTAGCTAGGGATTAGGTTTGCGATACGAGAAAACCGTCAGGGAAACACTGATTCAATCGTTGTCAGATTTTACTCTTGACTTTTTATACATGACGAGAAATAGCCTGACGCGAATAGCGAGCTATTTAAGGAAGGCTATGACGAAGTCATGTATAAAAATTCTTGTAAAATCTGACTCTGCGATTGAATCAGCGTTTCCCTAGTTTTCAAACCTCCGCGGCGCATTTCGTCATCCTGAGCGGAGTGAAATGTCGGATGTTCGAAAATGTAAAGGCAGAACAGTGAGAACTGAGTCGAAGGATCTGGCACCGCACCACCATTTCTCATTTCTCATTCAAGCAAGGCTTTCATCCGCCATCAAGGGGCAGCACGCCCCAGGAACAGTAAAAAAGGCGATGTGAAATAACGATCATCTCATTTTCGCATTCAATCTGCCGCGGGGGACGTGCAACTCTCATAGGAGTGACCGGGAAATCTTATCCCAGCTGTCTTTCATGCCATAGTCACCCTATCCGCCCCTGCGGGGCACCTTCCCCTAGAGGGGAAGGCTGCGATACGAGAATACCATCTTCTAAAAAAGGCGGCGAAGCCGCCACCTAACCCCTGAACCTTGAACCCTGAACCTTGAACCCTGAACCCTGAACCAAATGAAAGCAAAGTAAAAAGGGGCTGTGAAAAAATGAATCCTCATTTCTTCACAGCCCCTTTTTTACTGTTCCTGACAGACCTTCATATAGACCTTCTGCTGCTGGTCCGTATAGCCGGAGAAAAGTCCTGATTCGATCGGACAGTCGGTGAAGTCTCTGCCCATACTGAGCTTCAGATAGCCTTCATCGACCGGCACATGACGCGTGGGATCGACGCCATGCCAGTAGCCGTCATCCCAGATCTCCGCCCATGCGTGACTGACCCCCTCCCCCTCAGGAAGACCGCTCACATAGCGTGCCGGAATGCCGGACAGGCGGCAGAGAGAGAGGAAGACGTGGGCATAGTCCTGACACATGCCCTTCGCCTGATGGAAGGCTTCCCCCGCCGTCGTGGAGACGCCTGTCGCCCCCGGAGTGTAGGTGAAATGCTCGTGTACCGCCGTCGAGATCGCGAGTGCTTTCGCAAGATCCGTCCCCGAAAGGGGAAGCGATGCCAGGAAATCTTTCATTTCATCCGTTGGCTCCGTCAGCCGGGACGGATATTTATAACCGGGAAGAACCGTGTCCTCCCGTTGCTTGGGCGCTGTCATCACGCACCGCCCGCCCTCCTGCCCCTTTATTCGCCCGCCATTCCGTTGTATACTATAGGGATATAAAAATTAGTAGCTGGTGACTAGTGACTGGGGACTGAGGATCAGGGTAAATTGCTCAAATCAGATTTCAGCCTTGAGAGCCCCCATAAAAATAGCAGAGCCTTCTCCTCCACTCCTCAAGTCTCATTCCTCATTTTTCCGAAAGGACTCCCATGGATATACTTTACATCATCTGGTTCGACGTGCTCCCCATCCTCGTTTTTCTGGGCGGCGGATGGTTTCTAGCGGGCAAATTCAAGATCGAGGTCAAGACCTACGAGATCGTCATCACGCGCGTGGTACTGCCCTGCTTCGTCTTTTTCAGCCTGTATCAGGTCCCGCTTACTACCTCTGATTTCCTCCTGCTTCCCGCCGCGCTCCTTCTGACGGCACTCCTTTTCGTGCTGTCCGCCCTTCTTTCCAAAGGACTCTCCGGAGAGCTTTCTCTCCAGCATGCTATCCGCGGCGTAAGCTCCTGTCCGAACGTCTGCTACCTTGGCGGCGTCCTCACCTACCTCACCTTTTCCCACCTGCCCTTTGCCTCCGCAGGAGAAGCAGCGGAGCTTCCGAAAGCGCTCGCGCTCCTGTCTCTCCTCATGACATTTTCCCACCTGCTGCTCCGCACCGCCGGACACGCCATCGTGAACCGGGAGCCCTCTTCCCTCTCGTCTCTCCTGCTTCGCGCACTTACGACCCCCGTCCTCTACGGCGCGCTTCTTGCCTTTGCCGCGCAGCACTTCGGCCTCTCGCTGAAAGACACCTTTCTCTATCCCGTACTGCACCACTTCACCGGCGCTTTCGTCGTCCTGACTGCTGTCACGACCGGCGTCATGATCCAGCGCAGCCACCGCTTCACGGTCAGCAAAGACATCCTCCTTCCCGCGCTGGTGAAACTCCTCCTATCGCCTCTCTTGGCGCTGGGCCTTCTCACCCTTTTTCCGTCGATGGATGATCTGGCAAAAGAAATCCTTCTTCTTTTCGCCGCTATCCCCTGCGCCATGGATTTCTCCATGGCTAACACCGCCGGCAGCGCACAGAAGTCTCTCTTCCGGAAATCTCTGATGACGCAGATGTCGCTTTCCATCCTCACCCTTCCCCTTGTGCTTTTCCTCTGCCGGCTCCTCTTCCCGGCTTCCCTATAAGGAGGCAGACATGGCTTTCCTGCAAATCATTTCGGATAATATCGTGCCGCTTCTGGTCTTCGTCGCCATCGGCTACCTGCTTGATCTCAGATACCATCTCGATGTCATCTCGCTTAATAAGCTCACCTTCTTCATCGTGCTGCCGAGCTTCATCTTCTACAGCATCTACGTCGCGGAAATCGACATGACGCTCCTGAACGTCTTCCTCATGGCATTCGTGCAGATGTTCTTCATCGCGCTCGCCGCCTGGGCGTATGGGAAATTCCGCGGGATGCCCGTCGGGAAGATCGAGTGCCTCAAAAACGGCACCATGTTCTCCAATAACGGCAACATCGGCATTGCCCTGATCGCTCTCGTCTTCGGCAATGCCCCCTACATCATTGATGGAGAGACGCCCTACCTCGCACAGGCGAGCGCCTGCGCCACCATCCTCCTCGTGCAGATGAATATGACGCTGAATACGCTCGGCCTTTATCAGGCCGGCAAAGGGAAACTGACGCCGCGCGACGCGATCTCCGTCATCTTCCACATGCCCGTCATCTACACCCTTGTCGCCGTCTTCACCATCAAATTCTCCGGCTTCGACATGACACAGGTCTTCCTCTGGCCGGTCTTTGAAAACTGTGCCAATGCCCTCGTCTCCATCGTCATGCTCGCCCTCGGCATCCAGATCCATCGGAGTACCATCGTCTTTCGAGACATCGATGCATGGGCCGGCTGCACCATCCGCCTCGTCATCGCTCCGCTTCTGGCCTATCTTCTCCTTCTGCTCTCTGACCTCGCAGGCCTCCACCTGTCCCCCGTCCTGAAGCAGACCATCCTCATCATGACCTCCGTCCCCGGCGCCGTCAACTCCGTTCTCTACGCCGTCGAATTTCACAATTTTGAAGACTTCGCGACCGAGCTCGTCATGATGAGCACCTTCCTCTCCTGCATCACCATGACCGGCGTCATCTACTTGGCACGTGTCCTGTTCCCGATCGGATAGGAAATGGTTGTTGGCGGGTGACGTTAGACATTAGACGTTAGACATTAGACATTAGACTTTAGACGTTAGACTTTAGACTTCAGACTTCAGACTTCAGACTTCAGACTTCAGACTTCAGACTTCAGACTTCAGACTTCAGACTTCAGACTAAAAGGCCCGTGATTCTCTCGATGAAGAATCACGGGCCTTTTATCCTATTTGCGTTCAAACATCTGTAGTCTGACGTCTGCTATCTACGCCTAATTTCCAATCCCCAGTCACTAATCCCTAGTCACTAGTCCCCAGCCACCAGTCACCAGCTATGGCACAAACTTATATCCCACGCCCCAGATGGTCAGGATATGCTTCGGATGCGCCGGATCCTTCTCCACCGCCTCACGGACGCGGTTGATATGTACGGGGACGGTCGCCGTATTGCCGAGCGAATCCATCTCCCAGATGCGCGTGTAGAGGGTTTCACGGCTGTACACGACATCGGGATGAAGCATGAGATACTCCAGCAGCTTGAATTCCTTATTCGGCAGCGTTTTCTCTTCGCCGCGGACGAAGACGCGATGGGTATCCGACTCGAGCACGATATCCCCCAGAGTTATGCGCTCTCCTGCTTTCTTTTTCCCCTTGAGACGTTCATACTGCGCGAGCTGCGACTTCACTTTTGCGACCAGCACGCCGGGGGAGAAGGGTTTCTCGATATAATCATCGGCACCAAAGCCCAGCCCCCGGATCTGATCGATATCCGTCCGCTTTGCCGTGACCATCATGATCGGGATATCGAGCTTGCTTCGAATCTTTCGACAGATCTGAAAACCATCCATCCCCGGCAGCATGATATCCAGAAGAATCAGATCATACTCGCCTGAGAGCGCTTCCGTCAGCCCCTTTGTCCCATTGATTTCCACCGTCACCTGATACCCGCTGACTTCCAGATAATCCTTCTCGATGGAAGCAATGTCTTCATCATCTTCTACGATCAATATACGTTTTATGACTTTTCCTCCTTCGGAAAAGAAATCTGCACCAAGAGTCCGTGCGGCATGCGATTATCCATAGACAGCGTGCCATACATGAGTGTCACCGCCCGCTTTACGATGGCAAGCCCGAGCCCGCTGCCCTTGTCCGTGTGGCTTCTCGCGAGGTCCGTCCGATAGAAGGCCTCCGTGAGACGGGAAAGCGACTCCTCCGCTACGCCGCTCCCATTGTCTATGGCAGTGAGCAGGACACGGTCACCGCTGCTTTCCACCCTGATGTCGATCTTCACCCGCTCTTCCTTTTTATAGCGGATGCTGTTCGTGATGAGATTCTCCAAGATCCGCTCCAGAAGAAGCGCATTTCCCGCCATCCTGTGCGCCCCTTTGCTGTCGATATGGAAATCTGCCCCCTGCTTTTCCCAGAGAAGACGATTCTCCTCGACGAAATCCGTAACCAGCTTCGAAAGATCGATCGGTACGAGCGGAAGCGCCTTCTCCCCCAGATCCATCTTCGTCAGAAGCAGCTGCTGCTCGATCAGACGCTCCAGAACCTCCGATTTCTTCTCGATCACACGCAGATAATGCGCCTCTTTTTCCGGCGTATCTGCCACATGGTCGAGAAGCCCCTCTACATAGGCGCGGATCGCCGTCAGCGGTGTCCGGATATCATGAGAAATACTGGCGATGAGCTCCTTTCTGCGTGCCTCATCCGCTTCCCTCTCGCGAAGCGACTGTGAGAGCTTATCCGTCATCAGATTGAAAGCAGAAATAGCCGGCGTGAATTCATCATTTCTCTGATGGGAAAGACGCACCGACAGATTCCCCTGCTGCACCGCCTGCGCCCCGCGCTCCAGCTCCTTCAAAGGCGCCAGGATCCGCCGGACAATGAACCGCGACAGCCCATAGGAAACCAGACCGATAAAAATCACAAGCGAGATGACGATGAAATGATTGCTCGCATGAAAGGCCGCCTCGATCGCCGCATCGCTCCGATTCACCGGCTTGTGCGACAGCATGTAGAGATGGTACACATGCCCGGCGATCCTATTGCGCTCCATAAAAGAGTACTGCCCCATCCGCGTTGCGCTATACGTTCCATTGACCTCCCCCTCATCCAGCTCCTGCTGCACCTTCTGCTGCTTGAGCTCCTCTACCATCTGCTGATATGTATCATTCCCATACTGCAGAGTGACTTCCCCGTCGCGATAAAGCACCACATACGAATCGATCGGGTCCATGATATCCAGTACCCAGTGATCATCGAGCGGCTCTTTCGTGTGCCGGATATGATGAAAAATCGAAGTCCTGACCACCTGGCTCATGACCTGAAACTGAAAATCACTCTCCGCCATCACATGATTCCCGCTCTTCGCGTACAGGTACAATCCCAAAAAGGAAGACATGAGTACAAAGAACGTCATCAGAAATGGCAGGATGCACATCGAGACATGCGACAGGATAAGGCTCTTCTTGATCGTCATAGGAACTCCTTGGAGTAGTGGCTAGGGATTAGGGATTAGGGATTAGCGGTTCAGGGTTCAGGGTTAGCCCGTGGGGCTTGTCGTCCCATTGACTGCAGGCGAAAGAGGGGAGCGGGTTCTATGGGTTCAGAGGGGGTGGTGCGGCGCATAAAAATAGGAAAGCGCCGCGGAGTTTGGGAATATACGTTATTCATGTAAGATGAGAAACCTGTGAACCTTTTGAACCTTCAGAACCCGTTTAACCTATGAGGCTTCAAAAATAGGGAATAAGAATAGTCTGCTTTCAAACTTCAAGGTTCAAGAGCTAAGCGGTATTCCCGTATCGTCAGCCTGCCTCTCTGAGGAAGGTGACGCGAAGCGCTGGATGATAGCGATGCGTAGCATCGCAAAATTTGCGAACCAAATTTTAAGCGGGTATGACAGGGTTCCCGCATTTCCGTCTCATTCATATCAGCCGCTTTACCGCGAACGAAAAAATTTCTCGGCTTCGCTCGGAATGACGATACGCGCGTAGCGCCAATCTAACATCCACGGCGCTTTCATTATTTTATGCGCCGCACCACAACCCCGAAGTTTGAAAGCAGGGATGATTAGTAGCTAGGGATTAGTGGCTAGGGATTAGGAGCGCAAGTGACTGGCAGCTAGTGACTGGTGACTGGTGACTTAAATACCGCCTTCGGGCATCGCCACTATTTCTACTCCGCGGCGCTTCTGATTTTTATGCGCCGCACCACCATTCCTAATTCCTCATTCCTAATTCCTCATTCGCGCAAAGCTTTCATTCAAAATCAGTGGACGGAGCCACCCAAGAGGCTAACCCTGAACCCGACAACCTTTTCCCTCATCATAAGCAATCCCACCTCATCCCGCAACCCTCATTTCTACAGTTTATCTTTCCTTTAACCATTCCACCCGATTTTGTAAAGCCTTGCGAGTAAGCTATAGCCATAGAAATTCCATGATTTGAAGGAGGCCCTATGTATACACTGCTTCGCAAGCATCCCTACCTCACGCTTCTTATGTTTTCCCTCTTCCTCTACCTCATCGGCAACCAGCTCCTCCCCGTCACCGACACCGCCGAGTCCAACTACGCCGTCACCGCCAAAGAAATGGTTCTCTCCGGAGACTGGATCTCCCCACAGATCTACGGGCACTACTGGTACGACAAGCCCATCTTTTACTACTGGGAACTGGCGCTTTCCTACACACTCTTCGGCTTCAATGAAATGGCATCCCGCCTGCCCGCCGCCCTTCTCGGAAGCGCCTCCGTCCTCTTCACCTACTGGTTCGCCCGACACGTCTACAGCGAAAAGATCGGCTGGCTCTCCGCCATCATCCTTGGTACCTCTGTCGAATGCTGGCTTCTCTCGAAAGCCATCATCACCGACACGACCCTCTTCCTCTTCATGAGCATGGCGATCGCCTTCTTTTACCTGGGCTATGCCGAAAATAGAAAATACTACTACCTCTGCTACATAGCCGCCGCCTTTGCCGTCCTTACCAAGGGCCCCATCGGTCTCCTCCTTCCCGGCCTTGCCGCCCTCCTCTTCCTCGCGTACAACAAAGACCTTGCAGAAATGAAGCGCGTCCACCTTTTCTCCGGCCTTCTCCTCTTCACCGTGATCACCGGCGCGTGGTACGGACTCATGTGCTACCTCCACGGCTCCGATTTCCTCTTAAACTTCCTTGGCGTCCACAACTTCCTCCGCGCCACCGTCTCCGAGCATCCGACGAAGAACAAGTGGTACTTCTACCTCATCATTTACTTCATCGGCTTTGCCCCATGGAGCTTCACCATCCCCTACAGCCTTTTTAAGAAATGGAAACGCAAAGAGCTCGATCTCCGAAATTCCACGAATGCGACGCAGCTCCTCTTCATTTATTTCGCCGTCGTAAATATTTTCTTCGAACTCATCGCCACCAAGTATACCACCTACACCTTTCCCGGACTCTTCTCCCTCTCCATCCTGACTGCCATTCTTTACCAGAACCTCACCTTACGCTTCGAGAAAATCGGCTGCGCAGCCATCGCCATTTACACCATCCTCACCCTCTTCGTAGCTCCCACCATCATGCTCACACGATCTGGCAAAGAAGCTGGACAGACTCTCGCCCAGATGGACACCACCGGCAAAACCATCGCCTTCCTTCATGACTACCGCACCTCCACCGTCTTCTACAGCGGCAAAATCATCTACCGCGCCGAGCCTGCAGACAAGATCGACGGCATGAAACCCGGTACTCTCTCTTGGAACGCGAAGAATGTCATGCCCTTCATCGCAGAAGAAGACCTCTTCCAGAGAGACAATGTGATCCTGATCGCCCAAGACAAGAGCCAAGAGCCCTGCCTTGTCACCTTCGAAGAGGCACGCCATGTCAGTGAACTTCGCATCCCCGGCCTGTACGACCTCTGGATCCGTGAGCGTGCGTGAGACTGGTGACTGGTGACTGGTGACTAGGGACTGGTGACTAATAGCTAGGGATTAGGGATTAGGAGTGACTAGTCACTCTCCACTTAAATGCCATCTTCGGGCATCGCCCTATATATACTCCGCGGCGCGTCTACATTTTTATGCGCCGCACTTCCATTTCGCATTTCTCATTTCTAATTTCTCATTCGAGCGAAGTTTTCTCACGCAATCAAGGGGACAGCACGCCCACTGGCTACCCCCTCCCTTTACTTTTTCGAAAAAATGCGATATACTATAAAACATCATCTATGGCGGTGTAGCCAAGCGCTAAGGCGTGGGGCCTGCAAGCCCCTTATCCCCGTGTTCAACTCCGGGCACCGCCTCCAACCATCCACTCCTGCATTTGCAGGAGTTTTTTGATACCAAAAACGGGCGATCTTTTATAAGACCGCCCGTTTGATATGTCAAGAAGATTTAGGGAGGGACTGCTCACTGGTCGCTGGAAGACCGCCAGTTATCTTTCCTGCTGCTTTCTCCTTGTCAGCAACAGGCATAGCCACACTCCCCCGCAAGCTATGATGATGCGTATCATGATCAATTCCCTTTGGCTTAAAGACCATCAGCATGATCGAGCCCGCCACAATGAGCGCTCCGCCAAGCCATGACGCCGGTGCCATGATTTCATCCCAAAAAGCCCAGCCAAAAATGACATGAAACAAAATTTCACTATACATCAAAAAGGAAACAACGAGTGAATTGACATGCTGGAAAGCCCATGTCATGAACATCTGCGCTGATAAAGCAAAAAGCCCCAAGCCGATAACAAAAAACCAGTCCCATCCTTCCGGCAAAATCCACGACTCATTGCCAGCCATCGACAGCCCCACAAGAATGCTGAAAATCTGAAAATAAAAAACGATTTCTGTATTAGAGCGAAACCCTTTCTCCGCGAGACGACTGATCACGATGTAGGCAGCTGCAGAAAAAAAGCCTCCACCAATGCCAAAAAGTGTATAGATATTAAAAGCATTGAAATTCCAAATTTGTACCATGCAAAGTGTCCCCACCGCAATGGCGAGCATCCCGGGAATCGCCTGACGAGGTAATTTTTCTTTCAAAAAAAGCGGTGACAGAAGGCACATAAAGAAAGCTGCCAGCTGCGAAAGAATCTGAGAATCACCAAGCGTCAGCCCTTCAATGGACAGAAAATAGAAAAAGAGGGCAATGCTTCCAAAAAGCCCTCGCAAACACAACATCCATTTATGCTTTCCCGAGAAGAAGTGCTCCTTCGTCTGCAGACAAAGAAGTGGAATAAAGAAAAGCCCAACGATGCCGCGAAAGAGCGTCATCTCTCCAGATGGCATCTCCGGAAGCCACTTGGCGCAAGCAGACATGAAGGTGAACGAGAGCGAGGCAAGTAACGTTGTCACGACCCCCATGGTAATGCTGCCGCGATTTCTTTTCTTAGATTTCAAAGCCATTTTCAATCGTTTAAATGGCTGATATACGACGCTGGAATGTCCCATCATGTCTGCCTCTCTTCTTCTTATTTATCGTATTATAGTCATTTTATGAGAGAGTATTCAATGAACAGTTTGTCATTTATGTGTATTACTGTTCATTTTCTTTCACTTGTATTGGTTTTGAATGAGGGCAGATGGTCATTTACACATGCAAAAACAGGTTCTCTTTGACATCATCAAAGAGAACCTGTTTCCTTCACTACTCCTTTGGCACAGGTCCATATTTATTTTTCTTATTCTGTCCTGGGAAGAATGCAAGCAGAATGACCGCTGCCATAAAGATCACCGCGATCGTCCGTGTCGCCGTGAGCTGCGAACCCAGGTACTGCCCGCCCAGCTGATTGATGGCAAAAAGAATGGCGAAGAAGATCCAGTAATAGATATGCGAGAGCCCCAAGTCCGACATGCGCCGCATCGCAAGACTGATGAGGGAAATGAAGCAGAGCGTCCCCAAGATCAGAAACGTCATGATATATACGTTCGCATCTCCCACAAAAAGCTCTGGCTTGAAGCAGGTAAAGGCGAACATCACAACGGCCGGAATGCCGACGGTGAGCATCTTCGGGATATAGGATCTGCGACTGATACGGCCCACGGGATCAAAGAACGTGGAAAAGAGCCGTCCCAAAGGCCCCTTTGCCTGTTTCTTTTCTTCCGCCTCGATGGCTGCCTGATCAGAGAGCGCTTTCGCTGCTTCGCTGTCCATGAGAGCGATCGTGAAGCTCTTGTCTCCCTTCGCCGGGCGTGTCACAAAGATCGAGGTCACGGTATCTGCGAAAATATCCATTGCACTTGACGCCTGCGCTTCACCAGCGTCCGCCGTCAGTGCCTGCATCAGCGCTTCTCTCTTATCCGACGGAAGTTCCACATAAATCGCTACGACCTTCTTCCGGTAAATGCAGACGCCCGTGAGGGAAATCTCTTCCCCATAGAAGGAGGCCTTCTCATTGCCTTCCGAAAGAGAATAGAATGCAATGCCCTTATCTTCATCCTGACTCTCCTCGGTGCAGGTAAAGTGATGTGAAATCATCTTCAGCGAGTCTCCGAGCCGGAGCGCACCTATTTTTCTCGTCTTTCTCTTCTTCGTCCCTGTGACCGCCTTGCCCGCGGTCTCAGAAATATCCGGGATATCAAAATTCATTGCCATAGCTTTCACCTGTTTTCTAAAAGATTTTAGGAAACACTGATTAAATCGTTGTCAGATTTTACTCTTGAATTTTTATGTATAGCGAGGAATAACCTGACGCGAATAGCGAGCTATTTAAGGAAGGTTATGACGAAGCTATGTATAAAAATTCTTGTAAAATATGACTCTGCGATTTAATCAGCGTTTCCTTTACTTTACCTATTATACCTTCTCGCAGGGAGGAAGGGAATAAAAAAAGAAGCCGCTCCGAAGAGCAGCCTCTTTTATTTTGTATTAGTCCACCAGGGCAATGATGACCTGAGGAGCGTTGTCGCCGAGACGAGCTTCTACCTTGACAATGCGGGTATAGCCGCCATTGCGTTCGGTATAATTCTTAGCGATTTCGTCAAACAGTTTCTTTGTAACAGCTTTATCCATGATGTAAGCTTCAGCCTGACGACGAGCATGCAGATCGCCTCTCTTAGCGAGGGTGATCATTTTGTCTGCCACGTGGCGAAGTTCTTTGGCCTTTGCTTCAGTGGTGGTGATGCGGCCATACTGGAAAAGAGAAGTTACGAGACTGCGCAGCAGAGCCTTGCGAGCACCGCTGATTCTTCTGAGTCTACTACGTGCCATTTCTTTCCTCCTATAAATCTATCAATCCTTGGCGCTTCCATCCTTCAGACCAATTCCAAGGCCTTTGAAGTTTGTCAGTTTTTCTTTAATTTCATCTACAGATTTTTTACCAAGGTTGCGTACACGGGTCAATTCATCTTCTGTCTTATCCATCAGTTCGCCGATGGTATTGATCTCGGCTCTCTTCAGGCAGTTGAATGCGCGAACGGACAGTTCAAGATCATCGATCGGAAGTTCGCGAATCTTATCGATTTCGCTTCCCTCTACGCTGACATCACTTTCCTGCGTTTCATCAGAAACTGCCGGGACTCTATTGTCCTGTGCGTCACCGATGTTCAGGAAATTTGTGAAACAGCTGATCAGGATGTCAGCAGCCGTTGCGACAGCATCGTCTGCATTGACGGATCCATCCGTATCCAGTTCAAGGGTCAGCTTGTCGTAGTCCATTTCATTGCCTACGCGGGTATCGCTGACGTTATAGTTGCATTTAATGACAGGAGAATAAATGGAGTCGATCGGAATGACGCCGATGACGTCTTCCTCTCTTTTGTTCTTGGTGAAAGGAACATAGCCATGTCCACGATTGATGGTCATTTCCATGCCCAGATGAGCATCGGAATCCAGTGTGCAAATGACAAGATCCTTGTTGAGAACATCAATTTCTGCCGGTAACTTCATGTCGCCAGCATGGAAAATACCTTCTTCAGTGATATCGATACGAACTGTCATCGGGAAGACTGCTTCTTCATGTGCGATGAAGCGGATCTTCTTCAGGTTCAGAATCATATCTGTTACATCTTCTTTGACGCCGTTAATAGTGGAAAATTCATGAAGCACGCCGTCGATTTTGATAGACGTAATAGCCACACCGTCTAAAGATGAAAGCAACACGCGTCTTAAACTGTTTCCCAGAGTAATGCCATAGCCTCTTTCGAGAGGTTCGCATTCGAACTTGCCATGACGCTTATCATCGCTGAGTTCCACAGTCTTAATTGTGAAGCTTGTATTTTCGATCATCCGAAAGTCCTCCTTCTGCGCCTTTCAGCGCCAAAATGATACGCAAAGGGGTAATCCTTATACTCTTCTGCGTTTCGGAGGACGGCAGCCATTGTGCGGAATTGGGGTGACGTCCTTAATGCTGCTGACTTCGATGCCTGCTGCCTGCAGTGCACGAATAGCAGCTTCACGGCCTGCGCCTGGTCCTTTGACGAAAACGTCAGCGGAACGCATTCCCTGATCAATAGCGACTTTAGCAGCCTGTTCAGCTGCCATCTGTGCTGCGAATGGTGTGCTCTTACGAGAGCCTTTGAATCCGAGTCCGCCAGCGGATGCCCAAGCGATGGTATTGCCGTTGGAATCAGTAATCGTTACGATCGTGTTGTTGAAAGTAGAACGAATATGAGCTGCACCGGATTCTACATGTTTTCTTTCTTTTCTTTTAGCTTTGCTTTTTACCGTAGCCATGTTATCCCTCCTTCAACATTATTTCTTAGTCGCAGTCTTTTTGCCTGCGATGGTCTTCTTCGGACCTTTACGGGTACGAGCATTGGTCTTTGTGCGCTGTCCACGGGTCGGGAGTCCTGCACGATGACGTCTGCCTCTGTAAGAGCCGATTTCTACCAGACGTTTAATGTTGAGGGATTCTTCTCTACGAAGGTCACCTTCGACTTTATAATCAGCGAGTACGCCGCGGATCTTTGCTACATCATCTTCAGAGAGATCTCTGACGCGGATGTCAGCATCAATTCCTGCTTTGCTTAAAATTTCTTTGGAAAGAGTGGGGCCAATTCCATAAATATAAGTTAAGCCGATCTCAACGCGCTTATCTCTTGGTAAGTCTACACCAGCTATACGTGCCATCTACTCTTTAACCTCCTTTTAATTAACCTTGTCTCTGCTTATGTTTCGGATTTTCACAAATGACCATTACGCGGCCTTTGCGTTTGATGATCTTGCACTTGTCGCACATCTTTTTGACGGACGGTCTGACCTTCATCTTGGTTCCTCCTTGCTTACTTGTAACGATAGGTAATCCTGCCGTGCTCTAAATCGTAGGGCGTCAATTCTACTGTTACTTTATCTCCTGGCAGGATGCGGATGAAATTCATACGCATTTTGCCGGAAATCGTAGCCAGCACAATATGTCCGCCGTTTTCCAATTTGACACGGAACATGGCGTTTGGAAGTTTTTCTACTACTTTGCCTTCGACTTCAATAACGTCTGCCTTGCTCATGAGAGCCTCCTTTGGCTTATCATATGCTGACCGCCTGTAACAATGGAATCAATGGCGCAGCGTCAGAATTTTTGGACCATCTTTGGTAATGGTGATGGTGTGTTCGATATGAGCCGACGGTTTTCCGTCTGCTGTCACGACGCCCCATCCATCACGAAGGGAGATGATGTCCGGACTGCCCATGGTGATCATGGGTTCAATACAGATGCACATGCCTTCTTCCAGACGTGGTCCATGTCCTGGTGTACCGTAGTTTGGAACTTCCGGATCTTCATGCATACCGATTCCGATGCCGTGACCTACATATTCACGAAGTACTCCATAGCCATAGGGTTTCACGTAACTTTCGACAGCGTGACCGATGTCGCCTACGGTATTGCCTATTACGGCCTGCTTGATGCCAGCAAAGAGTGCACCTTCGGTGGCGGAAATCAGCTGGAGGTTTTTCTTGTTTGTATGTCCTACCGGAACAGTGATACAGGAGTCACCCATGTAACCATTTAATTGTACCACAAGATCAATAGAAATGATATCACCTTTTTTAAGAATTTTTCTTCTCGAAGGGATTCCGTGGACAACAGTATCGTTGACGGAGGCACAGATGGTGGCAGGGAAGCCTTCATAGCCTTTGCAGGCCGGGATCCCGCCTCTGTCTCGGATAAATTTTTCAGCCAGCTCATCGAGTTCATAGGTACTCATCCCCGGCTTTACGGCTTTTTCAAGCATAGAGAGAGTATCCGCAGTCAGTCTCCCAGCTGCGGAAATTTTCTCTACCTCTTCAGGTGTATAGACGGTGATCATTTGGAAGCCTTCTTCAAAGCATCCTGGATGTCGGCATAAACCTCATCCATGCTCTGATCTCCGTTGATTTCATAGTAGCGGCCGCTGACTTTGTAGTAGTCGATCAGTGGTTTTGTGGACTTGTCATAGACATTCAGTCTTTCGCCCACGGTCTTCTCATTGTCATCAGCGCGCTGATACAGTTCGCCGCCGCAGTTGTCGCATACGCCTTCAACCTTTGGCTGACGGAAAAGTTTATGGAAGGAAGCGCCGCATTTTCTGCACACCAGTCTGCCGCTAACTCTCTTCACCAGGTCATCTCTGTTGGCTTTGATGCCGATGACGGCGGTGAGCTGAATTCCGAGTTCATGGAGAATGGCATCGAGTGCAGATGCCTGTGCTGTGGTACGCGGGAAGCCGTCAAGAATCCAGCCCTTCCGGCAGTCTTCCTGAGCGAGTCTTTCCTTGACGATACCTACAGTAACGCTGTCCGGTACAAGGTCGCCCTTGTCCATGTAGCTTTTTGCTTCCTTGCCAAGAGCAGTTCCTGATTTCACGGCTGCACGGAACATGTCGCCGGTGGAAATCTGGGGGATGCCGTAATCGCGAATGAGTCTTTCTGCCTGGGTGCCTTTGCCTGCACCTGGAGGTCCCATCAATAAGATATACATATCCCTTACTCCTTTAGGAAAAAGGCTTTATTTAATAAAGCCCTGATAGTTTCTTGTGACCATGTAGGACTGTGCCTGTCTCATGGTATCGAGGGCAACGCCGACGATAATGAGAAGGGATGTACCGCCGAAGTACACGCCCTGGATGCCTGTGATGTTTCCGATGAAATTCGGAAGGATCGCCACAAAGGCAAGGAATACAGCCCCGGTCAGGGTGATTCTGGACAATACCTTATCTACATACATCATGGTCGGCTGACCAGGACGGATGCCTGGGATGAAGCCGCCATACTTCTTCATGTTATCAGCGAGGTCTTTGATGTTGACGGAGATCGCCGTATAGAAATACGTGAAGATAAAAATGAGGAAGCCGTAGCAGATGGTATTGGGCCAGGTGCCCCATCCAAAGAAATTGCCGACAGCCTGTACCCAGCCGATATGGACGAACTGTGCAAGGGTGACGGGCAGCATGAGAATGGAAGAAGCGAAGATGATCGGAATGACACCAGCCTGATTCACTTTGAGCGGCAGGTAGGTGGAATGTCCGCCATACATTCTGCGTCCAATGACACGCTTTGCATACTGGATAGGAATTCTGCGCTGCCCTTCATTGACTTCGATGACCATGAGGATCATGACAAGAGCAATGACAAGGAACAGAAGCAGCTGGAATGGAGAAATGGTGCCGACCTTCAGGTAATCGATCACTGTGGAAATAGCCTGCGGGAAGCGGGCTACGATACCGCAGAAGATGATGAGGGAAATACCATTTCCGATTCCGTGTTCCGTAATTTTTTCGCCGATCCACATGAGAAGGCAGGTGCCAGCCGTAAGGACGACGATGACGAATACAAAATACAGCCAGCTGTTATCGACAAGGGCATTGTTGATGCGCAGGGCATAGGTCATGCCGAATGCCTGTACAGCTGCGAGGAAAATCGTGAAGTATCTGGTGACCTTCTGGATTTTCTTGAAGCCTTCCTGTCCGTCTTTTCTCCATTCTTCGAGTGTCGGAATGACGGCTGTCAGGAGCTGCATAATGATGGAAGAGTTGATGTATGGGGTGATACTCATGGCAAAAATAGAGAATTTGCTGAGTGCACCACCGGAGAAGAGATCCAGGAAGCCGAAGAGGTTTCCGGATGTAAACAGACTTTCAATGACAGAAGCGTCAACTCCCGGCACCGGGATATGGACTCCCAGTCGGAAGATGACGAACATCATGAAGGTGAAGAGGATGCGATCTTTGAGTTCTTTGTTGGCAAAAAGGTTTGCGATCACAGACCCCATATTAGATCACCTCTACTTTTCCACCTGCTGCTTCGATTTTCTGCTGAGCGCCTTTTGTGAAGCCCTGAGCTCTTACGGTAAGAGCCTTGGAGAGTTCACCGCTTCCCAGAACACGTACACCATCGAGAACGTTCTTCAGAATACCTGCTTCAACGAGAGCGACCGGATCAACAACAGCATTGTCTTCGAAACGGTTCAGCTGTTCAACGTTAACTTCGGAGTATTCTTTAGCGAAAATATTTTTGAAGCCGCGCTTTGGAAGACGACGGTACAGAGGCATCTGGCCGCCTTCAAATCCCGGACGTACGCCGCCGCCGGTTCTAGCGTTCTGGCCTTTCGCACCGCGGGTGGACTGTTTGCCCATGCCGCTGCCGAGACCTCTGCCTACACGACGACGAACTCTTGTGGAACCTTCAGCTGGTTTCAGTTCATGAAGTTTCATTAGTGCACCTCCTTCTTATTTATTCTGCTTCTTTGCAGTCAACCAGATGACGGACAGAGTGAATCATGCCCTTAATCTGTGGGGTAAGTTCTTTTTCAACAGAGGAGTGGGTCTTTTTGAGTCCCAGAGCCTTGATGGTAGCGACATGTTCCGGTCTGGAGCCGATGACGCTCTTTTTCAGTGTAACGATAACTTTCATGTGGGGCCCCCTTAGTTGTAAATTTCGTCTACGGTCTTGCCACGAAGTGCTGCAACAGTTTCAACATTTTCGAGTTTAGCGAGGCCGTCCATGGTAGCTCTTACCATGTTGATCGGATTGGAGGAACCCAGGGACTTTGTCAGGATGTTGCGGATACCAGCCATAGCGAGTACGCTTCTGACCGGGCCGCCTGCTTTGACGCCGGTACCTTCGGCAGCAGGTTTCATGATGACTTTGCCAGCACCATAGATGCCGAGCATCGGATGAGGAATCGTACCGTTCTTGAGAGCAACGGTGATCATATTCTTCTTGGCATCTTCGACGCCTTTACGGATAGCTTCCGGAACTTCAGCAGCTTTGCCGAGGCCTGCGCCTACTTTGCCTTTGCCATCGCCGACTACTACAACTGCAGCAAAGGAAAAACGACGGCCGCCTTTTACGACTTTAGCAACGCGGTTAATGAAAACAACGTTTTCCTGTAAGTCGGATTCCTGTTTTTCAAATCTTGGCATGTGTTTTCTCCTTTACCTTAAAATTTCAAGCCAGCTTCGCGAGCGCCATCAGCCAGAGCCTGGACTCTGCCGTGATAGATGTAGCCGCCGCGATCGAATACGACGTTTTCGATGCCCTTTTCCAGAGCTCTCTTTGCTACCAGCGCACCGACTGCTTTTGCAGCTTCTGCGTTGCCGCCGTATGGGAATTCAGCTTTAATTTCTTTGTCTAAGGTATTTGCGGATACCAGCGTTACGCCAGCTTCATCATCGATGATCTGCGCGTAGATGTTAGCCAGGGAACGGAAAACATTGAGACGCGGGCAAGCGGCAGTACCGGAGATTTTCTTACGAAGACGCAGATGACGGCGAATAACCGCATTTCTGCTTGCATTTTTACGCATATTTCTTTACCTCCTGTCTTACTTTGTTGCGCCGGTCTTACCAGCCTTACGGCGTACGTATTCACCGGAGTAACGGATACCTTTGCCTTTGTAAGGTTCAGGCTGGCGCCAAGCGCGGATTTCTGCAGCGATCTGTCCAACCTTTTCCTTATCGCAGCCAGATACCACGATAACAACAGAAGACGGGGTGGAAATGGTAATGCCTTCCGGTGGAGTTACGATAACCGGATGGGAGAAGCCGAGAGCCAGTTTCAGGTTCTTGCCCTGCATCTGTGCATTGTAGCCGACGCCCTGGATTTCGAGCTTCTTTTCAAAACCTTCCGTAACACCTACTACCATGTTATGGATGAGGGTACGGTTGAGTCCGTGCAGGGAACGGTTTTTGATATCGTCGTTCGGACGGGTAACGAGGATTTCGTTGCCTTCCATCTGAATTCCGATTTCTTCATTCAGTGTACGGGTGAGAGTGCCTTTCGGACCTTTTACGGTGACTGTATGGCCGTCAATCTTGACTTCCACACCTGCCGGTACCGTAATCGGTTTTCTGCCAATTCTGGACATATTTTACCTCCAACGATTACCAGACAAACGCAAGAACTTCGCCGCCAAGACCAGCTTTACGAGCTGCTTTGTCGGTCATAACGCCCTTGGATGTGGAAATAATAGCGATACCAAGTCCGCCGAGTACCTTCGGCAGTTCATCTTTGCCTGCATATACGCGCAGACCCGGTTTGGAAATTCTCTTCAGACCTTTGATGACCTTTTCACGGTTTGCGCCGTATTTCAGAGCTACGCGCAGTTCCGGATGTCCTTCGACTTCGATCTGTTCAACGCTTTTTACAAAGCCTTCGTCTTTTAAAATAGCCAGCACAGCAGCCTTCATTTTAGAAGCAGGCATATCTACTTTATCATGATATGCATCGTTCGCATTACGAATACGGGTAAGCATATCCGCAATCGGATCGGTTGTTACCATTATTTATCCTCCTCCCGAAATCTTACCAGCTGGCTTTTTTAATACCCGGAATTTCTCCGCGGTAAGCCAAATCACGGAACTGGTTACGGCAGATTCCGAATTTACGCATGAAGCCGTGGGGACGGCCAGTCAGTTTGCAACGGTTGTGCAGGCGTGTTGGGGAAGCGTTGCGCGGGAGCTTGGAAAGAGCTTCCCAGTCGCCGGCTTCTTTCAGAGCCTGACGCTTTTCAGCGTATTTAAGAACTGCGAGTTCTCTTTTCTTCTCGCGTTCCAGCATAGACTTCTTTGCCATGTTGTCCTCCTGGTTATTTCTTGAACGGCATGCCGAACTGACGGAGAAGTTCACGCGCTTCTTCATCGGTCTTAGCCGTAGTTACTACAATGATATCCATGCCACGGATGCGGTCGATCTTTTCATAGTCGACTTCCGGGAAAATCAGCTGTTCTTTTACGCCGAATGCATAGTTACCGCGGCCGTCGAAGCTCTGGTCGCTGATACCACGGAAATCGCGTACGCGTGGAAGAGCGATGTTGATCAGACGATCGAGGAATTCATACATTCTGTCACCACGAAGGGTAACTTTGCAGCCGAGCGGCATTCCTTCACGGATCTTCCATGCAGCCAGGGATTTATGAGCTTTGCAGATCATCGGCTGCTGGCCGGTGATCGCTGCGAGATCGGATGCTGCAGCGTCTACTGCTTTGCTGTTTTCAGTTGCTTCGCCTACACCGATGTTGATGACGATTTTATCCAGCTTCGGGATTTCCATGTCATTCTTGTAGCCGAATTTTTCGCGCATGGTGTTTTTAATCTGCGCTTTGTATAAGTCGTTTAATCTGGACACTTGTTATCCTCCTTCCCGCTTAGGCTTTGTCAATAATAGCGCCGCTCTTGACAGCTGCTCTGACGTAAGTTCCGTCTTTCTGCTGAACTTTCTTGACGCGGGTCGGTTTCTTTGTTTCCGGATCCAGGATCATGACTTTGGAAGCATAGAGCGGAGCTTCCTTCTCGATGATGCCGCCCTTCGGGTTTGCCTGGCTCGGTTTGGTGTGTCTCTTGATCATGTTGACGCCTTCGACGACAACACGGCCTTCCTTCGGCATAGCAGCTTTGACTTTGCCCTGCTTGCCTTTATCTTTGCCGGAAATGACTACAACGGTGTCACCGGTCTTTACATGCAGTTTCTGACTCATTCGTTTGCCTCCCTATTAGAGCACTTCCGGAGCCAGGGAAACGATCTTCATGAAATCTTTTTCACGGAGTTCTCTTGCTACCGGTCCAAAAATACGTGTTCCTACCGGGCTCTTGTCATCTTTTACGATAACAACTGCGTTTTCGTCGAAACGGATATGGGATCCGTCGCTGCGGCTTACACCGCTAACGGAACGAACTACAACAGCTTTTACTACCTGGCCCTTCTTAACAACGCCGCCGGGGGTTGCATCTTTGACCGTACAAACTACAATATCACCGATATTGCCGCTTTTACGGAAGGAACCACCCAGAACTTTGATGACCAGGACGTTCTTAGCACCGGTATTATCTGCAACGTTGAGTCTGCTTTCCTGCTGAATCATCGTGCCTATCCTCCTATATTAATCTTTGTATATCAGTTCTGACGGGCAACGATTTTTTCAACTCTCCAACGCTTGTCATGAGACAGCGGGCGGGTTTCGACGATGCGTACGGTATCACCGACACGGCATTCGTTGTTTTCGTCATGCGCTTTGAACTTGGTTGTGGTATTAATCGATTTTTTGTAGAGCTTGTGGGGAACTTTGCGTTCTACAGCAACAACTACGGTTTTATCCATCTTGTCGCTGACAACAATTCCCTGGCGCACCTTGCGCAACTTTCTTTCTTCTGCCACGTTGAGATCCTCCTTTGGATAAACCGTTATGCCTTCTTGGCAGCCTTCAATTCTTCTTCGCGCTGTACAGTCTTGATGCGAGCGATGGTCTTCTTTACTTCACGAATACGCATCGGGTTTTCAAGCTGTCCTGTAGCGAGCTGAAAACGGAGGTTAAACAGTTCTTCCTTTAAGCCGGCAACCTTTTCAGTTAATTCGGCAGTGCTCAGGTTACGAATTTCATTGACCTTCATTTTATTCACCTGCCACTTCTTGACCTTTAACTACAAATTTTGTCTTGATTGGCAGCTTGTGGCCTGCAAGGCGCATTGCTTCCTTTGCAGCTTCCATGGAGATGCCACCCATTTCGAACATCACGCGGCCCGGTTTAACTACGGCTACCCAGTATTCAACTGCGCCTTTACCGGAACCCTGACGGGTACCAATTGGTTTAGCAGAAACCGGTTTGTCTGGGAAAATCTTGATCCAGACCTTGCCGCCACGTTTGGTGTAACGGGTCATGGCAATACGGGCTGCTTCGATCTGACGGCTGGTAATCCAGGATGGTTCTGTAGCTACCAGACCAAATTCACCGTAAGTTACGGTGTTTCCACGATGTGCTTTGCCTTTCATACGGCCGCGGAACTGTTTACGATATTTTGTACGCTTTGGAATTAACATCAGGAATCACTCCTTTCAGAGTTTTTCGGTCTACGTTCTCTGCGATCGCCACGACGGCCGCCTCTTCTGCCGCCTTCATGACGGTTGTTTCTATCTTTGCTGGTGCGGACGTTTTCGTTTTCGTCTACTACCTGGCCAGGAGCGAGTTCGCCTTTGTAAATCCATACTTTAATGCCGATAGCACCGTAGGTGGTATGGGCAGTGGTGACACCGTAATCAATGTTTGCACGGAGAGTCTGCAGCGGGATGGAGCCTTCGCGGTAGCTTTCGCTTCTAGCGATTTCAGCGCCGCCGAGACGACCGGAAACGGTAACTTTGATACCCTTGGCACCAGCGCGCATGGTTCTGCCGACGCACTGTTTGACAGCACGGCGGAAGCCGATACGTCTTTCGAGCTGGGAAGCGATGTTTTCGCCGACCAGGATAGCGCTCATGTCAGTGGATTTGATTTCCAGGATGTCGATGTCGACTTCTTTGTCGGTGACAGCAGCGAGGGCTTTTTTGATATCCTCGATGCCTGTGCCGCCACGGCCAATGACCATGCCCGGTTTAGCGGTATAAATCGCAAGCTTGACTCGGCCGCTTGCGCGTTTAATGCCAATTTTGGAAATGCCTGCTGCGAACAGGTGCTTCTTTAAGAACTGGCGGATTTTGGCATCTTCCACAAGCAGTGCAGCATAATCTTTTTCTGCAAACCATTTGGAATCCCAGTCATCGATCACGCCTACACGCATTCCATGCGGATTAACTTTCTGACCCAAAACGTTTCCCTCCTTCGATTACTCTTTTTCAGAAACTTTTACCGTCAGTGTGCTGGTACGTTTCATAATCCCGAAAGCCTGTCCACGGGAGCGTGGATGTACGCGCTTCATAATCGGGCCTGCATCTACAAAAATTGTGGAGATGTAGAGTTTGTCAATGTTCATGTCGTTGTTGTTTTCTGCGTTAGCCATAGCGCTTCTCAGTGTCTTTTCGACAACGATGGAAGCTGCTTTATGGGTGTTGCGCAGGATAGAGATAGCTTCTCCCGCTTTCTTGCCGCGGACAAGGTTCGCTACGATGCGGACCTTACGGGGAGAAATGCGGATATTTCTTGAAATTGCCTGAACTTCCATTTTATTCCTCCCTGGTTATTTCTTATCGGTCTTGTTATGACCCTTGAAGGTACGGGTCGGAGCGAATTCGCCAAGTTTATGACCGACCATATCTTCAGTGACATAAACCGGTACATGCTTTCTTCCGTCGTGAACAGCGATGGTGTGACCAACGAAGCTCGGCAGGATGGTAGAAGCACGGGACCAGGTTTTTACAATTTTCTTATCGTTAGCTGCATTCAGCGCATCAATCTTCTTTACGAGAGAGAAAGCGACGAACGGGCCTTTTTTTACGGATCTGGACACTTTTACTCCTCCTTATCTTACTTGCGTCTCTTAACGATCAGTTTGGTAGACGCTTTTCTGCTGTGTCTGGTCTTCACGCCGTAAGCCGGTTTGCCCCACGGGGTAACTGGACGCTTACGTCCGACAGGAGCTTTACCTTCGCCGCCGCCATGTGGATGGTCGTTCGGGTTCATGACAACGCCGCGGTTAGCCGGACGAACGCCGAGCCAGCGGTTTCTGCCTGCTTTGCCGAGGGTAATGTTTTCGTGATCTTCGTTGCCGATAGCACCGATGGTAGCACGGCAGCGGATGTGAACTTTTCTAAGTTCGCCAGACGGCAGACGGAGAAGTGCATAGTCGCCTTCCTTAGCCATCAGCTGAGCGCTTGCGCCGGCGGAACGGACCATCTGGCCGCCTTTGCCGATCTTCAGTTCTACGTTGTGAACGATGGTACCAAGAGGAATGTTGGTGAACGGGAGGCAGTTGCCGACTTTAATATCGGATTCCGGACCGCTGGTGACTACGTCGCCAACCTTCAGACCTTTCGGAGCGAGGATGTAACGTTTTTCGCCATCTGCATACTGCAGCAGAGCGATGCGGCAGGTACGGTTCGGATCGTATTCAATGGTTGCGACTTTAGCCGGAATGCCATCTTTATTTCTCTTGAAATCGATGATTCTGTACTGACGTTTATGTCCGCCGCCCTGATGACGAACGGTGGTCTTACCGGAGCCATTACGACCGCCATGATTATGAACAGGAGCCAGAAGGGATTTTTCTGGGGTATCTGTTGTAATTTCCTCAAAGGTGGAAACGGTCATCTGACGGCGTCCGGGAGTGTACGGTTTAAATGATTTGTATGCCATTTATATTACTCCTCCTTACGCTTCGAAGAGCTCAATTGTTTCGCCCGGTTTGAGGGTAACAATTGCTTTCTTCCAATCACTGCGACGACCCTGGGTGCGGCCCAGACGTTTCATCTTGCCTTCATAACGCATGGTGTTCACAGCCTGAACTTTAACTTTGAAGATCTGTTCTACAGCCTGGCGGATTTCCACCTTGGTAGCAGCGAGCGGTACACGGAAAGTGTACTTGCGTTCTTCCATGAGGGCTGTAGTTTTTTCGGTAACGAGCGGTTTAATGAGGATGTCACGTGCGTCCATTATGCGAGTACCTCCTCAATTTTCTTAACGGCTTCCTGAGTCAGGAAGAGTTTGCCGGTGTTTACGATATCATAGATGTTGAGTCCGTTTGGTGCGTAAGCTTTGACGCCCGGGATGTTTCTAGCGGACAGAACGGTGTTCTGGCAAAGAGCGCCGCCGTCAACGATGACAGCTTTGCCTTCTGCCTGGAAAGCAGCCAGCATCTTGACTACTTCTTTGGTCTTCGGTGCTTCGAAGTTTACTGCGTCGAGAACGACGAGTTCATTGGCACGGAGTTTTTCAGACAGTGCAGATTTTACAGCCAGCTGACGTGCTTTTCTCGGCATGTCTTTGGCATGGCTTCTCGGGGTCGGTCCGAATACGGTACCGCCGCCAACCCACAGTGGGGAGCGGATGGATCCGACTCTGGCACGGCCGGTGCCCTTCTGTTTCCAAGGCTTCTTGCCGCCGCCGCGTACAAGGCCTCTGGTTTTGGTGGCATGTGTGCCGAGGCGTTCATTGGCCATCTGGCGCACCACTGCCTGATGAATAACAGCTTCGTTGTAGTCTACACCAAAGACGCTGTCATTCAGCTCTATTTCACCGGCAGCTTCGCCGGCTACATTATACAGCTTTACTTTCGGCATTGAGATGTTCCTCCCTAATCAGAACAATTTTCTGTTGTTCCAGACAATATTATTTTACAGGTTTTACGGTTTCCTGTACCATGACGAGGCTTCCCTTAGCACCTGGGATCCCGCCTTTGACAAGCATAAGATTACGGGCAGTATCAACTCTTACTACCTGAAGATGCTGTACGGTCACACGTACGCCGCCGAGCTGGCCAGGCATCTTCTTGCCTTTGAATACTTTTCCGCCGCCGCCGGACATACGAGCACCGAGGGATGCTGTCTGACGATGGTTCTTGGAGCCGTGGGATTCAGGTCCACGCTGGTGGTTATGACGTTTAATCGTGCCGGCGAAACCTTTGCCGCGGCTGGTGCCAATAACGTCGATAATCTCGCCTTCTGCGAAGATATCAGCAGCCAGAGTTTGGCCTACTGTGTAAGACGGCTTTTCAGCGAGTCTATATTCACGCAGATATTTAACTGGGTCGATACCAGCTTTTTCAAACTGACCCTTTACAGGTTTTGTCAAATGTTTTTCTTTGACAGCGCCGTAGCCGAGCTGTACTGCATTGTATCCATCGGATTCAACGGTTTTCACAGCTGCTACCACGTTTGGCAGAACTTCAATAACGCTTACTGGAATCAGGTCGCCGTTTTCAGCGAATACCTGAGACATTCCTAATTTTGTTCCCAAAATAGCCTTAGACATCTTTGCACCTCCTTACAGTTTAATTTCAATGCTGACGCCAGCTGGGAGTTCCAGTCTCATCAGCGCATCCGCGGTCTTCTTGGACGGATCGAGGATGTCAATGAGTCTCTTGTGAATACGCATTTCGAACTGTTCACGGCTGTCTTTGTTGACATGTGGAGAACGAAGAATGGTGTACACGTTCCGTTCGGTCGGGAGCGGAATCGGACCGGAGACTCTGGAGCCTGTTCTTTTTGCAGTCTCCGCGATCTTCGCTGCGCTCTGATCAACTGCTTTGTGATCATAGCCTTTCAGACGAATTCTGATTTTTTCCTGTTTCGACATTAGATAAACCTCCTACGTTCATTTCATGAATGAACTGCTCCGTGGAAATTCCCCTGCTGTGCAGGCCACCTTCCACTTCATAGTTTGTTCTGAACACTCTTTTGCCTTGCGCCCTCGCACAAAGGTACCAGACGTTCAGCTTTTCTATAATACTATTTTTCGGCACTGAAATCAAGTCTTTTATACAAAATTTATTTTTGCTGATTTTTAGAGAAATCGTTCGGTATTTACTGACTTTCTCGCAGTTTATTTTCTTTATTTTCACATGGCCACGCCGCCGTGCGTGTACTCTAATTTCTAAAACTTTCATAAATTCGTAAAACCACCATGTAGTATGCCGACTTTCCGCCTAAAAAATGCGACGCGGGCGCAAATTTCCATCTGACCTTCGATCACCATCCACTTTTTGCAGCGGTATCACACAGGCCACATACCGTCTTGACGCATTCCGCAAAAACTATATGAAAGGAGGTCTTATAGGGACATATGTTTATCTCGCATTTCAGAAGCCCTTCAGGGAAAGCCCGTCATCAGGGACTTCTCACTCACGATCGAGAGGACAGCTTCACGACATTGCACGTCCTTCTTGCCTGCGGGAAGACAACTCTTCTCCGCATGATCGCCGGACTCGATATCCTCGGTGAGGTCAAGCAGATGGGCGCTGACGCCTGCCTTCTTCTCTGGATGGTGCAGAATGCCATTACGACCCACAAAAGCGACTCACTCGTAGGCAGCAATGACAAGCGGATGACGCTCACTCCTCTCTCATCAAGCTGCGTGGGTTCGGACTCTCGGCGGGTCATTTCACCCTCTTTCACTACGCCGAACTTTTCAGTGAGACGGAGAATGATGCCCTCTCCGCCATCGAAAGCAGCCTCTTCCTTGTCATTGCCAGCGCCACTCTCTGCGCCATACGGGGACGCTCATCGTGCTTCCTGTACGAAAACACGAAAAGAGCGGCAAGATCCTCGAAGCCGCCAGTCTTCTCCCGGTAATGCTCCCCGGCATCGTCCTTGTCATCATGCTCTTTGGGAGTGACATCTACTCCCTTCTCCCACTGTACAACACCATGGCGATCCTCGTCATCACCTACGTCATCCTCTTCCTGCCCTACACCGCAGAGTACGTCATCTCCGCCTGATACCTGGCTGCCCGTCCCCAATCACCACTTTCAAGCACGCAAAAAGAGCTCCCTTTCGGGAGCTCTTTCTATTAGCGATAAGCTAAATTATTTTGCGATCTTAGCTACAACGCCTGCGCCTACGGTACGGCCGCCTTCACGGATAGCGAAACGCTGGCCTT
>CAKPQG010000025.1 GCA_934178345.1 uncultured Dialister sp. | reverse complement strand
CTCATGGGAGACATGGCAGGTGGCAGTGCAGCAACCGGTGCATTGTCAGGTGGCGTAAATGAATATGTGATGGGGTACCTGACCAAAACCAAAGGCAAAGAATGGGTACAAAAACATCCAGATACAGTACAGTGGCTTAGTGCTGGCGTAGGTGCGGCAATTGGAAATTTATCGAAAGATGTATTGACGAGTACTATGGTCTCTTTAAATGCAGCAAAGTGGAATTATTTGGGGTTCGATTTGACAACAGAACCGCTACTGAAGCGGACGCTGAAAAAAGATGATGGTCAAACTCTTACTGATCAGGAATGGCACCAGCTAAGCAATGCTTTGATGGATATAGCAGATCAGGCTGATCCATTCGGTTCAGATTCAGACTCCCTAGAAGTTGGAAATGAATTTGCTAAAGAAACGGTACGCCAATATCTTATTGAGCATGGCTTTACCACTGATAGTACTGAAAAATTTATGGACAGTTACGAATTTTGGGCAAGTGATTTACAAGAACGACAAAATCATGATAATTTTTATGATTTGCCATTGGTAAGAGCTACAGCAGATTCGATAAAGGATGCTTCAGATTCAAAATATCTAAAGTATGCCATTAATGGTGCCGATTGTGTTATAGATGGGCTTCATATTATAGAGAGTGATTATCCTGGGGATGCCGCATATGCATGGGTAGTTGGTGCAGAGACAGCATATATTGTAGGTAATACATTGTTTTTAGGTGGGAGAGGTCTTGGCTTATCACCCCGCGCAGCAATGATTGGAGGCGGCTTGTTTGGCGGATTGGCTGGCAATAAATTCCAAGAAAGTGTAGAAAATAAGCTCAAAGAGCAACGTCAAGATGAAAAAGTTCAAAACGAAAATACTGTAAATCAAGAAAAGGCTAAGGAATAGTGAATTATGATAATTACTCGTTGGCATCTATTTCAAAGTAGCTTAACAACTTGCTTACTATGTTTGGTATATATATTCTATACCTTCTATCTGATAAGAAAGAAAAAGATATGCCTTTGTAGAAAAATGATTTGGGGATTAGCTTGTTTCTGGCTACTCTTAGATTGTTGTATAGATTTATTGTTTTCTGCGACAAATATACTTGTGAACAATCCATTTCCTTTTCTTACGGGACAATCTCTATTTTTCCAAATATCAGGTATTATTATTGGCGGATTTATTTATATCACTTATTTTCAATGGAATCTTATGTGCGTGTACAAGATTAATGGTAAACCTATAGCGATAGAAAAAAGATCCATTTTGCAAAAATGGTCGTTCATTGTAATGTTGATTACGTTGGCATTGCATTTTGGACTTTATGCTATTTTTATCCACAGTTTGTGTATATGAAGATGCAATGATAGTTGTTTTTGATTCTATGGAAGTACCTTGAATGTTGATAAGAAAGTGAGCTAGATGGCTGCGAAAATTGAGTTGATTTGACACAAATAAATTATGACTTTTATCCGCGTTTTGGACGTAATATGATTCGCCATCAAGATTCAAAGTAAATCACAGATAGGGGATGGTTCCACCGAAAATAGCCGCATGATATGATGGCTGGTCTTGACAACCGGCTCGTTATATTTATTAGTTACCGGTGTTTTGTCATTAAAACGGTAGTCTTACGCTGATGAGATTTATGGGGAATGAACGAACACATATATCAGTTTTAATCTTAATCCATGGTTATACATAGGAAGACTGATGGGATGCGCGGAAAGTACAAAAGAGCGATGAGCTTTGCAGGCTCATCGCTCTTTTGCATTTTCCGCATGCGAAAAAATAGAATTTGTTTTCCCGATAAATCATGCTATAATACGAGTAGAGTACTAAAAAAACGAAAAGAGTACTGGAGGAATCATTATGGATGAACAGCTGATCGCGGCGGCAAAGGAAGAGATGCGACTGCACTCGGTCAAATTCACGATGGACGATATCGCAAGAAAGCTCCACATCTCGAAAAGCACGCTGTACCAGAAGGCGTCTTCGAAGGCGGTGCTGATCCGCATGGTGTGTCTGGCAGATCAGGAGGCGTTTCGGAAGGCGAAGGAAGCGCTGATGAGGAAGAAGGACACGGCGCGCGGACGGCTGCTCTCTTATTGCCGCCTCTTCGTGGAGACGCTGTGGGCGATGCCGGATGGGTTTTATCAGGATATAGAGATCCATTATCCGGAGATTTGGCAGATGTGGATGGATTTCAAGTATGAGGAGTTCGACTATATGATGGAGCTTCTGGAGGCCGGGGTCGCGGCAGGGGCTTTTCGAGAGGTGAATCTGCCGATCCTTCGCATGATCCTCATCACATCGACGCACAATCTGAATGATGCGGATTTCCTTCGCGAGCAGAATATGACGGGTACGGATGTGATGAATGTGCTCGAGGATATCATTTTGCATGGGATAGAAAAGTAAGGTTAATGGGTTCAAGGTTAGCCCCTCGGGCGTGCTGCCCCTTGATTGTGAATGAAAGCTCTGCTCGAATGAGAAATTAGAAATGAGAAATGCGAAATGGTGGTGCGGCGCATTTCGTCATCCTGAGCGGAGAAAAACGTCGTATGTTAAAAAATGGCTTATCTGAAAATATGAGAACTGAGTCGAAGGATCTAAGCGCCGCAGAGGTTTGAAACTAGCGGGTTTCTCGTATCGCAAACCTAATCCCTAGCCACTAATCCCTAGCTACCAGTCACCAGTCACCAGTCACTCGAGGCTCCCTAATCCCTAATCCCTGCTTTCAAACTTCAGGGTTTGGGGAATTTGCACGAAGGGGTCTATGGATTCAACAGGTTCAAAGGGGAAGGTGGCGGCTTCGCTGCGAATATAAGAGGCGATGTCCGATTGAGATATTAGACTAGGAGACTTAGAGACTTTAGACTTTAGAAGTCAGAAGTCTGATATCTCTTAATCTTCCAGTCTCTCAGTCTCGTAGTCTAATCCCTAATCCCTAATCCCTAATCCCTAATCCCTAGTCCCTAGTCCCTAGTCACCAGTTACTAGTCACTTTTATCATATAAGGAGTCAGTCTATGAAACGTTTAGCTATGTATATCGGTGTGATGCTCATCGGTGCTTCGATCGCGCTGTCGGGGTGCGGAGCAGAGAAGGCGTCAGCGCCCAAGGCGCCTTTGGTGAAGTCGATGGTCATCGGTGAGACGGAGTCGGGCGTGAAGAATACGTTCTCCGGCACGGTGCATGGTTTTTTTGAGTCGCCTCTGGCTTTTCAGGTGGGTGGACGGATCATGCAGCGCTATGTCACATCCGGTGAGCGGGTCAGCGCAGGGCAGGCGCTCTTCAAAGTAGACTCGAAGGATGCGGAGGAGCAGGCAGCGGCGGCGCGCTCGCAGCTGAATGCGGCGGAGGCATCGTATCGACTCGCGCAGTCGACGCTGGCGCGGTATGAGAAGCTGCACTCGGTGTCGGCGATTTCTGATCTTGCCATCGATCAGACGAGAAATCAAGCGGAGCTTGCAGCGGCGCAGCTCGAGTCCGCGCAGGCGGCGCTTTCGCGTGCGGAGAATAATCTGGGCTTTACGGTGCTTTCGGCAGACCGCGACGGGATCGTAGGGACGACGCTCTACGAGGTGGGGCAGGTCGTCGCGGCGGGGACGCCGGTGGTGTCGATCATTGATGATTCGCAGCTGGATGTCTACATTTCTTTGACAGAGAAGCAGTATCGGGAGTATTCGGTCGGGATGCCGTGTACGGTGACATTCTGGGCGCTGCCGAATGTGAGCGTAGAGGGGCGTGTCCGCGAAGTAGCGGCTGCACCGAATGCGCAGACGGGGACATATGATGCGAAGGTGACTTTGGTCGATCCGCCGGAGAATATCGCCGTCGGCATGACGGTAGAAGTGAAGTTTGGCGATAGAGAGGGCGGCAAGGGCATCATGATCCCGCTTTCTGCGATGGCGACGCAGGATCAGAAGCCGTCTGTCTGGGTGATCCGGGATAACAAGGTGACGCTGACGCCGGTCAAGGTGGGACGCTACGGCGAGGATACGGTGGAGATCATCGAAGGGCTGGCGAAGGGTGACCGCATCGTGACAGCGGGCGTTTCGAAACTGGCTGAAGGAGAAGAGGTACGCGTATGAAAGGGCTGAATCTGGCAGAGTGGGCCATCAAGCACAAGCCGGTGGTCTATTTCTTCATTTTCTTCATCCTCCTGGGAGGCTTGTGGTCGTATTTCCATCTGGGGCGCAGCGAGGATCCGGACTTCACCATCCGTCAGGCGGTGGTGTCAGCGGCCTGGCCGGGCGCGACAGCGGAGAAAATCACGGAGCAGGTGACGGATCCGCTCGAGAAAAAGCTCCAGGATACGAAGGGGCTGGACTATCTGAAGTCTTTCACGCATGATGGCAAGACGGTCATCTATGTGAATCTGAAGGACTCGGTCAAGAAGGAGGATATCCAGACGCGCTGGCATGAGGTGCGAAATCTCGTGAATGATGAGAAGGCATCTCTTCCCGCCGGTGTGTACGGACCGTATGTGAATGACCGCTTCGATGATGTCTACGGCTCGATTTATGCGGTGACGGGGGATGGTTTCTCTTACGAAGAGAAGCGAAAGGCGGCTGAAATGCTGCGCCGCCGTCTCGCGGCGGTCTGTGATGTGCAGAAGGTCGAGCTCCTGGGGGTGCAGGAGCAGAATATTTACATCGAGATGGATCAGAATAAGCTCGCGTCCTTCGGGATGAATCCATCCGATGTATTCCGCATCTTGCAGCAGCAGTCGGCGATGATGCCGGCAGGGACGATTCATACGTCATCTCGCAATGTAGCGATCCGCGTGGATGGTCTCCTCGGCAGTGTGGAAGCCTTGGAGAATATTCCGATCCATGTGGGCGAGCGGAGCTTCCATCTGGGCGATGTGGCAAAGGTCACGCAGACCTACACGACGCCGGAGTCTTCCCTTTTCTATTTCAATGGCAAACCGGCGATCGGTATCGCGGTCTCGATGCAGGCGGGCGGGAATAACCTGACGCTCGGGGACAATCTCAATCGGGAGATCGAGCGGTCGAAGGCAGACCTTCCGGCGGGCATGGATATCGGGCTCGTGGCGGATCAGCCGAAGGTGGTGAATGAGTCCATCCATGATTTCACAGAGTCGCTCTTGGAGGCCATCGTGATCGTCATGGCGGCGTCCTTCCTCTCGCTCGGTCTCTGGAGCGGCATCGTGCTGGCGCTCTGTATCCCGGTCGTCGTGTGTGCGACCTTCCTCTTCATGAAATGGCAGGGGATCGACCTGCATATCGTGTCTCTGGGAGCACTCATTGTCTCCCTCGGTCTTCTTGTCGATGACGCGATCATCGTCATCGAGATGATGCAGGTGAAGCTCGAAGAAGGCATGGACCGCCTGTCAGCGGCGGAAGCGGCCTATAAGAGCTGTGCGAAGCCGATGCTCGCCGGGACGCTCATCACGGCGGCGGGCTTCATCCCTGTCGGGATGGCAGAGGGCCAGACATCGGAGTACTGTGCGGCACTCTTCTGGGTCATTGCAGCAGCCCTCCTTCTCTCCTGGGTGGCTTCCATCTTTGTCAGCCCAGTCTTGGGCTATAAATTCATTCAAGTAAAAACAAAGGAAGAGAAAGAGAAGGAAGCACGCGAAAAGGGGAAAAGCTGGAAATCGTCCATCGGAGACAAGGCGTACCAGATCTTCTACAAGCTCATTGCGCTCTGTATCCATTTCAAGAAGACGGTCATCGTGGGGACTGCCGGGCTTTTCTGCCTGACGCTTGCGATGATTCCCTTGGTGAATCAGGAATTTTTCCCTGACTCGGTGCGTCCGGAGATCATTCTGGACGTGAATCTCCCCTCGGGGGCTTCTATTCAGGAAACGAAGCGTGTCATGAACGGCATCGCTGATACGCTGTATGGGGATGAGCGGGTTTCCTCCTTCTCGACATACATCGGGGATACCGCGCCGCGTTTCATCCTTCTTTTTGATCCCAAGGCACCGGAAGACGGGCATGGGCAGATGATCATCGTCGCGACAGACCAGAAGAGCCGCGATGCGCTTCGCAAAGAGATCATGGATACGGTGACAGAGAAATATCCGGATGCACAGGCACATACCCGTCTCATCACGACCGGCCCGCCGTCCGAGTATCCGGTGATGTTCCGCCTGTCGGGCGAATCCATCGATGAGACTGTGAAGCTGGCTTCCGAAGCACTCTCCATCATGAAGCAGAATCCAAATGTCACGAATGCGAGCCTCGACTGGCCGCAGGAGACACCGACACTGAAGCTCAAGATCAATCAGGACAAGGTGCGTGAACTCGGTATCGATAACTATGCGGTATCGCAGGATCTCTACGTGAAGCTCTCCGGCTACAAGGTGGCGGAGTCGTATCAGGGCGATCAGCTCATCCCGATCTCCTTCAAGCTGGAAGGGGATAATGTAGCGCGCCTCGCCAGCCTCGACTCGCTGCCTGTCCATGTGGGAAATGGCCGCTACGTGCCGCTGGGTGAATTTGCGGATCTGTCGTATGAAAATGAGACAAGCACCATCTGGCGCAGGGATCTGAAGCCGACCATCACGCTCCGGGCCGATGTGACAGGCGGAGCCAAGGCAGATTCCGTCTCCATGGCGCTCTATGATACGGATCTCAAAGCCTTCCGGGATAGTTTGCCGGAAGGGGTGACTTTCGAGAAAGACGGGTCACTCGAGTGGAGCGAGAAGTCCATGAAGTACATCGTAGGTGCCATGCCTATGATGGTCTTCTTCGTCCTCATGGTGCTGATGTTCGAGCTGGGAAATATTCCTAAGCTCATCATGGCAGTCGTGACCGGACCACTTGGCCTCATCGGTGCGATCCTGACACTGCTGGTGACGCGGCAGGCGATCGGCTTTGTCGCCATCATCGGCTTCGTCGCTTTGTCGGGCATGGTCATCCGAAACAGCATCATCCTTCTGGATCAGATCCGCCAGCATCTGGAAAGCGGGAAGACACCGTATGAAGCCGTCGTCGAGTCGGCGGCGCTTCGCTTCCGCCCCATCATGCTCTCTTCGGTGACAGATGTCCTGGGCTTCGTGCCCCTCATTCCGAATCCTTTCTGGCGGCCGCTCGCCGTCTCCTTCATCGGTGGTCTTCTCCTTGCGACAGCGATCGGACTCCTCGTCGTACCTGCCATGTACTGCTGGTGGTACAAGGTGAAAGAGCCCTGTGAGCCGTAGGCTTCCGGTAAAAATGAAAGGAGCTGTGAAGAAATGAATCCTCATTTCTTCACAGCTCTTTTTTACTTTGCTTTCATTTGGTTCAGGGTTCAAGGTTCAGGATTGAGGTGGCGGCTTCGCCGCCTTTTTTTTAGAAGATGGTATTCTCGTATCGCGGCCTTCCCCTCGAGGGCAATGCTATTAAGTTAAGCGGCAGAACATTCTTGGCTCCCCGTCGGGGGAGCTGCCCGGAGGGCTTGTGCAAGCGAACTTGATTTTTAGGAGCGAAGCGACGCGAAAATCAAGTGAGACGCCATTTCGAGCGAAGCGAGATGAGGGGGCAGCACTACGGTATATCCAACATTGTTCGATGGCCGCTGGCATGCCCCTATTGCCTTCGGCACTTCCCCCGAAGGGGGAAGCAAGTCATTACGCCGCTAACAATTTCCTTAACTTAACAGCCTTCCCCTCGAGGGGAAGGTGCCCCGAAGGGGCGGATAGGGCAGGGGCGGTATGAAAGAGAGCGGGAAATGCGTATCAAGCAGGGGGGGATGGCAGCGGTCGAGCGCCGGTTTTGTAAACGGCGATGCCCGAAAGCCGTATTCAAGTCACCAGTCCCTTGATATTTCTGATCCCTAGGGAAACGCTGATTAAATCGCAGAGTCAGATTCTACAAGATTTTTTATACATAGCTTCGTCATAGCCTTCCTTAAATAGCTCGCTATTCGCGTCAGGCTATTTCTCGTCATGCATAAAAATTCAAGAGTAAAATCTGACAACGATTTAATCAGTGTTTCCCTAGCTACTTCGCCACGCACTCCCGCTCCCTGTTCATTTGCTTATAGATGGATTATGAATGATAATATTCATGTGAGAAATGAGATAACGCATGCTATCTCATATAATGAAAATCATGGAATACACCCTCATATGATTAAATTTATATAGATTTTCCCCTATTTTACCTTGCCTTGCACCCCGTTTTTGTATAAAATATGAATTGCGTTATTACTTAACCTCATTGTCACATGCAGGAATGAGAAGAACATTCCTAAAAGAGGATGGAGAAAGGAAAGCGGTTATGTCAGGAGAGGGGATCCACTCTCCGGCGGGGCAGTCTCAGCTGTCGGACTTGGGATCATCAGGACTTGCTAGGAGGAAGGATTTATGGAAGACAAAGAACAGGAAATGCACGAAAACCTGGAACGCGGCCTGAAGAACAGACATATCCAGCTCATCGGCCTTGGCGGCGCGATCGGCGTCGGTCTGTTTCTGGGATCGGCGACCGCTATCGAACTCGCCGGTCCATCGGTGCTCTTGACGTATGTCATCGGTGGCATTGCGATTTACTTCATCATGCGTGCGCTCGGTGAACTCTCCGTCGCGTACCCGGTCTCCGGTGCCTTCAGCGCGCATGCGGCGCGTTTCTTAGGGCCGAAGTGGGGCTATCTCACCGGCTGGACGTACTGGTACATGTGGATGGTCACCTGTATGGCCGAGCTCACTGCCGTCGGGATATACATGAATTTCTGGTATCCGGACCTGCCGCAGTGGTTGTCAGCGCTTGTCGCGCTTGCCATCATGACTGTGGTGAATTTCATCGCTGTCTCTGCCTATGGTGAGTTTGAATTCTGGTTTGCCCTCGTGAAGATCTGCACCATCATTTTCATGATCATCAGCGGCATCGGCATGATCGTCTTCGGCATCGGCAATGGAGGCATCGCGACCGGCATCGCGAACCTTTGGCAGAACGGCGGCTTTTTCCCGAATGGTTTTTCCGGCACCCTGATGGCACTCGTCATGGTCATGTATTCCTATCTTGGTATCGAAATCATCGGCGTCACTGCGGGCGAAGCGCATGATCCGAAGTCCACCATCAAGAAGGCCATCGACGAAGTCTTCTGGCGTATCCTGATTTTCTATGTACTTTCTCTGGGCGTCATCATGTCCATCTACCCATGGAATGAGATCGGGCATATGGGCTCCCCGTTTGTTGTGACCTTTGAAAAACTCGGCATCGCCGGTGCAGCGGATATCATCAATATCGTCGTCATCACGGCGGTACTCTCTTCCTGCAACAGCGGGATCTTCAGCTCCGGCCGCATGCTCTATAACCTGTCTCTGCAGGGGAATGCACCTGCCTGCTTCCAGACGCTGAACCGTCATCGTCTGCCGTGGGTCGGCATCCTCTTCTCCGCAGCGATCCTGCTTCTCGCTGTCGGTCTGAACTATGTCATGCCGTCTGAGCTTTTCGTCTACGTCACCAGCGTCGGCTCCTTCGGGGCGCTCTGGACCTGGTTCGTCATCCTGCGCACCCAGCAGAAATTCCGTGCCTCCCTCTCGGAAGAAGAAAAGGCGAAGCTCACGTACAAGATGCCGTGGGCACCTTACTCCGGCTATGTCACCATGGCATTCCTTGCCTGCGTAGTCGTAGCCTCTGCCTTCCGTGATGATACGAGAGTCGCTCTCTATGTCACTCCGGTCTGGTTCATTCTCCTTCTCATCGGCTATCGTTTCGTCGATCGCGGAAATCGTGCCGGCGGAGCCAAAGTCGTGGATGCCGTCAAGGCGACTGCGAATCGATAATGCATCCCCCCGACTGAATTTTTCGGTCGGGGGTTCTTTTATGGAAATGAACTTTTGACGGCTTCAAAGCCGGATCTCGCTTTCTGCTGGCTATACGGCTTGACATTTGCCTCATCATCCGATACAATAAGCACATATTACAAAAGTGCTGATGGAAAAAAGTACGTATTTCTGATTTTTCACAGAGAGCCGGGAATGCTGGGAACCGGTAAATAAGAAATAGGGAAGTTCTTTCCTGAACTGCATGACTGAAATCGAAGTAGGTCTTGTCGGGGTGGCTTGCGTTAAAGAGCCGAGAGTTGATCTGATGAAGATGAATGAGGGTGGTACCACGGAGAATCCGTCCCTTGGTACCACCCTTTTTGTATTCCTTAGATAAATTGGGTGGTACCGCGATGAGTCCCCGTCGTCCCTTGCTGAGTGAAGCAAGGGACTTTTTGTTTAATCAGCGTTTCCTTAAGTGAGAGGAAGAGCGGCGCGGCAATAGAAAGCAGCGCGGAAATCTCTGTCACGCAGAATCATATTTCTGAAAGCAGCATAGTAGAAAAGTAGAAAGGAATATCATCATGAACAAATGGGTAAAAGCAGGGCTTATCGCAGCATTGGCAGGAATGACACTGGTCTATGGAGGATGCGGCGGCAATTCGGCAGGGAGCAGCAAGACTTCCGGCAAGAAACAGGTCGCCGTTGTGCAGATCATGCAGCATGGTTCACTGGATGCAGCCAATCAAGGGATGATCGATGGACTGAAGGACAAAGGCTATGGCCCGGATAAGGTCGAAGTCGATCAGCAGAATGCGCAGGGTGACCAGTCGAATCTGAAGAGCATCACGGCACGTTTCAAGAGCAATAAGCCGGACATCATCTTCGGGATTTCCACTCCGGCAACGCAGGCGGTAGCCAATGAGATCAAAGATATCCCGATCGTCGGCTGCGCCATCACCGATTTCGAAACGGCGAAGCTCGTCAAATCGAATCAAAAACCGGAAACGAATGTCACTGGCGTCAATGACAGAGGCCCGGTCGAAAAGCAGGTAGACATGGGCAAAGTCTTCCTGCCGAATGCCAAGACCATGGGGCTTCTCTACTGCTCGAGTGAAGTAAACAGTGAGATCCAGGCGAACCAGGCGAAGAAGCATGCCGCTTCCATTGGCCTTTCTGTCGTAGAAAAAACGGTTTCCTCTGTGAATGATATCCAGCAGGTCGCAGAATCCATGGTGGGGCAGGTCGACTTCATCTATGTCCCGACGGACAATGTCCTCGCTTCTTCCATCCCCACCCTCGTCAAAGTGACGGACCCGGCTAAGATCCCGGTCCTCGTCGGTGCTGACAGCATGGCCAGAGACGGAGCGCTCGCCTCCCTCTCCGTAGATTTCTATAAATCAGGCGTCCAGGCCGGCCACATGGCTGCCCAGATCTTAGATGGAAAGATCAAGCCGGAAGAAACTCCGGTCGAGGATCCGGAAGTCTATGAAGTCATCATCAATAAGAAAAATGCAGAAATCCTTGGTATCAAGATCCCGGATGAATACAAAAATGCCACGATGGTGGACTAGGATTGGAGACTAAGAGACTAAGAGACGTCAGACGTCTGATATCAGATGGCAGACATCTGGAGCCTAATGTCTCCAAGTTTCAAGCCAGCATCACACCACTGAACCTTGTCCCTCAACGTAGTATAGAAGCAAAGGAGAAAATATATGAAAAACTGGAAAATTATCGGAGGAGCAACGCTCCTTACGGCGGCACTGGCTATAGGTGCCGCAGGCGAAGCCTGGGCATCGCACCTAGAAGATATCGCTGCTCGTGGCACGATCCGCATCGGAACGACAGGGGACTACCGTCCAATGTCCTATAAGAATCAGGAGACAGGCGCATATGAAGGATTTGATACCGAGCTCTCCCAGAAACTCGCGGACAGTCTGCACGTAAAAGTTGAATACGTGCCGACCACATGGAAGACCCTTTCGCAGGATACGCAGGACGGAAAATTTGACGTCGCGCTTTGCGGTATCACTCGTACATTCGACCGCGAACGTACGATGGCGATGTCGGATGGCTACCTGCTCTTCGGAAAGACCATCCTTTGCCGTGCGGGCGAAGAAAAGAAATATCAGTCTGTCGCTGATCTCGACCGTCCAGAAGTAAAGGTCATGGTGAATCCGGGTGGAACGAATGAAAAATTTGCCAAGGCACAACTCCCGCATGCAACGCTCCTCGTCCATGAACAGAATGCAGAAATTCCAGCTCTCATTGCTGAGGGCAAAGCGGATATTATGATTACGGAGACTATGGAAGCGAGAAAGTATGTCCGCTTAAATAATAAATTAGCTGCTCCGCTCATTGACCAGCCATTCACTAAGAGCCGCTTTGGTATCCTCATGGCCAAGGGTGACCAGGATCTCCTGAATTACGTCAATTTCTTCCTCGATGAAATGGAAACAAATGGCACCATGGATGCGTTAGAGAGTGAGTATATTAAATGATAGGGATTATTAGTCTAAGAGACTAAAAGATGTTAGACATTGAAATCTGATGTTTGACATTTGAAAGCAGGGATGAGTAGCTAGGGATTAGGTGCCTCGAGTGACTTGTGACTTGAATGCTACTTTTAGGCATCGCCTCATATATGCTTCGCGGCGCTTCTGATTTTTATGCGCCGCACCACCATTCCTAATTCCTCATTCGAGCAAGGCTTTCGTTCTTAATCAAGGGACGCCTCGCCCCATGGGCTAACCTTGAACTCCATATATTATTGTATAAATAAAAGAAGGCAACATAAGATGAAAAACTGGATGAAATGCGGTATAGCGGCTGCGCTCGCAGCGGCGGCTCTGATTTCCGGCGGCTGCGGCGGACAAGGCAGCGGGCAGAGCGGAGACACAAGCAAGATCAAGATCGGTGTCGTGCAGATCGTGCAGCACGGCTCTCTCGATGAAGCCAATAAAGGCTTTGTCGATGCATTGAAGGAGCGCGGCTATGGGCCGGATAAGGTCGAGATCGATCAGGAAAATGCACAGGGCGACCAGTCGAATCTGAAGACCATCGTTTCCCGCTTCAAAGCAGAGAAACCGAAGCTGATCTGTGCCATCGCGACACCGGCGGCGCAGGCAGCAGCGAATGAGATCAAGGACATCCCGATCGTCGGTACTGCGATCACTGACTACACAAGTGCCAAGCTGGTACAGAATGATGAGAGACCCGGCGGCAATGTGACCGGGGTCAGTGATTTTGCCTCCATGGATGCCCAGATGGAGCTTGCTGCCAAGCTCATCCCGCAGGCAAAGAACGTCGGCCTCATCTACTGTTCGAGCGAAGTGAACAGCGAAGTGCAGGCGAACCAGATGAAGGACTACTGCAAGAAGCATGGCCTTTCTGTAGAAGAACGCACGGTGAATAATGTCAATGATATCCAGCAGGTGGCGGAGTCCCTCGTCGGCAAGGTCGACTACATCTACGTTCCGACGGATAACACGCTGGCTTCCTCCATCCCGACACTGATGAAGATCACGGATGCGAATAAGATCCCCGTCATCGTCGGGGCGGACATCATGGCGAAGGACGGCGCGCTTGCAGCGCTCTCGGTCGATTACTATCGCCTCGGCAAGCAGACCGGCGAACTCGCGGCGGATATCCTCGATGGCAAGGTAAAACCGGAGACATCTCCGATCCAGCACCAGAAGGATTACACCATCGTCATCAATAAGCAGGATGCGGAAATCCTGGGACTGACGATCCCTGAGGAAATCGCAAAGAAAGCGAATATGGTATGAGGTGCAAGTGATGAAAACCTCGATGGCTCAAATGAGCTGTCGAGGTTTTTGCGTATGAAGTTTGAAAGCAGGGAGGAGTAGTTAGGGATTAGACATGAATTCTCGAAAAGTCCCGTCATACGGTGTTTCATGTAAATCGCTTCACGCAAGAAGCGATAAAATGGATACAACAAAGATCCCTCGACTCCGCTCGGGATGACAATGCGAGAGAATGGACTATCTCACATTTCAAAGGAGCGATCTCCCACCCCTTTGGGGCATCACTCTATTTATACTCCGCGGCGCTTCCATATTTTTATGCGCCGCACCAACACTCCTCACTCCTAACTAGAGAGAAGAGCTTTCATCCACAATCGATGGGCGATCCGCCCCGTGGACTAACCCTTTCCCTGCCAACCTTTCCCTTTTTCCCTATGGATTTCTGTGCTATAATAAACCATGAGTATAACTATTTCTACCAGAAGAGCTATGCTGAAACTACACAAAGAAGGCGGGGCTATGTCAGAAATCAAAGAACGATTAGCTCATGTCATGGAGCGGATCGAAGCAGCGCGGGAGAAGTCCCCGTATCATCAGGCGGTCACGCTGGTGGCTGTGACGAAGTTCCATCCCATCAAAGACATGGAAGAAGCCATTTCTCTCGGTGTCACCCATGTGGGTGAGAACCGTGTCCAGGAAATGGAAGAAAAATACAAGGAGCTCTCGCTCCCGGTGACCTGGCATCTGCAGGGACATTTGCAGAAAAATAAAGTCAAAAAGGCAGTCGCTATGGCGGATCTCATCCAGTCGGCGGACTCATTGTCAATTCTGTGGGAGATCGACAAGCGGGCGGCAGAGATCGATAAGGTACAGGACGTACTCCTGGAGTTTAATATTTCCGGAGAAGAAAGCAAGACAGGTCTTTCGCCAGATGATATGAAAATGGCGATCGATGAAGCGAAGTCGCTGGCTCATGTGAGGGTGCTTGGACTGATGTGCATGGCGCCGAATTATGAGGATGTGGAGATGACGCGTCCCGTCTTCCGCAAGGCCCACGAGATGTGGGAGGATATGAAAAAGCAGTTTCCCGAGGGACAGATTTCCATTCTGTCTATGGGAATGACCCATGATTTTGAACAGGCTATCGAAGAGGGAGCCACGATGGTGCGTATCGGCACCGCGATCTTCGGCTCCCGCGTATACCATTAGGAGGAAAAAGAAATGAGTTTATTAGATAAGTTTAAAGACCAGTTCGTCGATCGTGATGATGAGGATATGGAAGAGGAAGACCTCGGCGAGGAAACCGCTCCGGTCAATCCTGCTCAACCTGTCCCGCCGCGTCCGGCAGCTGTCCGTGGTATCAGCAGAAATGCAGTGCCGCGTCAGGCAGCAAAGCCGTATACCATGGTCGTTGTCAGCCCGAAAAGCTACAGTGATGCGGAAAAAATCGGTGATCATCTGAAGGCCATGCGTCCGGTCGTCATGAATATGGAAAAGACGGATGCGGATGAAGCCCAGCGTATTGTCGATTTTGTTCAGGGCATCATGTATGCGCTGGATGGCCGCATCGACCAGATTTCTGAAAGCATTTATCTCTGCGCGCCGAATAATATGAGCGTTTCCCGTGAGAATTTCGCTGCCTATGCAGGTCAAGAGGCAGCCGCACCTGCCGGTGCACCGCAATGGAATGCCCAGCAGCCGCAGGGACCCTCGGCTCCAGAGGCTTGATGTCTTTCTGGGGAGAGGGCCTGGGCTGGCTGAAAAAGCAGTTCAGTGACCAGGACGAGGATGTCTATGAGACACCGACAGAGGAGAGGGAGAGCCTTCCGGAGGCAGGCGCGCTGCCAGCCCGGACTCTCCGCCCCTTGGAAGTGGTCATCATGGTACCCGGCACGTATGCAGATGCACGGCATGGGGTGGATGCTCTGGAAAAAGGGCTCGCCGTCATTGTCGTTTTGAATGACAGTGTGGATGATGAGACAGCCAGCCGGTTTGTTGATTTCATGAGCGGGGCTGTTTACTTAGCCCACGGAAGCATCGAGCTTCTGAATGATGATGTCCTTATCTGCCTGCCGGAGAGTGTACGGCTCGATAAGGATCGGCTGACTGATTTCCAAGGCATTCCTGCCTGGAAAGGACCGAACCTATGAAAAAGATACTGATCATCGGATGCGGGGCGATGGGAGGAGCGATCCTCTCCGGGTGCCTTGCCAAAGGTTTATGGAAAAAAGAAGAAGTCTTCGTCAAGGAGCATTCCGTCGAGGCTTCGGAAGAGAAAGCAGCACGATATGGAGTCTCTGTCTCCAAAGAGGGGAGCGAAGCCGGTGAGGCAGATCTGGTCATTGTGGCCGTGAAGCCGAACGTGGTTCCTTCTGTGCTGGAAGAATTGTCCCGGCATTCGCCCCGCCGGGTCCTTTCTATTGCCGCCGCTGTCACGATCGAGACGCTGGAAAAGGCTCTCCCGAAAGGGACAGAGGTCATCCGTGTCATGCCGAATACCCCGGCCTCTGTCGGAGAAGGCATGGCGGCGATCGCTCCGGGTACGCTCGCTTCGGACGAATTCATCGCCGAGGCAGAGGCTGTTTTCCGCTCACTGGGCAAGGAAGCGGTCGTGACAGAGCGTCAGCTCGATGAACTCGGTGCGCTCTCCGGGGCAGGTCCCGGATATGCCTTTGTCATCATCGATGCTTTGGCAGATGCCGGCGTCCTGATCGGCCTTCCTAGAAAACTTGCCATCGAAGCCGCTGCCCAGACGCTGTATGGCGCAGCCAAGATGGTCTTAGAAACAGGGAAACACCCGGCGGAGCTGCGTGATCAGGTCACCAGCCCCGGCGGCACCACCATCGCGGGGATTCATGCCATGGAGCGCGCGGGAATCCGTGCGGCACTCATGGATGGTGTAGAAGCCTGCCTTGCGAAATCAGATCAGATGGCGGGAAAATAATTAGGAATGAGTAGCTAGGGATTAGGGATTGGGGATTAGGGGTACAAAGTGACTAGTGACTAGTCACTAGTCCCCAGTCACAAATTTTCCAAGGAACCAATATATGAAAGATAGAGAAAAAATCATTCGTTATTTTGCAGCCACCAGTGACGACGCCAAAGACATGGCGATCCGCCTGCTGGATCTGGCGGATGCCGTCGATCGCGGGCGGCCATTTGCGGTCGGTCCCTTTATGTCGCCATTTGCGGCGCAGATCGGACAGACCATTGCGACACATATGAAGACGGTCACGGTGAAAAGTGAAGGTGGCTATCATGAGGCGGAGCGCGTGCGCATTGCCTTTGCTCGGGACGACTATGATGGGCCCATCGACTTTGGCATGACACTTCTCTCCGTCACCTGGGATGACCGTTACCGCCTGATCGGGCATCGGGACGTCTTAGGCTCGCTGATGGGTCTTGGCATCGACCGCGCCGTTCTGGGCGACATCCTCATGCAGGGCGCGGGCTGCCAGATCGTAGCAGACAGTACCATGGCTGGATGGATCAGGGACAATTTCCATAAAGTCGCCATGGTCCCGGTCACGGTCAAAGAGATCCCGATGGAGGAAATCGAGCCGCCGAAGAAAACAGCCAAAGAAGTCCGTGCGACGGTGGCCTCCCTTCGCTTGGATGCTGTAGGAGCAGCGGGTTTTGGTATTTCCCGCTCCAAGATGGTGCAGGCCGTCGATGATGGTCGCACGGAGGTGAACTGGCAGCCTGCCAAGAGTGCGTCCCAGACTGTGAAAGCTGGCGACATCATCAGCATCCGCGGGCGCGGCCGTATCGAGATCAAAGAGGAAACCGGCACGAGCCGAAAAGGCCGGACGGGATTGTTGATTGATAGATACAAATAAGGGTTCGGGGTTCAGGTTAATAGGTTCAATGGGTTCTGTAGGTTCGACAGGTTCATAGATTTCTCATCTTTCGTGAATACCCTAGGGAAACGCTGATTAAATCGCAGAGTCAGCTTTTACAAGAATTTTTATACATAGCTTCGTCATAACCTTCCTTAAATAGCTCGCTATTCGCGTCAGGTTATTCCTTGCTATGCATAAAAATCTAAGAGTGAAATCTGACAACGATTTAATCAGTGTTTCCCTAGCCTTGAAGTTTGAAAGCAGGGATGAGTAGCTAGGGATTAGGAGCCTCGAGTGACTAGTGACTTGTGACTACTGAATGAAATGCCACCTTTGGACATTGCCACCATCTATACTCCGCGGCGCTTTTGATTGTTATGCGCCGCACCGACCCCTTTGAACCTTTTGAACCTCTTGAACCTATAGAACCCGCTGAACCTCTTTCACACGCAATAAAAGGGCGGCACGCCCATGGGCTAACCCTGAACCTTGAAGTTTGAAAGCAGGGATGAGTAGCTAGGGATTAGGGATTGGGGATTAGGAGTAACTGGTGACTGGGATTCGCCGGCATCGTCATCCCGAGCGTAGCCGAGGGATCTTTACTGCACTGCGGGAATCAGTGTGTATGCGCCGAGGGAAAACGATGTCCTGGTGCTGCCTCACATCAGGCGATGAGCGTTCTGCAATAAAGATTGAGGGCTACGCTCGAAATGACGATACGCGCAAAGCGCTATCAAAACTCCGCGGCGCTTCTGATTTTTATGCGCCGCACCACCACTCCTCACTCCTCACTCCTCACTCCTCACTCCTCACTCCTCACTCCTAACTGGCGAGTAGAGCTTTCACACGCAATCAAAGGGCGGCGCGCCCGAGGGGCTAACCCTGAACCCTTGAACTCATAAGTAAGAATATCATTAAAGGAGCATACAATATGATCACACCGATGGATATTCATAATAAAACATTTTCCGGTCAGATCCGCGGCTATTCGAAGGATGAAGTGAATGCCTTTCTGGAAGAGCTGGCGAGCGACTATGAGAAGATTTACCGCGAACACCGCGTGATGGAAGAAGAAATGGATACCATCCGCACGAAGCTCCGCAATTATGAAAAGATGGAGTCGACCATGTCCCACACGCTGGTCATGGCGCAGGAAACCGCGGATAATGTGAAGAAGAATGCACACAAGGAAGCCGAGCTTTCCATTCAGGAAGCCCAGAGCGAGGCGCAGAAGATCGTTTCCGATGCCGAAGCGGCTCGCCGCAAGATGAATGCGGACCTTCTGAAGGCAGAAGGCGATATGAATCTGTATATCGAAAAGCTCTTGTCAAATTTCAAATCTGCGCTGGCGCTGATCGAAGCAGCCAAAGCCGCTCGTGCGCCGCAGGCGGTGCAGGCTGCGCAGCCGGCAGTTTCTGAATCGGCCGCTGAGGCGGACCCTTCTTCTCCGGTAGAAGAAGCAGCGCCGGCTGTAGAAGTACAGGAAGCCGCTCCTGCGCCTGCCGGCGGAAATCTTTTCGATGAGGCGGCAGCGACTGTTGCGCCCAAAGAAGACTGATTGCCCCTTTGAAAATGCGGACTCTATCAGACAACGATGGAATCCGTGCTTTCCTGACTGCTTACTTTTTTGTAAAGGGCATCATCGTTTAGCAAGGAAATAGAAAATGGATACCAAACAGACCGTGACCGAGTGGGCCAATGACCATCTGGGGCTCACCCTGGCGATCACCAAAAGACTGCATGAAGAGCAGACACCCTTCCAGCACATTGAAATCGTCGAGACAGAGCAGTATGGACGCCTTCTCATCTTAGACGGCGTTTTCCAGACTTCTGTCAAGGATGAGTGGACGTACCATGAAATGATCGCGCATGTCCCGCTCATGATGCATCCCCATCCGGAGCGTGTGCTTATCATTGGCGGGGGAGACGGCGGCGTCGCGCGTGAAGTCTGCCGTCACGAGTGTGTGAAGCAGGTGGATCTCTGCGATATCGATGGCCGCGTCATCGAGCTTTCGAAGGAATATTTCCCGACGATCTCCAAAGTTCTCCTGGATCCGCCGAAGAAGCTTCATGTCCATGTGGGGGATGGCATCGCTTTTGCGGCCGCTGTGAAGGATTTCTATGATGTCATCATCATCGACTGCTCTGACCCCATCGGGCCGGGCGAAGGTCTTTTCACGAGAGAATTCTACAAAAGCGCCAAGGCGGCTCTTAGGGAAGATGGGCTCATCGTCCAGCAGACCGAGTCCCCGATCGTCCAGCAGAAGACCGTCCACGATGTCTTTGAGGCGATGCGTGACGTATTCCCCATCGTCCGCATGTATTTTTCGCACGTGCCGATTTATCCGGAGTGCATGCACTCCTTCATGATCGGATCGAAGAAATACGACCCGTTGACAGCCAAGGTCCGTGAAGACTGCCCGCAGCCGATGAAGTACTACAATACGGGCATCCAGAAGAGCGCCTTCGTCCTTCCGAATTTCATCAAGGAACTGATATATAAGGGAAAATATAGTTTTTGACAAAAGACGTGCGAAAGCACGTCTTTTGTGGTTGTCGGGTTCAAGGTTCAGGGTTAGCCTGTGGGGCGTGCTGCCCCTTTGATTGTGAATGAAAGCCTCGTTTGAATTAGGAATTAGTAATGAGGAATTAGGAATGAAGGTGGCGGCTTCGCCGCAAGTATATATGGGGCGATGCCTGAAAGTAGTATTCAAGTCACAAGTCACAAGTCACTTTGTGCCCCTAATCCCTAGCCACTAATCCCTAGTTACCAGTCACTTGTCACAAGTCACTCATCCCTGCTTTCAAACTTCAGGTTGGTGGTGCGGCGCATTATGATTTAGAAGCGCCGCACCACCCTGAACCCTGAACCCTGAACCCTGAACCCTGAACCCTGAACCCTGAACCCTGAACCCTGAACCCTTGCCCCCTTTCCTTCCCATGGTATAATGAGAAAAACGATTTCACGAAAGGGGCGATTTCCATGGAACTGCGCGTACTGAAATATTTCCTCATGGTCGCGCGTGAGGAGAGCATCACGAAGGCGGCGAGCCGCCTCCACATCACACAGCCGACGCTGTCGCGCCAGATGGCGGACCTCGAAGCGGATATGGGCGTCCCGCTCCTGGATCGGAGCGGGCGCAAGATCGCATTGACGCCGGAAGGCATTCTTCTTCGCCGACGCGCGGAAGAGATCGTCTCTCTGGTCGACAAGACGGAGATGGAAGTCTCTCAGGCGGCGGAAAATCTCGAAGGTACCATCAGCGTAGCCGGCGGGGATCTCGCGCAGGCACGTGATTTCATACGTCTCATTAAGGAATTTCAGACACTCCATCCCTATGTATACTTCCGTTATTACACGGACATCACTCCCTACATTTGCGAATGTATGGATCATGGCTGCGTCGATGTGGGGCTCCTTGTGCAGCCTTTCGATAGGGAAAAGTATGAGTCGCTTCCGATCGGAAAACCGAGCCGGATGGGGGTGTACATGCGTGCGGATGATCCTTTGGCGCAGAAACCGGAAGTATCGATGCAAGACCTTGAAGGCTGCAACCTGCTGCAGGGGCTTCGTCCAGATCTCGATGCGATGCTCTTTGCGGAGCATACGGGTCAGGAGCGCCATCCTGCCACGATCGAGTCTGACCTCCCCACGAATCAAGTCATCATGGTAGAGGAGGGCATGGGCTATTTTATCGCCGGGGAGGGGGTACTCCCCTTTCTCGATGAACATCGGATCTGTTTCAGGCCGATCGGAGGAAAGCCGCAGTATATCCACACATTTCTTGCGTGGCGCAGAAATCAGCCCTTCAGCCGTGTCACGAAAACGTTCATAGAGTTTTTGAAAGAGAAGTTAAAGTAAGGTCAAGCATCTGCGAAAGCAGGTGCTTTTTTGGTTGTCGGGTTCAAGGTTCAGGGTTCAAGTTGGTGGTGCGGCGCAAAATATGATAGAAGCGCCGCAAGTTTTGAGATTAACGTAAAATGCGTCGCCCCTTAGAGAAGGGGCAGGCCGAAGGCCAGGGATAGACTGCCTCGAAGAGGCGGAATTCTGTAGAATGTTCATCGAGGAGCTTGGTATAGCAGGAATACCGATTGATGCAGATAGTATGCTGACCGCTACGTAGAGTTGTGCCCCTTTGGGGCACTCTATCTTCTGCCTTTCGGGCATCCCCTTCTCTAAGTAATGCTATTAAGGAAACGCTGATTAAATCGCAGAGTTAGATTTTACAAGAATTTTTATACATAGCTTTGTCATAACCTTCCTTAAATAGCTCGCTATTCGCGTCAGGTTATTCCTCGCTATGCATAAAAATCCAAGAGTAAAATCTGACAACGATTTAATCAGTGTTTCCTTAAGTTAAGGAAATCGTTAGCTACATAGCGTCTTGCTTCCCCCTTCGGGGGAAGTGCCGAAGGTAATAGGGGCATGCTAGCGGTATGGCGTGCTATGCCCAATAGTCCGTTGCTATCGATATTCCAACACTTTCATGCAATACCGCTACGTTGCCCCCTCATCTCGCTTCGTTCGAAATGGCGTCTCACTGGATTTTCGCGTCGCTTCGCTCCTAAAAATCCAGTTCGCTTGCACAAGTCCTTCGGGCAGCTCCCCCGATGGGGAGCCAAGAACGTTCTTCCGCTTATCTTAATAGCATTACTTCTTTAAAGGGAAACCCCTCTTACGATATTTTCAAATCATTCGCGGCGTTTATTATTTTTATGCATCGTACCACCCGGTTGAACTCTCAGAACCTGTTGAACTCATCAACCTGAACCCCGAACCTTGAACCCATTAAACTTTTTTCATGCCTTTTCACTATCCAAACTTATAATCCATAAGTATTTGCTATGCAGCAATATTCTGCCTATACTAATGACAGAAGAAACGAAGGGAGGCGCATGAACTATGACAATCCAGTGGAAAAGGCGGCTTGCTGCAGGACTTGTGCTTGCGGTGCTGCCGCTTACCATGACCGCGGGATCCTTGTATTTTCACTGCAGTGAAGTCCGCGCCGCGCAGGTGAAAAAAGAGGAGAAAGGGCCATACGGCTGCCTTACTTGGCCGCAGAATCTGAATGCCGTCAGAAGCGAGGTGGAGATTTTCAAAGAGATCCCCAAAGACCTGCGAGCGGATACTCCGGCAGCCACCGCGATTTACAGAAATACCCACGTATACACGAATAGCCTCATGCTGGACATGAGACAGCTGCAGGCAGAGAAGCCTCTTTTTTATCGTGTACGGGCGTACGATCTGGATGGGCATCCGATCGGTTCCTATTCGCAGCCGGCAGATGTGGAGAGCGCACTTTTCAAGACGGAGCGCAATGCGCCCATCCCGCACAATCCCTATGGCACGGGAAATGGCAGCGTCCTTCTCTATCCTGTCTACGCTTATACAGGAAATCCGAATGCTACGCGCTATGAGGTCGAAGTCACGTCGAAGTATCCTGAAAACCTCCAAGGCTTCTCGCCCTCCGTCCATCGCATCTATGCGAATACGACCGAACTCACGGATCTCTATGATGACGCGCCGCGGACGGGGACGTACTACTGGCGCGTCAGGGGAATGGACAGTATGGGGAAGCCTGTGGGTGAGTGGAGCCTTCCGCAGGAGATCAAAAATCCGGTGAAGCATTGGAAGGTCGCCGTCTATGGCGACAGCATTTCTCACGGCGGCGGCCATCTCTCCTTCGGGCCTGCCGACCTCGCCTACAGCTATGAGTCGTATCTGGACTTTCCTTCGATCAATCTTTCGGAGAGCGGGGATACGAGTGAGGCGATGGTCATGCGCTTCGAGAAGGACGTGCTTCCTTTTTTGCCGGACTACCTGCTCATCCTGGGCGGGACGAACAGCCTTCGCGCCGGTGTCCCTGCCTCTTCCGTCATCGCGGATCTGAAGGAAATCCAAGCGAAGTGCCGCGAGCATGGCATCACGCCCATCCTGATGACGCTGCCCCCGATCAATCCTGAAAATATCCAGAAGGCATTCAATGAACCGACCTATGAGGACTGGAAAGATTCTTTCGCCGAAGTGAATGCTTTTATTCGCGGCGAGGTCCACATCGATACCGCCGCGCCCTTTGACGAGATGGAAGAGCTCCCCACTTGGCTCGCGCTGGACGGCATTCACGGCGACTGGAATATGAAGCGCATGATGGCGGAAGTCATCAATCGGGAATTTCCGAAGGTGGTGGCTGGTGACTAGTGACTGGTGACTGGTATTGCGATGGGTCAATTTCTGAACTTAGTTAGGGAAACACTGATAAAATCGCAGAATTTGTTTTTTGCATGCATGATGAGTATGTGCTTTTGGCCGAGGCGAGACGGAAAGAGGTCTCTGGGAGCTGTCCCTTTCTTTGGTCCTGTAGGCAAAGACGATCTCATCGACTGGACAAAGCATTTCTGACGGGTCTTTATGCGAAATGTCTATCTTTCCCTGTCATTTGGCGTAAAAGTAGGGAAAGATACTTGACAAGTATGAAACATGATTTATAATAAAAGCATGTTTTAAGAGCATGAGCATATTGTCTGTGTCTTAAAGCAAACCATTGCCTGCGTTTCGCGTGACTGGCGAGTCATCCCGCCGCGGTATACCCCTATACCACGGTTTCCCGCTTTCCCCATAGCCCCGATGACATCCCATCGCCTTCATAAGAGCGCAGGCAGAAAAGAGCGGGTCTCCCCTAATTTCCCGCTCTTTTTCTATTGCGCTTTTTGGATGGATGACCGGTGGGGATATCCGCCTTCCGTGCCCTGCAGGGAAAGCTGTTCTGACAAATCAAGAGGAAAGCGGCTCGGTGAATGCATCCGGAAGAATGGATTTCTGATCTTTTTGTAGAAAAACAGGCCCATTGGATAGATTTCCTTATTTGTTAAATTGACAATTCGTTTTATTATATTTTATAATTAACCAGATACTCTTGAAAAAGTATATTCTTATTTGGGGAAGAGTTGATTTTGAGTTTCCGGGGCCATTCTGAGTTTGGCCTCATTGTTCATGAAAAGGGGACATAATCATGGCACCAGCAGCATCAAGAGCTGAACGTATGGTGGGCGTTCGTGCGAATATTCTTAACACCGCTAAAAGACTTTTTTTGGAACAGGGGTATAAAAAGACAACCATTCGCCAGATTGTACAGGAGTCCGGGATCACCTCGGGCAGCATCTACAATCTGTTTGATAATAAAGACGCTGTTTTCTCAGCCATTACGGATGAGCTTTGCCAGGTGATCGTGGAGGAAGTGGAGAAGCGCTTCTCTGATAAACCGCTGGAATATCACTATGCAGCGATCTTGGCGGTCGAGCTGTATGCGATCGAGAAGGAATCTGTTTTCCGTGAACTCTACTATGAAGCCTATACGGAGCCAAAGCTTTTCGAAGCCCTGCTTCATACCCATCTGGATCTCGCAGATCACTACCTCGCCGAGGCGGACTGTATGGGCTATCTGAAGCCGGATGAATATTATGCACGCATGCTCCTTTCCAAAGGCGCCATGCTCGGCTATATGGAGGCCTTCGACTTTGACCGCACCGGTCCTATCCGTGTGCTTCGTAGAGAGCTTGCCTCCCTCATCCTTCTGTCTCTCGGGCTAAAGAAAAAGGACATCAAAGAACTGTACTCCTTCATGCTGAAGATCGAGGATGAATGCAGCGAGATTATCGGCGTGATTCTTGACAGCGTACACCAGAAATAGAGCCTGAGGACTGCGAATGGCTAAGCCTTTAAGAAGTAGACCTTCGCCATTGACCATAAACATCATGACATCCCAAAACGTGAGAGCCAAAGCCTCTCACGTTTTTTTATTGAAAAAATTTTGGAAAAGCTATTGCAATTTTATGCACAACGCTGTATAATTATCACATCGTCAAACAAGCCCATGTGAAAGGGCTGATGAAATTGTCTATATTATATTGGAAAGGCGGCATTATCATGACAGATATTAAAAGCGTAAAGAAAGTAGTTCTTGCATATTCCGGTGGTCTCGATACCTCCGTTATTATTCCGTGGCTGAAAGAAAACTATGGCTGCGAAGTCATTGCCTGCACCGTGAACCTGGGACAGCCGGAAGACTTCGATGCCATCCACAAGAAGGCGCTCGCATCCGGTGCTGAATATGCAGAAACTCTGGATGTTCGCAAAGAATTTATTGAAGAATATGCATACAAAGTCCTTCAGGCAGATGGCCGTTATGAAGGCAAGTACCTGCTCGGTACCTCCTTTGCACGTCCGCTGATCGGCAAATGCCTCGTCGACATGGCAAAGAAATATGGCGCTGATGCCATCTGCCACGGCGCGACCGGCAAAGGCAATGACCAGGTTCGTTTCGAACTCACCATCAAAGCGCTGGCTCCGCACATGAAGATCATCGCTCCATGGCGTATCTGGGATATGAAGTCCCGTGAAGATGAAATGGCTTACGCAGAAGCCCATGGCGTGCCGATCGACAAGTATGATGAAAAGCAGACCGATGAAGAAAAGGCTGCACAGAAATATCCATACTCCATGGACTGGAACATGTGGCATCTCTCCCATGAAGGCGATGATCTGGAAAATCCGGCCAACGCACCGCACAAGGATATGTACCTCGTCACCTGCGATCCGGAAGAAGCTCCGGATAAGCCGGAAATCGTCACCATCGATTTCGAAAAAGGCATCCCGACCGCTGTCAATGGCAAGAAGATGGACGGTGTAGAACTCGTCAATACCCTGAATGCCATCGGCGCACGCAACGGCATCGGCATCGATGATCTCGTAGAAAACCGTCTCGTCGGCATGAAGTCCCGCGGCGTTTATGAAAACCCATGCGGCTCCATCCTCTTCTACGCACACACCGAACTGGAACGCCTCTGCCTTGACCGCGCGACCTTCCATTTCAAAGAAATCGCTGCTGTAAAATACTCGGAACTCGTATATGACGGGATGTGGTTCGCACCGCTGCGCGAAGCACTGCAGGCCTTCGCTGACAAGACCTCTGAAACCGTCACCGGCAAAGTCACCCTTCGCCTCTACAAGGGCAACATCATGTCCAATGGCGCAGAAAGCCCGTACTCCCTGTACAATGAAGAATTCGTCACCTTTGGCGAAGATGATGTATACAACCAGGCGGATGCAGAAGGCTTCATCAACCTCTTCGGCCTGCCGCTCACCATCCGCGCTCTCATGAAGGAGAAGAATGCAAAATGAGTGATATGATGTGGGGCGGACGCTTCACGAAGGCAGAGGAAAAGAATGCACTGGATTTCAATGCATCCATTTCCTATGACTGCCGCATGTATCGGGAAGACATCGCCGGCTCTATCGCCCATGCCAAAATGCTGGCGGCTCATGGGATCATTTCCAAAGAGGATCAGGAAAAGATCACCCAGGGTCTTCTCTCTATCAAAAAAGAAATTGATGAAGGAACCTTCCCTTTCTCCATCGATCTCGAAGATATTCATATGAATATCGAAAAACGCCTCACTGAGGAGATCGGTGATGCCGGTGCCCGTCTCCACACAGCGAGAAGCCGCAATGACCAGTGTGCGCTGGATCTTCATATGTACATGAAGAGAAATATCGCGCGCCTTTCTGAAAAGCTCATCGCCGTCTTAGAAGCTCTTCTCGCTGCTTCCAAGAAATACCAGGATGTCATCCTGCCGGGCTACACCCATATGCAGCGCGCGCAGCCAGTCCTCTTCGCTCACCATATGCTCGCTTACTTTGCGATGCTTGAGCGTGACTTCAAGCGGCTCGAAGACTGCTATGACATGTGTGACATGTCGCCGATCGGTGCGTGCGCCCTCGCCGGGACCACGTACCCGACCCATCCCGAGGAAGAAGCGAATGACCTTCACTTTGCTTCTGTCTATGGAAACAGCCTCGATGCGGTCTCGGATCGCGACTACCTTCTCCAGTTCCTCTCCTTCGCTTCGATCTGTGCGATGCATCTCTCGCGCCTGTCAGAAGAATTCATCTACTGGTCGACCAGCGAATTCCAGTTCATCGAGCTGGATGACGGCTACTCCACCGGCAGCTCCATCATGCCGCAGAAGAAGAACCCGGATATGTGCGAGCTCATTCGCGGCAAAACCGGCCGCGTCTATGGACACCTTGTAGGCCTTCTGACCGTCATGAAAGGTCTCCCGCTGGCCTATGACAAGGACATGCAGGAAGACAAGGAAGGCGTCTTCGATGCTCTGGATACCCTGTACTTCGCCCTTGACATCTATGCCGGCATGATCTCCACCATGACCGTCAATGGCGAGCACACCAGAGCAGTCCTTGAGAGCGACTTCTCGAATGCGACCGACATGGCCGACTACCTTGCAAAGAAAGGACTGCCTTTCCGTCAGGCGCATGCCGTCGTTGGAAATGCTGTCCACTACTGCATCGAGCACCACAAAGTGCTCCTTGATCTCTCCATGGAGGAATTCAAAGCCATGAGCCCGCTCTTTGAAGAGGATATCAAAGAAGCCCTGTCTATCGAAAACTGCGTGAAGAACCGTGAAAGCTACGGCGGCACAGGGCCGAAGTCCGTAGAACGTCAGCAGACACACGCAGGGGACATGATCGCTAAGATGAAAGAAATGTCCGCGTCTTGGAAAGAGGAAATGGCGTTTCTTGGATGAGTGACTGGTGACTAGGGATTAGAAATCACGTTTCTCTGAACTGCCCACTTGATGTAACCACGGCGTTCCCGCCTGGTATAGACAATTTCACAAGCAAAAAGCCCATCATTTGATGGGCTTTTTGCTTGTGAGGTAGCTCCGGGGGCGGGGCGTCCTTTGATTGCGTGCGAAAGAGGTTCAGCGGAGTATAGATGGTGGCGATGCCCGAAGGCGGCATTTCAGTGACTAGTCACTAGACACCAGACACCAGACACCAGACACCAGTCACAAGTCACTAGTCACAAGTCACTAGTCACTAGTCACTAATCCCCAGTCACTAAATTTAAGCGGAGAAATGCGAAGAACCGAAAATGCATTACCGTTCCGGCGGAAGTCCCGCATATTCTCTGGCGAAGTCAGAGAAGTTCTCGATGATATAGCGCTTCAGCATATCTGCCGGGGGAGAGAGCTTCTCTCCCTTTTTCCACGAAAGGCTGATGTAGCGCGAGCAGCTTGGGGAGGAAATCGGGACCAGTGCGACATGGTCGCCGCCGACACCGTGCCATGTGATACGCGGCGCGAAGGATACACCAAGGCCTGCGCGGATGAATTCACGCACCGTCATCGGGCTGTCACTCTCGAGCACGACATGCGGTACGAATCCCGCCATGCGGCAATAGAAGTCTGTGATGGTACGAAGGGAAGAGCCGGCTTCCAGAGAAATGAATCCCGCCTTCTCAAATTCATCCAGATTGACGGATGATTTTCTGGCATGCGGATCCGTATCAGGCATAGCCAGCATGATATCTTCCTTGAGGAGCGTGACAGAGTGGTCATTCTCGATCGGATTGATGGAGGAGGACAGGAAGAGATCCACATGGTTCTGGTTCTGCTGGCCCGGCTTATTATGCTGCTGCAGGATCTCGAAACGGATATCCGGATGTTCCTGACGGAAACGGGTGAGGAAAGCCGGGATGATCATAGAAGCCGCGAAGAGGGAGATGGTGACGGTGAGCTTCTGTGCCTCTTTGGTATCCGCCAGCTCCTTCTGCGCACCGTGCAGCTCCTGCATGATACGGTTCGTATGGCGGAGCAGAATTTCGCCATACCTTGTAAGGACGATGTTTCGGCCGCTTCTGGAAAAGAGCGGTACGCCGAGCTCTGTCTCGAGCACCTTGATGGTATGGGACAGGGACGGCTGAGAAATGTGCAGGGCTTCTGCTGCGCGCGTCAGGTGCTGCAGCTCTGCTGTTTTTTGGAAATAGCTCAGGGCGAGCAATGTGAGTTTCATGGAGATCCCCCAATTTGATTGATAGACAAAACAAAAAATCGAATACTACTTATAAGTATTATACTCTCGCATATGGAAATTATCAATCAATCTTTCTTCTCATGCACTAAAGTTTAAGAATTGAGAGGGAAATTTTACTTACCTTTCTATTCCCCGTTGCAACTGCTTATTCGAAGCACTTGAAATAACAACAAACTATCGAGCATAAGAAAGATAAACATTGGGAATATATGATAAATCGAAAAGAATCATTCATAGATAAATGCCATAGGATTGATAGATAGAAGAAGGGGTGAATCCCGCTTTCCTGAGCTTTGAAGTGAGAAAACGGGAGGAGAGGCGGATGAGCAGCCAGGGATTAGGGGCTAGGGAAACGCTGATTAAATCGCAGAGTCCGATTTGGCATGTATTTTCATGCAATGCTTCGTCATAACCCGCCTTAAATAGCTCGCTATTCGCGGTGGCTTATTCCTCGCCTTGCATGAAAATACAAGAGCCAAGTCGGACAACGATTTAATCAGTGTTTCCCTAGGAGTGACAAGTGACTGGTTGCTTGAAATACCATTTTTGTGCATCGTCCCAACCTAAACAAAGAAAGGCACGGCTCATGAGCCAACCCTTAAACCGCCACTTCATTTATAGTATAATAGGAAAAACAATTAGCATTTCAGAAAGGAGCTTTTCTATGAAGAGGAAAAAAACTGCCCCTATGACGAAGGCAGAGCGCATCGCTGCTGCCATTCGCGGTGATGCCGTAGACCGTGTACCGTACTCGCTGTGGTCTCATCTGCCGACGATCGATCTCGATCCAGTGGCGAATGCGGAACGCACCTATGAGTTCTATAAGACCTATGACGTCGATATCTTGAAGACGATGAATAACGGGATGTACAGCGTCGAAGACTTCGGCGTGACAGTCGATTATGCAGACATTGAGAGAGGCGGCGTGGCGAAAATCATTTCCACTCCGGTCCATACGCCGGAAGACTGGCTGAAAGTCAAGCCGGTCTCACTGCATGAGGGAGCGCTCGCTCGGGAGCAGGACTATCTGAAGCGCCTGCTGAAGAAAACCAATGGCGAAGTGCCTGTCATTTTCACCGTCTTCAGTCCGCTGACGACGGCAAACAAACTGTGCCCGCAGCTGATGGAGCACATCGCTTCCGGTCATGGAGAGCAGGTGAAGGCAGCCCTCACTGCCATCACAGAGACCACCTGTGCCCTCGTGCAGCGCGTCATCGAGCTGGGCGCGGACGGCATTTTCTTTGCGACGCAGCTCTCCTCCTACGATCTGGTGAAGGAGGATTTCTACAAAGAGTACGGCATGCCCTATGATGTCGCCGTCCTTTCCGCTTCGCAGGGCTGGTGCAATGTGCTGCATGCCCACGGAAAGCACATTATGTTCCCCCTGCTTCGGAAATACCCGGTGCAGATTTTCAACTGGCATGCCTGGGGATCTCTGCCGGGTATCCACGAGGCGCAGGTCATGACCGGCAAGTGCATCATGGCCGGCCTTGAACGCATGGATATCACCGAAGGGCACAAGAATGAGATCGAGCACCAGATCTATGAGACGCTTCGAGAGACGGGCGGTCGCCGTGTCATTCTCTCGCCCGGCTGCGTCATCCGCTATCCGCTGGATCCGGATATGCTTTCCTTTGTCAGGAAAGCGAAGGAAGAAATAGAAACGAAACTGCTGGTGACTAGTGACTAGTGACTAGTGACTGGTGACTGGTGACTGGTGACTGGTGACTGGGAGACATCTGACTCTCTCGTATTGTCATTTCGAGCGAAGCGAGAAATCTTTGTTATTCGCGGCGAAGCCGCCACCTTCATTCCTCATTTGAGCAGAGCTTTCAAACGGAATCAAAGGAACGATCCGCCCCTTGGGCTCACTCTGCATCTGGCAATAAAAAACTCCCGATTTTGTCGGGAGTTTTTTTATCTTATTTATTTCTTTTCCATCGGTGGAAAGGTGGAGATCTGTGCCGTGGTGTAACGGAGCTTTGGCGAAACGATCGCGTAGATCACGTAACCCATAGCGGTGACGAAGGCGCCTTCCAGAATGACGGTCCAGCCGCAGCCGTAAACCGCATATACACTGTAGATGCCGCCGATGATAGCCGCGATGTTGGCGATCTTTGCTTTTTCCATTGGCACGCCTTCCGCTTTCTGCAGATCAGAGACAGCACCCATCGCGAGAAGATAAGGGATGAGGTTGATCATGACCGCGAGGTTGATCAGGATGTTGAACTGCTTCAGAAGAGTCGGGCTGATGGTAGCGAGCGTCATGCAGAGCTGGATGCCGAAGAGGCACGCGATCGCTACATAAGGAGAACGGAATTTGTTGACCTTGGAGAGGAAGTGCGGGAAAAGGCCGATGCTGGAGGCTTCACGAGCGACTTCCGATACAGTGAACTGCCATGCGGTCAAAGAGACGAAGCAGGAGCAGACGAGCATGCAGGAAACGATGTGGCCGACCGTGTCGCCAAACATGGAGGCATATGCAAGGCCGAAGGGCGCACCGGAGACCATGAGCTGCTGGTAAGGGACGAGTCCGCCGATGATAGCCGTCGAGGTGGTGTAGCAGGCGCCGGCGAGAAGCGTACCGGCAAGGACTGCGATCGGTACATTCTTTTCCGGATTTTCTACCGTGTCAGAGTTTGCACAGGCAGTTTCAAGACCCAGGAAAGCCCAGATAATGACAGCGATGGAGTCTTTCATGGCTGCATAGAATGGCATATCGGACGGATTCCAGGCTTCTCTGTAGATGTTTGCATCGAAGAAGAAACCGCCGGCGAGCAGAAGACCGATGACCGGAGTCACGACGCAGATGATGCCGAGAGAGGTGAATTTGCCGAATTTCTTCGGACCGACCAGACTGATGGTTGCAGCAACAAAGAGAGTAGCAATGGTAGCGAGGCAGACTTCGACCGGCGAAAGGTCAAAGCCGAAGACATATGAACCGTAGCTGACGACGCCGCTTGCGATAGCGACATTCGCAATGATGAGGGAAATCGTATAGCAGAAGTTAGAAACGAAATTCCCCGAACGGCCGAAGCGATACTCTGCATAGCCGCCCATGCCGCCGACCTTCTTTGTGAACATGCCGCACTTGGCAAACGCATACGCGAGGATGGTCGCGCCGATCGAGGCGAGGATCCATGCGAAAATAGAAACTGTCCCGACTTCAGCCAGTGTCGCTGGCAGAAGAATAATACCGGAACCCATCATGTTGATGGCTGTGACTGTTGTGAGCTGTACCACTCCCATTTTTTTGCTCTTAGACAAGGTTTGTTCCCTTCTTTCTTAATCCAACTCATGACGTTGTCATGATGGGGGAAAAATGTTGTCCCGGACGTCTCCGGATGATGCAGTCTGAAATCATCAAGGCATGCACGAGCCCCATTTGCTTTCGATAACGGTGAAAGAAACAGGGCATAAAGAAAACCTACCGATCACAGAGTGACCGATTCGCAGCTCAACTGCCGAAGCAGGGCGCGTGAATTTTTATTTATTGCAATATACCATAATCGAACCCGTATGACAAGACTTTTTTTGAAAAAATTTGATATTTTTTTTCAGAGCAACTCATATGAACTTTTGAGGACTTCAAAGGAAAAAAGAGAAAAACAGAAGAAAATGGCAGCTATCACGGATTGGCATGGATTGGAATGATAAATCAGAATGTATCATGATTTTTCCTGCTAAAATTTCATAAAACCTCAAACTGCCCTTTTTATCGCCCTTCTGGGGTTTTCAGCAGAAATTGATTTGTGAATATTATGCATATTCATGTTGGGAATATGCAATTCTATGCGCTTGCATCTTCTGGGTTCTTTTTGCTGTTTATCCCCTGAGTGCCTGAAATGGGGTGAAATTGCCCCACAACGCCCGAAAGAGGCAAAAATGACAAGTTACATGAGAATGAAACCTTTGTAAGTGAGAACGAATATATTTTATTACCAAAGGTAAAGAAGAAATCTATAATGCCTGAGGGTTCAGGGGTAGCTCGTAGGGCGTGCTTCCTCTTGATTGTGGATGAAAGCCTCTCTTGAATGAGAAATGCGAAATGGTGGTGCGGCGCATAAAACTGAAGCGCCGCGGAGATTTAAAATTTGTGATTTTCTCGTATCGCCAACCTAATCCCTAATCCCTAATCCCTAGTCACAAGTCACAAGTCACTTGGCGGCCCTAAGTTTGAAATCAGGGACGAGTAGCTAGGGATTAGGGATTGGGGATTAGGAGTGACTGGTGGCTGGTGACTGGGATTTCTCCGGCATC
>CAKPQG010000024.1 GCA_934178345.1 uncultured Dialister sp. | reverse complement strand
CCTCCGAGTATAGTGCGAGGTGGTACCGCGTGAAGGTTTACGCCCTGGCTGATTTTTATCAGTCAGGGCGTTTTTTGCTACCTGAGGAAGGGAGAGCGGGCGTAAGGCAGCAGGTAATCGCGAAATCTGCTGTCTGCCCTCGCGGACTTTATTCAAGAATAGTTTTCTGTAGGGATGTGTGAGTATAGAAGAAAGGGAGATCCATGATGGTTAAGAAATCTATGAAAATCGCAGCCGCTTCTCTGGCTGTTCTGGCAATGGCAGGTATGATGACGGGATGCGGCATGTCCGGCGGAGATAAGAAGGCGGCAGCATCCGGCAATGGGCAGAAGGTCGAGCTGAAGCTGGCGTATCAGCTGCCGTCCGAGCATCATCTGTCCAAGAGCGTGGAAAAATTTGCCAAAGAGGTCAATGAAAAATCCAAGGGATCGATCGAAGTCAAGGTATATCCGGCTGGACAGCTCTACAATGACCAGAATATGAATGATGCGCTCATGAGCGGCGGGCTCGACATCGGGCTGAACTCGACCGCGCGCTGGTCCATGGTCGTACCGGCACTCAAGGTTCTCGACCTGCCATTCGTCCTGCCGACCATCGAAGCGGCTGACAATGCGCTCGATGGGGATCTGGGCTCGAAGCTGACGGCAGAAATGGAAAAGAAAGGCGTTCACCCGCTGATCTGGGCTGACTATGGCTATGTACAGTTCTGCAACAACGCCAAGAAGATCGAAAAACCGGAAGATTTCAAGGGACTGAAGATCCGCTCCTACTCTGAAACATCGGCTGACATCATTCAGGCACTCGGCGCTTCTCCGACGACCATGAGCTCCTCGGAAGTGTACATGGCGATCAAGAACGGCACCATCGACGGCCAGTCTTCCGGCCAGACCGCGATCCTGTCCCGTAAGATCTATGAAGTCTGCAAATACTTCACCACCACGAACCACTCCTATGTCGGCTACCTGCTCGCGATCAATGACAACTCTTGGAAGAAACTCTCTCCGGATCAGCAGAAGCTGGTGAATGAAGTCGCTAAGGAAATCCGCGATGAAATCCGCAAGGAAACCAAGGCGGAAGATGAACGCTGCCTGAAGGAACTCGCTGCCAAGGGCATGGATGTCTACAACGTCCCGGCGGATGAAGTGAAACTGTGGCAGGATGCTACCGCTTCTGTCATCGAGAAGTTCGAGCAGGAACAGGGCGACTTCGGCAAGCAGCTCGTGGAAGACTGCAGAAAAGCATCGAAGAAATAAGGGTGGCAGACGGTTTACACTGGTGTCAGCGGGCAAAAAGTAAGATTGCCTCATAGGTTGATGGGTTCAGGGGTAGCCCGTGGGGCGGGGCGTCCCTTGATTGTGGATGAAAGCTCGACCCGAATGAGGAATTAGGAATGAGGAATTAGGAATGAAGGTGGCGGCTTCGCCGCAAATATATATGGGGCGATGCTCGAAAGTCGTATTCAAGTCACCAGTCACTTGGCGCTCTTAATCCCTAATCCCTAGCCACTTATCCCTGCTTTCAAACGTGAGGTGCGCCGCATCAAAAAAAGAAGCGCCGCGGTTTTTGATAACGCTTCGCGAGTTCCGTTGCCTTCCCCAGTGGGGAAGGTGCCCCGAAGGGGCGGATAGGGTGCTTTGGTTTGAAAGGCGATTGGCGTGGAAAGGAAACGTGCTTTACAAGTGTGCGTTTGACGGTAGTACCCTATCCACCGCTGACGCAGTCCACCAACGCCTTCGGAGAAGGCTAAGAGGACCGGCGCGGAGCGCCCCATTACTATTTGCGGCGAAGCCGCCACCACAACCCCGAACCCTGAACCCCGAACCCTGAACCCCGAACCCTGAACCCTGAACCCCGAACCCTGAACCCTTAAACCTATCAACCACTATATATATATGTATTAAATAAAGGAGGGCTGTCATGCGTTCTGTTTATAAAATGTTTGACCGAGCTCTGGGCTACGTGACATGCGCGGCTGCTGCGATTGCGGGGCTGGCTATTCTGGCGACAGCCTTCATCATCTGTTATGAAATCATTGCCAGAAGCATCCTGCATCGCCCGACTGTCTGGGCGATGGAGATTTCTACCTATCTCCTGATCCTTGCAGGCTTCTTCGGCATGTCCTACACCATGCGCACGCATGGGCACATCTTTGTCGATTTCCTGTACTCCCGCTTCCCGAAGGGGGTGCGGAGGGGCATGGATATCTTCACCTCGCTTCTGTCGCTCTTTGCGCTCTATGTCTGCATGACGGAGTCTACGAACTACATGCAGATGAGCCTTGAGAATGGCATCGTTTCGCCGACGCTTCTGCGTGTGCCGCTCTGGATCCCGCAGACCTTCATGGTGATCGGCTTTGCACTGCTGTTTTTGGAAACCCTGAATCATTTTCTGGGTGATTTCTTTGCACAAGAGGAGGACTGACCTATGATTCTTGCAGGTTTTGCGCTGTTCATCATAATCCTCCTCGTCATCGGCATGCCGGTCGCCTTTACGCTGACCATTGCCGGCATTTTGGGGATCATCCAGTTCATCGACATGTCCACCCTTTCGCAGGTGCCTGTCATCGCGTACAAGACGCTCGACTCCTATGTCCTGACGTCGGTGCCGCTCTATATCCTGATGAGCCAGATCATGCTGACGGGCAAGGTCGGCAGCGGGCTTTTCGAACTCGGCAGCAAGTGGATGGGCCATCTTCCCGGCGGCCTTGGCATCGCGACCATTTTCGCCTGCGCGATCTTCGCAGCGATTTCCGGCTCCTCCGTAGCGACCGCAGTCACCATCGGCGCGATGGCGATCCCGGAAATGCTGAAGCGCGGCTATGACAGAAAGCTCGTCGTCGGCTCTGTCGCTGCCGGCGGTACTCTCGGCATCCTCATCCCGCCGTCCATTCCGATGATTCTTTACGGTACCATCACCGATGAATCTGTCGGAAAGCTCTTCATGTCCGGCGTCGTACCGGGCGCGCTCCTGACGCTCGCTTTCGTGGCGTACATCGTCATTGATTCTTGGAATAAGCCCAGAGAAGAAAAGGCTTCGATGGAAGAAAAGCTGAAAGCGCTCCGTGAAAATTTCTGGGGACTGCTGCTGCCGGTCATCATCATCGGCGGCATCTATACCGGTATTTTCACACCGACCGAAGCGGCGGCTGTCGGCACGATCTATGCGCTCGTCATCACCTTCTTCGTCTACAGGAGCCTTTCTGTCAGTGATATGCCCGGGATCCTCCGCTCGACCATCAAGACATCCTGCATGATCTTCGCCATTATGGTCGGCGCCATGCTCTTCGGCTATATCCTGACTGTGCTGCAGGTTCCGCAGGCGCTCATGTCTCTCGTGACGGAAGGACATATGAACCGCTGGGTCATCCTCATCGGCATCAATATCGTTCTCCTCATTCTGGGCTGCGTGCTGGAAACGGTTTCCATCATCCTCATCACGCTTCCGATGCTCTACCCGATCATCAAAGCGCTGGGCTTCGATCCCATCTGGTTCAATGTCGTGCTCCTGATCAATATGGAGCTGGCCCTCATCACACCGCCGGTCGGCATGAACCTCTTCGTCATCAAAGGCATCAGCGAAGACAGCTCGATCCAGGATATCATCGCAGGCTCTGCGCCTTTCGCTCTCATCATGGTCGCGGAAATCGCACTCCTCTGCTTCTTCCCCGGCATCGCCACCTGGCTGCCGTCTGTACTGAAATAAGGGTAAATAAAAAGACCGCTACGGCGGTCTTTTTTATGGAATGAGAAATGAGAAATGGTAGTGCGGCGCTAAAAATGAAAAGCACCGTAGAGTATAAAGATGGAACAGGGAAGGGCAGGATACCATTTTCCATTGGACAACGAATTTCCTTATGGTATAATAGCAATAGAAAAGGTGTCAAACGGCAACGGATGGCCCCCTAATAGTTCAACAGATTAACCGCCAAACTGTGAAGGGAGAGGCGGTTTTTCTGTTGATGGAATGAATGAAAAAGATTTTATTTTCGTATCGCTACGATACAGAGGGTTAGACAAACCACAACTGTCAAAAAATCATATGCAGTCATTGGCATCATCCCCTTTGTTGTGGAACGCAGGGGCAGAAAACATACCGCTACCGTGCTTGCTGATGGCACCTGACCTATTATAGCATAAAAAGACCGCCGAGGCGGTCTTTTTGCTTGCATGGGAAACGAGAGGACGTTGCATAGCAAGACAGCATTTTTCGTCGAGTGAGCATGAAAATCTAATCCCTAATCCCTAGCTACTAGTCCCTAGTCCCCAGTCCCTAGTCCCCAGTCCCTAGTCCCCAGTCCCTAGTCTCCAGTCCCCAGTCCCCAGTCCCCAGTCCCCAGTCCCCAGTCACTAGTCCCCAGTCACCAGTCCCCAGTCACCAGTCACTAGTCACCAGTCACCAGTCACCAGTCACCAGTCACCCTTTACACATGCAGCGGATTATGCACATTGAACGGCATGAGGTGATCGAGGCTGTACGGGGTCTCCTGATAGACGAAGTTCAGCCAGTTGTGATAGAAAAGGTGGGCGTAGCTGCACCAGACGAAGCGCGGCTTTTCCTGCGGGTCGTCGTAGGGATAGTAATTTTCCGGCAGGCGGATGGGAAGGCCCTTCTCGCGATCCCTCTTATATTCCCATTCCAGTGTGCGCAGGTCATACTCGAAGTGGCCGAGGACGAAGATGCGGCGGGACTCCTGGTCGGAAATGATATTGATGCCGTTCTCGGAAGAGCGGGAGAGGACGGTGAGCTCCGGCGTCTCATCGACTTTCCTGTCATCGATGGAGGTGTGGCGGGACTGTGGGATGAAGTAGCGGTCGTCAAAGCCGCGGAGAAGCGGATGGTAATTCATGGTGAGGCCGTACTGGTAGATGCCGAAGAGCTTGCGGGGGAGGATGCGCTTCTCTACCCCGTAGTCACGGTAGAGCCCGGCCTGCGCCGCCCAACAGAAATGCAGGGTGGAGAAGACGTGGGTATCCGCCCATTCGAAGTATTTCATCATTTCCGGCCAGTACTCGACTTCTTCGTAGGGCATCTTTTCGACGGGGGCTCCAGTGATGATGAAGCCGTCGTATTTCTCATCCTTGATGTCATCGAAGGTGAGATAGTTCTGCGACAGGTAGGAGCGGTCCGTGTGGGTGGTCTCGCGAGACGCGATGCGGGCGAAATCGACCGAGAGCTGCAGCGGGGTGTCGCCTAAGAGGCGGAGCAGCTGCACTTCTGTCGGCTTTTTGATGGGCATCAGATTCAGGATCAGGATCTTCAGCGGGCGGATATCCTGTGTCCGCGCGCGCGCTTCGTTAATGGTGACGATTCCTTCTTTTTTCAGTTCTGTGATGGCGTCCAGGCCGTCAGCAATTTTAATCGGCAAAGTAAAAACCTCCTTGGATGTAGTTGATGGTGGTTGGCAGTTAGCGGTGACTAGTCACTAGTCACTAGTCACTCCTCTTCGTGCCAATAAAAAACTCTCGCCCCCAAAGGGACGAGAGATCGTGTTACCACCCAATTTCGCAGCTGCGTCGCCGCAGATGCCTTTTAAGGTACGATGTTTCCATGATACCCAAGCTCTGTAACGGGAGCGCCCGGGCTGCTTTATCATTCAGCATACCTGGCTCAGAGGCCATCTTCCATGATTTGACTGCACGCCCTTTCACCGTGTGGGCGCTCTCTTTGCCAGTCGGCATCATGTACTCTTCTCTTCACTGCCTGTGTGAAATTATTAGTAATATAGCACGTTACAAGGGGAGAAGTCAAGGGGAGAGAATGGGCCAGCGTTTCCCTAGGGAAACGCTGATTAGCCCTTGGGGCGTGCCGCTCTTTGATTACGTTTGAAAGCCTCGTTTGAATGAGAAATTAGAAATGAGAAATGCGAAATGGTGGTGCGGCGCATAAGAAAATAGAAGCGCCGCGGAGTATAAATCATGGCGATGCCCGAAGGCGGTATTTAGTCACACAGTCCCCAGTCACTAGTATTGCGATTTGTCAACTTCTGGACTTGGTGAGAAGTGAGAAGTGGCGAAAGGGGCACACAATTCATATAGTGCCCCAACCCCCCTCTCATATATAAAACAATTTATCCATCATTTATATAAAACTCCGCGGCGCGTCCTCATTTTATGCGCCGTACCTTCACTCCTAACTCCTCACTCCTAACTCCTCACTCCTAACTCCTCACTTGATTCGGAAGTTGACTTAAATGCCAGTTATTTAGAAAACGCAATCCCTAATCCCTAATCCCTAGCCACTAGTCACTAGTCCCCAGTCACTAGTCCCCAGTCACCAGTCACTAGTCACCAGTCACTAGTCCCTCATCCCTCATCCCTTTTTCAATTCTTCGTACACTTCTTCCGCGATCTTCGCATTGCTCTCATCCACCAGAGCCGGGAGGCGGTAGAGGTCGAAAAGCATCCAGAGGAAGCAGCCTCCGGCTGTCATGAGGTAGAAGAGATTGCGCGCTGGATTTCCCAGATAGAAATAGTGCAGGCCGAAGAACCAGCAGAGGGTGGCGATCCAGAGCTTTTTCTTTTTCGCGGGGAGGCGCTTTTCCATGCTGCGTTCTTCGTCGGTGGAGAGCGCACAGATCCAGTAGGGCCAGCCTTTCTGATAGCCGTAGAGGATTTCTGTCGCCTCTTCATAGATGGCATGGACGGATCGGGCGCGTTTCAATGGATCCATTTCTTTTCGTGCAGTGGTGATGCGTGCGTCGAAGTCCTTAGGGTCGTCCATGAGAGGCGTCACTTCTTCAATGATGGGGAGAATATCAAGTGTGGTATTCGTGAAGAAGGCGTCGCAGTATTCCTGATACAGCTTTTCCATGGCAGGCGTATTCTCGCTGATGTCGGCGGTGAGGATGAGGTCGTCCGCCAAAAAGTCGCGAAGAGCCTTCATGTTTTTGGCCGCTGTCCGCCGTTCATGCTGATCGCAGTCCTGAAAGGAGAGGGAGTCGACCTCCTCTCCTTCGCGAACGCGCAGGGCGGCGACGGATTTGACGCGGAAATCGGGCATGGAGCCTTCTTTGATGAGCACCAGGATGGTGTAGTTATGCACTTTTCGTCTGAGCTGACCCATGAGAAAGACTCCTTTTGTATAAATGGTGACTAGGGACTGGTGACTGGTGACTGGTAGCTAGGGATTAGTGGCTAGGGATTAGGTTTGCGATACGAGAAAACCGCTAGTTTCAAACCTCCGCGGCGCTTCCATATGATGATGCGCCGCACCACCCCCGCCCTCCCCTCTGAACCTGCTCCCCCGCCGAACCTCTTTCGCACGTAATCAAAGTGCGATACGCCCCACGGGCTAACCCTGAACCCTTATTTTAATCTCACATTCGACTCTTCGCCCATGCGCTTCAGTGTTTCTGCATTGCGGCTCTCGGAGAGGATGTAGAGGAAGTCGCCGGCGTGCAGGCGGGTATCGGGGTCGGGGATGAGGCTTTTCCCAGAGCGCTTGATTTCCACGATGACGGTCTGCTTCATGGGAGGAAGTTCGGAGATCGGGCGATTTTCCAGAAGGGAACCGCTCGCGATGGGGACTTCGATCATATTCTTCTCTTCTTCGCACGCGGTATCGGGGCTGGAGGCGAGAGATTTCTGAAGAAGGGCATCGTATATCGGGTGGCCCTTCAGGATCTCTGCCGTGATATAGGCGATGGCGGAGGCGAAGGCGAGCACCATGAGGTGATCGAAGTCGCCTGTCATCTCGAGGATGAGGAGTGTCCCGGTGATGGGGGAGCGGACGCTCGCAGCGAAGAGGGAGACCATGCCGATGATGATGATATTCGGCGTGTACACCGCAGAGAGAAGTCCGGCGCTGACGAGGAGATTTGCCAGCACGGCACCGGTCAGGGCACCGATGACGAGGAGGGGCAGGAAGAATCCGCCGGGAGTGCCGCAGCCATAGCTGATGAGGGTGAAGATATATTTGGCTGCCAGAAGGAGCAGCAGAAAAGCGAGCGGGTAGCTCGTGATGGCGAGCTGGTCGACGAGTCGGTTGCCGCCGCCTAAGACCTGCGGGAGGAGGAATCCAAGCACTCCGGCACAGAGGAGGGCGAAAATGATCTTCGATGCCTGATTTCTGAAGACCTTCGGGTGGTAGAAGGCACCGATGTGGAGAAGACCGTAGTTGAAGACAATGCCGGCGAAGCCGCAGATGAGGGCGATGAGAGCCACATACCCCAAGTGCTGGGCAGGGAGCGGGACGAGATTCACGAAATGGAAGCTGGTCCCATTCCCGAAGAAACAGCGGGTGACGATGGTCGCCGTGATGGCCGATGTCATCGTGGGGAGAAGGACGGCTCCGGAGAAATTGCGATGGAGCTCTTCCAGGGCAAACATCATGCCGGCGAGCGGCGCATTGAAGGCGGCGGCCAGCCCTGCGCTCGCACCGCTGGTGATGAGGTAGCGCTCTTCCATGCGCGTCCGGCCGAGCGTGCGGGAGAGACCCTGCCCGGCGACGGCACCGATCTGGATGGAAGGACCTTCACGACCGAGCGAGAGCCCTGCGCCGATGCCGATGGCTCCGGCGAGGATCTTCACCCAGAGGATGCGCAGCCATTTCATTTTCATGAGGCCTAAGATGACGCCTTTCACCTGCGGGATGCCGGAGCCGCCGGCCATGGGGGCATAGCGGCACATGGCGTAGAGCGCGCCGCCGATCACAAGGAGAAGGAGCGCGTAGAAAAAAAGCGGCAGAAGGGCCTCCCGTCGAAGCGCCGGGATAAGGTAGGCATAGTAGAGATAGATGCGCAGGTCTTCGGATTCATTCAGAAGAAATCGGAAGAGACTGATCGAGAGTCCGCCTGCAATGCCGACAAAGATCCCTTCGATGAAAAGACGCAGACGAAACTGGTGCCAGTTGTCGAGCGCCATGTAGGTTTCGAAGAGCTGGCGGTTCAAGGAGGAACCGCTTTGATTTTTGGAAAACATAGGGCCTCCTTTTGGAAAGTGACAGGGGATTGGGGGTTCAGGGTTAGCCCGAGGGACGTGCCGTCCCTTGATTGTGGATGAAAGCTTTGCGTAAATGAGGAATTAGGAATGAGGAATTAGGAATGAGGAATTAGGAATGAAGGTGGCGGCTTCGCCGCGAGTATATATGGGGCGATGCCCGAAGGCAGTATTCAAGTCACCAGTCACCAGTTACTAGTCACTCGAGGCTCCTAATCCCTGGCTACTAATCCCTAATCCCTGCTTTCAAACTTAGTCCGTGGGGCGTGTTGTCTCTTGACTCTGAATGAAAGCTCTGCTCGAATTAGGAATGAGGAATCAGGAATGAAGGTGGCGGCTCCGCCGCAAATATATATTTTGCAGCGAAGCTGCCACCACAACCATGAACCCATCAACCTGAACCCTGAACCTTTTTCTTACAAATCCACCTGATAGGTCAGTACGGCATCGATGGCGGAGATGGCATTTTCCCATGCGGTGATTGTATCATTCATTTCGTGTTCATAGAATTCATCATCGATGTATTTCATATTGATCTTGACGTTCAGGATCGAAGCATGGATGCAGGCCATGGCGAGCTGGGCGGCCATGATGGCGTCGCTGATGGCGTTCTTATTTCCTTTGAGGAGAAGGTTTGTGAAGCTCGGGAGCAAGTCGCTCATGGTCTGGGCCATCTGCTGCGGGACTTCGATCGCTTTCTTGAAGGCTTCGAGCTGTTTTGCCTGTCTCTCTTCCAGAGGAAGCGTGCGGATGGAGCGCAGGGTGCTCATGAGCTCTAAGAAGGACTTGGCATCTTCATCCATCAGATCGAGGAAGATGGAGCGTGCCATCTGAAAGACGGCGGCATATTCTGTGGCTTTTTCGTGGAATTCAGCGTAGTTTTTATTGGCTTCTGTTAGATGGCAGACCATTTCAGCGAGCGCGCAGGCCTGTGCGCCTACGAGTCCGGCTGCTGCGCCGCCTCCGGGGGCTGCTTTCTTGCTGCCGAGATCGTCTAAGAATTGATCGATGGTGCCCTGTCGGAAAGGTTTGTTGTCCATGGCGTATACCTCATTGATAAAAGAATAAATAATAAAAAGAAGCACTGGCGTAACAGATCCTGCTTGGAACCAGTGCTTTTAAGTTGTTTATTATTATACAACATATAAAAAGGGGGGAAAAGGGTTCAGGTTGATGGGTTCAGGGAATCAATTGAATGAGACGTGAAGGGGGGCGGCTTCGCCGCAAATATAATTAGGCGCCGCGAGTGACTTGTGACTGGTAGCTAGGGATTAGTGGCTAGGGATTAGGTCTGCGATACGAGAAAACCGCTAGTTTCAAACCTTCGCGGCGCTTCTGATTTTTATGCGCCGTACCACCTCCGCCCTACCCTCAGAACCTATAGAACCTGCTGAACCTCTTTCACACGTAATCAATGGGCGCCCCGCCCCAAGGGCTAACCCTGAATCTGCTAAGTTTGAAAGCAGGTATGAGTGGCTAGTGACTAGTGGCTAGTGACTGGTGACTGGTGACTGGTAGCTAGGGATTAGTGGCTAGAGATTAGGGATTAGACTAGGTGACTAGGAGACATCAGACATTAGACATCTGACTTCTATCCTCTGGCCTTCGGGCATCGCCCCATATATATTTGCGGCGAAGCCGCCACCTTCATTCCTCATTCCTAATTCCTCATTCCTAATTCCTCATTTAAGCAAAGCTTTCATTCAGGGTCAATGGGACGGCACGCCCCATGGGCTAGCCCTGAGTTCGCTTCTTCCTTTTAATGAATCTCTCTATATACGATAAGAGAATTTTTTTGTGGCAGGCGATCGCAAGGAAAATTTCTTCCAGAAAACTATTTGACGGATATTTCTTTCTATGGTACAATAAACAACGTCATATGGCGAAATGCCTGTGACGGAAAAATATGGCGGGTGTGGTGAAGTGGTTAACACGGCGGATTGTGGCTCCGTTACGCGTGGGTTCGAGTCCCACCACTCGCCCCATTTTTTTTTGCCTGAAATCCGATATTGTCGGACTTTATGGGGGCATCGCCAAGCGGTAAGGCAACGGACTTTGACTCCGTTATCGGTGGTTCGACTCTACCTGCCCCTGCCAGGAAGCAAGAATGAGCCTGAAGATTTTTTCGTGAAGAAAATGTCTTCAGGCTCATTTTTTTATGTGCTTCATATTGATAGATCCCTATGTAAAAAATAATTCATGCATTGTAGCTTATGCTCGCGATTGAGAATTGAGTCGTTTTGATTGTTTCATTTTTTCATAGGATGTGATACTATAAGTACAATCAATATGGAAAAGAGCCTCTCCCGGTGAGAAGCCCTGAGGGAAATGAGGGGAGTCAATGCACTATGAGAGTGATCATGGCTGGGATGATTTATGAGCTGTCCTCGGCATGAGGCGGCGTGGTAAAGCAACGCAAAATCATATACTTTTTGCTTGAAAGCATATCTTTTCCTGCTCGTTACTTGATGCAATAGAAGCGATCAGATGCTTTTATTGCATTTTTTTATTCAGAGGTTTCCGGTGGAGATACATGGCTTTGGGCTCGGTGAGGAAAGGTGGTCGCTGTGGGAAAACAGGTAGTGTGGAATGATAAAAGGATCGTGGGTTCGCCTGTGGTTCACATGGGATGCCTCGCGGTGGTGCTGTTCGCCTTCTGGATGGCACTCTCGGGACATACGGAGACGAAATTCATCGTATACGGTGTGATCACGGCGCTAGTGACGACATGGCTGACGTATCCGCTGCTTCTGGTGCCGAATAAGGAGGAGAGCCGCTTCTACTATGTCTTTGGCTTCTCCCCTTTGAAGATGATCTGGTACTTCCTCTGGCTGATGTGGCAGCTCGTGCTCGCGAATGTGGATGTGCTTCTTGCCGAGACGTCGCAGGAGCTCCAGATCGATCCGAAGGTGGTACGCTTCTATTTCCGGGCGGACAATCCGATGGCATCGACGATCCTGGCCAATTCTATCACGCTGACGCCAGGGACTGTCACCATGAATGTGACGGATGACGGGCTGTATGAGATCCATGCGCTGACGAAAGGGGCCGCCGAGGGTCTTGTGGACGGCGGGATGCAGAGGAAGGTGGCATGGCTCTATGACATGCCGCTGGATTTCGAAGTGGTCGAAGAAAAGGAAGGTGACGAATGATCATGATGGTTCTCCTGTATGTCGTGATGCTGGTGCTTCTCTTCGTCATCGCTCTCATGCTCCAGCGCCTCTTCAATGGGCCGACAATTTTTGATCGGATGAATGCTTTGGGGGTCATCGGGGCGGATACGATCTGTCTCATCGTGGTCTTCGGCTTCATCGATAAGCGTCCGGATATGTATGTGGATATTGCGATTTCTTACGCGCTTCTGGGATTCCTGGGATCCCTCATCATTGCGAAGTTCATAGGAGGGAATAAGATATGAGTGAACTCGGCTTTACCTCTCCTCGGGAAATGGTGGCGGCGCTTTTCATCATCGGCGGGCTCATTTTTTTCATCGGCTCGGGCATCGGGATGCTCCGGCTTCCGGATTTCTACAGCCGCATCCATGCATCGGGCAACAGCGAGACGCTGGGCTGCATGCTGACTTTCATCGGTCTTATGATTTATGAAGGCGCGACACTGACTTCTCTCAAGATCGCATTCGTCTTCCTTCTGGTTTTCATGGCGAACCCGATCGGCTCGCATATCCTGAGCAAGGCGGCGTATAAGTCCGGCCATCCGATCTGGACGCTCAAGACGAAGGGCGCGAAGAAGCTCCTCGGTCTGGCGGGTCCGGATCACAGCATCGATGAACCGGTGGGACATTTGGAAAAGGAGGAAAAATAATGGAAATCTATACGATTGAAGCCATTCTTCTGGTTTTCCTGATTCTGATCACCTGCGCGGTCATCTTCTGCAAGGATATCCTCTCCGCAGCTATCATCTACAGCGCGTTCAGCTTCTGCGCGGTGCTCCTGTACCTCATGATGGGTTCTCCGGATGTGGCTTTCACAGAAGCGGTCATTGGTACGATTTCTACGATCTTCTTCGTAGCATCGCTGAAGAAAATTGATAGGTGGTGTAAGTAATGCGTGGACTGGTAGCGGTACTTCTGTCGGTCATGACGGCGCTCTTCGTCTCGGTGGTCACTTACCTTCCGGAAATTGGGGATCCGAATACGGCACCGAATACGCATGTCACACCGACCTATATCTCGCGCAGTGAGGAGGATACGGGCTCTCCCAATATCGTCACTGGCGTCATCATCGACTATCGAGGCTTCGATACCATGTGGGAAACCTCGGTCATGTTCCTGGCAGGGCTGACGACGGTCCTCATCCTGACCAGCAATACGGTGGGCCGTCGTCCTGAAGAGGAACCGGAAGATCCGGAGGAAGGAGAGATTATCAAATGAATAAACCATTTGGCGGTCTGATCCTGAATATAGCCTTCCGCATGCTGGTGCCCTTCACGATGGTCTATGCGGTCTACATCCTCTGCCTTGGCGAATTTTCTCCGGGCGGCGGCTTCCAGGCGGGGGCGCTGCTCTCGGTGGGCGTGCTGCTCGCGCGGCTCATCCTGGGCTTTGATACGAAATTCAATGTGCTTGGGAAAACATCGGTCGTGCTGGCTGGTGTCGGCACCTTCATTTATGCACTGACTGGCTGGCTGACGCTTCTGGGCGGGGCAGATTTCTTCCTGAATTACAATTACATGCCGATCCAGATGGAAGCGCAGAATGAAATGCATGCGACCGGGATTTTCCTCATCGAGATCGGCGTTGCCATCTGCGTCATGATGACGATCATCAATCTGCTGGATGCTATCGTGAAAAGGGGTGAAGAGAATGGACGTACTGAATGAATTCCTGAAAACGAAAGGTCTTTACACCCTGGTCATGATTCTTTTCTTCCTTGGCGTATACGGCATGGTCCTCAGCAAGAACTACATGAAAAAGCTGATGGCGATGAACGTCATGCAGGTCGCGGTCATTTATTTCTACCTGTGCTTTGCACAGAAGGACGGCGCGATGATCCCGATCCAGAATGGGATCACGACAGATCCTTCGATGTATATCAACCCGCTGCCGCACGGCCTGATGCTGACGGCCATCGTCGTCAGCCTGGGTACCACGGGGGTCGCGATCGCACTCCTCATGCGCATCAAGGAAATTTATGGCTCCGTGGAAGAGGTAGAAGTACTGAGGAGGGCTAGTAAATGACACAGCACGCTCCCGTATTTATTGTACTCCTGCCGCTGACCGGGTCGCTGCTCTGCATGCTTTTCTCCCGCATCAGCCGGAATCTGGGCTCCTACATCGTGATGGCTTCCATCGCAGGCGCTTTTGCGAATGCCTGCCTGGTGCTCCAGCATGTCCTTGAAAATGGCGGAGCGACCTGGCACTACATGATGGGCGGCTGGATCCCGCCGATCGGCATCGAATTTGCACTGGATCCATTGAACAGCATCCTTGCGGTGCTGGTCACCTTCATTTCCATGCTCGTCTCGCTCTACAGCCGGCCTTTTGTAAAGGATGAGGACTGGCTCCACGTGGGCGGCTACTATACGCTCTTCGGTCTGCTGACGGTCGGCCTCTCCGGCATGATCATCACCGGCGACGTATTCAACCTCTATGTCTATCTGGAAATCATGTCGCTTTCCGGCTATGCGCTGATCGCGCTGGGCGGGCGGAAATCCATGCTGGCTGCTTTCCGCTACCTCCTCATCGGGACCATCGGTGCGTCCCTCTACCTTCTGGGTGTCGGTTATCTCTATGCGATGACCGGTACGCTCAATATGGCAGATCTCGCGCAGCTCATCATCCCGCATCTGCATTCGCCGCTCTTTGCCATGGCCGTCGCCTGCTTTTTGATCGGCTTTGGCATCAAGATGGCGCTTTTCCCGCTGCATGGCTGGCAGCCGGATGCTTACACCTACGCGCATCCGGGCGCAGCTGCTTTCATCGCAGGCCTGATGAGCAAGGCACCGGCGTATGCGCTCATCCGTTTCATTTACTACATTTTCCAGGTCGATAATCCGGTCGTGGAAAGTGCGCTGAACGTGCTGGGCATCCTCGGCGTGTGCGGCATCCTGATCGGCTCTGTCATGGCGATGGCGCAGTACGACTTCCGCCGCATGCTCGCCTACTCCTCGGTCGCACAGATCGGCTACATCGCCATCGGTCTGGCGATGGGCAATATGTACGGCTTCATCGGCGCCGTGATGCATATCATCAACCATGCCTTCATGAAGAGCTCGCTCTTCCTCGTCATCGGCGGGATCCAGTACCGCTTTGGCGAAGTGAATCTGTATCGCTTGGGCGGCCTCAATAAGAAGATGGCCATCAGCTCCATCACGGTGGCGCTGGCGGCGCTTTCCATGATCGGCCTGCCGCCGACCTGCGGTTTCTTCAGCAAGTGGTATCTCATGCTGGGGGCTTACACCGGCGGAGAGTATTTCTATATCTTCGTACTGGTCATCAGCTCGCTTCTCAATGCGATCTACTTCTTCCGCATCATTGAGCAGATGTTCGTCCAGCGCGAAGCCTCTCTGACAGAGGTTCACCCGCATAAAGGCAAGCTGGGGCTGCCGCTGCCGATGGTCATCCCGATCCTCATCATGGGCATCATGATCATCGCGCTGGGCTTTGGCAATGCGACCATCGTGTCTGATGTGATTAAACTGGGACTGCCGGGGGTGTTTCTGAAATGACTATCATAGACTGCAGACCATTTCTGGCGGTAGGCGTTTCCTTCTTCGCTGCGATCCTGATCGCATTCAGCAGGAAATGGCCGAATGTGCGTGAGGCGTGGAGCGCCATCGCTTCCGTCATCATGTTTGGCATCATCCTTTCTATGGTGCCGGGGGTCCTTGACGGCAATCAGTACGAGTGGACTCTCTGCCGCATCACCGATACTCTGGGGCTCACGCTGAAGACGGATCCGGCGGGCATGATCTTTGCTACGCTGGCCTCCATGCTCTGGGTGCCGATGAACTTCTACTCCATCGGCTACATGCGATGCAACAATGAAAAAGAACAGACCGGCTACTTCGCGGCCTTCGCGATCTGCCTCTCCGCGGTCATGGGCATCGCCATGGCGTCGAACCTCATCACCTTCTTTATTTTCTACGAACTCCTGACCCTTGCGAGCTACCCTCTGGTGCTTCATAAGAGAAATGCGGAAGCGCTCTCTGCGAGCCGCAAGTACCTCATTTATACACTGATCTCCGGTCAGCTCTTCCTCGCCGGCATCATCGCCGTCTACTGCATCGCAGGGACCGTCGACTTCAAGCCGGGCGGCTTCCTCACCCCGGACATGGCTCCGAAGTGGGTACTCCAGTTCATTTTCATCCTGATGATCATGGCAGGCTCCGTCAAGGCAGCTGTCATGCCGTTGCACGGCTGGCTGCCGGCAGCCATGATCGCGCCGACTCCGGTTTCTGCCCTGCTTCATGCGGTGGCTGTCGTCAAGACCGGCGTCTTCGCTGTCCTCCGTGTCATCGGATTCGTTTTCGGGCCGCAGCTCCTTTCCCAGATCGGCGTCGTGGACGTCCTGGCATGGTTCGCTGCCGGCAGTATCATCATTTCCTCCCTCATCGCTATGCGGCAGGATCACCTGAAACGCCGTCTCGCCTTCTCGACAGTCGGACAGCTCTCCTACATCGTGCTGGGCGCGGCTCTGCTCTCGCCGCTTTCCATCAAGGGCGCGTACCTGCACTTGGTCGCCCATGCGGTCATGAAGATCACCCTCTTCATGTGCGCCGGCCTCATCATTGCACGAACGCACCGCAATAACATCAGTGAGCTCTATGGCATCGGGAAGAAACTTCCGGTCACCATGGCCTGCTTCACCATCGCTTCCCTCGGTATCGCGGGCACGCCATTCCTGGTCGGCTTCGTCAGTAAGTGGAACCTTGCTCTCGGCGCGCTGCAGGCGGGGAAACCTCTCTACATCCTGATCTGGGTCGCCAGTGCGCTCCTTGCAGCGGCTTACCTGATGCCGGTCGTCCGCATGGCATACTTCCGGCATGACCCGCAGGAAAAATTCAGAAAGTATGGCGATATGTACTACTCCATGCTGATCCCGATCTGCATCACGACAGCGCTTGCCGTCATTCTGGGTGTGCTGCCGGATATTTATCCGCATTTCTATGATCTGGCCGATATGGCTGCAAACGGCATCTGTGCCGGATGGAACGGGGGGTGGCTGAAATGACGAAGAAAAGAATTTATATCCTGGCCGCTGTCATTCTGCTCGTCTCCTGCGCGGCTGAAATCGCAGGCGTACACCTGCACAGCCCGTCATGGTGGCCGCTGCCCTTCGGCTATGATATTTTCTTCGGGTTTGTGTCCGGATGGATCCTGATCATCCTTGCCAAACTCATCATGGCGCCGCTCCTGCAGCGTCACGAGAACTACTATACGCGCGGAGGAGGTGGCCACATTGAGTAATGCATTGCATCCTGGCATCATCCTCGTCCTTGTCGGACTCATTGCGGCCATTGTACCGAAGACTCTTCGGAAAGTCGTCCTTGCCGTCGGCCCCTTCGCAGCCCTTGCCGCCGCGCTCTCTATGCCGATGGGCACAGACCTTTCCATGGAATTCTTTGGCACCGGCTACATCCTGGACTACTTCCATGTGGACGGTTTAAGCTACGTCTTCTGCATGATTTTTGCCCTGATGGCATGCATCGGCGGGATTTACGCCTGCCACAATGAAAGCCGCATCGAAGCCTTCTCCTGCATGGCCTATGCCGGATGCGCGCTTGGCGTCACTCTTGCCAAAGACTGGATGACCTTCATCGCTTTCTGGGAAGGTCTTGCCGTGACCTCCCTCTTCCTCATCTGGTGCCACCACACCCCGGCCTCGCGCCGCGCAGGCTACCGCTACCTCATGGTCCACATGCTCGGCGGGAACCTTCTGCTCTATGGGATCTTCCTCGAAGTCGGAAGCGGAAACGGCCTCGTCACGAACCTCGCAGCAGGCGCACACAACCTGCCCTTCTGGGCGATCCTCATCGGCATCGCCGTGAATGCGGCCATCCCTCCGGTGAATGCATGGCTGGTCGATGCGTATCCGGAAGGCACCATCACCGGCTCCGTTTTCCTCTCCTCCTTCACCACGAAGGTCGCCGTCTATGCGCTCATCCGCATCTTTGCGGGGACTGACTTCCTCATGGCTGCCGGCTGCTTCATGGCGCTCTATGGCGCGCTCTATGCGATCATGGAGAATGATATGCGCCGCCTGCTGGGTTATCACATCATCAGTCAGGTCGGTTTCATGGTCGCCGGCGTCGGCGTCGGCACGGCGATGGCTCTGAACGGCGCAGCAGCACATGCCTTCTCGCACATCCTCTATAAGTCGCTCCTCTTTATGTGCGCGGGTGCGATCATCTACGCGACAGGCATTCGCAAGATCAATCAGCTCTCCGGCATGGCCAAGAGAATGCCATTCGTCGCTCTCTGCTTCTTCGTCGCCGCCTTCTCCATCTCCGGCGTACCGCTCTTCAATGGCTTCATCAGTAAGACCATCACCATCGCGGCCGCGGCAGAAGCTGGCTATGACTGGGTCTACACCCTGCTCGAGCTTGCCAGCGTCGGTACCTTTTTATCCATCACACTGAAGATGGGCTACTTCATTTTCCTTAGAAATGAAGAAAAAGACATCGTCATGAAGCACAAGCTCCCGAAGAATATGTACGTCGCGATGGGCCTTGGCGCCTGCCTCTGCTTCCTTTATGGCGTATATCCGGATTTGCTTTACCGCTTCCTGCCATTCGGCACCGTCACCTATGAACCCTTCACGGTGGCCCACCTCCTGTCTTATGTAGAAATCCTCGTCGTCACCATGGTGCCGTTCATGATGTTCCTCCCGAGGATGGAACCGCATACCGCACTCAGCCTCGACACCGACTGGTTCTACAGAAAACCATTCGCTGCCATCGTGAACTTCGTGAGCGGACTCATGTGCGCTCTCTGCAAAGGCCTTGGCGATGCCTGGGGCATTGCCAATGATAAATTCATGGATCTCACGAGCAATCCGATGGACTTCCTTGATGCGCGTCCTTTCCGGAAACGCACGCATTACAATCCGGAAAACTATCGCACATCCATCGCTGATCCGATGATGATCATCCTGACCGTCCTCGTCAGCTGCGCAGCGTACTTCATTACATCGCTCAGATTTTAAAGAAAGAGCTCTTCCGAAAGGAAGAGCTTTTTTGTTGGGATAGTTCAGGGGGGGGAGCCCGTGGGGCGGGGCATCCTTTGATTCCAGATGAAAGCTCTGCTCGCTAGTTAGGAGTGGTTAGTGACTAGTGACTAGTGACTGGTGACTTGAATACCACTTTCGGGCATCGCCCCATATATATTTGCGGCGAAGCCGCCACCACAACCCTGAACCCTGAACCCTGAACCCTGAACCCTGAACCCTGAACCCTGAAGTTTGAAAGCAGGGATGATTAGTAGCTAGGGATTAGTGGCTAGGGATTAGGAGCCTCAAGTGACTGGTGACTTAAATACCGCCTTCGGGCACCACCACTCCTCACTCCTAACTCCTCACTTCTAACTAGAGAGCAAAGCTTTCATCCACAATCAAGGGGCAGCACGCCCCATGGGCTAACCCTGAACCCCGAACCCCGAACCCTGAACCTTGAACCCCGAACCCAATTTAAGTCTATCCTTATTTCATGAAAACATGCCATTCTTGCACATTATGCATTTGACATTTTCTTTAAATAGGTATACTATAAGTAAAGCAATTTGAAATTAAGTGTACATTTCAAGTCAACGATTCTTATCTTCATTGTTTAGGAGGACATGATGGACGCAAGAGAGAATGCTTATGTATTGTGGTTTGATGAACTGCACAGAAAAGATGTCAATCTGGTCGGAGGGAAATCTTCTTCTCTGGGTGAACTGACAACCTCGACTGGCGTGCCGGTACCATACGGCTACGCGACGACAGCTCATGCTTACCGTTATTTCATGGACGTCACCGGGCAGAACAAAAAGATCCACGAACTGCTGCAGGGGCTTTCCGATGTAGAAGACTCTGTCGAACTCCATGAAGTATGCACTAAGATTCGCGAAAGCATTGTTTCCGCTGAAATGCCGGAAGACCTCGCTACCGCGATCGGCGATGCTTACGAAGAACTCTCCAAGAAAGTCAACGAAGAAAACCCATATGTAGCCGTTCGTTCCTCTGCTACCGCAGAAGATCTGCCGGATGCTTCCTTCGCAGGACAGCAGGACACCTACCTGAATGTCACCGGCCGTGATATGGTCATTCGTAAGGTCAAGGAATGCTACGCATCCACCTTCACCGACCGTGCGGTATACTACAGAGCGAAGAAGAATTTCGACCATGAAAACGTCGCTCTCTCCGCTGCTGTCCAGATGATGGCTGACTCCAAAGTCGCAGGCGTCATGTTCACCGTGAACATTGCCAACGGCGATGACAAGTCCATCATGATCGAAGGCTCCTGGGGCCTCGGCGAATACGTCGTACAGGGCACTGTCACCCCGGATAACTTCATCATCAACAAGGAAGACCTCACCATTGCTTCCCGCCACATCAATGAAAAAGCCATCGAACTCGTTCGTAAACCGGGCGGCGATGTAGAAGAAAGAAAAGTACCGGAAGACCTCGCCAAGGCGCAGGCTCTCACCGATGAACAGGTCGTCCAGCTCGCTACCTATGCGAAAGCCATCGAAAAGCACTATGGCTGCTACATGGATATGGAATGGGCTGTCGACCACCAGAACCGCGTCTGGATTCTCCAGGCTCGTCCGGAAACCGTTTGGTCCAAGAAGAATAAAGAAAAGAAAGCAGGCAATGAAGTGAAACTGACCACCGATCACAAAGTACTCGTCAAAGGTCTTCCGGCCAGCCCGGGAATGGCAGCAGGCAAATGCCACGTCATCACCGACCCGAAAGATATCAACGAATTCCAGGAAGGCGAAGTCCTCGTCACCACGATGACCTCCCCGGACTGGGTACCGGCGATGAAGAAAGCCATCGCGATCGTCACCGATGCTGGCGGCATGACCTGCCACGCTTCCATCGTTTCCCGCGAACTCGGCATCCCATGCGTTGTCGGCACCAAGAGCCGCAGCGTAGAAGCGACCAAAGTATTGAAATCTGGACAGGACATCACCATCGATGCACAGAACGGCGTCGTTTATGACGGCATTGTCGCTGACCTCGTGAAGAAGGAAGAACCGCAGCAGGCACAGGGCGCTGCTCAGACCGTAGTCGCAGAATACTTCGCACCGACCGGCACCGGCGTCATGATGAACCTTGGCGATCCGGATCTCGCTGATAAATATGCAAGCCTCCCATGCGACGGCATCGGCCTCATGCGTGAAGAATTCATCTGGACCACCTTCATCCATGAACATCCGCTCTACCTCATCGAACAGGGCAAACCGGAAAAAGTCATCGACATGCTCGCTGAAGGCATTTCCAAAGTCTGCCGCGCACTCGCTCCGCGTCCGGTTGTTCTCCGCTTCTCCGACTTCAAGTCCGGCGAATACAGAAACCTCAAGGGCGGCGACAAGTATGAACCGGTAGAACCGGCTGACCTGCTCGGCTGGAGAGGGGCTTCCCGTTACTACGATCCAACCTACACCGACGCATTCCGTCTGGAACTCAAGGCTGTCAAGAAAGTCCGTGAAGAATTCGGCCTGAAGAACCTGAACTGCATGATCCCGTTCTGCAGAACCGTCGATGAAGCACGCAAGGTCACCACCATCATGAAGGAAGAAGGTCTGGAAAGAGGTCCGGACTTCAAGCTCTTCCTCATGGCAGAAATCCCGGCCAACATCATTCTGGCTGATAAATTCAATGAATTCGTTGACGGCTACTCCATCGGCTCCAACGACCTCACCATGCTGGTACTCGGCTGCGACAGAAACAATGATACCGTTTCCGCCCTCTTCGATGAAAGAAACCTCGCGATCAAGAGAGCTGTCCGCCACCTGATCGAAACCGCACACAAAGACGGCAAGACTGTCTCCATCTGCGGCCAGGCTCCATCCGTATACCCAGACTTCACCGAATTCCTCGTCAAGAGCGGTATCGACTATGTATCCGTCAACCCGGATATGGTCAAAGCCACCAAGAGAAATGTCGCTCGCATCGAACAGAGACTGATGCTCGATGCAGCTACCGGCAGAGGAATCAAAGATACCGAAGACTACACCTGGTAATCCCTGGCGCTGCCTGAAAGCGTTTCGCCTGCCCGTTGGGCAGTGAAGTAAAGTGGCTGACACCTTGGCTCCCCTTCTCGGGTCATGCTGTTAAGGAAGCGGCCAAAAGACTTTTCTCCCCATCAGGCGAGAGCTTTGAACTGAAAAATTCCGGTGACCGGGGCTGTTTTCGAGCAGTCCCGGTTTCCTGTCAATACAAAAAAGGAAGCAAATTATGCAGCTGACCAGCCGCCAAAAAGAAATCACCCGCATTGTGCGGGAAAACGGGCCGATCACAGGTGAAATGATCGCTGAGCGTCTCCATGTGACACGAAGCGCCCTGCGAGGAGACCTGGCGGTGCTTCTCTCGGGAGAAGTGATCGCCGCCAGACGGAGACTGGGCTACTACTACCTGGGAGGAGGAGAGGATCCGGCTGCGGCAGAAATCCGTTCCTGCACCGCAGAGGCCTGCATGTCCAGACCTGTTCTGGTCAGTGCAGAATCGAATGCCTACGATGCCGCTGTCCTTCTCTTCACGGAAGACATCGGGACCCTTTTCGTAGGGAAACCCGATGACGTCATGGGCGTAGTATCCAGAAAAGACCTGCTGAAGACTGCCATGGGCCGTGAAAATCTGACCAAAGTGCCGATCTCCATGGTCATGACCTCCCGCTCGAAGATGATCTTCGCGGAACCGGACGAAGACATGGTATCCGTTGCCCAAAAGCTCATCGACTATGAGATCGACTGTCTGCCTGTCGGCATCTTTCAGGATGTCGAAGGCGAGAAGAAATTCAAGCTCATGGGCCGCATCTCCAAGACCAATATCACCCGTCTCTTCCTTGATCTCGGAACGAAGAAGAGATAATTGAGGTTGTTGGGTTCAGGGTTCAGGGTTCAGGGTTCGGGGATTTGTCCTTTTTGCGTAGTACCTCCCTTGGAGAAAGGGCGCGCCGTATCGTTCCGTTTAGCCTGCCTTCCCCAATAGGTAATGCTATTAAGTTAAGGAATTTGATAGCGACGTAGCGACTTGCTTCCCCCTTCGGGGGAAGTGCCGAAGGCAATAGGGGCATGCTAGCGGTATAGTGTGCTATGCCCAATAGTCCGATGCTATCGCTATTCCAACATTTTCATGCAATACCGCTACGTAGCCCCCTCATCTCGCTTCGCTCGAAATGGTGTCTCACTGGATTTTCGCGTTGCTTCGCTCCTAAAAATCCAGTTCGCTTGCACAAGCCCTTCGGGCAGCTCCCCGATGGGGAGCCAAGATCGTTCTGCCGCTTAACTTAATAGCATTACCCCAATGGGGAAGGCAACGGATACGCGCGAAGCGCTATCAAAACTCCGCGGCGCTTCTATGATTTGATGCGCCGCACCACAACCCTGAACCCGTCAACCTGAACCCTGAACCCAAAATCCTAATCCCATTTCCAATCAATACCAAAGGAGGTCATCCTTTTGTCCAAAATACCAGAAGTGTACGTGGTTTCCGACTCTCTGGGAGAAACCGCGGAAAGCGTCGCCAAGGCGACCATCAGCCAGTTTGATGAAGACATCGACGTTGTGCGCGTGCCCTTCATCCGTCACGCAGAACAGATCCAGAAGGTCATCGAAGAAGCCGCAGAGCATGGTGCTGTTGTCTGCCATACCTTAGTCAGCCCGGAGCTTCGCGCGCATTTCGAGCGCATCGCAGAAGCGAACCATGTGAAGTACGTCGACATCTTAGGACCGATGATGGACATGGTGCAGACCATTTCCGAGACGAAGCCCCGTATGAAGCCGGGCATCATCCACAAGCTCGATGAAGAATACTTCAAGAAGGTCGAAGCCATTGAATTCGCCGTGAAGTACGATGACGGCAAGAATCCGGCCGGCTTCAAGAAGGCCGACGTCGTCCTGATCGGGGTATCCCGTACATCGAAGACGCCGCTCTCCATGTACATGGCGCACAAAAAATTCAAGGTGGCCAACCTTCCGCTCGTGCCGGAAGTGCCGCTGCCGGAAGAAATCTTTCAGGTGCCGCCCTATCGCATCATCGGTCTCATCATCGATCCGTACAAGCTGAATACCATCCGCAGCGAACGCATGAAAGCGCTCGGCTTCTCCGGAACGGCGAACTACACAGACATTGCCCGCATCGAAGATGAATTGTCCTACGCGAAGGAAATCATGCGCCAGCTCCACTGCCAGGTCCTTGATGTGTCGAACAAGGCCATCGAAGAAACCGCCAGCCGCATCATGGCGATCGTACAGAGAAATAAGGAACTGTACGGAGATAAATATTAAGGAAACAACAAAAGCCCATCTGGCTCATAAGAGCCGGATGGGCTTTTGTTGTTGGGTTCAGGGTTCAGGGTTCGGGGTTAGCCCGTGGGGCGTATCGCCCTTTGATTGCGGGTGAAAGTTCTACTCTCTAGTTAGGAGTGAGGAATGAGGAGTGAGGAGTGGTGGTGCGGCGCATAAAAATATGGAAGCGCCGCGGAGTTTTGATAGCGCTTCGCGCGACGGCGTCATCTCGAGCGTAGTCGAGAGATCTTCCTTGCAGAACGGTCAGTGTGCCAATTGCGCTATTTCGATCACCGCTTGTTTTCAATCCCTGGCTACTCATCCCCGCCTTCAAACTTCAGGGGGTGAGGGGGACGGGAAAGCATCTTTCTCGTGTCGTCATTTCGAACGAACCCTGAACCCGCCAACCTGAACCTTGAACCTAATTCCGGCTTCGCCGGAATTATTCTCCCAGATGGCTTTCTTCCTCGATGAGCTTGTACACGAGAAGTCCGGCATCGTAGAGTTCCTGCTCCTTGAGGCTTTCACGGCTGGTATGGAAGTCTGTCATGCCGACGCCGACCAGGACAGCGGGGAAGCCTTTGGTGCCAAACCAGTTTGCATCGCTGCCGCCGCCACTCTTTGCGACGGTCATGGTCTTGCCCATGGAGGAGGCGGCTTTTTTGAAGAGTTTCAGCGCGGGATCGCTCTCTTTGACGAGGAAGGCGTCATATGATTTCTCCTTGTGAACAGACAGAGAGCCTTCGGGGAATTTCTTTGCCGCCGTTTCGAAGGCATGGACCATCGTATCGACGAGGGCTTCCAGCTTCTTGGGGTCGCGGCTTCTGGCCTCTGCGCGCACGACGCAGGCATCCGGGACGATGTTCGTCGCAGTGCCGCCGGTGATGGTGCCGATGTTGCAGGTGGTTTCCTCATCGATGCGTCCTGTCGGGCAGTGCGCGATCGCCTCAGCTGCCATGGCGATCGCATTCGTTCCCTTTTCCGGCGCCATGCCGGCATGCGCTGCGACACCTTTCAAGGTGAAGGAAAGCTGGTACTGGGACGGGCCGGCATTATAGAGAGAGCCGGCAGGGCCGTCGGCATCCAGTACGTAGCCGAAGTCGATGCCCTGGATATATTTTTCTTCGATGTACTTGGAGCCGAAGAGGCCGATTTCCTCCTGCACCGTGAAAATGACGGTGATCTTGCCGTGCGGGATGTACATCTCCTTCATGAGAGCGATGCCTTCCAGGATCGCGGTCACGCCGGCCTTGTCATCGCCGCCCAGGATGGTGTCGCCTTTCGAAGTGAAGACGCCGTCTTCGAGGACGGGCTCGATGCCCTGACAGCATTCGACGCAGTCCATGTGCGCGGTGAGCGCGATGGAGGGAAGGCCCGGGGCATTGCCGTTCCAGACGGCGATGAGATTGCCGCAGTTCCCGCCATTGACGGAGCCGTCATTGTCTTCGATGACTTTCGAAGCGCCGAGGCTTTTCAGCTTCTTCTTCAAATATTCGCAGACCTCGCGCTCGCCTTTGCTCGGCGCATACATCGAGACGAGCTCGGTGAAGGTGCGTTTCATTCGTTCTGTATTGACCATAGTAAGACCTCTTTTCTTGAAAATGATAGGGATACTTTCATTATAGCGCATGAAGGAAGGGGGAAGAGGGAAGAGGGTTCGGGTTGTCGGGTTCAGGGTTCAGGGCGGTGGTGCGGCGCATCATAAAATGGAAGCGCCGCGAGTTTAGATAGTGCTTCGTGCGTATTGCAGGGCGGGGGATAGGTCGACAGATGAGCAGTTCGCTTTTTGCTACATAAGGGACTGATTACTAAATGTGGAAAACTTTCGCTACATATTGTAGTCAATCTCATGTGTTGCGGCTGACTGCCTGCGTACCCGTTTTCCTCCCCTCCTTGCTCCCTTTTCCAATGGGAAGGGGGGAAAATCACGTGGTGAATATAAATCTCAAAACTCCGCGGCGCTCTATAAATGGTATGCGCCGCACCAAAACCCTGAACCTTGAACCTTGAACCTGAATTCTATTCTTCCAGCCAGAACCCCTTCTGAAGCGCCTTCCTTCCATATTTTTGCTGGATACTGTCCATCGCTTTGGCGGCGCGGGCGCGCTTGTCCTCTGCGTCAGAGAAGAGCGAGGGGATGGATAGCGGCGCGCCGAGGTTCGAGGCGGTGACGCCGATGAGGCGGATGCCCTCGGTGAGCGGGATGCGGGAAAGCAGGGTCTGGCAGGTACTGTCGATGGTTTCCTGCAGATTCGTTCCTTCTTCCAGAGACAGGCTCCGCATGATGGTTTTGAAGGAAGCGAAGCGGATCTTGAGTGAAATCGTGCGCGCTGCCAGATCGTGCCGGCGAAGGCGCTGCGCGACGATGTCGCTGTGGATCGCGATTTCCCGATCAATTTTTTGGCGGTCGGTCAGATCATATTCATAGGTGGATTCATCACCGATGGATTTCACCTGCCTGGAAGAAACGACAGGGCGTTCATCGATGCCAAAGGAAAGGTCTTTCAGCAGGGTTCCCTGATTGCCAAGGAGAGCGGATAGCTTTTCCAGCGGTGCTTCTTGGATGTCAGCGATGGTACGGAATCCGGCCGCGAGAAGTTTTTTCTCCGTCACCTCGCCCACGCCCCAAAGACGGCGCACGGGAAGGGGCGCGAGGACTTCCCGTTCTCTGCCGTAGGGGATGATGCAGAGGCCGTCCGGCTTTTTCATGTCACTCGCCATCTTGGCAAGGAATTTATTCGGCGCGATGCCGACCGAGGCTGTGAGATGCACGGCGGAACGGATTTCCTCTTTGATGGCGCGCCCGATCGCGCCCAGCGTCGGATACTGGGTTCCCATGCCGGAGATGTCGAGGAAGGCTTCGTCCAGGGAAATCGGCTCGTAGGCGTCCGCGTAGTGGAGCATGACCTGATGGATCGCATCCGACGCCTCACGGTACGCTTCGAAACGCGGCGCGACGAAGCAGCCATGGGGGCAGAGGCGCTTCGCCTGCGAGAGCGGCATCGCCGAATGCACGCCAAAGGCGCGGGCTTCGTAGGACGCGGTCGCGACGACGCTCCGGCGGCTCTTCCCGCCGACGATGACGGGCTTGCCTTGGAGCGCGGGGTCGTCCCGCTGCTCGACGGACGCAAAAAAAGCGTCCATATCGACATGCATGATCCAGCGACGCATACGAACCCTCCTTTGTAAATGTATCAGCAAAATGTGGAATTGGAGCTTTCTGAGTGAGGAATTAGGAGTGAGGAGTGAGGAGTGTTGGGGCGGCGCAAAATAATTAAAAGCGCCGCAAAGTATAGAAATGAATAAAGTCACATTATTTTTCATGATAGTGATTTTTATGAAGCGTGTCAATTCTTTGACAAACGAGTGCAGTCTGTGGATAATGGGGAAGACAGGAGCATGAGGAATTAGTTTATTATGCGGCGCTATATGAATGGCGCGCCGCTACCTTCACTCCTAACTCCTAACTCCTCATTCCTAACTTGTTGTAAAAGGAGGTTTCTATGAAATCATTAGTTCTCTGGTCTTCCCGCACGGGAAATACGAAGGCGGTCGCCGAAGCCATCTTTGAGGTGCTGCCGGGAGAGAAGGAGATCATGGAAGAAGGGCGCGAGGGAAATGACCTCTCCTCCTATGACCTTGTCTTTGTCGGCTTCTGGGGCTACCGCCGAGGCGCGGACCCTCTCGCGCAGAAGACGCTCTCTTCCCTTTCCGCGAAAAACGTCGCCATTTATGCGACCGCCGGCACCTGGCCCGATTCGGAGGCGGCGAAGATGTATCTCACCAATGCCGCCGCTCTTCTTCCTGAAGATGCCACCTGTCTTGGCACCTTCCTCTGTCAAGGGCGCGTGAACTCCTTCCACCAGAAGAAGCTCGCAGGCCTTGCACAGGAGACGGCCCATGAAATGACCCCCGAACGTCTCGCCCGACTGGAAGAGGCCGAGAAGCATCCGAATGAAGAGGACTTCGCCCGCGCAAAGGCATGGGCGAAGAAAATGACGGATCTGGTGGCTGGTGACTAGTTGCTGGTGACTAGGGACTGGTGGCTAGTAGCTAGGGATTAGGGATTAGATTCCTGACTGAACAGCTCCCTTGAAAGCACAACATAGCGGATAGCATGCCATTTCCCGTATCGTCATTCCGAGCGAAGTCGAGGAATCTTTTTCGTTTGCGGGGAAACAATTTATGTGGGCTAATCAGAAAACGGGAAACCTGTCATACCCGATTAAAATCGGCGCTGCCGATTTTGTGATGCTACGCATCACCATCATCCGGCGCTGCGCGCCACCTTCCTCGGAGAGGAAGGCAGACGATACGCACGAAGCGCTAGTCTAAAATTCGCGGCGCTTCTGATTTTTATGCGCCGCACCACAACCCTGAACCCTGAACCCTGAACCCTGAACCCGTCAACCTTAACCTCTACCACCAAAACCATTTCTATACCCAAACAACTAACAACCAACAACAACTATGACCACTCATTCTTCTATGACACTCGGCATCCTTGCCTCGATCCTGGCGGCGCTTCTTTTCACACTGATGGACGTATCTGCGAAAGCTGTCTCCTACCTCGGGACGGGCGAGCTGACGTTTGTACGCGGTCTCGTAGGGCTCTTCTTCCTGCCGCTCATCGCAGCGAGAGAGTCGCTCCCGCTTTTTTCCGGGAAGGACAGACTGCTCCTTCATACGCGCGGCCTCTTCGGCGGGATGGGCATCCTGCTCTTTTTCTTCTGCCTTAAAGGGCTGACGCTCGGCGATGCGGAGATTCTTGTCCAGCTCGCTGCGTTCTTCATGTGTATCCTTTCGCCGATTTTCCTCAAGACCACGCCCGCGGGGAACGTGCGCTTCTGGCTCTTCGTCATCGCTGCCGGTGCGGCGGTGGTGCTGAAAGTCTGGGATTACTCTTCCTTCAATGGCTATGCACTCATCGGCGTCGTGTCGGCCTTCTGCTCAGCGTGCGCCTACACCTGTATCGGCAGGCTCAATGAAAAGGGCGGGCACTCCGGCGGAGAGATCGTCTTCTATTTTCAGTTCTACAGCATGGCAGGCGGCCTCCTGCTGATGCTGGGGCATGATTTCCAGATGCCGGATGCGGCAGAATGCCTCTGGCTCTTCGCCCTTTCCTTCTCTGCCATTTTTGCACAGGTCTGCTTCACATGGGGCGCGACGCACATCCATCCGATGATCGTCACCTTCGTCATGTACACCGGCGTTCTCTTTCACATCGTGGCCGGCTGGGCGCTCTGGGGAGAGGTACTGACCCCGGCATCCTGGATCGGCGGCGCGCTCATCGTAGCAGGAAGCGGGATGCTATTGTGGAAATCGAAGGGGAGCTAGTGACTGGTGGCTGGTGACTGGTGGCTAGTGACTGGTAGCTAGTAGCTAGGGATTAGTGGCTAGGGATTAGGGTTCTCAAGTGACTGGTGACTTGAATACTATCTTCGGGCATCGCCCTATTTATATTGCGGCGAAGCCGCCACCACAACCCTGAACCCCGAACCCTGAACCCTTTGTCCTTTGTCAAGATTTCCTTCCAAACTTTATTGACATCCCCTCTTCTCTTAGATATAATTATTCTGTTATGGTGCACGATAAATGGCACAACACGATGTAAGGAGGTGTTTATACATGGCAAAGATGACATTCCAGCCGAACAACCATTGGAGAAAACAGACCCACGGTTTCCGCGCTCGTATGAAAACAAAAGCAGGCCGTATTGTTCTGAAGAGAAGAAGAGCAAAGGGCAGAAAGGTATTAAGTGCCTAATCAAGAAATCAGCGAGGAGAGGGTGGGGTATACACTGCCCCGCTCTTCTCGTATCAGACAGAACAGGGATTACCGTCGGATTTACAGATCCGGCAAACGTTTCAGCAATCGGGCCGGGCTCTGCTATGTGGTGAAAACCAAAAAGCCGGGCACCCGCATGGGCTTCGTGACTACGAAGAAAATCGGCCACGCCTTTGCGCGGAACCGTGCAAGACGTCTGATGAAGGAGGTCTACCGCCTTCATATGGCTGAGCTTTCGCCCCATTATGAAGTGGTGATGCTGTCAGGTATCTTCCTGACCGGTGCCACCTATCAGCAGGCGGAGAAAGCGATCCTTTCCTTGTGGCGCAAAGCCGGAATTCTGGTGAAATAAGATGAAAGAGCTTCTGATCGGTCTTGTCCGATTCTATAGAGCGTTTATCTCTCCCCTGAAGCCTCCTTGCTGTCGTTTCTACCCGACCTGCAGCGAATATGCACTGCAGGCGCTTCAAAAATATGGAGCCCTAAAAGGCAGCTGGCTCGCGATCAAGCGGATTTCCAAGTGCCACCCGTTTCACAAAGGTGGATACGACCCGCTCCCGTGAAGAGGCTGTCTTTTTTCAATGCTTCGCATTGAATGAGTGAGGAATTAGGAGTGAGGAGTGAAGGTGCGGCGCAAAATAAAATGAAAGCGCCGCGAGTTTTAAAACTGGCAGCGCTTCTTACCTTTGATGCGCTGCACCGCCATTTCTCATTTCGTATCCCTAATCCCTAATCCCTGGTCACTAGTCACCAGTCACCAGTCACTAGTCACTGGATTTCCCGGCCATCCATCCCACCATAACCGCCGATTGATTTCCCGAAAACTCACCGGGCTCTTGAAATTTAGAAGGCTCGGGCATTTAGCGGCTGCAATACAGGCCGTATAAGGAGTAACCAATGAGTGATTTTCAGATTCCATTTCTGTCGAGCTTAGTCGGACTCCTCGCAGAGGTCATGCGCGTCTGCCTGGAATTCTGCTATAAGATGACAGAAGACCTGGGATTTCCGAGCTACGGGATCGCCATCATCGTCCTGACCGTCATTATCAAGACGCTGCTGCTCCCGCTCGCCCTGAAACAGATCCGGTCCATGAAGGCCATGCAGGCCATTCAGCCGGAAATGCAGAAGATTCAGAAGAAATACAAGAATGACCCGCAGAAGCTGCGCGAAGAAATGGGCAAGCTCTACAAGGAAAACGGAGCCTCTCCGCTCTCCGGCTGCCTGCCGCTCCTGATCCAGATGCCATTCCTGATCTCCATCTACTACGCACTGCAGGGCTTTTCCTATGATCCGGCTCACGAGAGTTTCCTGTGGCTGGAAAGCCTGGCTGTACCGGATGAGACCTATATCCTTCCGATCCTCTCTGCTGCTTCCACCTTCATCATTTCCTGGCAGACCACCCCGAAGGACGCACCGAGCAACCAGAAGACCATGCTGCTCATGATGCCTGTCATGATCGGCTGGATGTCCCTGAACTTCCCGAGCGGCCTTGTCATTTACTGGATCGTCTGCAACCTGTACCAGCTCGTCCAGCAGACCATCATGTACTGGGGCGAAATGAAGGAACGCATCGGCGGCAAATCTTCCAAAGGGACCCTCACCGTCCATGGAGAGAACCAGCCGAAAGCGGAAGTGAAGAAGAAAAAAATCATCCGCAAGAAAGTCATCAAGAAAGTCGTGAAGAAGTCTGCGGATGCACCGAAAGACGAAAACAAAGAAGCCTCTCCTGAAAAAGCAGAAGCTCCTAAAGAAGTAAAAGAACCAGCCAGCGATGAAAAGCCGGCTACGGCAGAAGCACCTGCTAAGAGCACCGGGGAGGCTGATGAAAAATGAGAACAGTCAGAATCACAGCAAAAACCATCGAAGCCGCTGTTGCGGAAGGCTTGGAAAAGCTCGGTATCAGCCGCGAAGAAGCTGTCGTCCATGTCGTCGAGCAGCCCTCCAGCGGACTCTTCGGACTCATCCACAAGAAGATGGCTGTCGTAGACATTTCCGCACCGGATGAAGAAGTGCCGGAAGACACTGTCGAAGAAGCATCTCCTGCCGAAGAAGCACCGGCGGCAGAAATCCCTGCCGAAGAAGCGAAGGAAGAAACGCCGGCCGAAGTACCACAGACAGAAGACGCTGCCGAAGAAGTGAAGGAAGAAGCACCGGCAGAAGAGAAGAAAGCCGAGCGCGAAGAGCCGGCTTTCGATCCGGAAGAACAGAAAAAGGTCGCTGAAGAAGCAAAGACCTTCCTTACGGGCGTCTTTGCCGGTATGCACCTTGCTGTCACCATGGAATGCCGCATGACCGAAGAACGGATCATGATCAACCTCGTGGGCGATGGCCTTGGCATCTTGATCGGCAAGCACGGACAGACACTGGATGCGCTCCAGTACCTGACGAATCTGGCCGCAGGGAAATCCTTCCGTCATCACTACTTCATTCTGCTTGACGTCGAAAACTACAGAGAGCGCCGCCAGGATACCCTGGAAGCCCTCGCCAGACGCCTCGCAGGCAAGGTGAAGCGCACGGGCGAAGAAGTCCGCCTCGAACCGATGGCTGCCGGCGAACGCCGCATCATCCATCTGGCTCTGCAGGACGACCATGCCGTCTCCACCGATTCCGAAGGCGAAGCACCGTACAGATACGTTGTCATTCGTCCGAAGGACTGAGCCAAATAAAAAAGCAGCCGTGAGGCTGCTTTTTTTATGCATGATTTTCATTGATTCTACTGTCACGCGATACGTTACGAAAAAGTGAGGAGTGAGGAGTGGAGGAAGGGGCACACAATTCATAAAGTGCCCCAATACCCCCATTTTATAGGATGATTTGTGCATGACTCATAAAACTCCGCGGCGCTTTATTATTTGTGCGCCGCACCTTCACTCCTAATTCCTCACTCCTAACTTAAGCGAAGCGGTTCGCGAAGTGTTTGGAATCCTGTGAAGCGACGTTCGCTCACCAATCAATCCACGTCAGTGCCTTTTCCAGCTCGTAGAAGCTCTTTCCATCCCAGAGGATGTCTTCGGTGAGGTGATTCAGGACATCCTCCGCGTCATCCGACTCATAGTGATAGACAAGCTCCATGAAGTCTTCGAAAGGCTCCTTCGTGAAGCGGTACTTCTCGATGCTGATCCGATACGCATGCCGCCCCGCGTGGTACTTCAGCCCCGAGAAACGGTACACGAAACTTCTGTGACGGACAGAAGCCTCTCCGTCATTCATATAGTCGATAAATTCATCTGCGTCTCCGCCGTGCATAGTGGGTTCTCCTTTAGTCCAATCAAACAGAATCGTTTGCAATAAAAATGGAAATAAAAAAATTATAAAGTACGCATCACTGCGGGCATCGGTCACTGCTTATTTTTCCCGAGCAGGAAGTCATAGAGATTCTGGTGGATGATGCCATTCTGTGAGAAATCGATGGTGTCCATGGTAATGAGGTACTTGGGAAAATTGTCTGTGATTTTCTGGAACGGCGCAAGTTCGCGGGCAAGCACGGTTTCTTCCATGACCGAGAGCGACACCTGGTAATAGCGGATGTCTGTGCCTTTCTGCGCGACAAAGTCCACCTCCAGCGAATTGTAAAGGCCGGTGGAAATGGTATAGCCGCGGCGAAGGAGTTCGAGGTAGACTAGATTTTCGATGACATGCCCCAGATTTCCTCTGCGGTAGCCGATGAGACGATTGCGAAGCCCCAGATCAGCTACGTAATACTTGCCATTGGTGCGAAGCCGCTCTTTGCCACGGATGTCGTAGCGTTCACATTGGTAGAGCACATAGGCATTGACCATCTGTGTGAGGTAGTTATCGATGGTATCCGCGCTCGCGGAAGAGCCCTGCGATTTCAGTGTTCGGCTGATAGCACTCACGGAGAGAGGATTTCCGATATTCTCCATGATGAATTTGGCGGCTTTGAGGAAGACGCCTTCATTGCGGATGCCGCCGCGGATGATGATGTCTCGTGCAAAGATGGAATCGAAGAGGCCGCTGTTGATGATTTCTGTAAGTTCGGGGTCTTTCGCGACTGCTGCGGCTGGGAAAGAACCAATGGTGAGATACTCATTGAATGCTTTTGCGACGTTGCTTTCGTCATAGCCGCGGAATGTCATGAATTCGGAAAGCGACAACGGGTACACTTTGATTTCGATGTACCGTCCTGTGATGTAAGTCAGATACTCGCCTGAGAAGAGACGCGAGTTTGAGCCAGTGATGTAGATATCGAGTGGAAACGTCGCTTTCAGCCCGTTGATGACTTTCGCCCATTCTTCGAGCTCCTGTACCTCGTCGATGAGAAGGTAGTAGCGATGGGCAGGCTCCGTGATATGCTCTTTGATGTACGCATAGAGCGTCTCTGCCTTTTCCAACGGAAACCAGGGAATCTGCTCATAGCTGATGTGGATGACGTGATTTTCTGGGACGCCCTGAGTGAGCAGGTGCTTCTTCAACATCTCAAGCAGCGTGGACTTTCCTGAACGGCGAATGCCGGTGATGATTTTGATGAAATCCGTATCCTTCGCGCGAAGTAGCTGATTCAAATAATAAGGTCGTTCAATCATGGCACACCTCCTTACTTTTTATCTATTATACACTGAGAAAGTTTCGAAAATCAAAGGTTTTTCGAGTATAGGTAGAAAAACTTTTAGATTTCAGGA
>CAKPQG010000023.1 GCA_934178345.1 uncultured Dialister sp. | reverse complement strand
TCATAAAATGATATCCGTTCATAGCCGCGCGGATAAGAACTCCGCCATCCCCATTCACGCAAAAAGCCTCGCCCTTACGGGTCGAGGCTTTTTTGACGAGTGAATTACAGTCCGAAACGAGCGAAGATCTCATCTACATGGACGAGCATCGGCTTGTAGTCGAAGCAGGCTTTGATTTCTTCTTCGTTCAGATACTTTCTGACATCTTCATCCTTGCAAAGATTTTCGTAGAAATCTTCACCCTGAAGCCAGCGTTTCATCGCATTTCTCTGTACCCAGCGATATGCGGTGTCGCGGTAAGCGCCTTTCGCTACGAGAGCAAGGAGGACGCGCGGGCTATAGATGAGACCGCCGGTCAGGTTGAGATCGGCGAGCATCTTGTCCGGATAGACGAGGAGCTTGTCGATGAGGTCGGTGGTCTGCGAGAGGATGTAGTCCAAAGCGATGGTCGCATCTGGGAACATGACGCGTTCGACGGAGGAGTGGGAAATATCTCTTTCATGCCAGAGCGGGATGTCTTCGAAGGCCGGGAGGCTGTAGCCCTGGATGAGACGGGCCATGCCGCAGATTCTTTCGGACTTGACCGGATTTCTCTTATGCGGCATCGCAGAGGAGCCTTTCTGCTTCGGGCTGAAGTATTCTTCCGCTTCTCTCACTTCGGTTCTCTGCAGGTGGCGTACTTCGAGCGCCATCTGTGCGAGGGTGCCGGCGATGACGCCTAAAGTCGTGATGTATTCAGCATGGTGGTCACGCTGTACGACCTGGGTCGCTACGACTTCTCTGGCAAGGCCCATCTTCTTGCAGACGTATTCTTCGACGTATGGATCGATGTCGGCATAGGTGCCTACCGCGCCGGACAGTTTGCCGACAGCCATTTCTTCTGCGGCTCTCTTCATGCGGTCAATGTTTCTGAGCGTCTCGGAGTACCAGAGGAGCAGCTTCAGACCGAAGGTGGTCGGTTCTGCATGGACGCCGTGGGTGCGTCCGATGGTCGGGGTGTACTTGAATTCGACCGCTCTTCTCTTCAGGACTTCTGCCAGTTTTTCGAGATCTTCGAGAAGGACCGCGGAGGCCTGTTTGATCTGTACATTGAGACCGGTATCCTTCACGTCAGTGGAGGTAAGGCCCATGTGGATGTACTTGGCATCATCGCCTACATATTCCCCGACATTGGTGAGGAAAGCGATGATGTCGTGATTGATTTCACGATCGATCTCATGGATGCGGTCGACATCAAAGTCTGCTTTCGCCTTGATCACTTCGACGGCTTCCTTCGGAATGCGGCCCAGCTCAGCATTTGCTTCGCAGGCTGCGATTTCTACATCAAGCATTGTCTGCCATTCATTTCTTTCGTTCCAGATCTTTTCCATGACTGGACGTGTGTACCTCGGTATCATCAGAGTTCTCCCTTCGGTTGACCAATGTGGGCGCAGATCTCGCGCCCGACGACTACACCGGCGGCGGAGGCCTGTGCAAGGCCCCTGGTGATGCCGGCTCCATCACCAATAGCGAAGAAATTGGGAATCTTCGTCTCCAGCTGGGAAGACAGTGCGATGCGGGAGGAGTAGAACTTCACTTCCACCCCATAGAGAAGGGTGTGGCGCGAGTTTGCTCCCGGGCATGCTTCATCCAGCGCTTCAAACATCTCCATAATATCCTTTAAGAAGCGATATGGCAAGACCAAAGATAAATCTCCTGGTGTTGCCGAGGGCATGGTGGGGTTGATCAGCCCTCTTCGTATGCGCTCTGCCGTCGAGCGGCGGCCGTCGCGCAGGTCGCCAAGACGCTGCACGATGGGCCCGCCGCCCAGCATGTTTGCCAGTGTCGCGATGCATTTCCCATACTCGATCGGTTCGTGGAACGGCTCAGTGAACTGCTTCGAGACCAGAATGGCGAAATTGGTATTCTCACTCTTTTTGTGTGCATACGAATGACCATTCACCGTCATGAGCCCGTTGTTATTCTCCGTCACGACGAAGCCATACGGATTCATGCAGAACGTGCGTACACGGTCATCGAAGGATTTGGAGAAATACACCAGCTTCGACTCATAGCAGATGTTCGTGATCGGCTCGAAGACCTCGGCCGGCGACTCCACGCGGACACCGATGTCGACCGCATTCGACTCGGTCTGAAGACCGATCCGCTTCGCTTCCCCGGCGAACCACTCCGCGCCGTCACGCCCCGGTGCGGCCACGAGGTACTTGCAGCGGTACGTCTCGCCGCCCGCCATGACGCCCTGCAGAGCTCCGTCGCTCACAAGGATCGTATCCACCGGACACTTTGACTTCACCGTCACATTGGCAGGCAAACTGTCACGCATGCGGGAGAGGATCTCGCCATTCACATCCGTCCCCAGATGGCGGATGCGCGCCGGGATGAAGGACAGATCTGCGGCTGCCGCCCGCCGCTTCAATTCGTGCAGCTCCTCCTTGTACTCATCCCCGTAGACCTTGCGATCAGCCCCGCCATAGCGGCAGTACACGCCGTCCACATAGGAAATCAAGCGGGCGAGCTCGCCCTTATTCATATAATCATCCAGGTTTCCGCCATAGTCCGTCGTAAGCGTCAGCTTCCCGTCAGAGAAGGCTCCCGCGCCGCCCCAGCCGGATACGATATTCGCATAGCGGTCAGCCGCTTTCGCCTGCCTGTTCTTATTGAGCGCGATGCGCTCACGGATATCCAGCCCCTTCTCCAGAATCAGGATGGACATCCCGGTATCAGCCAGCTCGAGCGCCGTGAATATCCCCGCCGGACCGGCACCGATGATAATGAGATCATAATTTTTCATAAGCATGCCTCATTTCGTGTGAGTACAAAAAGGGTTCAGGGTTAGCCCGTGGGGCGGGATGCCCTTTGATTGCGGATGAAAGCTTTGTTCGAATGAGAAATTAGAAATGAGAAATGAGAAATGGTGGTGCGGCGCATAAAATGATGGAAGCGCCGCGGAGTATAAATCGGTCGATGCCCGAAAATGGCATTTAAGCCACCAGTCACTCCTAATCCCTAGCTACTAATCCCTAGTCACCACCAGCCACCAGTCACTAATTCTTCCCCAAAAGGGCATAAAAAAAGCCCCGCATGGGGGCCAGATACATTTTGCGTATCCCTTGTCTTATTTTACGCAAAAGAAGAGCGCGTGTCAAACGAATGGACGCGGCGAGTGACGAGTAACTAGGAATCAGGGATTCGGGAGCCGTCGCTCCCATTGAAGCTGTCAGCTCTGTTTCGACTTTCAGTCATTGCACCCCCTCTTGATTTCCTGTATACTATACATAATATAAAATAATAATCTAAAGGAGGACTCATGGCACTCACAAAGAAAGCGGAACGGACAAAAGCAAAGCTTCTGGATTCTGCCCAGCGCCTGATCAGCGCACATGGCTTCGACAATGTATCAGTGGAAGACATCACGAAGGACTCCGGCGTGGCCAAAGGCACCTTCTATCACTACTTCGAATGCAAGGAAGACGTTGTCCGCGAGCTCTCCCGCAAAACAGCCATGGCGACCATCGAGCGCGCCATCGCCCACGAAGGCGATGTGATCGAGCGCTGCTGCTTCTATTTTGGCGAGATCTACAAGGACTGCATGTGGAGCGGCGTCCGACTCGTCCGTCAATGGCTCCGTGACAGCGTGGAAAACAAGCACGCGCACCCCGAGCAGAATACAGAAGCCCTCTACGACCTCTATCTCGCCCTCGAGAAGATCCTCTCCACCCATCAGGGCGAAGGCAAAGGGGAGCTCCGCAGCGATGTCCCCAAGACCATCCTCTGCCGCATCCTGGTCAGCCACTTCATCGGCGTCATCACCGTCTGGTGCATGCTGAATGCCTCCTTCGACCTGGCCAAGGACTCCGAAAACTACCTGAAGATCGACATCGAAAATCTTCTCGGACCGTATGTGGAGAAGTGACTGGTGACTAGTAGCTAGGGATTAGGGATTAGAAGCAAGCGGTGATTGAAATAGCGCAATTGGCACGCTGACCGTTCTGCAAGGAGGATCTCTCGAGTGCTCTTCCGATGGCGACAGCGCGAAGCGCTATCAAAATTCTGCGGCGCTTCATTATTTTTTGCGCCGCACCACCATTTCGCATTTCTCATTTCTAATTTCTCATTCAACCGAATCTTTCATCCGCAATCAAGGGGCGGCACGCCCCATGTGTTTTCCCTATAGCGCCGCGAGGCTTTGCGATGTATGATACAGATGTATCCATGCAAAGCTCACGGCGTTTTCCTATGGTCTTGCACCATGCCATCATTTTTTATTTTACCAGGAGGCCTCTCATCATGACACCATATACAGAAGGTTTTTCTGCTGAGCCCATTCCGGACTCCATTTTCGAAATCATGAAAGGCAAATCATTCAAAGACGACTGCACCGTCCCCCGCGAAGACCTCGCCTTTCTCCGCGTCCGCTATGTGGACCTCCAAGGGAAAACGCAGGACGGCGAAATGGTGGTCAACCGCCGCATCGCAGAAACCGTCCTTTCCATCTTCCAAGAGCTCTACGCCGCCAAATATCCCATCGAGAAGATCCGCCTCGTGGATCACTACGATGCCGATGATGAACGCTCGATGACAGACAACAACAGCTCCTCCTTCAATTTCCGCTTCATCTCCCACACGACGAAAGTCTCCAAGCATGGCATGGGCGCGGCGATCGACATCAATCCACTCTACAACCCCTATGTCAAAATGGTAAACGGCAAGCTCTCCATCGAGCCCGCCGCCGGAGCCCCCTATATAGACCGCAGCCGTGACTTCCCCATGAAGATCGATGAAAAGGACCTCGCCTGCATCATCTTTGCCAAGTACGGCTTCGAATGGGGCGGCAGCTGGGAAGACCGCAAAGACTACCAGCACTTCGAGATCCCCGACGACGTGATCAAAAACTGGTGACTAGTGACTAGTGACTGGTGACTTGAATACCACTTTCGGGCATCGCCTCATAAATATTCGCGGCGAAGCCGCCACCTTCATTCCTCATTCCTCATTTCCCTTGAACCCTGAACCCCCTCGGAGCATTCTATGTCTAAGAAAAATATTCCCGTCAAACCAAACGAAACATACACCCTCACCATCCGCGACCTTGGTATCCACGGCGAAGGCATCGGAGCTGTCGATGACTTCACCGTCTTCGTCCCCGGCGCTCTCCCCGGCGAGACCATACAGGCCATGATCGTGACCGCGAAGAAATCCTACGCCACAGGGCGGCTCATCTCCATCGAGACCCCCTCCGCGCATCGCACCATGCCCGCCTGCCCGGTCTGCCACACCTGCGGCGGCTGTCAGATCTCCCACCTCACCTATGAAGGCCAGCTTGCCGTGAAAGAGCGGCGCGTGAAAGACGTGATGGTGCGCATCGGCGGCTGCGAAGAGAGCCTTGTCCGCCCCATCATCGGCGCCTCCCACCCATGGAACTACCGCAATAAAATGGCCGTCCCCGTCAGTCAGGTGACGAGCGGCCCCGTCCTGGGCTACTACCGACAGGGCAGCCATCAGGTCATCCCGATCGCGAGCTGCGCCATTCAGGAAGAAGAGAACAACCGTCTGCTGCGCTTTGCGCAAGGCTTCATGACACGCCATCAGCTCACCGGCTACAACGAAAAAACAGGCCGCGGCAGCGTCCGCCACATCATGGGACGCGTCGGCGATCACGGCGAAGTCATGGCCGTCATCGTGACTGCTTCGGAAAAGCTCCCGCTCGCAGACCTCTGGATCTCCGAAATGAGAAAACTCCTCCCCGAAGTCGTCTCCATCTATCACAATGTCCAAAGCCGCAAAGGCAATGCCATCCTCGGAAAAGAGATCCATCACCTCTGGGGCAAAAAGACCCTGACCTCCTCCCTTTGCGGCCTCGCCTTCGAAGTCTCCCCCTTCTCCTTCTTTCAGGTACACAAACCGCAGGCCGAGCTCCTCTATGAAAAAGCCCTCGCCTATGCCGACCTCCACGGCGGAGAGACCGTGATCGACGCCTACTGCGGGACAGGCACCATCTCCCTCTGCCTCGCCCCAAAAGCCGGACGCGTCATCGGCATCGAGATCGTGAAAGAAGCCATCGAAGACGCGAAGAAAAACGCCGCCTTCAACCACATAGAAAACGCCGAATTCTACGCCGCTGATGCCGGAGAATTCATGCCAAAGCTCTACCAAGAAGGCCTTCGCCCCGACGTCATCGTCATGGACCCCGTCCGCGCCGGCTGCAGCGAGACCGTCCTATCAGCTGCGGCCGGCATGCAGCCCTCACGCATCGTCTACGTCTCCTGCAACGTGGCGACCTTCGCCCGCGATGCGAAGATCCTCGCCGGACTCGGCTACACCGTGAAGGAAGTCACCCCTGTCGACATGTTCCCGCAGACCATGCATGTGGAGACGGTGGCTCTTTTAGTTCTAAAAAAATGATGACACATATCGGCATAGACGCGGATGTGGATGAAATCTAAGGAAACAAGCAGCCTCCATACCCGCTGAATCCAGGAAGAGCCCTCTCAGAAGCGCTTTGAAATGACTCGACTTGCAACATAAAAACCGAAGCAGTACCTTCCCGGTGCTGCTTCGGCTTTTTTACTTTTCAGCCTTATATGCTTTGCCCCATGCGCACATAGAGTCCAGAATGGGTTTCAGACTTTTGCCGAGTTCCGTCAGCGAATACTCCACTCTCGGCGGAACTTCGGCATAGACTTTGCGGTTTACCAGTCCGCTTGCCTCCATCGCCCGAAGCTGGGCGGTCAAAACCTTTTGTGACACATTGCCAACGGATTTTTTCAACTCCCCGAACCGCTTCGTTCCCGTCATCAGGTCACGCAGGATCAGCACCTTCCACTTGTCCCCGATGAGGGTCAGCGTAGTCTCCACGGGACAGGCAGGAAGCTCGTTCTTTGCTTTTGCTTCGATCATTTCAATCCCTCCCAAAAATTTTTTCAGGCGCCAAATTGCCGGAAAACCCAGGGAAACGCTGATTAAATCGCAGAGTCAGATTTTACAAGAATTTTTATACATAGCTTCGTCATAGCCTTCCTTAAATAGCTCGCTATTCGCGTCAGGTTATTCCTCGCTATGCATAAAATTTCAAGAGTAAAATCTGACAACGATTGAATCAGTGTTTCCCTAGTAACGACGCAATCGTTTCTTTCCGGTAACTACCTATTAGTTTCTATTTGGTAACTACGGTACATTATTGTGCTTACTTTACGAATTGTAGCTACCGTATTATTGTAATGCAAGAGTCGAATGAAATCAAACCAAATCCCCAAGGAGGTTACTCAAAATGAAAAAAAATCTTTCTCGCACGCAGTCTCTAGCCAAGAGCAGAACAATCCTGACCGGAAGCGGCTCCAATAACGCTGCTTCCGAAGCGCCCACGGAAAACAGCACTCCGCAGACTGAGCCTCTCCAGCAAGAACATAGCCAGATAGAAAAGGCGCTGGCGCTCATCAACACCTTTGCTACCGGAGACACGGACACCGCCCGCAGCCTGCTCTCTGATAGCTACATCCAGCACAATCTAGCATATGGCACTGGTGCAGATGCTTTTATCGGCTCCGTGGAATATCTCGCATCCGCTGATGTGAAAACCACGGTGAACAACATCCGTGTTTTTGAGGACGGTGACAAAGTGTTCTTGCAGACAATCTATAATTTTGCCGGTTCCGGTGAGCAGGTCGCTTTTGACATCTTCCGCTTTGACGAAAGCGGTAAGATTGCCGAACATTGGGACAATCTGGCTGCGCTGGCTGAGCCGAACCCCTCCGATCATACCCAGACTGATGGAACAACGGAAATCACTGATCTGGACAAAACCGAGGAAAACCGTGAACTGGTCAAGAAATTTCTCTATGATGTCATGCAGGGCAACAATCTGAACAAAGCTCCAGATTACTTTGACGGTGATAAATACATCCAGCACAACAGCGGTATTGCCGATGGTGTATCCGGCCTGAACGCCGCGCTGGGTGCTCTGGCGGAGCAGGGGATTTCCATGATGTACGATGAAGTTCACATGGTTTTGGCTGAGGGAAATTTCGTCCTTGCTGTCAGCGAAGGTACCTTTGGCGGCGCGCCCACCAGCTACTATGACCTGTGGCGTGTGGAAAATGGCAAGATCGCCGAGCATTGGGATGTGATGGAGACAGTGGCAGACCAGTCCACTTGGCAGAACGAGAACGGGAAGTTCTAAGAAAACACGGATTAAATCGTTATCAGATTTAATCAGCATTCCCCTAATTGTTACCCAGAGGTAACCATACCACAATATTGTATGTACTTCACAAGCCGTACAAATCGCATGACGTGAAAGACATCAAGAGAAACAACAAATTTTGGGAGGTACTTATTATGAACAAAGTCGTAGAATTTCTGAACGCCAATCCTGTGCAGTATCTGGCTACCGTCGGTCGTGACGGCAAGGCGAAGTGCCGCCCCTTCATGTTCGCCGGTGAGCTTGACGGCAAGCTGTGGTTCTGCACCAACAACACCAAGGACGTCTACAAGGATATGCAGGAAAACCCGGAGGTGGAGATCTCCGTTTCCAGCCCGGACTATGCGTGGATTCGTCTGCACGGCAAAGCTGTGTTCGAGAATAACATGGCTGCCAAGGAAATGTGTATCCAGAACCCCATTGTGAAGGGTCAGTACGGCGAGGCCACCAACCCCATCTTTGAGGTGTTCTATCTGGATAATGCCCACGGCATCATTGCCGACTTCTCTGGCAATCCCCCCTACGAGTTCTAAGGAGACGCTGATTCAATCGCAGAATATTTTCAGATAGAAGAACCTCCGGTCCTCATGGCTGGAGGTTCTTTTTATTCGATAGAGATCGCTCTTCCCTCCCGATTTTCAATCCGGACTTAGGGACACTCTTTTTCGTGTTCCACCCGCTGCCTGTCAATGGCACTATTGTATGGCAGCTTTTTTCTTCATCCATTCCAGCAGAAAATCATGAAAAAGACAGCTTGCCTTTGTCTTGCGGACCTGCGGATTGCTTACAAGGTAGATCATCTGCCCGCTGATCTCTTCCTTCAGTGTCCGGCTCACGATGTCGGGATGCGGGTACAGAGGATCGGCATAGTCATAGCCGATGTTGATGGCTTTGTTGTGAAGGAGAAGTGTGCGGATGATACTTTCATCCGCTGTTTCCGCAAGAATATGGATCTCCCTTCCGGGCGCGAGGAAGTACCTGTCGATATTGTGGCGGAAACAATCGTAGGCACGGCCTTTGCTGATGATGGTCTGCCCGTCCAGATCGTCATAGGTCAAAGCCGGGAGCTTCGCCAGCGGATGGGATCTGTGCATCCGTACACTGTAATGGCTGAAAAAAAGAGGCTCTCCTTCGAAACGCGTCTCATCCAGTGGTCCCGCCGTGATGGCAAAACTGCACTGCTGCGATGCCAATGCAGCTATAGCATGGGCATCTGTCGTATCCACCACACTGAGAATGATAGAAGGATAGGCCTCGTGGAAGTCTTCAATCAGGGACGCTCCGAGATAGGCAAATACGTGATCGAGCGCATAAATGGTGACCACGCTTTGGGACTTAGCTGCAAGCGTGCGGAGGCTGCGGATGGCATCGTATTCCTCCAGAAGGCTTTTGGCATGTGGCAGCAAAGTCGTTGCATAGTCCGTGGGAATGACTCCTTTTATACTGCGGATAAAAAGCGACTGACCAAGCTCTTCCTCAAGCAGACGGATCACCTTGCTTACGCCTTGTCGCGAGACAAATAGGGTGTCTGCGGCTGTTTTTATATTCTGCGTCTGATAGACGGTCACGAAGTATTGCAGCTGTTTTTGGTTCATAGAGCACCTCCTGTTTTCATTATAGTGCAACCATATAGTTGCTTCAATCATCTCGTTCTCTTCTTTTTCCTGCGACATGCCTCATGTATAATAACGCATAAAAAAGGAGGATTCACATTCTATGAAAATCACACAGATCCGTAGTGCAACCAATCGCCTGGTATACGCCGGCAAAACATTTCTCATCGATCCATGGCTTTCCCCTCGGCATGCCTTCAGCTTCACCGACGTCCCCGGCCGCCCCTTCCATATCCCCGACCCGATGAAGGAGCAGCTACCGATGCCATTCTATGACCTCCCCATGTCTGCCAGGGAGGTCTTGCAGGATGTCGACTATATCATCGTCACGCATCTCCATCCCGATCACATCGACATGTCCGTCACAGACGGTACCGTCGGCGCTCCGCTGGATAAGAAAGTCCCCATTTTCTGCCAAAACGAAGAGGATGCGGCTGTCCTGAAAAAATCCGGATTCCAAAATATCACCATCCTTCCGAAAGAAGGAATAAAAATAGGAGATGCCACCATTCGTCAGGTTCCTGCCCTCCATGGCACGTATATCCCTTGCGGAAACGCCATGGGCGTCCTCTTTGAAGCCAAAGATGAAAAAACATTCTATCTGGCCGGCGATACCATCTGGTATGAGGAAGTTGCTGCGACCATTAAGAAATACCAGCCGGAAGTGATCGCCCTCAATGCCTGTGCAGCGGAGACTCTTGAAAATGGCCGTCTCATCATGAATGATGAAGATGTCTGGAATGTGTCGCTTGCCGCCCCTCATGCCAGACTTTATATCACGCATATGGATAACGTGGCACACGCAGCCCTGACTCGGTATACGATGCGCGGCCGTCTGGCTTCTCGCGGTATCGTCAATTATGATATGCCCGCCGATGGCGAAAGTATTATATATCTCCCTCACAGCCCTCTGCATGCCGAAGGCAGCCATTGAGTGAGGTCATGCGGCAGCGATAGGAAAGACTGCTTTCTCCCACTCCTACCGATTTTCTCTCATATGGAGTATAATGAAAGGGATAACTATACACCTTCCATTTATGACAGGAGAAATCATATGAAAAAAATCATTCTTACCGGCGACCGCCCGACCGGCCGCCTTCATGTCGGCCACTACGTCGGCTCCCTGCGCGAACGTGTCGAGCTGCAGAACTCCGGCAAATTCGACGATATCTACATCATGATCGCTGACGCTCAGGCGCTCACGGACAACGCGGACAATCCGGAGAAGGTCAGAAGAAATGTGCGCGAGGTCGCTCTCGACTACCTCGCTGTCGGCATCGATCCGGCGAAGTCCTGCATCTTCATCCAGTCCATGGTACCGGAGCTCACCGAACTCACCATGTACTATATGAACCTCGTCACCGTTTCTCGTCTCCAGAGAAATCCGACTGTCAAAGCAGAAATCCAGCAGAAGAATTTCGAAGCCAGCATCCCGGCCGGCTTCCTCTGCTACCCTGTCAGCCAGGCGAGCGACATCACGGCCTTCAAGGCCACCCATGTCCCGACCGGCGAAGACCAGGAGCCGATGCTCGAGCAGACACGCGAGATCGTCCGCAAATTCAATGACATCTACGGCGAAGTCCTGGTCGAACCGGACATCGTCCTTTCCACAAACAAAGCCTGCCTGCGCCTCCCCGGCACCGACGGCAAAGCGAAGATGAGCAAATCCATCGGCAACTGCATCTATCTCTCTGACTCGCCGAAAGACATCGAGACGAAGATCATGTCCATGTTCACCGACCCGACCCACCTGCGCCGCGACGACCCGGGGCATGTGGAAGGAAATCCCGTCTTCACCTACCTCGACGCATTCAGCACCGATGAACACTTCGCAGCCTTCTGCCCCGAGTACAGCTGCCTTCAGGAAATGAAGGATCACTACACGAGAGGCGGCCTCGGCGACGTGAAGGTGAAGCGCTTCCTCAATAACGTCATGCAGGAAACCCTCCGCCCCATCCGCGAACGCCGTGAATATTGGGAAGCCCATCTGGAGGATGTCCAGGATATCCTGAAGAGTGGCTGCGAAAAAGCGGAAAACACCGCCGCACAGACTCTCACCGAAGTCCGCCGCGCGATGCGGATCAATTACTTCGAAGATGGAAATTTATTGAAATAAGGTGCAGGGTTCAGGGTTCAAGGTTCAGGATTCAGGGTTAGCCCACGAGACGTGCCGTCCCTTGATTACGGTTGAAAGCCTCGCTTGAATGAGAAATGAGAAATGGTGGTGCGGCGCCAGATCCTTCGACTCAGTTCTCACTGTTCCGCCTTTACATGATCGAACATCCGACATTTCACTCCGCTCAGGATGACGAAATACGCCGCGAGGTATAAATAGTGGCGATGCCATGAGCTGGCATGCCAGTCACTAGTCACCAGTCACTTGAGACTCCTCATCCCTAGCCACTCATCCCTAGCCACTCATCCCTAGCTACCAGTCACCAGTCACCGAAAGGAGTCCGCTATGCCCTACGTCAATATCAAAATCACCCGAGAAGGCCATGTGACCCCCGAGCAGAAGGCTGCGCTCATCCGTGGTGTCACGGATCTTCTGGCCAATGTCCTGCATAAGAATCCGGCTTCGACCGTTGTCACCATCGATGAAGTACCTCTGGAAAACTGGGGCCTCGGCGGTGATCCGATCCTTGTCGCAAGAGAGAAGAACAAGAAAAAATAGCGCCCAGGGTTAGCCCCTGGGGCGTGTTGCCCATTGATTGCGGGTGAAAGAGGTTCAGCCGGTTCTATAGGTTCAAGAGGTTCAAAGTGGTTGGTGCGGCGCATAAAAATCAGAAGCGCCGCGGAGGTTTGAAACCAGGGAAACGCTGATTAAATCGCAGAGTCGGATTTCATATGGATTTTTATACATAGCTTCGTCATCATCTTCCTTAAATAGCTCGCTATTCGCGTCAGATGATTCCTTGCTCTGTATAAAAATCCAAGAATGAAATCAGACAACGATTTAATCAGTGTTTCCCTAGCGATTTTCTCGTATCGCAAACCTAATCCCTAGCCACTAATCCCTAGCTACCAGTCACCAGTCACCAGTCACTAGTCACTCCTAATCCCTAATCCCTAGCTACCAGTCACCAGTCCCTAGTCACTCACAACAGCAAAAAGCCAGAACACACATGCAGCGTGTTCTGGCTTTTTTGATAGATCATAGCGGTGCCTGCTCTAACAATTCATGATCCATCTCCCCCTCCTCTGGGTAATGCTATTAAGTTAAAGAAATCGTTAGCTACGTAACGTCTTGCTTCCCCCTTCGGGGGAAGTGCCGAAGGCAATAGGGGCATGCTAGCGGTATAGCGTGCTATGTTGAATAGTCCGATGCTATCGATATTCCAACACTTTCATGCAATACCGCTACGTAGCCCCCTCAGCCCTTCGGGCAGCTCCCCCGATGGGGAGCCAAGAACGTTCTGCCGCTTAACTTAATAGCATTCCTCCTCTGGGTGATCTCCTCTTTTCAGGGAGCCTGGATTTCCTCGTTGTTGAATGAAATCAGCATTTCCCTAAGGAAACACTGATTCAATCGCAGAATCTGATCAGACTGTATCGCCCCCTTCCCCCGCCTTCGTCCTTACGTTATAATATGTTTAATGAAACTCTTATTTCTGAAAAGGAGGCTTCTTTATGGAAAAGATACATATCAACCTCGGCAAGGATTCCTACGACATCGTGATCGACAGCGGGCTCATCCGCCGCGCCGGAGATGCGATCTCTTCCCTCACTGGCGCGCATGACGCAGCCATCATCACAGAGGATGGGATCGATCGCCTCTACGGCATGGATCTGGTGAAATCCCTCGAATCCGCCGGCATCCGCACACAGATGATCGTCGTCCCCTCGAGTGAGAAATCGAGAAGCCTCTCCATCGTGAACCGCGTCTACGGTGCGCTCGTCGATTTCGGTCTGCCCTCCGACGGCGTCCTCATCGCGCTCGGCGGACGCGTCGTCGGTGACATCACCGGCTTCGTCGCTGCCACCTACCACCGCGGCATCGCCTACATCCAGTTCCCGACATCCGTGCTCTCGCAGATCGGGAGCGCCATCGGCGGCAAGATCACGCTCGACATCACCGCGGGCAAGAATCTCGTCGGCACCTTCTATCAGCCGCGCGCCGTCTATATCGATCCCGGCATGGCCAAGACCCTCCCCAGAAAATACCTGCACAATGGCATGGGCGAAGCCGTGAAGCTCGGCTGCGTCTGTGACAAAGAGCTCTTCGAGCTTTTCGAAAAAGCCAATTCCGACATGGAGCTCCTGCGCGTGCTGCCGGAAATCATCCGCCGCTGCGTTGCCATCAAGGCGCACTATGTAGAAATCGACCCCACCGGCAAGAAAGAGCGCCGTCTCCTCGACTTCGGACACACCATCGGCGGAGCCATCGAGCGCTGTTGCCGCTACGATGACAAAGCGATCACCCACGGCGAAGCGACCGCGATCGGCATGTACCTCGTCACCAAGCGCGCTGAACTCCTCGGCCTCACCTCCCGCGGCACCACGAGCCGTCTCGAGTACGTCTTGAAATCGCTGTCTCTCCCCACGGAGACACACATCGCCCCCGACATTCTCGCCGCTGATATGGCCAAGAGCAAGCATGTGAAGGACGGCCGGATCCAGCTCGCCCTCATGAAGGAAATCGGCCAGGGCTTCCTGCAGGAAGTAACCGTCGAAGAACTCGCACAGTATGTGAGGTGAGTGACTAGTGACTAGTGACTAGTCACTGGGGACTGGTGGCTGGTGACTGGTGACTGGTGACTGGTGGCTAGGGTCGTCCGCTCATTCATCTTTTCTGCCATAGTCACCCTATCCGCCCCTTCGGGGCACCTTCCCCTAGAGGGGTAATGCTATTAAGTTAAGCGGAAGAACGTTCTTGGCTCCCCATCGGGGGAGCTACCCGAAGGGCTTGTGCAAGCGAACTGGATTTTTAGGAGTGAAGCGACGCGAAAATCCAGTGAGACGCCATTTCGAACGAAGTGAGATGAGGGGGCTACGTAGCGGTATTGCATGAAAGTGTTGGAATATCGATAGCATCGGACTATTCAACATAGCACGCTATACCGCTGGCATGCCCCTATTGCCTTCGGCACTTCCCCCGAAGGGGGAAGCAAGACGTTACGTAGCTAACGATTTCCTTAACTTAATAGCATTACCCGCAAGGGGGGCTGACGATACGAGAATACCATCTCTAAAAAAAGCGGCGAAGCCGCCACCACAACCCTGAAGTTTGAAAGCAGGGATTAGGGATTAGTAGCTAGGGATTAGGAGCCTCGAGTGACTTGTGACTAGTGACTGGTGACTTGAATACTACTTTCGGGCATCGCCCCATATATACTCGCGGCGAAGCCGCCACCACAACCTTGAACCTTGAACCCTGAACCCTGAACCTTGAACCCTGAACCCTGAACCCTGAACCCTGAACCCCTTTCACAACAAAACGCGCCAGACGTCTCACGACGTCTGGCGCGTTTTGAGTTAAAATCCTTTGGCACGCATCCGTTTTTCCCACCAGTTGAAGAAGAAGGTGAGAAGGATCGCCATCGCCCAGTAGGCAATGGCATCGGCGATGTACGGCTCGGTGCGGCGATTGTAGAGAGCAGAGAAAATATCCGCTTTGGCAAACATGTCCACCACCTTGACCGTGAAGACGAGAGCCAGGAGCTTGATGGTCTTCAGGTAGTAGGTGAAGAAGGTCGGAAGCGCCACGACGAAAGCCTGCGGCAGGACGATGCGGGTGAAGGCATGGTACGGGGTCATGCCCATAGCGACAGATGCCTCGTACTGTCCTTGATCGACAGAGCGGAGCGCACCGCGGATATTCTCGGACTGGTACGCCGTGTTGTAGAGGATGAAGGTCGCATAGACCGTCCAGTATGGGCTGACATCGAAGGGCTTCACGGTATGGCCAAGAACCGCAGAAATGATCGGAGCGAGAAGGAAGGGCAGGGAATTGTACACGATGAAGAGCTGCACGATGCCCGGCACGGCGCGGAAGAAGGAGATCAGGACGGTGAAGATGCCATTCAGCAGGCGTCCCCCGCGCAGGCGGAGCACCGCGATGAGAGAGCCAAAGACGATGCTCGCGATGATGATGACAAAGGCCATGAAAAGGGTATTCGGGATCGCGCCCGCGATGAAAAGGAGTGCGGTCGGCAGGATTTCAAAATCGATCATACGGCGCTCCTTTCTTTAGGGCTGCTCCATTTCTGGAACATATGAAATGCGATTTCCACCAGAATGACAAGCGCCCAGTAGATGAGGGCGACAGCACAGTATGTCTCCAGCTTGCCCTGTCCGTAGTGTGCATTGATAATGAGGCCGGCGCGGCCCATGAGGTCCACGACCCCGATGAAGTACATGATGGAGGTATCCTTCAGGATGTTGATGGATTCATTCACGAGCCCGGGGAGCGCGACCGGCAGTGCCTGCGGCGCGATGATGGAGACGACGCGATGGAAGGGGGAAAGCCCGAAGACCATCGCCGCTTCGTGCTGTCCGCGGGAAACGGAAAGGTAGGCGGGACGGATGATTTCCGCGATCACCGGCGTGTAGTGGAAGGTGAGCGCGATCAGGACGTAGGCCGTGAGCGGCCAGCCATCAGGGCTGATGCCGAGCATCCGCACGATCACCGGCAGTACGAAGTACACGACGTAGAGATCGAGGACGAATGGCATGCTGCGGTTGTACGAGAGCCAGACGCTGCAAAGCTGGCTGAGCAGCGGTACCTTTGCGATGCGCACGACGGCGACCAGACTGCCCAGCACAAGGCAGAGCAGGATGGAAATGACGATCACTTCCATCGTAAACGGCAGCGCCGACGAGAGCCTTGGGAAGAGCCCAAGGAAGTAGGAGAAATCGAATGTAAGCATAGTGGTGAACCTTGTGGGGTATACGTATCGGGTAACTAGTGACTGGTGACTGGTGGCTAGGGATTAGGGATTGGGGATTGGGGATTGGGTTAGCCCGTGGGCATGCCGTTCTTGATTACGAATGAAAGGCCTGCTCTCGAGTGAGGAGTGCTGGTTTTCGGGCATCGCCCATTTATATACTGCGGCGAAGCCGCCACCTTCATTCCTAATTCCTAATTCCTAATTCCTAATTTTACCCTTCTTCCCTCTTCAGCATGCGCTGGAGGAACTGCTGTGTCTTTTCTTCTTTCGGATGGGTGAAGAGGTCTTCCGGTTTCCCGGTCTCGATGACAAGCCCATCGGACATGAAGACGACCTTCGAAGATACTTCACGCGCAAAATGCATTTCATGCGTCACGATGATCATGGTGATACCGAGCGTCGCGACCTCGGCGATGGTATCAAGCACTTCGCCGACGAGCTCGGGATCCAGCGCAGACGTCGGTTCATCGAAGAGAATGACATCCGGACGCGGTGCAAGGGCACGGGCAATGCCGACGCGCTGCTGCATGCCGCCGGAAAGCTCGGACGGATACAGCTTCGCATAGTCAGCCATATGGACACGCGCGAGCTCCTGCATCGCGATTTCCTCAGCCTCCTTCTTGCTCTTGCCGTAGCCATAGATGAGGCCCTCGGTCACATTCTCGAGGACGTTCTTATTTCTAAAAAGGTTGAACTGCTGGAAGACCATCGTCGACTTGCGGCGCAGATGCTGCACTTCGCTCTTGGTGATATGAGAAAAATCCACGGACACATCGCCCATGGTGAGCTTTCCTTCTTCCGGCTGTTCCAGATAATTCAGACAGCGCAGAAAGGTGGTCTTCCCCGTCCCCGAAGGGCCAAGGATAGAGACGACATCACCTTTTTCTACTTCCAGGCTGATGTCTTTCAGGACGGTATTCTTCCCGAAAGATTTACGTATATGTTCTGCAGTCAATATGCGGGACATGGTGTACCTACCTTTCTGAATAATGGATTTGGGGTTCAGAGTTAGCCCCTTGGGCGTGCTATCCCTTGATAGCGCGCGAAAGAGGTTCAGCGGGTTCTATAGGTTCTATAGGTTCAAGAGGGTCAAAGGGATTGGTGCGGCGCATAAAAAGCAGAAGCGCCGCGGAGTATAAATAAGACAATACCCGCTTGAGACGTCAGAAGTCAGATGTCAGATGTCTGATATCTGATGTCTCCCAGTCCCCAGTCACCAGCCACTAGTCACTTTGCACCCCTCATCCCCAATCTCTAAACTAAAAAAATCCTCCGCCCCAGTAAAGGGACGGAGAATCCGTGTTCCACCCAATTTCACTTCTGCCTCTTCGCAGAAATCTCGGTGAGTCTTCTGACTCCATGCTGTAACGGGCAACCCCGGGCAGCCTACTAACTTCAGCGCGCCTGCTCAGAGAGGCACTTCCAACCAATTCCCGCACTCCTTTCCACCCGTCGGAGCTCTCTTTCGCGGTTCCATCGCTGTACTCTCTCTCTTCCTCGCAAAATAGTTGATTGTGTGTACTATAGCATAGGGACGAGCGGGACGCAAGAGAATGAATGTTTGAGAAATGGGCTCGAGGTCAGCCCGTGGGGCGGCACGCCCTTTGATGACGTTTGAAAGCCTCGATTGAATGAGAAATGAGAAATGGTGGTGCCGAGTGACTGGTGACTAGTGACTGGTGGCTAGGGATTAGTGGCTAGGGATTAGGGATTGGGGATTAGGAGTGACTAGGATTCGCCGTCATCGTCATCCCGAGCGCAGCCGAGGAATCTTTACTGGATTGCGGGAATCAGCGTATATGCGCCGAGGGAAAACGATGTCCTGGTACTGCCTCATATCAGGCGATGAACGTTCTGCAATAAAGATCGAGGGCTACGCTCGAAATGACGATGCGCGCGAAGCGCTATCAAAACTCCGCGGCGCTTCTGATTTTTATGCGCCGCACCACCATTCCTAATTCCTCATTCCTAATTCCTCATTCGCGCAAAGCTTTCATTCATAATCAGTGGACGGAGCCGCCCAAGGGGCTAACCCTGAACCCGCCAACCTCCTCCCTTGAACCCCAGCCACGAGACATATATAATAGAGGATAATACTCCATCGAATCGAGGACTTCTTATGAAAATTTCCATCATCGGTGCAGGAGCGACGGGGCTCGCTGCCGCCGCCTACCTGCATCTCATCTCCGTTCCCTTCACGCTCTACGTCAGAAATGAAGAGAAGCGGAAGCTCTGGGAGACGCATCCGCTCAATGTCAGCGGCAAGGTGAATACCTCCCTCTACCTGCCCATGGCACGCTCGCTCGAAGAAGCCTGCGATGCCGACATCCTTCTCGTCTTCACCCGCGCGGGCGATCACGAGGCGGTCACCGAGGAAGTGATGCCCTACATGAAAAAAGGGCAGTGCCTGCTCTTCCTGAACGGCTGCTGGGGCGCGGTGAAGGCCTACCGCGCCTTCCAGAAAGCACAGGGGGCAGTACCGATCACCATCGGCGAGACCGCAAACATGCCTTTCATCGCTGCACTCTCTTCCGATCACGCCTCGCTCCATTTCAAAGCCATGAAAGAAGAAATCGCCTACTCCGCCATCGGGGAAGAAGCCCCGCTGAGCGAGCTCCTGCACAAACTCGCGCCGAAGGTGACACGCGTCTCTTCGCCCGCCGCGACCTCGCTCTCTGCGACGAATCCCATCATCCACGTGACACAGTGCCTCTTCAATCTCTCCCGCATCGAAAACGGGGAATACTTTGATTTCTTCGGCGCGTCCCTCACGAAGCGCACCGCCGCCTTCATGGAAGAGTGCGACAAGGAGCGCCTCGCCATCGGAAAAGCCCTCGGTCTGGAACTCGCACCGCTTCTCGCCACACTGAACTCCTTCTGGGGTACCCGCGCCGGAACGCTCTATGAAGCGCTCACGGAAAATCCATCGTACCGAAGCGTCAAAGGCCCGACGACGCTGGCGAGCCGCTACATCACCGAAGACCTTCCCTGCGGCCTTACGAGCCTCCTCGACCTCTCGGACATGATGCACGTGGACTGCCCCCACATCACCGCCCTCGTCTACACCATGGCACTCTATCTTCGCCAGCCCTACCGCCCCTTCCTCACCCTGCAGGATTTGCGCGTGGTGAAAGGATTGAAATAGCGGCTGGTGACTGGTGACTGGTGACTGGTAGCTAGGGATTAGTGGCTAGGGATTAGGTTTGCGATACGAGAAAACCGCTAGTTTCAAACCTCCGCGGCGCTTCTGATTTTTATGCGCCGCACCACCCCCTCTGAACCCATAGAACCCTCTGAACCTCTTTCGCAAGCAATCAAAGGGCACTCCGCCCCACGAGTTAGCCCTGAACCCTTTTTCTCAAGGAGCATCCATCATGAAAAAAATTTTGACCGCCCTCTTACTCATGGCAGGCACCCTCTCTCCCGTAGGCGCCGCGAACTGGATCCCGCTCCCTGCGAGCGAAAGTGCCGAAGTCGACACCGACTCCTACATCGACAGCGGCGTCCGCGCATCGATGGACCTGAAGCTGTCGCTGGACGGTACGTCTGTCATTTCCACCATGGAATTTGACAAGGACCGCCGCACCTACCACATCGCGGCGGTGAAGACCCTTGCCGCTGACGGAAGCGTCAAAGAAAGCACCCTCTTTTCTGACGACAGCTGGAGCCCGCTCCTGCCCAATTCCTTCGGAAAGAATGTGTATACCCACTTCATCGAGCAGCCGATCCCCCATTTCACGAATCCCCAGTGGCTCCCTCTCTTCAAAGAAAGCGGCGTGAAATTTCACGGCAGTACCTATGACATCGAGAAGCAGACCCTCCGCTATAAGAATGGCTACGCCACCTTCTTCCTCCGCATCGCCTACCCTTGGAAAGATCAGGACTTCTCGCAAGTCATCTATCATGTCCGCATGGACGTCCCCAATAAAAAGGTACAGACTCTCTCCATGACAGAATATGATTTTGATGGTAAAATAAAAAATCACGGACGAGGCTCCACCGAGCGCGCCCCCATCCTCCCCGACACTCCAATGGACAAAGTCCACCAGTACATCAAAGGTGAAGTCGATGCGGGAAGGTTGAAATGACTAGTGACTGGTGACTGGTGACTAGTGACTTAAATACCACTTTAGGGCATCGCCCCATATATACTTCGCGGCGCTTCTGATTTTTATGCGCCGCACCACCATTTCGCATTTCTCATTTCTAATTTCTCATTCAATCGAGGCTTTCAAACGTAATCAAGGGGCGAGCCGCCCCAGGGGCTAACCCTGAACCCTGAACCCTGAACCCTTAACCCTTAAACCCTGAAACCCCAACTCCCATTCCCCGAGGTATCCCATCCATGCCACGCATTTATACATCTGATCTTTCCGTAGCCGCTGCCGAAGCGTGCTACGCCGCTTTCCTGACAGGCAGCCTTCCCACGGAAGGCTGTTTCCTTGTGTCAGGCCCCCATCTTTTCCTGATGGCTCAGCTCCCGCCGCTCCCCGAAGGGCGCGGCGTCCCTGTCTCCTTCGGCCCTGCCGGTTGGATCCACTCCGGCATCTCTTCCCAGATGCAGAGCATCGCCATCTACCGTGCGTTCCTCGAAGGCCGAAGGCTTCCGGCCGGCACTGCGCTCGCCGCATCGAAGGACGGCATCACCGTCTTCCCCGCTGACCTCTACGAAGCCGACCTCGGCGCGATGGATATGTTTTCCCTGTCCTTCGACCCCTTGGAAGAAGTGCTGACGCCGCAGGAGACAGCGAAACTCTACTCGCTCGACGCGAAGCGCGTCCAGTGGGACTGCGAACACGCCGGTGAAGGCGCCGTCTTCTCACTCTCTGAGACGCGCCGCTCCGGAAACACATGGCTTCTCACAAGAAATGCCGCTCTTCGCGTCTACGAAGGAAAAGAAACGGCATCCTATCCCATCAATCCCCTTCTCCTCGTCTTCTCCACGGTCGAAGCTGCCCACATCTGGAACCGCGACAGCGGCGTCGTCCGAAGTGCTGCCGGCGGTGCCGGCCATGCCGCCGCTCGCATGCACGAAGGCGATCGCAGGAAATCCGGCCGTATCTGGCTCGTCCGCCGCGAAGCCATGGAGCGTCTCTTCGGTCAGGCGCTCCCCGAGCGCATGGCTGAGGCCATGCGGTTTGTGAAATAGAGCGACTGGCGACTGGTGATTAGACTAAAAGACTAGGAGCCATCAGATATCTGACATCTGACTTCTAATATCTGATGTTTCCCAGTCTCAGACGCCCCCCTCTTTTGACCTTTTCCATTTCCCCAATAAAAAAGCAGCCCCTTGCGATACGCAGGGGCTGCTTTTTTATTCTTCTTCCTCCTCCTCATCATCTACAAAAATCTGCTGCGCAGCTTTATAGCTGAGAGACGTATTTCCATTCGGCGTCTCGAGAAGGATCGGCCCTTCGTAAGGCTCCTTCTCAAGGATGGTGACAGGCATATCGATCTCGATTCCCTTGCTCTGGATATAGTCCATCAGGCTGTAGTCTTCCATGACGCGGCGCACATGGGTCTTCTCGCCTTCCTCCAGCTCAGCAAGGGCGCGGCTCGTGATACCGCTGCGGCTGCCGTCCACACGCGGGATCGGATCCCCGTGCGGGCAGTGATCCGGATTTCCCAGATACGCATCGAGCTTGTTGCAAAGTTCATCATTCGTCTGGTGCTCGAGGCCTTCTGCCAGCTCATGCGCTCCGCTCCATGAGAAATCCAGACACTTCACAAGGAAAACCTCCCACAGCGCATGATACCGCATGAGACGTCCGGCTTCTTTACGTCCCTTCTTCGTCATCCGGCTGCCTTTGTAGGCCGTGTAATCCACATAGCCCTGCTTCTGCAGCTTTGCGATCATTTCGCTGACAGATGGCGGCGATACATGAAGCATCTCGGAGAGCTCCTTATTTGTCACCAGATCATGGCTTTCGCTGATGATGTAAATGGCCTTTAAGTAGTCTTCCTTCCCTGATGTCATATCCATCCTTCTTTCTGGAAGAGAGGAAATAAAAATCCCTCATTCCCTAAACTTTTATGCCTATCGATTCATTACAGATATTATAGGTCATAATTAAATTTTTGGGAAGAGGGAAAAGAAAATGAGAATTAGGGACTAGAGATTAGGGACTAGGGATTAGGGATTAGGGATTAGGTGTGTCAAGTGACTTGTGACTAGTGACTTGAATACCGCCTTCGGGCATCGCCTTTCTTTATACTGCGGCGTAGCCGCCACCTTCCCCGTTGAACCTTTGAACCTTCAAGTGGGAATGAGCGACCAGTCACCAGTCACCAGTCACCAGTCACTGATTCTGCCCCTTCTCAGTCGTCTCTGTCGACTTTGTATTTACGTTCGAGTTCTTTGTATGTATCGAGGCCGATGATGCTGTTGAAGTGTCCGAATTCGATCATATCCTTCAGGTGGTCTTCGGTCGTGCCTTTTTCTTTCAGGTTGCTGAAGAGATCATAGAGCGTCTTGGAAATCGCATAGACTGCACTGCATGCCCAGAAAACGACGGAGTATCCCATTTCCTCAAGCTCTTTGGCAGGGATGAGCGGTGTCTTGCCGCCTTCGATCATATTCGCCACGAGGTATGCACCGCTTCCTTCGAGGCCTCTTGCAAATTTTTCCAGCTCTTCACGGCTGCCGATGCCGTCAGCGAAGCAGATCTCTGCACCCGCATCCGCATAGCGCTTGCTTCTTTCGATGGCATCATCGATGCCGTAGACCGCGCGGCTGTCCGTGCGGGACATGATCATCGTCTCCTTATCGAAACGGGCATCGACAGCGGCGCGGATCTTCTGTGCATGTTCTTCCGCAGTGATGACCTGCTTGCCGTCCATGTGACCGCAGCGTTTCGGCCATGCCTGGTCTTCGAAGAAGATGCAGGCAGCGCCCGCCTGCTCGAACATCTGCTCTGTGCGGATGATATTGAGCGCATTGCCGTAGCCGGTATCCCCGTCAGCGATGATCGGGATATTGACCGCGTTGCAGATGCCGGTCAGCTGCTCTGCCATTTCCGTACAGGAAAGAAGGCCAACATCCGGCTGTCCGAGACGGGAAGCCGAGACGGAGTATCCGCCCATCGCAAGGGCCGGAATGCCCGCCATCTCTGCGATCTTCGCGCCCAGCGCATCACCGACGCCCGGGGCGATCATAATGTGTCCGGATTTCAGGTTTTCACGGAAAGCGATACGTTTTTCGGTAGCAGTTTTCATGATTTTCATAATGGGTTCCTCCTTGGGATGTTCGATGATCGTAAATAAATTGTCGGCAGGGAAACAGGGGAGGCGGCTCTGCACTCCGGCATTCCTCACTTCTCATTCCGCATCTAAAAAAGCCTCCCCGACCTTTCGGTCAGGGAGGCGCATCAGCGCGGTACCACTCCTGTTTCTCACTCCGCCGTCCATCATGCGGGTATCGCAAAAAGAAAAGCCCCTGTCCTTACGGACAAGGGCGTCATACGCGGTACCACCTTGCATTATACTTCAGGCTTATCCTTAACGCGGACCAACGCTTCGCTTACTGATTTCAACGAAGTGCTCTCAGGTGACACGCTGCTTTTCCATACCGGTTCCCACCTTATCCGGCTCTCTGTGATATCCAAGTCCAGCTTACTCCTGATCCTCGCATGTGTTTATGTGGATTATTATAGGGCAGAAAGAGTGGCATTGTCAAGAGGGCAAGGAAAACCTATCCATAGCACATGAATAAGCCCGCCTCTAATTTTCACGCATTCCTGCCTTCAGACGTTTCAGTATGTTGCGCCCGATTTCCACATTCCAGTACGCGTAGATGTAAGCCTCGATGATGAAGAGGATGGCGAAGAAAATCATGCCGCCCGTGGTATAGGCTGCCTTCTCCGGGCTCGGGTCCATAGAGAAGAGACGGGCGAGCGGCTGCCAGATCCAGCGAATGACAGAAGCCAGACGCTCGATGCTCGCCGCCAGCGCATCTGCGATACCGAGGATGTAGATAGAGAAGGTCACTTTGTACGTCATTTCCACCAAAAACGCCAGCGCGACCACATGCACGGACTTCACAAAGGACAGTCCGTGGATGAAGCTGTAGCCCAGTGCAAGTCCCAGCGCTGCCGCATAGAGGGCGGTCGTGAGGCCGATCTCCGGCCCGCCGATCATATTCACGAGCAGGATCTCTGCGACCGCCGTACCGACGCCCCAGCGCATGCCATGCAATCCAGAAATGACCGCGATCGGCACGGCGGATGCCATCATCGTGACCGCGACCAGAAAGGGCATGACGAGCTTCAGCAGCACCAGAATGGCTGCGATCGCTGCCGCCGCTGCGGCTTCCGTCATATATTTTGTTTTCCTTACAGAAGGATTTGTAGGTGTCAATAGCGGCTCCTTTCGGAAAATGAACAAGGGGGACGAGGGGCTAGTATTGCGTTTTCTAAATAACTGACATTTAAGCTGCCTTCCAAATCAATTGAGGAGTTAGGAGTGAAGGTACGGCGCATAAAAATTAGAAGCGCCGTGAAATTTTATATAAATAGCAAATCGCCTCTTATATATCAAATGAGGGGCATTGGGGCGCTCTATGAATTGTGCGCCCCTTCCTCCACTCCTCACTCCTAATTCCTCACTCCTCACTTTAAACCAAAGCATTTAATAGCTTTGTTGGCTCATATCCAGTTAGTCCTCAAACTCTTTGACCAGCTCTTCTTTCTCTCTGCGGGAGAGTTTCTTCGTATGATACTCAGCGCTTCTGGCCTCATGCTCGCTCTCCCATTCATGATACCACACAAGCTCCACCGGGCGGCGGCTTTTCGTATATTTGGCCCCCTTGCCTGCGTTGTGCATGGCGATGCGGCGATGGACATCGTCCACCGTGAAGCCCGTATAAAGCGTCCCGTCCGCGCAGCGGACCATGTAGGTAAAGTAAGCACGTTTTGTTTCCGACATACATCGTTCCTTTGAGAAATGGGGGTTCAGGATTAGCCCTTTGATTGCATACGAAAGAGGTTCGGCGGGTTCAACAGGTTCAGAGGGTTCAACGGGGGCGGTGCGGCGCATTTCGTCATCCTGAGCGGAGAAAAACGTCTTATGTTAAAAAATGGCTTATCTGAGATATGAGAAGTGAGTCGAAGGATCTAAGCGCCGCGGAGTATAAATGGGGCGATGCCCGCTTGAGACATTAGACATTAGACATTAGACGTTAGACGTCAGATATCTGATGCCTGATGTCTGATGTCTCCTAGTCTCCTAGTCACAAGTCACCAGTCACCCGCCACAAGTCACTCATTTTTCAGTACCACTCATTGATCCAGTTTTTCTGTTTCGGCAGCATGGCATCCGCAAGAAGCGAGATCTGATTTCTATCTGCGCCGTCAAGCCAGCGGATCCGGTCCAAGGCAAGGAGCTCGGAGAAATCCGCCGCGCCGAAGAACCATTCGGCAAGTGCGGAAGCGGAGAGGCTGAAGGAAGGCTCGGGGATGTGTTCTCCCAGGGATACGCCGGAGATGTCCTCGATGTGGCACTTGAGAGAGTAGAAAACATCTTCCTTCAGCGCATGGATGCGTCCGCCCTCTGCGCGGAGGACGTAGAGGCCACTGTTCTCCGGAAGGAAAGCATCTGTCAGCTGAAAAGCCAATTCACCAGAGAGGCGGCTGTCACAGGGAAGACCGTCGAAGGCCGCCACCGGATCGACAATGCGTCCGAGCATGAAAGGAAAGGTGCGGTTCTCGATGTAGCAGTGCTCCGCTCCGTCCGGCCATGTACGATACGAGGTATCATCCAGCGGTTCATACCAGAGGCATTCCCTGACCGAGCCCTGATGGCCGGCAAGGAAGGCATAAATGCCACGCCGCCCCGCTTCTGAGGAGAAGGCCATCTCGGAAACGGCGAGCTTTCGGTCAGAGATGGTGTAGAAGAGATAGCCGCAGGGGCCTTCCTCATCATAAACCAGTGCGCCATAGCCCTCGAGCAGCGCCGCCTCGATGTGCCGCCGCCATGAGGCTTCATCGCGGAGCGCATAGCCATTTCTGTTTCCGGTATAGGCGTCATACACAGAGGCAAGCTCCTGCCATTCCTCCATCGAGGAAATCGACTTCGCGCGCGCTGCCCGTTTTCCCAAAAGAGCCAGCTTCTCCGGCGCAGCCGAGCGCGCCCACTGGTGGCAGTAGAAGCCGAAACCAAGCGGCAGGTAGAACGATGCCGCCGACGGCATGAGGATCACGAAGGATTTCCCTTCCCTTTGTGCCTCGTGGAAACTGCCGCGCAAGAGTTCCTTGGCGAGCCCTCGACCGCGCGCCGCCGGATGCGTCGCGACGCCGACGATATAGTCCGTCTGATAGGAATTGCCGCGGACGGAGATCTCATAGGGCCGCCGGTGCAGGTCACAGGCAATGCTGCCGCCCTCTTCCCCCACGAGGACTTCCTCCATATGGGCCAGCCGTTGGAAGTACCAGATAAAGAACGGATCGGTCGCTGGTTCGAAGCAGTAGCTCCAGAGTGATTTCACGGCGCGTTCATCCGCCGGAGAGGCTTTTCGAATTTTCATTTTGTCTACCTCATGGGGAAAAATAAAAAAGGGGGGGTTCAGGGTTCAGGGTTCAGGGTTCAGGGTTGTGGTGGCGGCTTCGCCGCAGTATAAAACAGGCGATGCCCGAAGGACTTATGAGATGACGGTATTCTCGTATCAGCAGCCTTCCCCTCGAGGGGAAGGTGCCCCGAAGGGGCGGATAGGGCACAAGCGGTATGAAAAAGAGCGGCAAAGAGCATCTCAAGTCAACGATTTACGAAAGCACCCTATCCACCGCTTTGCGGTCCCCCTTCCCCATGCGGGGAAGGCTCATCGGTGGCGGCTTCGCCGCAGTATAAAGATGGCGATGCCCGAAAGTAGTATTTAAGTCACTAGTCCCTAGCCACTAGTCACCAGCCACTAGTCACTAGTCACTAGTCACCAGTCACTAGTCACCAGCCACCAGTCACTAGTCCCCAGCTACCAGTCACTCTTTCAACACCACATCATATTTCTCTGTCAGATGATCGGGATGATAGCCCATCTTGGCTTCGCGAAGGCCCGGGAGACCGAGGTCTTCTTCGCGATTCACGAATTCAGTCTCCGCAAACTCATGAATGAGGAAGTCGCGATTGATCGCCTGATAGAGGCCGCGAATCTCCGGATTTGCTTTTTCAAAAATAATGTGCGCCATTTTTTCATTGATGAGATCGCCATTCGTGAAGGCCTCGACCTTGCCATAGATGCGGATAATCGCGCCTTTCACGCCGAGCGCATCCCAGTTGTCAAAGCAGCGCTCCATCGCCTGCTCCTCTTCCTCGATGTCTCCGTGACGGAGGAACCAGTCGTGAATGCCCGCCTTGGCATCCTCCAGATTCTCCTTTGTGATGGCCTCGTACTGATAGTCTGCGTACTGGCGAAGGAAGCCGTTCAGATGGTTCTTCTTCATGCGGAGCTTCTTGCCCGGCAGGCGGATCATGTCATCTGTCTTATAGACGTACTCCTCATTGTCACGGTCTTCGATGAAATCATATTTGCCCGGCACGAGACGTTCGATCTGCTCTGTCACCCAGGAAGAGGCGGACTTCAAGCGGAAAGGCAGTCCCAGCTTGTCATACTCCTCATGGATGAGGGCAAGCCCGTGTACGAAATCTTCTTCCTCCTTGGCAAACGGCGGCATGAAGAAGGTATCCTTCCCTTTCCCTGCGCGGACGTAAAGTATGCCGTCCTGCTCCGCCCATGACGTCTGATACGCATCCTGCCACAGGAAAAGTGTATTGAAGGTGCAGTCGATCTGCTCGTAATGATGCACGGCGAAGTAGCTGTCGATCCGCGCTTTGTCTTCTATGCGAAAGGGTTTGAAATCCATGGTAATGTCTATGCTCCTTGTGAGAAAATCTGTGACCGGTCGCCGGCCATAGCTCTCTTATATTCAAAAAATTAAATAACCTGTTTCTATTTTACCACAGCCCGCAAGAGGATGGTTCAGGGCAAGGGAAAGAGGTTCAAAGGGTTAGCCCCTTGGGCGGCTCCGTCCACTGATTATGAATGAAAGCTTTGCGCGAATGAGGAATTAGGAATGGTGGTGCGGCGCCAGATCCTTCGACTCAGTTCTCACTGTTCCGCCTTTACATGATCGAACATCCGACATTTCACTCCGCTCAGGATGACGAAATGCGCCGCGGAGTATAAATGGGGCGATGCCCGCTTGAGACGTTAGATATTAGACGTTAGACGTCAGATGTCTGATGTCTGATGTCTGATGTCTCCTAGTCTCCAGTCTCCAGTCACTAGTCACCAGCCACTAATCACCAGTCACCAGCCGCCCCTCGAAGTTCCCCCATTTCCAACCCTCTGACCTTATGATATAATAGAATCAATATGATACAGTACGGGTATCAGCGTCTGATTTCCGCACAAGTAGAAGTTTCTGCAAGCGATTGTCAGAAACTTTTCTTTCCCTGTAAGGCGGACCGGAGTACCGGCCGCTTATCCAAGGATGATGTGATGAACGAGAAGAGATCCCCTGTCCGGGACGCTTCTCTTCGCTTATGTGCGATCACCCACAGGGGAAAAGAGTATTTCTAGAAAAGGAGGATACCATGGCAGGGATAGATCAATTTCGCGGAGCGCTTCTCGGAGGAGCCTGCGGTGATGCGTTAGGTTATCCGCTGCAAAGTTTTTCCGTCAGTCGCATCCAGCGCCGCTTCGGGCCCTTCGGGCTGCGCACGCTGGTACGGGACGCGAAGAACGGAAAAAAAGCACCTGTGTCGGACAACACACAGATGGTGCTGGCAACGGTCGATGGGATTTTGTGGGCAGATGCGAAGAAGCTGGAAATCTTGGAAGGGGTGTACCGCGGGTACATGCGCTGGTTTTACAGCCAGACAGGCGAAGAACCGCGCCGCGGACAGAAAACATGGATGCGTCGCCAGCCGCATGAAAGAGAATTCTGCCTCGTCCGAGAAAAATTCATGCATGCCCGCCGCAATCCGGAAGAAGGGCTGCTCTCCGCCTTCTCCAAAGACGGCCGCGGCTCGACGAAGCTCAAGGTGAATGACAGCAAGGGCAGCGCCGCTCTCATGAGAGCGGTCCCTGTGGGTCTCCTTTTTGCCGGTGACGAGAAGCTCGCTTTCGACACTGCGGTGAAGCTCGCTGCACTCTCTCATTCCAATCCGACAGCCTACTACAGCGCCGGTGCTCTGGCTGCGCTCATTTCCTGTCTCACCTATGGCCTGACGCTGCCGAAATCTCTGGAGCGTGTGACCGTCCTCCTCTCGAAGCAGCATAAGACGACAGGCATCATCTCCCTCCTCACCGCCGCTGTCGAGCAGGCAAATTCCCGCCCCGCCGGAAAGAGCGGCACATGGGACCACATCGACAGCATCGCCTCGCTGGGAAGCGGCGTGAATGCCGATGAAGCCCTCGCCATCGCCATCTACTCCGTCCTCGCACTCGATGATCCGCTCGATGCACTCATCACCGCTGCCAACCATAGCGGCAAGAGCAATACCACGGCCGCCGTGACAGGAGCCATCGAAGGCGCCCGCTTCGGCACCGCTTTCATGCCTGACTATTGGGCCGATATTCTGGAAGGACAGAATGTCGTCTCCTTCATGTCCGATAAGCTCTTCTATGTGTATCAGAAATATAATCCATAAAAAAAGCCGCCCGCGGGCGGCTTTTTTAATTGCGGTGACTGGTGAGCATGGACTCTCTCGTATCGTCATTTCAAGCGCAAGCGAGAAGTCTTTCCCGTGGGACCCGCCTTCTCACTTCTGCACCGCGGTGAGCAGCTCCGCCCTTGTACTCACCTTGAACTTTTTGAGCAGCTCATTCACATGGTAGCGGACGGTGCGGGGCGAGATGGAGAGCGCTTCGGCAATGGCCTGATATGTTTTTCCTTGAGAGAGCAGCTCTAAGATGAGCTTCTGCCGGGGCGAAAGGTCGGGATAGCCGGAAAGCGTCTGTTCGGAGAGCACCTGCTGGACATACTCATAGTTTGAGCGGCCCAGCGAGCAGGGAAACCGTTTCTTGTCAGGCATCATGCCCCACGGATTCGATACATGGATATGCGCGATGCGAAGCGCATCGTCCTCGATATGAAAGACCATGGTGCTGCGCTGGTTCTCCGAGAGAAGAAGCCCTGTTTCCTTTTTCGTCGAAAGAGGAATGATGGAAAGGACCAGAATGACGGTGTCGCTCACCCACTGCACGCGGTAGCGGCCTTTCCCCACCTCAAGCAGCGGGACCTCCTGCAGATCGCGCTGGCGTGAGAAAGCAGTGATGGCGTCTTTCTTGTTCAGATAGTTCTCGCCTTCTACGGCACCGATCCAGCTGAAGCTCCCCTGTGACAGATAGCCGTCCAGCTCTTTGGGATGGATGGTCTTTTCATAGAATCCGCGATGCATCATCTCGCTGATGTGTATGGCTTCCTTCTCCCAGTGCTTTCTCCTTGCCTCATCCATAACGATCTGTCCCCCCTGTAATATTCGTATTATAGCATAAAAATGAGTGTACGTCGCAAGGCTGCTGTCATTTGATGGGTTTGGAAAGCCATGCCGTCTTTCTTAGGAAACACTGATTCAATTAGCGTTTCCCTACATATGCTATAATAAAAACAGCTAAAACCATTTACCAAAGGAGCAATATCATGGCTTTTAAAGAAATCAAAGCAGAAGAACTGACTTGGAATCCATTCACGCAGATCGGCAAGGGCTGGTTTCTGGTGACGGCAGGGGACGAAAAGGCATCGAATACCATGACCGTCAGCTGGGGCGGCCTTGGCGTATGGTGGGGCAAGGACGCAGCGACCATCTATATCAGACAGAACCGCTGCACGAAGGAATTCATCGATGCGAAGGAGACCTTCACCATCTCGGCACTTCCGGAAAGCTATAAGAAAGAGCTGGGATACATGGGTTCTCACTCGGGGCACGATGGTGACAAATGGGAAGCATGCGGTCTCCATCCGTATCCCGTGGACGGCACCTGCGGCGTAGCGGAAGCGGATGTGATCCTCGTGTGCAGGAAAATGCTTCAGGCAAAGCTCGACGACAAAACCTTCCTCGACCCGTCCATGGAAAAACGCTGGTACGATGGAAAAGAAGCAGGAAATTTCCATACCATGTACATCGGTGCGATCGAAAAGGTACTGGTGAAAGAATAAAAAAAGGAGTCCCGTTTTGGACTCCTTTTTCGGTGCCAAAAGGCAGCCCAAGGGGCGGCGGCGGCTTCGCCGCCTTTTTAGAGGATGGTATCCTCGTATCGCAGTCTTCCCCTCTAGGGGAAGGTGCCCCGAAGGGGCGGATAGGGCGACTATGGTATGAAAGACAGGCGAGATAAAGTTTCCCTGTCGCTCCTAGGATTGGTTCTTTTTCCTTTGCTTTTATTTGGTTCAGGGTTCAAGGTTCAGGGCTCTCGTGGCGGCTTCGCCGCCTTTTTTATTGGGCGATGCTCGAAAGTGATATTCAAGTCACGGGTTACCAGCCATAACAACGATACGAGTAGGCCCTTGGAGAAGGGCCGCGCCAAAGGCGCAGGATAGAGTGCCTCGAAGAGGCACAACTCTACGCAGCGGTATAAAAAACGATATGAGACGATCCGTCTTTCTTGCGTGTCATGAGGGCCGAAGTAGAGGGATCCTTCTTGCAGTGCGGTAAATCGTGAGCGAGAGAAAGGCGAAAAAGGAAGCACCAAGGTGTCGTTTGAGTGAGGGCGCATGTGTGCATATGGCGGCAGTGCAATAAAGATCCCTCGGCTGCGCTCGGGATGACGGTGCTTGGGGAGAGGATAGCCTCACAAGGGTGGCGCGCCGCTTTTTTAGAAGAGGGTATCCTCGTATCGCAGCCTTCCCCTAGAGGGGAAGGTGCCCCGAAGGGGCGGATAGGGCACTGGCGGTATGAAAGACAGATGATGAAAGCGGAAAGGGGCGCGGCACATGTGGGGAAAGCGTGAGTCCCAGGGAAAAAGATTTCTCGCTTACGCTCGAAATGACGATACGAAACCGTCTGATGTCTTCCAGTCACTAGCTACTAGTCACCAGTCACCAGTCACCAGCCACTCATGACACGCAAAAATCCCGCTATCTCTCAAGATAGCGGGATTTTTATGGAACCGTGAACTCTCAATTCGTCGGCTTATCCGTTCCTTCCTGCGGCTTCGCCGGTGTTTTGCCGGTGATGCGGTCGAGGAGCTTGCTGCCGGCGGATTTCTTTTCCTTATCCTTCTTCTCTTTTTCTGCCTTGGCTTTTTCTTCGGCTTCCTTCTTCGCCTGCGCCTCGCGGGCTTTTGCCATTTCAGCGCGTACAGAGTCCGGGATGTCGAAAGACTTCGACTTGTACTGACCGAGAGCCACGCTCATGAAGTCGCGCCAGATGGCCGCCGGGATGGTGCCGCCGGTGTAGCCGGCATTGGTCGAGGTATCATCGCCGATCCAGACCGCGGTGACAAGCTCCGGCGTGTAGCCGACGAACCACGCATCATGCTCATCATCAGTGGTCCCTGTCTTGCCGGCTGCAGTGCGTCCGATAGAGGCGTTTCCGCCGGTGCCTCTGGAAACAACTTCTTCCAGGATACTGGTCAGGCGATACACCGCATTTTCACTCACGACCTGCTTGCCGGGAGCGGCCTGCGAATGGTCCTCGAGCACATTGCCATTGCGATCGACGACCTTCAGGATCGCCGTCGGTTCGACGAGCTTGCCGCCATTCGCAAAGACGCTGTACGCCTTCGCCATATCGATCAAAGAGACGCCATTGGTCAGGCCGCCGATGGAGGCTGCGAGGTTGTTATCATTCGCCTTGCCGTCCTTGACGAGGGTGGAAATGCCGCAGGCCTCCGCGGTAGCGAGGATCTTCGACATGCCGACCTTGTCTGCGAGGTCGATGGTCGGGATATTCATGGAGTGTACGAGCGCTTCTTCGAGCGTCACTTTGCCGCCCGAGGTGCCGCCGTAGTTCTTCGGCGTCCAGCCGCCCGCATAGGTCTTCTTCTCATTGCTGATGGTATCGTAAGGGCTGTACTTGTTTTCAAAAGCCGTCAGATACACGAACGGCTTGAAGGCCGAGCCCGGCTGGCGGACCATCTGTGTCGCGCGGTTGAACTGGTCTTCGCCGCGTCCGCCGACCATGGCTTTCACATGGCCCGTGCCCGTCTCGATGGTGACGAGCGCACCCTGCGGCTGGGTGAGACCCTTGCTGTCCTTATTTCCTTTCGGCAGCTCGGAAGCGAGTGCCTTCTCCGCTTCCTTCTGCATGTCGAGATTCAGCGTGGTGTAGACCTGCAGTCCTTCTTTGTAGATCGCATCCGAGTCGTACTTGTCGCTAATGGACTGGATGACATAGTTGATGAAATACTGCGCGGTCCCCGCACCGGATTTGCCTTTGTCCTGCTTGGCCAGATGCACATCGGCCGCTTTCGCCGCCTGTGCGTCCGCTGCGGAAATGTAGCCGTACTTCGCCATCTGGTCGAGTACGATGCCCTGACGGTACTTCGCCGCCTCGAGGCTGCGGAATGGCGAGTAATAGTTCGGACTGTTCGGAAGGCCTGCCAGCATCGCACACTGCGGGAGCGAAAGGTCCTTCACATCTTTTCCGAAATACACATGCGCCGCGGTCTGGATGCCGTAGCAGCCCTGACCGAAATAGATCTGGTTCATGTACATTTCCAGGATCTGCTTCTTGGTGTACTTGCTTTCGATTTCAAAAGCCAGCACCACTTCGAGCAGCTTTCTTTTCAGCGTCTGCTCCTGCGTGAGGAAGGCATTGCGCGCGAGCTGCTGGGTGATGGTCGAACCGCCCTGCCCCGTCGCATTGCCGCTCGTCAGATTCGCAAAGACCGCGCGCAGGATGCCGCGCGGATCGACGCCATGATGCTCATAGAAGCGCACATCCTCGGCCGCGACAAATGCATTCTGCAGATTCTGCGGCACCTGAGAAATCGGCACCGGGATGCGGTTCTCTTCCGCATGGACGGTCGTGATGAGCCGTCCCTTGTCATCATAGATGCGCGAGGACGCATTCGGCGTGATGTTTCCTGCCACGTCCGGCAGATGGCTCGAGACAGATACAAAAAATCCGGCCGCCGCGCCCGCGACCGCGATGAAGCAGATCACGAAGAGAAAGACCAGCACTTTCTTGAAAGTGGATCGCTTCTTCGGCTGCTCCCGGCGAATATCTGAATTCTTCATAAATCGCTCCTGTGATCGAAAATGTAAATTGCGTTCTTCTGTTTCAACAAAAACGCAATGGGCATACAAGTATCTATATTATAACACAGGTTGGAAATGAGAAACAGGAACAGGGTTCAGGGTTAGCCCATGGGGCGTGCTGTCCACTGATTATGAATGAAAGCTTTGCGCGAATGAGGAATTAGGAATGAGGAATTAGGAATGGTGGTGCGGCGCATAAAAAGCAAAAGCGCCGCGGAGTATAAATAGTGGCGATGCCCGAAGGCGGTATTTAAGTCACCAGTCACTAGCTACCAGTCACTTG
>CAKPQG010000022.1 GCA_934178345.1 uncultured Dialister sp. | reverse complement strand
GGCTTCGATTGACCGGCTCTTGACTTAAGCGTGTGTTATTGTATCAGTTTGATGCGGCTGTGTCAAGAGGGTTTTACGCGGATCATTTTCAAAAGGGAAGAGGGTTCGGGGTTCAGGGTTAGCTTCTTTGACGGCTCCGTCCACCGATTATGAATGAATGCTTTGCGCGAATGAGGAATTAGGAATGAGGAATTAGGAATGGTGGTGCGGCGCATAAAAATATGGAAGCGCCGCGGAGGTTTGAAACTAGCGGTTTTCTCGTATCGCAAACCTAATCCCTAGCTACTAATCCCTAGCTACCAGTCACTAGTCACTAGCTACTAGTCACTAGCTACTCATCCCTGCTTTCAAACTTGTGGTGGCAGCTTCGCTGCCATATATATGGGGCGATGCCCGAAGGTAAGTGGATAGCAGGTTTCCCGTTTGGAATTTCCAAACATTGACCGTGGGACCGCGAATGACAAAGATTTCTCGCTTCGCTCGAAATGACGATACGAAGTAGCGCTTTGCGCAGTTGTCATACTGACCGCTGCGTAGAAGGGTGCCTCTTCGAGGCACTCTATCCTGCGCCTTCGGCGCGCCCCTTCTTCAAGGGGCTACTCCTATTATCATGTAATACATAGCCGTCGTTTACTTGCCTGCGCAACTGCCCGTTTTGCCATGGCGAAAAAGATTCCTCGGCTTCGCTCGGAATGACGACACAGGAGTTGCGCCATTCTATTGAAAAACTCGCGGCGCTTTCCTTTTATGATGCGCCGCACCACAACCCTGAACCCGCCAACCTGAACCCTAAACCCTTTTTATACCAAAACCGCCCGCCGGAGCAATGCCCCAGCGGACGGTTCCCACACAACTAACAACGACCTACGCTTTTATTCTTTTCCCATTTCGCAGATTTTTCTGGCGGTATCGAGCCATTCCTGGCGGATGCTTTCCGGAGCGAGGACGTTGACGTTAGCGCCTTGGGAGAGGAGCCACATGAGGATGCCTTCACCAAGGACGTCGGCGCTGATGTTCCAGCTGCCGTCGTCGAGCTTTCTCGCTTTCGCAGTGGGCAGGCGGTCGAGGACGGCTTCCAGGGAGAGGCCTTTGTAAATGAATTCGAGGTGGATCTTTTTTCCCGAGTACATGAACTGGACGCGGTTTTTGAATTCTCCTTCGCGGAAGCGGTCAGCATAGGGCTCTTCGAAGGTCTTTCCGGTGTCGATGACGCTCGACATGCGGTCCAAGCGGTAAATTTTGAGCGGGCTGGTGGCGCCGATCTTGATGCCTCGGTCAGGACGGGCTGCGACGTAAAAATAGTATTCAGAGAACAGGATGCCGAGCGGGCGAGCGGTGTGCGGGCTGCTGGTTTCTGCGCTGATTTTTTTGTAGTCGAATGCAATGACGTGGTGCTGGTGGATGGCGCGCGTAATTTTCCACAGGAGGTCCATGTCCGGATTCTTGTGGTTAGGCTCTGCGTATTCGAAGAGTTCATTCTTGATGTAGTCTCCGATCTCTGCCCGTTCTTCTGCGGCGGCCAGATTTTCCAAAAGTCGCTCAAGAAGTGCTTTCATCTCCACTTTATGGAAGGCTTTGCTCGAGAGGAGGATCTTGCAGACGGCGAAGAGTTCTCCGCTCGTGAGGTATTCGCCGCCTTCATTGATCATCTTGTAGACGCCTTCTTCGCGGCTGTGAATGAGTTTTCTATGGACTCCATCGCTTTCTTCCATGGCAGCAAGGCAGCCGCGGATGTCGGCGAAGTAGCGGCTGATGGTTCTCTCGTTGACTTTCAGTTTGGCGGAGAGTTCTTCTCTCGTGACGCCGCGGCCACGCATCAGTATGTTCCACAAGCAGAGGATACGCTCTACTTTTCTGTCTTCTTTTAACAGGTTATTTCCTCTTCTAGGCATAAGTACCACCTTTCTTTGAGGCCTATCAGCCTCCTACCAACTCTCTTTTCCTTTATTATACCGCAAAAATTCCAGTTCTCCTACTTTTTTGCTATCTGCTTTTCTCTTTTCTATGATATAGTAGGTGTATGTGTTTGAGGCAGGATGCGGGGCGCGTGCCATTCCCCTGTCTGCTGCCCGTTCAAGAAATGAGGAGGCGCCTTTATGGATGCGATCAAATGTCTGATTTCCAGAAGAAGTATCAGAGAATATACGGATCAGCCGGTCACGGGAAGGGATGTAGAGGATATCGTCATGATGTCTCAGATGGCTTCGTGCTGGGAGAATACGCAGCCGATCCGCTATGTGGCGGTGCTGAATCAGGAGCTGAAGGATCGTCTGGCCAGGGAGTGTACGGCGGCTTTCCCTTGGAATACGGAGAATATCCATGCAGCGCCGGCGCTCATCGTGCTCTGCATCGTGAAGGGACTGTCGGGCTATGAGCCGGATGGATCGTTCTCCACGAAGAAGGGGACGCACTGGCAGTCTTTTGATGCGGGCGTCGCGGCTGCCCATTTCTGCCTGGCAGCGAATGCGCTGAAGTTCGGCACGCTCATCATGGGGCGCTATGAGGAGGATAAGGTGAAGGAAATCCTGTCTCTGCCGGAGAATTATGATGTGTCTGCGCTGATCGCGATCGGCCATCCGGCTGTCATTCCGGCGGCCAGCGAACGTAAGCCGTTGTCCGAAGTATTGAGTGTACGGGAGTAGTCAGCATTCCCTGGAGCAAAGGAGTTTTTTATGGCTATTTTGACATTGACCTGTCCTGCCTGCCAGAAGCTGTTTTCCTTCACGACGCATCCTGCTTTCGATACGGGAGAAGATCCCTCGGTCGCAGAGAAGGTGCGGACAGGAGAGGCGTTTGTAGGGGCGTGTCCGCACTGCGGTCACGCGGAGCATTATTCTTATTCTTTCTTATATAAGGAGAGGGAAAGTCACGCGCTTCTCTACTATGCGGATAATGAGGATGATTTCCGGAAGGCCTGCGCTATCATGACGGGCCGCGATCCATCCGTGCCGTGGGCAGGCATCGCCGACTGGAGCCGCCGTGTGGTGGCAAACCGTCAGGTGCTGCTGGAAAAGCTGCTGCTGCTTGACCTTCATCTGGATGACCGGGTCATAGAGATCATGAAGGTGCTGGCGCATTCTTTCCTGCAGAAGCAGAAACCGAATCTCTCGGTCGATACCATATGGTTCGAACGCGGCGCGGACGGCCGCACGGGCTACTGCCTGTATCAGGATGGCAAGATCGTCTGCGCGTATGCGTTCGATGCTGCGATGTATGAGCAGGTGAAGCAGCAGCTCTCCCCCGCCTTTGCGGAAACGGAGCGCGAGGATATCCTGATCGATGCGTCCTGGGCCGCGGAGTTCTTAAAAAAGGCCGGCGTGGGGATGTAAGAGTGACTGGTGACTGGTGACTGGTGACTGGTGACTGGTGACTGGTGACTGGTGACTGGTGACTGGTGACTGGTGACTGGCAATCAAAAAGCCGAACGAAAACGTTCGGCTTTTTGATTGCTTAGGAAACGCTGATTCAATCATTGTCAGATTGCATCAGCGTTTCCCTTATATTACTGGATGCGTGCGAGAATGGCGTCGGTCATGCCGCGTCCATTGACTTTCTTCATGCCTTCTTTGTAGATATCGCCGGTGCGGTAGCCGTCGTCGAGGGCCTGATTGACAGCAGCTTCGATAGCGTCAGCGGCTTTGTCTTCGTCCAGGGAGTAGCGGAGGAGCATGGCAGCGGAAAGGATGGTCGCGATCGGATTCGCGATGCCTTTGCCTGCGATGTCCGGTGCCGAGCCATGGATCGGTTCATAGAGGCTGGTCTCATTGCCGATAGAGGCAGAGGGGAGCATGCCGATAGAGCCAGAGAGGACAGCGGCTTCATCAGAGAGGATGTCGCCGAAGAGATTTCCGGTGACGACGACGTCGAAGAAGGACGGATGGATGGCGAACTGCTGCGCGCAGTTGTCGACATACATATGGTCGAGCTGAACATCCGGATAGTCCTCGTCATGGATCTTGATGACGGTGCGTCTCCAGAGGCGGGAGGTCGCAAGGACATTGGATTTGTCAACGCTGGTCACGTGGCCATGACGCTTGCGGGCCGCTTCCATGGCGAAGCGGGTGATGCGGTCGACTTCCGGCACGGAGTAGTTTTCCAGATCCCAGGCTCTTTCTGCGCCGTTATGGATTTCAGATTCGCAGCGGTCGCCGAAGTAAATGCCGCCGACGAGCTCACGGACGATCATGATGTCGGTGCCTTTGGCAATTTCCGGTTTCAGCGGAGAATACTCGATCATGGAGTCCTGAATCTTCACGGGACGGAGGTTTACATAAAGGCCAAGCGCTTTTCTCAGGCCGAGGATGGCTTTTTCAGGACGCAGCGCAGGCTCTAAGTGATCCCACTGGTCGCCGCCGACAGCGCCGAAGAGGATGGCGTCTGCCTTCTTGCAGGCATCAATGGTATCCTGCGGCAGCGGTTCGCCGAATTTGTCGTAGGCTGCGCCGCCTGCATCTTTCCATTCATAGGTAAGGCCGATCTTATAAATGTCATCGATTTTCTTCAGGACTTCGACAGCCGCATCGGTGATCTCTGTACCGATGCCGTCGCCCGGGATGACAACGATGTGTTTGGACATAATATATTTCTCCTTATTCCTTATATTTCAATGGTCATGTAGTGGAAAGGGTTCAGGGTTCAGGTTAATGGGTTCAGGGTTCGAGAAAGCGAGATTCTCGTTTCGTACCCCCTTCCCCTCGGAAAGGGGGCAGGGGGATAAGGGGACAGATGCGCAGGCAATCAATCAGTACGAGCGAGGCTAATTGCATTTGTTGGAATGAGCCAGCGTACCGCACCGTCTCATTCCGTAGTCAGCCTCATCGGTGCAAAAAACTGCCTGCCCATCTGTCTCCCTATCCCCGCCCTACGGGCGGCCCCTTCCCGAAGGGAAGAGGCTTTGCCGTACATAAGGAAATGAGAAAGGGCTAGAAACCTGAACCCTGAACCTTGAACCCGACAACCAGCCTTATTTCTTCTTTCCCCTTACGTAGTTGATGAGCCCGCCGGCTTTGGCGATATCCTGGATGAAGCCCGGAAGCGGCGGCGCCTGGAAGGTGTCACCAGTCGTGAGGTTTTCGATCTTGCCGGTGGAGATATCGATGCGAAGGGTATCCCCTGCGTGGATCTTCTCGACGTCATCTCCGATTTCCAGAAGCGGCAGACCTACATTGATACCGTTTCTGTAGAAAATGCGGGCAAAAGACGCCGCAATGACGACGGGTACACCGCTTTCTTTGATGGCAACCGGCGCATGTTCGCGGGAGGAGCCGCAGCCGAAGTTTTTGCCGCCGACCATGATGTCGCCGGCCTTGACGTTCTCTGCGAAAGTGGGGTCGATATCCACCATGCAGTGCTTGGCGAGTTCCTTCGGATCGAAGGTATTCAGGTAACGGGCCGGAATGATGACGTCAGTGTCGATGTTGTCGCCGTAGCGCCAAACCTTTCCTTCTAATACTGCCATGTTATTTGACCTCCTTCGGTACCGCAATACGTCCTAAGATAGCGCTGGCTGCTGCTACCTGAGGGCCTGCCAGATAAATTTCAGAATCGGTCGGTCCCATGCGGCCGATGAAGTTTCTATTCGTGGTGGAGACGCATTTCTCTCCATTCGAGAGGATCCCCATGTAGCCGCCGAGGCACGGGCCGCAGGTCGGGGTAGAGACGGCACAGCCGGCATCGATGAAAGTCTCGATGAAGCCGGCATGCATGGCCTGCAGATAAATGGTCGGTGTCGCCGGGATGATGATGCAGCGGACATTCGGATGGACTTTGTGACCTTTGAAGATGCGGGCTGCGATAGCCAGATCCTCGAGACGGCCGTTCGTGCAGGAACCGATGACGACCTGATCGATCTTGATTTCCCCGAAGGTGCCGATGACCTTCGTATTTTCCGGCAGGTGCGGGAAGGAAACGACCGGTTTCATAGAGGAGAGGTCGATCTCTACGATGCGGGCATAGTGCGCGTCTTCGTCTGCTTCGACAACTTCATAGGACTTGTCAAAACGTCCTTCAATATAAGTGATGGTCTTTTCATCGACAGGGAAAATACCATTCTTCGCTCCCGCTTCGATCGCCATATTCGCAATGGTGAAACGGTCGGTCATGGAAAGGGAATGGACGCCCGAGCCGGTGAATTCCAGCGACTGGTACAGCGCGCCATCGACGCCGATCATGCCGATCAGCGTCAGGATGACGTCTTTGCCGGTGATGTCTTCCGGCTTCGTACCGGTCAAGACGACTTTGATCGCGTCCGGCACTTTGAACCATGCTTCGCCAGTCGCCATGGCAACGCCGAGGTCGGTAGAACCGACGCCGGTAGAGAAGCCGCCCAGCGCGCCGTAGGTGCAGGTATGAGAGTCCGCCCCGATGGTGACCATGCCCGGCCCTACAAGACCTTTTTCCGGGAGCAGCGCATGCTCGATACCGACACGCCCCTGCTCGAAATAATTGACAATGCCGTTTTCATGCGCGAAGTCGCGGACGATCTTCGCAAGTCCGGCAGACTTGATATCCTTCGCCGGCTGGAAATGATCCGGAACGAGGACGATTTTCTCCTTATCGAAAACCGGGACGCCGATGCGTTTGAATTCCGCAATGGACGGCGGCGCGGTGATATCATTCGCCATGACCAGATCAAGGCGGCAGTTAATCAGATCCCCTGCTTTCACAGAATCGACACCGGCATGCTTGACCAGGATCTTCTGTGTCATTGTCATACCCATACTATTTCCTCCTCTGCAATCTCCCACTTTTGCTGCAATAAAAAAATCTTCCGTCTCGCAAGAGACGAAAGATTCGCGGTACCACTCTTATTCATATTTCATAGAAATATGCACTCTGTCTGATAACGGTCAGGTTCCGGCAAGGCCTACTTCCTTCAGCCTGCGACTCGAGGATGAGTTCGATGAAATGCTCCTGCCATTTTCCACCTTCCAATGGCTCTCTAGAAGCGAGCGGTCTCTCTACTATTTCCTGTCAAAGTCTTTTGGGATATGGAGATACTGTAGCATAGAACGCGGGAAAATGCAAATAAAAAAAGAGGGGCTCAGGGTTCAGGGGTAGCCCTTTGGGCGGCTCCGTCCACCGATTATGAATGAAAGCTCGACCTGAATGAGGAATTAGGAATGAGGAATTAGGAATGAAGGTGGCGGCTTCGCCGCAAATATATATGGGGCGATGCCCGAAAGTGGTATTCAAGTCACCAGTCACTCGAGGCTCCTAATCCCTAGCCACTAATCCCTAGCTACTAAACATCCCTGCTTTCAAACTTCAAGGTTCAAGGTTGTGGCAGCGGCTTCGCCGCAAGTGTATATGGGGCGATGCCCGAAAGTCTCTTGATAGCAGGCTTCCCGTTTGGAATTCCCTATCATCGACCGCCGGACCGCGAACGAAAAAGATTTCTCGCTTTCGCTCGAAATGACGATACGAGAGAGTCTGCTGTCCCCCCAGTCACCAGTCACCAGTCACCAGTCACTAGTCACTAGTCACTAGTCACCAGTCACCAGTCACCAGTCACCAGTCACCAGTCACTAAAAAACGGCGCATGCGCGCCGTTTCTTTATTTCTCATCTGCCTTTTCCATAGCTTCGATCAGCGCATGAGCAAGCTGGTCGGCGCAGGAAGTCTGCTTGTCGCGGCAGGTATTGCCGAGCAGGATATCCGCCGCTTCCTTTGCGCTGCGGCCTTCGAGGAGCTTAGAAATCGCTGCCAGATTGCCCGGGCAGCCGCCCTCGAAATGAAGGTGGTGAATCAGACCATCTTCGAGGTCAAAAGTAATTTTTCTTGCACATACGCCCTGCGGGGTGAATTCAAAACTCTGCATAGTGATTTCTCCTTTCGATGACTCTCACGATTGCTTCTATTGTACTGGAGAATGGAGATTCGCGCAAGGAGGGACGAGGATTAGCCCCTCGGGCGTGCCGTCCCATGATTACGTTTGAAAGCTCTGCTCGAATGAGGAATGGTGGTGCGGCGCATAAAAACATAGAAGCTCCGCGGAGTATAAATAGGGCGATGCTCGAAAGTAGCATTTAAGTCACCAGTCACTAGTCACTCCTAATCCCTAATCCCTAATCCCTAATCCCTAGTCACTAGTCACTAGCCACCAGTCACCAGTCACTAGCCACCAGTCACTTATCCCCCGCCCGCATCCGTCTTCTCCGCCGGACCCGATTGATGTGCCTTTCAAAATGCCCCTGACTGATGAATTCCGCGAGTACGAGCTGGTCAAAGACGGGGACGGTGCAGGAGTAGAAGCCCACGCGCAGCTGATAGAGAGGGACCATCTGCGGCGGGAGGACCAGGTAGCCCGTGCGGATGGAAGGCGCGATGGTTTTCGAGAAGCTATTCATATAGATGACGTGTCCCTCCGGCTCCATAGAGAAGAGCGTATCCTCCGGCTTGGAGAGAAGGGTAAACTCGGAATCGAAATCATCTTCGATGATCATGGCGTGACGCTCGCGGGCGAAGCGCAGGTACTCGGCTCGCTTCGAAGCCGTCGCCGTAATGCCGGAGGGAAAGCTGTTGAAGGGCGTCACGTGGAGTACCCTCGCACGGGTGCGGAGGAGCTCGCTCGTTTCTATCCCGCTCTCTCCCATCTTGAGCTTATCGATCGAAATCCCATTCGCCCGGTACACCTGCTCAATCTTCTGGTAGGACGGGTCTTCCAGCGCATAGATCTGTCCCTGTCCGAGCACCTGAATATTCAATCCGTAAAGATACTCCGCTCCCGACCCGATCAGGATCTGCTCGGGAGAGACGCGCATATGGCGGCTTCGGGCAAGATAGGATGCGATCGCACGCCGCAGTTCTTCGCAGCCATGGTTCGGCGAAGGATTCAAGATTTTTTCTCCATACACGGAAAGCACGCTTCGCATCGTGCGCGCAAAGATGGAAAAAGGAAACAGGTCTCTCTCCCCTGCCTCACGCTGCTCTGTTTTCGTGCGGGCAATATCCATCGAGCGGCTCATCGGACGAGGATCCGCCGCTCCGTAGTTATCCCTCTCACGGAAGACGACGAAGTATCCGCTTCGTTCCCGCGGCTCCACATAGCCTTCTTCGACAAGAAGATCATAGGCGTGCGCCACCGTGATGAGGCTGACGCCCTGCGCCTCTGCGGTCTGCCGCTTCGAAGGAAGTTTGGCGCCGTAGCCATAGACGCCTGACGTGATGGCATCACGAATGGAAAGATAAAGGGCCATGTAGGCGGTCATGATGAGAATCCTTTCATAATAATAGTGACTAGTGACTGGTGACTAGTAGCCAGGGATTAGGGATTAGGAGCCTCAAAGGACTGCTCCCCATGGGCTAACCCGTTCCATCTGGTCTTACTTTTTTGTAATATTTTGGTGATTTTTATATATCCAGTTTCATAGTATAATGCAAACATCTAGATACAGCAAGGAGAATTCTCATGACAAACGAAGAAATACTGACCACACATTCCCTTTCCGTCCACACGAAGCACAATACGCGCTGGCTCACCATCTGCGGCCTTTTGATGGCGATCAATGTCGGACTTTCGTCTTTCGGTCTGCCCGTCCCGGGCGGCCACCTGTACCTGAACGACATCGTCATCGTCGCAGCGGCGCTCATGCTCGACCCGCTGGGAGCCTTCCTCGTCGGCGGCGTCGGTGCATTTCTGGGAGACTTTTTCTTCTACCCGCTCCCGATGTTTGTCTCGCTCGTCACTCACGGCCTGCAGGCTATGGCGATCTCCTACATCGCACACCACGCTTTCCCGGAGAAGCCGAAGCTCTCGACGGTGATCGCTGTCCTCGTCGGCGCCGTCATCATGGTCATCGGCTATTCCCTCGGCCGTGCCTACGTCTACAGTACGCCGGCCTATGCATGGATCAAGCTGCCGTATGAAATCCTGCAGGCCCTCTTCGGCGTCATCGTCGGCCCCTTCCTCGTATGGAAATGGAAACTGAACGAACATGCCAAAAAGCTGATCGACGGGAAATGGTAATGTAGTGACTAGTGACTGGTGACTGGTGACTGGTAACTCCACAATTTCACATAAAAAGAAGACGTGAAATCCTTCGGATTTCCTGCCTTCTTTTTAATTGACCCATTTTCAGGATGATTCGCCATCAGGGGCCAGGGATGAGTAGCTAGTGACTAGTGACTTGTGACTGGTAGCTAGGGATTAGTGGCTAGGGATTAGGTTCGCGATACGAGAAAACCGCTAGTTTCAAACCTCCGCGGCGCTTAGATCCTTCGACTCAGTTCTCCTGTTTCAGATAAGCCATTTTTTAACATACGACGTTTTTCTCCGCTCAGGATGACGAAATGCGCCGCACCACACCCCTTTGAACCTATAGAACCTGCTCCCCCCTCTTTCGCAACAATCAAGGGGTAGTACGCCCCATGGGCTAACCCTAAAGTTTGAAAGCAGGGATGAGTAGCTAGTGACTTGTGACTTGTGACTTGTGACTGGTAGCTAGGGATTGGTGGCTAGGGATTAGGTTTGCGATACGAGAAAACCGCTAGTTTCAAACCTCCGCGGCGCTTCCATCATTTTATGCGCCGTACCAACATTTCGCATTTCTCATTCGAGCAAAGCTTTCATCTACAATCAGTGGACGATCTGCCCCGAACCCTGAACCTTGAACCCATCAACCTTAAACCCATTATTTTGAAAGGACTTTCTATCATGAAAAACAATGAACGCTACGAACTGAACAAAGAACTCGCACAGATGCTGAAAGGCGGCGTCATCATGGACGTCACCACACCGGAACAGGCGAAAATTGCGGAAGCAGCCGGCGCTGCAGCCGTCATGGCGCTGGAACGCATCCCTGCCGACATCCGCAAAGCGGGCGGCGTATCCCGTATGAGCGATCCGAAAATGATCAAGGGCATTCAGGAAGCCGTCTCCATCCCTGTCATGGCAAAATGCCGCATCGGTCACTTTGTCGAAGCGCAGATCCTTGAAGCCATCGAGATCGACTACATCGACGAAAGTGAAGTCCTCTCTCCAGCTGACGATGTGTACCACATTGACAAGCACCAGTTCAAGGTGCCCTTCGTCTGCGGCGCACGCGACCTCGGTGAAGCCCTTCGCCGTATCGCAGAAGGCGCTTCCATGATCCGCACCAAGGGTGAACCGGGGACCGGCGATATCATTCAGGCTGTCCGCCACATGAGAAAGATCAATACCCAGATCGCTTCCATCGCCTCGCTGCGCACGGATGAACTCTTCGAAGCAGCGAAACAGTTGGGCGTCCCCTATGACCTCGTCGTCTATGTCCATGACCACCAGAAACTCCCAGTCGTCAACTTTGCAGCCGGCGGCGTAGCTACTCCGGCGGATGCCGCACTCATGATGCAGCTCGGCGCAGAAGGCGTCTTCGTCGGCAGCGGTATCTTCAAATCCGGCGATCCGGCGAAACGCGCTGCCGCTATCGTGAAAGCGGTCACCAACTACAAAGATCCGGAAATCCTCGCTGAACTCTCCACTGACCTCGGCGAAGCCATGGTCGGCATCAATGAAGATGAGATCCAGCTCCTCATGGCGGAACGCGGAAAATAATTTTTTAGGGGTCACTGAGTGACTGGTGACTAGGGACTAGGGACTTACATGCTACTTTCGGTCATCGTCCTATTTATACTCCGCGGCGCTTCTGTTTTTTATGCGCCGCACCACCACTCCTCATTTCTCACTCCTCACTTCTCTGTTAGCTACGTGTTAGGGAAACGCTGATTCAATCGCAGAGTCAGATTTAATCAGTGTTTCCCTAGAAAGGCCAAAGTATGAAACATATCGCCATCCTCGCCCTTCAGGGGGCATTCATCGAGCATGAACGAATGCTCACAAAGCTCGGGGCTTCCTGCTTTGAGATACGAAACCGGAAAGATCTCGAGCGCCCTATGGACGGGCTCGTCCTTCCCGGCGGGGAAAGCACCGTACAGGGCAAGCTGCTCAAGGATGAGGGACTTTTCGCGCCGCTGCAGGAAAAAATCCGAGCAGGTCTTCCCGTCCTTGCCACCTGCGCCGGCATGATCCTCCTCGCTGAACATCTGGAAAATGATGTGCACACATGGTTCGCTACGCTTCCTGTGACAGTCCGCAGAAATGCCTACGGCCGACAGCTCGGGAGCTTCATCACCACGGCGCCGGTCAAAGGAGTGGGCGACGTGAAGATGAATTTCATCCGCGCCCCCTACATCGCTTCTGCATCGCCTGACGTGGACATCCTCTCGACCGTGGATGACCACATCGTCGCTGTCCGCTATGGAAAGCAGCTCGCACTCTCCTTCCATCCTGAGGTCGGACATGATGACCGCATGCACCGGCTGTTTCTTGGTATGACTGGTGACTAGTGACTAGTGACTGGTGACTAGGAATTAGTAGCTAGGGATTAGGTTTGCGATACGAGAAAATCGCTAATTTCAAACCTTCGCGGCGCTTCTGATTTTTATGCGCCGCACCATCATTTCGCATTTCGCATTTCTAATTTCTCATTCAAACGCGGCTTTCAAACGTAATCAAGGGACGGCACGCCCTACGGGCTACCCCTGAAATAAAAAGACGTCATGATGCGAAAGCATCATGACGTCTTTTTTATTTCATCGATCTCAATATCTCATAGCTGGCCTCGTCGAGTGCATTCTTCTGGCTCTGGAAGCCGAGGAAGAGAAGGCTGCGATAGCCTTCGCCCGTCTTGGTTAGAAAACCGCGCATATAGAGAGGGAGCGCCCATCCGTCCGCGACCAGGTACGGCGAGAGGGCAAAGCCGTAAGTCTTTGGCTGGCTGAGTACCTTGTGCAGCTGCTCCACGTGCATCATGCTGACGCCCATGAGGTCATAGGGAATAGGTTCGCCCGTAGCCTCGCGCGTCCCCTTGGCGGTCTGCAAAAAAATGTTATTCAGCAGTGATTCTGCCTCCATCAGACCGATATTGAAGTGGAGCATGCGCTGCCCCGCCGCCGGAGTGAAGCCTTCCGGCAGGAACATGTCGTGGAAATAGGCCTCCGCCACTTCCCCTTTCATTTCCATCCCGAAAGCGATGACGGACGCATCCTGCTTCTTCCCGGGAAGGAAGAGCAGCCCCGCGCAGGGATGTGGATCACTGGAAAGGTGGAAGGGCGTAAAGGTCATCCCCTTGGGAAGCTTCCCATCACCCAGAAATCCTCGGCTCTCCGGCGTGAGTGCGAGAAGCTCTTCCATCGGCAGCGGTTCCATGACCTTGGCAGCCGCGGCGTTGACACCCTCTCCCGCGGGGAGAGCAGGCACTGCGCCACTGCCAGCCATACCATCCGCTTCTGACAGTCCGCCCGTCAGAAGAAGGGCGGCTCCCAGGCAGAGTGAAAGCATGCGTTTCATTTTCCGGCTCCTGCCAGCGCCTTGTCGACGATGGGTTCTAAATACGCGCCGGACGCCTGATCCGCCGCAAGCAGGGTATAGGTCGTCATGCCCTTATCCTTGTGAATGATCGCTTTCAGATAGACAGGAAGCGTGAAGCCGTCACGGATGATGGAAATCTGCGCGCTGCCTGTGCTGTAGGCAAGCCCTTTCTTCGAAGTCTTGTCCGCCCAGTCCGAGTGCGCCTTCACCGTGAGCTGTCCGTGCGCCATCGCCAGAAGAGGCGCCAGCTCTTTGGCTTCCGCCTCTGCCTGATTGTCTTTCGCCGCTTCCTTCGACTTTGTATCGAGCGCCGCGCTATAGAGGGCGAGCTTCATCTCGTCAGCATCTGAGAGCGCGATCGAGACGACCATCCCCTGATAGCAGATGCCTTTGTCCTCGCTTCTCACCTGATAGAGCTTGCCGCGGCGCAGTACATCCACCGCCATCTGTGCCACGTCATGAGAGTAGGCTTCGTTCTTGGGGAAAAGATTCTCCTTCTTGATCGCCTCTTCCACGGTCGTTACCGCTTTATCTTCCATGAGCCAGTCATGCAGCTGGCTGCCGAAGAAGGAGCGTTCGCCGTCAAAGACGCTGACCTTCTCGCCAAGGTCGAGCTTTTCACCGCCGGAAAGAACCATCGAGTCTGCGTCCGCTGTCAGGACACCGCCTGCCAGCGCCAGAGATGCCATGGAAATCGTCATCCATTTCGAAAGTTTCATCTATGTCACCTTTCTTTCAGGAAATATGTAGAAGTTCGTGCCTCTATTATAGCATAGTTGGGGGTTCGGGGTTCAAGGTTCGGGGTTCAGGGTTAGCCCCTCGGGCGGCTCGCCCCTTGATTACGTTTGAAAGCCTCGATTGAATGAGAAATGAGAAATTAGAAATGCGAAATGGTGGTGCAGCGCATAAAAATATAGAAGCGCCGCGGAGGTTTGAAACTAGCTGTTTTCTCGTATCGCAAACCTAATCCCTAGCCACTAATCCCTAACCACTCATCCCTTCTTTCAAACTTCGGGGTTCATGGTTGTGGTGGCGGCTTCGCCGCAAATATATATGAGGCGCTTTTGATTTTTATGCGCCGCACCACCACTCCTCACTCCTCACTCCTCACTCCTCACTAGAGAGCGAGGCTTTCACCCGCAATCAAGAAGCAGCCCACCCCACGGCCTACCCCTGAACCAACAAAAGAGCCAGCTTGCGCTGGCTCTTTCTTATTTCTTGAGATCCTTCTCAATGATTTCACTCTTCAGCTGCTGCAGAGCATCGGAGAGATTCACTTCCATGATATTTGGATTCAGAAGACGGGTGTATTCCGGCCAAAGGGTCTCCATCTGCTCATTCGCATACGCGATGGTTTCCGAAAGCGTCGGGAGCGGAGAGGCTTCCCCCTTTTGCATGACGGGCTTTAACATTTCCACGCAGGTGTACGTGCCGGCTTTCAGCTCCTTGCGGCGCCACTTGGCCGACTCGGTGACGAGTGTGTAATCGCCGCCGTCTGGCATGGGTTCGCTGGTGAGGCAGACGAGGTCGGTGATCATCTTGCCATTCGATTTCTTGTAGAAACGACGCACTTCCTTGATGCCCGGGTTCGTCATTTTAGCGACATCATTGGAAATCTTCATCACCGGCTCGAAGGTGCCGTCCTTTTCTCTAGCGCTCATCTTGAAGACGCCGCCCAGAGACGGAGAGCCGTCGGCTGTGATGATCTTCGTGCCGACGCCCCAGCTGGTGACGGTGCAGCCCTGCTCCTTCAGAGACTGGATGAGGTATTCGTCCAGATCATTCGATCCGGAGATGATGGCATCCGGGAATCCGGCTTCCGTAAACATGCGCTTGGCTTCCTTGGAAAGGTAGCCGAGGTCACCGCTGTCGATGCGGATACCGTAGACCTTCGGCAGCTCGCCTTTGGCTTTCAGCTCTTTGAAAATCTGAATCGCATCCGGCACGCCCATTTCCAGCACATTGTAGGTGTCTGCCAGCAGGATGAGATTGTTGTGATACTGCTTGACATATTCTTCGAAGGCTTCCAGCTCGGTGTCAAAGCTCATGATCCAGCTGTGCGCCATGGTACCGAGGACCGGGATGCCGAAGAGCTTGCCTGCTTCGACATTCGAAGTGCCGTTAAATCCGCCGATCATAGCCGCTCTCGCGCCCCACAGTCCGGCAGAATGGCCCTGCGCGCGGCGCAGGCCGAATTCCATCAGCGCATCCTTGCCCGCGACGGTGCGCACACGGCGCGTCTTCGTCGCGATGAGGCTTTCATGGTTCATGATCATCGAGAGCCCTGTCTCCATCAGCATCGCCTCTGTCGTGGTGCCATGGAAACGCAGCAGGAGCTCGCCCGGGAATGCGACCGTGCCTTCCGGCATGGCATAGATGTCTCCCGTGAAGTGGAAATCAGCCAGGTAGTCCAAAAATTCCGGATAGAAGATCCCGAGGCTCTTGAGGTAGGCGATGTCCTCGGCATCGAAGCGGAAATTTTTGGCAAATTCCTGCAGGTGCGCGAGCCCCGCGACCACGGTATAACCGCCATTGAAAGGATTCTTTCGATAGAAACGGTCAAAGACCACGCGGCGTTCATGCATGCCCTTCTTGAAGAGCGCATTCGCCATAGTCAGCTGGTATAAGTCTGTAATCAGTCCATTGGCAGCCATTATTCGTATCTCCTTTACGTGAAAGTGGGTCATCGAAATCATTACGAAACCAGAAAAGAGAGGACGGTAAGCCTCTCTTCATTGTCAAGACAATACGTCTTTAGCAGTCAAGTATAGCACCTATTTGGAAAGTGTCAAGGGAAACAGGGTTTGGGGTTAGCCCACGGGGCGTGCCGCCCTTTGATTGCGCGCGAAAGAGGTTCAACAGGTTCAGAGGGTTCAACGGGGGTGGTGCGGCGCATAAAAATATAGAAGCGCCGCGGAGTATAAATAGGGCGATGTCCGTTTGAGACTTGAAGATTTTAGAAGTCATATGTCAGATGTCTGATGTCTCTTAGTCTCTTAGTCTAGTCACCAGTCACCAGTCACCAGTCACTAGCCACCAGTCACTAGCCACCAGTCACTAGCCACCAGTCACTCATTTTACTTTTTCACAGCTTCTTCCCGGCTCCCCAGAATCTTCACATCCACATCGGTGAGATGCGTCAGGACATCGATGACGATGTCTCTCGTGTCAGCGGTCGAATTGATCTGGCAGGTGGCGCGCTTCGGATCGAGCGTCGTCAAAATGCCGAGGTACTCGTAGCCCTCGATGATGCGGTTGATATAATTCACCGCTTCCGGCGGGATTTCTATATACACTCTGGTATCATCCATGTTTCGCACGTCTCCTTAAAATGGTATAGGCGGGGAAATCCATCTCCGTCTGCATCGTCAAAACTTCGAGCGGATGCGGCGCACGGTCGACCGCCTCGCCCTCTCCATTGGTGAGAGGCCCGACTGTGAAAAGCCCGACATCCCCTTTGGGCGTCAGGTACTCCAAAGTCTCGCCTACTTTGAAATGATTTCTCTGCTGCACCCGGGTCGCCCCCTCTTCCGATGGCAGAATGAGGCCGACGAAGTCATACGGCTGCTCCGGCTGTGACTTGACATACTCCTGCGCGGTATGATCCGCCTCCTGAAAAGCGAACGCCGTGGTGTAGGGACGGTGCGATACCTTTTCCAGCTCTTCGCGCCACTCCTCCCGCACGCGGTAAGCCCCGCGCTCTGCGTAGTAGGTATCGATCGCCTTGCGGTAAGCAGCGACGACCGCCGCCACATAGTACACGCTCTTCATGCGGCCCTCGATCTTGAGCGAAGAGGCACCGCCCTCGATGAGCTCGGGGATGTGATCGATCATGCAGAGGTCTTTGCTGTTGAAAATGTATGTCCCGTGGTCATCCTCTTCGATGGGCCAGTACTGTCCGGGGCGGGACTCCTCCATGACCGAATACTTGAAGCGGCAGGCCTGGATACATTCACCGCGGTTCGACTGGCGCTTGCCATGCGTGAAGAAATTCGAAAGCAGGCATCGGCCGGACCATGAAATGCACATCGCGCCGTGCCCGAAGACTTCCAGCTCGATATCCACTTTTTTGCGGATGTCCGCCATTTCCTTCACGGATACTTCACGCGCAAGCACCACGCGCTCCGCGCCCAGTTCCTTCCACATTTTGACCGTCCGCCAGTTCGCTGCGCTCGCCTGCGTCGATACGTGGATCGGGAGTTTCGGCGCCACCTCGCGCGCGAGCGAGAAAACGCCGAGATCGGAGATCAGCGCAGCATCCACATGGATTTCCTCCAGATACTTCAGATAATCGTCGAGGCCCTCCAAGTCTTCATTACGCGGAATGATATTCACGGTCACATAGACCTTCTTCCCCATCCCGTGTGCATATCGGACGGCTTCTTTCATTTCTTCCTTCGTGAAATTGCCGCCATAAGCACGAAGGCCGAAAACCTTCCCCGCAAGATAGACCGCGTCTGCTCCGTAGAGAAGAGCCATTTTCATTTTTTCCATCGTCCCCGCCGGAGCGAGAAGTTCTATTTTTTTCATTCGTATCCTTTCTTCTAAATAATGAGAAATTAGAAATGCGAAATGAGAAATGAAGGAGCGACGCATCATAATATGGAAGCGCCGCGAATTTTATATTTTTTTATTGAGATGCGAAGCGGTTGTTTTGGTAATCATCGTCAATAATTTCTCAAGTTCCCTACACTTCTCGGAAAGACTGTAATACATCTCCGCTTCAATGTACCGCGATGCATGTAAGAGATCAAGCCAATATAATGTCTCGCTGCACTCCTTATAAGCGATGTACATTTTCTGCAAGAATTCTTTTTCGCTTATCGCATGCTGCGCTTCTGTCACATTAGCGCCGATGCTGGTACCGGATCGCCCGATTTGATCAATAATAAAATAGGGCCTTCGGTTCTGACGCAAATATTGTACCAATTGAATGATGCAAACCGCAAAGCACTTGCTTTTCGAAAGAACAACATTCTCCCGCGCCATGACACCCCTCCATTTCTATTTGCGCCACTTTATGAATTGTGTGGCGCTGTCACCATTTCTCATTTCTAATTTCTCATTTCTAATTGATAGCTTACCGCCAGTCCATCCCCTTCCGGATAAATGGTGGTCTCGTATCTCTCTTTTACATATCGTATATATTCTCTCAGGCGCACGACTAACGTCCGATACCGATGCGGCACGGGTGCCTCACTTTCTACCATTCCACGGAAAAGCACGTTATCCGCCGCGATCACCGCATGCGGCGAGAGCTTGGGCTCGATGGCCTTCAGCTGCCGGAGGTACTGTCCTTTCGGGCCATCCAGGTACAGGAAATCATAGGGCCCTTCGAGCGTTTCCAAAAGCTCTGCCGCATCCCCCAGATGGCAGTGGACGCGATGCGAGAAGCCGGCCCGTCGCATGACCTCCTCCGCGCGGGCATGGCGCGCAGGATCGATCTCGAGCGTATCGATCTCTGCGAGCGGGAAACGCTCTGCCAAAAGCAGCGAAGAGTAGCCGATGGCGGTACCAACCTCGAGGATGCGCTTCGGCGAAGCCTTCTCGGCCGCCGAAAGGAGAAGTGCGCGCTCCGGCCCTCGGATGATGGGGACATGGTCACGGCCGGCTTCGATTTCTAACTCTTTCTTCAGTGCTTCAAGAACTGGATCCATAAATATTCTCCGTCTCCTGCTGGTGCTCTTCGTAGGATCTCGTAAATACATGATGCCCGTCAGCCTGCGCGACGTAGTAGAGGTAGTCACCCGGCTCGGCAGCCAGCACCGCCTCTATGGCAGGAAGTCCCGGGCTGCCGATCGGTCCGGGCGGAAGGCCGGGGTGCGTATATGTATTGTACGGCGAGTCGATGCGCGTATCCGCGATGGTCAGCTCCGCCTTCTGCTCGCCCAAGGCATACTGGATCGTCGCATCGATCTGGAGCGGCATGCCGATGGAAAGGCGCTTCAGCATGACGGAGGCGATCGGCACCTGATCCTCCGGGAAACGCGCCTCGCGCTCTACCATCGAGGCGATCGTGAAAAGATCATGCAGAGTCATGTGCTTCGCCTCCGCCCTCTTTCGAATGTCCGGCGTCAGCATGTCATCGGTATGACGATACATGAGATCTAAGATCTGACGCGCCGTGTACTCCTTGGGAATGCTGTATGTATCCGCAAAGAGAAATCCTTCTGCCTTGATCGGTACCGCGACGGGGCCGTACTGGTATTTCAAGGGGCCGTAGGTCGCCGCTTCCACTTCAAAGTCCGCTGCCCCTTCGATGCCCGCCTGCGCAAGCAACTGAGCGATCTGATGCACGGTGGAACCTTCCGGTACCGTGACCTGCGCGGCCTCCGTCTTCCCATGCTTTAAGGCATCGATGACTTCCCTGATCGTCAGCCCCTTTTCGAGCGCATAGTTTCCGCTTTGCAGCTGATTTCCTTCTCCCAGAAGGCGGGCATAGAGACGGAAGCGCACCGCGCTCTTAATAACGCCCTGCTTTTCCAGAAGGGATGCAATGTCTCCTCCCGTCGCATTCTTTTCGATCCTGACATGCGTCTTCCCGCTGCGCGCCCCGTGGTCTGCCGCATAGAAATACCAGCCGCCCAAGAGGGCGATGGATAGCCCCAGCGCCGTCATACCGAGCGCGATGCGCACGCCTTTCTTCTTCGCTTCTTTTTGAGAAATCTCTGTGTCGTTGTCTTCCACACAGCACCCCTATCCGAGACAGATGTCTCTATTTTTTACTCTCCCCATTATATCATATGTAAATATATAAAAGTCCGTGGTAAAATGAAGTAGCTAACAATCATAACAGTCCAATGCGTATCTATGATAAAAAGGAGAACTCCCATGTCTATCACCGTCGGAATGAAAGGCACTGCCACAAAGATCGTCACAGAAAATGATACCGCGAAAGTCGTGAAAAGCGGCTCGCTCCCCGTCCTTGCTACCCCCGTCCTCTCGGCTCTCATGGAAGAAGCCGCCTGCGATGCCGTGAAGGCAGGCCTCGCCGCAGGCGAAACCACCGTCGGCGGCTTCATCGGTCTTGCCCATAAGCAGCCCACCCTCGTCGGACATACCGTCCGCGCCGAAGCCACCGTCACCGTCGTCAAAGGAAAGAAAATCACCCTCCACTGCCTCGCCTATGACGAAGGTGGAGAAATCGGCGAGGCCGAACACATCCGCTTCGTCGTGGAAGAAGGCCCGTTCATGGAAAAAGCAGGAACGCGGTAGATCGTCCGAAGTCCGCAGTTCGACTTCAGACTTCGGACTTCTGACCTCTGACCTCTGACCTCTGACTTCTGACCTATGACGTCTCCCAGTCTCCCAGTCTCCTAGTCACCAGTCACCAGTCACTAGTCACCAGTCACTTAAAAAAAGGAGCCTCCACATCCATGACCCACTCTCCCCTCACCATCCGCACCGCGACGCCCGATGACGCGGCAGCGCTGCTTGCGATCTATGCCCCCTACGTCACAAAGACCGCCATCACTTTTGAATACGACGTCCCCAGCGAAGAAGAATTCCGGCGCCGGATCCGTACCACCCTTGAAACCTATCCCTACCTCGTCGCAGAGCGAGGCGGAACGATCCTAGGCTACGTCTATGCGAGTCCCTTCCATACCCGCCCCGCCTATGACTGGAATGTCGAGACCTCCATCTACATTGCGCAGGATGCCCGTCACACCGGCGCGGGGCGTAAGCTCTACGAAGCCCTTGAGACCTATCTTCGCGCACAGGGCATCGTCACACTCTACGCCTGCATCACCTATCCCGCTACGCCTGACCCCTACGTGGATACGAACAGCGTCGATTTCCACAGCCATATGGGCTATGACCTTGTCGCCAACTTCAAAAAGAGCGGCTATAAATTTGACCGCTGGTACGATGTCGTATGGATGGAGAAAGAAATCGGTGCGCACCGGACGCCCATGGCCCCCGTAAAGCGCTTCGCGGAAATTTTGGATCAGGGACTGGAGGCTTGTGGCTGGTAGCTAGGGACTAGTGGCTAGGGATTAGGAGTCTCAAGTGACTGGTGACTAGGGACTAGGGACTTCAATGCTACCTTCGGGCATCGCCCTATTTATACTCCGCGGCGCATTTCGTTATCCTGAGCGGAGTGAAATGTCGGATGCTCGAAAATGTAAAGGCGGAACCATGAGAACTGAGCCGAAGGATCTGGCGCCGCACCACCACTCCTCACTCCTCACTAGAGAGCGCGAAACTTTCAAAAGTAATCAAAGCGCCCCACCCCACGGGCTAACCCTGAAGCTTGAAAAACGGGGATGAGTAACCTGAGATTAGGAGCGCAGGGTGACTGGTGACTTGAATGCTACCTTCGGGCATCGCCCCATATATATTCGCGGCGAAGCCGCCACCTTCATTCCTAATTCCTAATTCCTAATTCCTCATTATTTAAGCATCCACAATTAAAAGACGCCACACTCCACGAGCTAAAAACCAGACCCCACGTATGTGAGATCTGGTTTTTTACATGCTTATGATTTTAAAACTCCCGTCCCGTCAAAAGCAGGGATGAAGGCCGCCTCCGCGCTCTCCTTCTGCTGCACGTAGCCGTCGATGATGCCGAGTTCTTCCATATAGGACTCGCACTCCTCGTATTCTTCATCGGTGATCCTGCGATTGATTTCCGGAAATTCCGCTGCGCGGCCGCAGGGCGTGTACTGGCGCATGAGACTGAAGAGGACGTCCCCTGGATCGAACGTCTCCGCTACATACTCGAGGATCCGTTTCGTGTCCTCTACCTGTCCGGGAAGGATCAGATGGCGGATGAGGACGCCCTTTTGCAAAATGCCATCCGCCCCGATCACATAAGGCCCTGTCTCTTTGAACATCTGCTCGATGGCTGCGCTCGCCCTTTCGAAGTAGTCCGGCGCGTCACTGTATTTTCCGGAAATCTCTCCATCATAATACTTAAGATCCGGCAGCCAGCACTGTACCTTCTTCCGCAGAAAGGCCACGGTATGGACACTCTCATAGCCGCCGCAGTTATAAACGACCGGCACCGGCAGCGGCTCGCGAAGGCTCTGAAAGATCGCATGGGTGTAATGCGTCGGCGTCACAAGATCGATATTGTGCGCCCCCTTGGCAATGAGCTCGAAGTAGATCTCCCGCAGCCTCTCTACGGATACTTCGATGCCCTTTCTCCTTTCGGAAATCTCATAGTTCTGACAGTACACACAGGACAGATTGCACCCGGCGAAGAAGACAGTCCCCGCCCCGCGCGTCCCTGCGATGCACGGCTCCTCCCAGTGATGAAGAGCCGCCCTTGAAATCACCGGCAGCATCCCGCTCTGGCAGTAGCCGAGCTGCCCTTCGCCCGTGATGCTCTCCCTGCGCACCACCTTGCACGCACGCGGACACAGATTGCATACGCTCATAGTTATTCCTTCTTTCGTTTGAATGATTATATGTATTGTAGCATATGGGGTAAGGGTTCAGGGTTCGGGGTTCGGGACATTCCGCCCTTTGGTTCCGTTTGAAAGCTTCACTTGAATGAGGAATTAGGAATGAATGTGGCGGCTTCGCCGCGAATATATATGGGGCGATACCCGAAAGTCTCTCGATATCAGGTTTCCCGTTTTGGATTTTCCAAACATTGCCCACCTGACCGCGAATAGCAAAGATTTCTCGACTTCGCTCGAAATGACGGTGCGAGAGAGCCACTAGTCATCAGTCACTTGAGGCTCCTAATCCCTAGCTACTAGTCACTAGTCACTAGCTACTAGCTACTAATCAGCCCAATTCTCTATTGCCACTGATTTCCAAAAATCATATAATAGGTACGAATTTCCATAATGGATTTAAGGAAACGCTGATTAAATCGCAGAATCAGATTTCATATGGAGTTTTATACATAGCATCGTCGACATTCTCCTTAAATAGCTCGCTATTCGCGTCCCCTGTCTCCTCGCTCTGTATAAAACTCCAAGAATGAAATCTGACAACGATTGAATCAGTGTTTCCCTTGAAAGGAGCATACCCATGCAGAAAGAAACGGGGCTTTTGGAGCGAGTTTTCCACCTGAGTGAAAACGGTACATCCGTCAAGACGGAAATCATGGCGGGTATCACCACCTTTATGACCATGGCTTACATCCTGGCTGTCAACCCGGCCATCATGAGCGCAGCCGGTATGGACAAGGGCGCTGTCCTGACCGCGACCGCCATCGCCGGTTTTCTGGGGACTGTCCTCATGGCCGCTTTTGCGAATTACCCCTTTGCCCTGGCACCGGGCATGGGGCTAAATGCCTTCTTCGCCTTCACCGTCGTGAAGCAGATGGGCTACACTTGGGAAATGGCACTGGCTGCCGTTTTCGTCGAGGGTGTCATCTTCATCGTGCTCTCTCTCACGAATGTCCGTGAAGCGATCTTCAATGCGATCCCGCTCAATCTGAAGAAAGCCGTCTCCGCCGGCATCGGCCTCTTCATCTGCTTCATCGGCCTGACCGGTGCGCAGATCATCGTCGGCAACCCGGCCACCAAGATTTCCCTCTTCTCCTTCAAGCAGGCTATGATGGCCGGTACCTTCCATACCACCGGCATCACGGTCGTGCTCGCCATCTTAGGCGTCCTCTTCACCGCCTTCCTCATGGTCGCCAAAGTGAGAGGCAATATCCTCTGGGGCATCCTCTTCACATGGATCCTCGGCATCCTTTGCGAAGTCTCCGGTCTTTACGTGCCGGATCCGGCGCACGGCGCTTTCAGCACCCTGCCCGATCTCTCCGCCGGACTTGCTTCCTTTGCTCCGGCCAGCATCTCTCCCCTCATCGGTGAGCTCGACTTCTCGCAGGTCGCGACCTTCAACTTCGTCGTCGTCCTTCTGGCTTTCCTCTTCGTCGATGTCTTTGATACCTTGGGCACACTGATCGGCGTTGCCGCCAAAGCCAATATGCTTGATGATGAGGGCCGTCTGCCGCGCATCAAGGGCGCGCTCATGGCAGACGCCGTAGCCACCACCGCGGGCGCTGTCCTCGGTGTCTCCACCACCACGACCTATGTCGAAAGTGCAGCAGGTGTCTCGGAGGGCGGACGCACCGGTCTCACCGCGATGACCGTCGCCGTCCTCTTCATCCTCTCCCTCTTCCTCTCCCCCTTCTTCATGGCCATCCCCGCCTTTGCGACGGCACCGGCACTCATCACCGTCGGCTTCCTGATGTTCACCGCCGTATCCGGCATCGATTTTGCGGACATGACAGAAGCCATCCCCTGCTACCTCGCCATCATCGCGATGCCATTCGCTTACTCCATCGCAGAAGGCATCTCCTTCGGCGTCATCTCTTACGTCATCATCAATGCCCTCGCCGGCAAGACGGAAAAGATCAGCCCACTCATGTACATCCTGACCGTGCTCTTCATCCTGAAATATATCCTGCTGTAAGAGCTGCGGCAGCTTTTGGAAATCACGATAACGCCCTTTGCCGCGAAGGCAGAGGGCGTTTTTGATGTAAGGAAAGTTTGAAAGCAGGGATGTGTGGCTAGTGACTTGTGACTTGTGACTAGTGACTGAAATACCACCTGCGGGCATCGCCACCATCTATACTCCGCGGCGCTTCCTTATTTTTTTTGCGCCGCACCACCATTTCTCATTTCGCATTTCTAATTTCTCATTCAAGCAAAGCTTTCAAACGGAATCAAAGGGCGCCCCGCCCCACGAGCTAACCCTGATACCAAAGAAGGAGCAAACATGAAATTTCTCATTCATCTTCTCATCCTTTTCTTCCTCTCACTCACCGCCCTTCCCACATCAGCCGCCGCGCCCCTGCTCACGGCTGATGCCGCGATCCTGATGGACGCGAAGACCGGCGAAGTCCTCTATGAAAAAAATGCGGACAAACGCGAATACCCTGCCAGCATGACGAAGATGATGACCTGCATCCTCGCCCTGGAAAAGGGAAATCCGCTCAAAACCATCGCCATCAGTGCGAATGCCGCCAACGTCGAATCCACCGAGCTCTACGGCGGCGAATGGATCCACCTTGGAGATCTGACTTACCAGATGATGCTGATCTCCGATAACGGAGCAGCCACCGCCATCGCAGAAGCCATCGGCGGAAACGTGAACCATTTCGCTTCCATGATGAATGAAAAAGCCCGCGCCATCGGAGCAGAGAGCACCCATTTCGTCAATGCGAACGGCATGCCGGATGAAAATCACTACTCGACAGCCCGCGACATGGCGAAAATCGCGCAGTACGGTCTTCGACACAAAGATTTCAGGCAAATCGTCTCTACCAAGAGCAAGCAGGTCCACTACGAACGCCCGAACAAAAATCTTCCCTGCACGAATACCAATCATCTTCTCTTCACCTATGACGGCGCCATCGGCGTCAAGACCGGCTACACCCGCGCCGCACAGGGCTGCCTCACCGCGGCCGCCACAAGACATGGCAAGACACTGATCGCCGTCATCATGCACGCCGGCTGGGACAGCCGCTTCACCGAAGCCGCCGCACTTTTGGATTACGGATTTGGGATGGAGAAGTGACTAGTGTCTAGTGACTAGTGACTGGTGACTAGTGTCTAGTGTCTAGTGTCTGGGGACTGGGAGACTGGGAGACATCTGACTTCTAAAATCTCCAAGTCTCAAACGGACATCGCCCTATTTATACTCCGCGGCGCTTCTATATTTTTATGCGCCGCACCACCATTTCTCATTTCTCATTTCTCATTCAAGCAATGCTTACAAACGGAATCAAAGGGCGAGCCATCCCACGGGCTAACCCTGAACCTTCCCCTTGCAGAAATTCCCCTTATTCATTAGAATAAATGAAAGAAACATAAAGCTTCCATTTACCATTCAAAGGAGAACTCTGATGAAAAAACTCATTCTCACAAGCCTGCTCACCTTGGCGCTCGCAGCCTCTGCATCGGCTGCCGTTCCCGCAGGCGGCGTGTACCTGGATAAAGACGGCACCCCGCTCACGGAAGCGCAGCAGGTCCCGCCGTCGCTTAGATCTCACAAAATGGCACCGCAGAACGCCGCTATTCAGGAAGCGATGTCTCAGCTCCCGCACAGCACGAGTACGCTCATCGCCCTCACTGTCACCGAAGACGGGACGGCAGCGAATGCTTCCGTTGCGGAGAGCTCCGGCTCTATCATTCTCGACCAGTACGCCATAGATTCCGTGAACCTCTGGCAGTTCCAGCCGGCGAAACGCGGTGACAGATCCGTCTCAACAAGCGTGACCATCCCGCTCCGCTTCATTTCCACCATGATTTCCGTCCCCGCCGCCCCCGCCTCACAAGTCCTGAAAGACATGTCCGATGAAGTCCGCGAAGCCGCTGAGAGAAACGCTCACCCCATCCTCACCGTGAAAGTCTACGTGAAGAGCGACGGCACGATGGATGGCGCTCCCGAAGTCGTAAAGGATGAGCAGATATCCGGCGCTGATTTCAAGACGCTTTCAAAATACGTGACCGCTTCCGTAAAGACATGGACCTTCACTCCCGCGCAGAATCCCGACGGCGAGACCATCGGCTCCGAAGTCCTGATCCCGGTGCAGGTGTAAATGATGGATGATTGGCAAGTAAAAAACGCAGCCGTATCAAGCTGCGTTTTTTTGTTTCCCTAGTCACCAGTCCCTAGTCACTAGTTCAGCGTCACATACTTTCCGCCTTCGACCTTGAGGAGGACGAGGTCGACATCCGGATCCCCGGAGTTATTGAAGGTCATCGGTCCGACAGCGGACTCGAAATTCTTTACATTCGCAAGAGCCTCTCTGACTTTCTTCGAATCCGTTGTGGTGCCGGCATCTTCCATCGCTTTCGCAGCGAGCTTCACAGAGACATACGCGCAAGCGGCGAAGTTGTCCGGATCGTGATTGTACTTCGCCTTGAAGTTCTTCACGAAGTCTTTGGTCGCCTGGCTGTTGCGGTCAGCAGACCACATAGAGGAGACATACACATTGTCAGCCGCTGCGCCAGCGATCTTGATGAGTTCCGGCGAAACGAAGCCGTTATCCCCGAGGACAGGCTGATTCATTCCCATTTCTCTCATCTTCTTCAGGATGAGGCCGCCTTCCTGATAGTAACCGGCAACGACGACCGCATCCGGATTCACATTGTGGATCTTCGTCAGCTGCGCGGAGAAGTCCGTATCCTTATCTGCGAAGGTTTCCGTCGCGACGATATTCACGCCCTCCGCTTCGAGCGCCTTCACGAAGGTCTTGTAGGCAGAGACCTGATGCTCGTTGTTGTTCGAGTAGAGGACAGCCACATTCTTATAGCCGAGGAGCTTGTGCGTTTTCTGCACGGTCTGCGGGATGTTCTTCGACTCCGGCACGCAGTTTCTGAACATGTAGTCACCGATCTCGATGAGGCCTTCTGCGGTGGTCGCTGCGCCGAGGAGCGGGATCTGCGCCTTCTGGAAGAGAGGGCCGACTGCTTTGTATTCACCGGAAATCAAGGGGCCTACGACCAGCACCTTCTTCGCCGCGATCATCTTCTGCGCCGCACTCACGCACTGCTGCACATTGCCCTTCGTATCCGCCATTTCGACATCGAAGTGAATCTTGCCTTCCTTATTGACTTCTTCGACCGCCAGATCAAAGCCTTCCTTCTCCGCGAGACCATACGAAGCGACACCGCCCGATACGCCATTCAGGAAGCCCACCTTTGCGACCTTCGCGCCTGCTGCCGGCTTCGAAGCGCTTTCCTTGCTTCCATTGCCGCCGCATCCTGCCAGACCTGCCATCGCAGCTGCCAGCATCAGTCCAAGTCCTGCTCTCTTCATCATTTTCTTCATTTCCATTTTTAGTTCTCCTTTGGTTGTCAATAGCAAATCGTTCTTGATCGTTTGTTGTGTGTCATGTGTTATTTAGGAAATCAGGAAGGAGGTGGCGTATCCTATCCCCTTCCTCATAAAAAAAGCCTCCGATGAGAATACTCTCATCGGAGGCGCTTTGGCGCGGTACCACTCCGGCTTATCACTCACCATCAGCAAATGGTCCAAGAAAAAAGTCCCTGCCCCGAAAGGGCAAGGACGCTTCTGCGTGGTACCACCTTGCATTTATACTCTGCCAAGGGGCGTACCGGAAATCAAAAAGCCCCTGTCCACTCTGGGACAGGGGCGAGATCGCGGTACCACCCTGCATTATACTTTAATGGCTATTCCGTAACGGGGACATCCGTCCGAGCCTACTACCTTCGGCCAGGAAGCTCACGAGTGATAGATCACGGATACGTCGCACCGGTTTTCACCATCCACCGGCTCTCTGAGGCTTCGAACTTCCGATTTCCTCTCGTTCACAGCATGTACTTGTTTGAACTTGATTGCAAGTATAACGGATACACGCAGGTTTGTCAAATGGAAATTTTTGAGCCTTGCGTTTAAGGTTTTGGATTTAGCGGGTCCAACAGGTGTGGTACGGCGCATAACAATTTGAAAGCAGAGATGAGTGGCTGGGGTTTAGGGATTGGGAGTGACCGGTGACTGGTGACTAGTGACTGGGATTCTTCGCCATCGTCATCCCGAGCGTAGCCGAGGGATCTCTACTGCGCTGCGGGAATCAGCGTGCATGCGCCGATGAAAAACGATATCTTGGTGCCCCTCACATCAGGCAATGAGCGTTCTGCCATAGAGATTTCTCGGCTACGCCCCTCTGACGACGGCGCGAAGAGCTATCAAAATTCCTCGGCGCTTCCTAATTTTATGCGCCGTACCTTCACTCCTCACTCCTAACTAGAGCGTAGAACTTTCATTCACAATCAAGGGACGGTACGCCCCAATGACCAAGGGATGAGTAGCTAGGGATTAGGGATTGGGGATTAGGAGTGACTGGTGACTAGTGACTGGTGACTACATACTACCTTCGGGCATCGCCCTATTGATACTCCGCGGCGCTTCATTATTTTTGCGCCGCACCACCATTCCTCATTCCTCATTCCTCATTTGCACAAAGCTTTCACCCACAATCAAGGAACAGCAGGCCCCAATCCCCTCGACTCTTTTATCATTTAGTACCTTGCATTACAAAGTACCTTGTGATATAGTATTAGCAGCTGAGAGCCAAGGTCGCATATGCGATCCGCATTTCCCTAAAGAAAGGAGCGATCATGAACGTCCAACTCAAGAAGGGAGTGATGGAGATCGTCGTACTCTCCATGCTCCGCCGGAAAGACTTCTACGGTTACGAGCTGGTGACAGAGATTTCCAAATACATCGAAATGTCTGAAGGCACCATTTACCCGCTCCTCAACCGTTTCAAGAAGGATGGACTCGTCGATACCTATCTCGCCGAGTCGCACAATGGCCCGCCAAGGAAGTACTACCGCATCACCGACAGCGGGCGCAAAGAATTCAAAGAGTCTGTCAAAGAATGGCAGGAATTTAACAAAGCCGTACAGAAGCTCATGCAAGAAGGAGGCGAGCCTCAATGAACAAAACAGAATTTTTAGACCTTCTCCGCTACTATTTCAGAAATGCGAAGAAGAGCGAGGTGGAAGAGATCCTCGCTGACTACGAAGCCCACTTCGAAGAAGGAAAGAAGCGCGGGCTTACCGAAGAGGCCATCGCGAAGGAGCTCGGAAGCCCGAAGGACATCTACGAGTCCTACACTTCAGAGGGTGTCGTTGATGAGAAGTCAAAAGGTGTGCGCCTCACCGATGATGCGAAGGAAGCCGCGAAGGAAGCCGCGACCACAGCGGCCCGCAAAGCGAGCGAAGCCTGGGACGAAGTCAGCCCAAAGCTGCCCGCAGCCGCGGAAAGGGCGGCGCATCTCACCTCACGCCTGCTCTACGGCGCCAGCCTTCTCCTCGCTCTCATTCTTATCTGCGCGACCCTTCTGGTCCTTGCCCTCATCTCTATCGAGTTCGCCCCGCTGCCCGGCGTCATGCCGCTGCCCGGCCTCCACCTCATGACGAAACTCTCCATCGGCGTCGCAGGCCTCTCCGCCGCGCTCGCCATCTTCTTCATCGGACGAGAAGGCAGCCGCGCCCTGCAGGATTCCTTTTCCAAAGAAGAGAAAGGCGGTGAAGGAAAATGAAAAAGATCGTCGTCTGCATCGCACTCGCGATCATCTCCATGATGAGCGCCGCGGCCTCCTTCCTCGTGAATGATGCCCCTGCCTACAGAGACTGGGCACAGATGAACCGCCCCAAAATCATGGAAACCTTCGGGAAGGATAAAAAAGATAAGCTGGACAAACGGGACAAAATGCCCCCGCCCGCAGCCCGTCCCAGAAAAGAAGAACAGCGCGCGCCCATGATGGAACAGCCAAGTCCTAAAATGGATAACCGAGCTCATCATCAGAACGAGCACGACCGGACGCCGGCCCAAGACGCACCCGCAACACCGAAGGAAGAGGGAAATCAGTGACTAGTGACTGGGGACTGGGGACTAGTGACTGATAGCCAGGGATGAGTGGCTAGGGATTAGGTTTGCGATACGAGAAAAACGCTAGTTTCAAAACTCCGTGGCGCTTTCATTATTTTATGCGCCGCACCTTCCCCGCCCTACCCTCAGAACCTATAGAACCTTCTGAACCTCTTTCCCAATGAAATCAAAGGGTAGCACGCCCAAGGGGCTAACCCTGAACCTTGAAGTTTGAAAGCAGGGATTAGGGATTAGTGGCTAGGGATTAGGAGCCTCGAGTGACTAGTGACTGGTAACTTGAATACTACTTTCGGGCATCGCCCCATATATATTCGCGGCGAAGCCGCCACCTTCATTCCTCATTCCTCATTCCTCATTTTTTCTCCCCTTCCCTTTCCCTGCGTTTCTATATATACTGAGTACAGCAGATTTTTTATGCGGCTCCCTGCCGCCCTGAAAGAAAGGATGAATCATCATGAAAAAACTGAATGTACTCCTCACCGCTTCTCTCTTAGGTCTTGCCCTCACGGGCACCGCTCTCCTCGCTGACGCCGCGAGCGCCAAGGATCCATCGCCGCAGAATACCCAGCAGGCGGAGGCCAAGAAGCCCGCCCAGCGCGAACTGAAAGACTGGGAGAAGAAGTATTACGAACTCCATCCCGATCAGCTGAAGAAGGATGAAGAAAAAGCCCATCCAGAAAAGAGACGTCATACCGATGAGGATGACGTAGAGTGGCATCGCTTGTGATGTCAGGGAAGACACCAGCCCCGCACACCTGACTGTTGCCCCTGCAGCCAGTGAATTAGAAATGCGAAATGAGAAATGAGAAATGAAGGTGCGGCGCACAATTCATAGAGCGCCGCGAATGCTAAAAATATTGATTTCTCATACGTGGATTCCCCCGCTTTCTCGGATGCGCCATCCAAGGATAGAAATGGCGGCGCTATAAATCTTTGCCGCGCCGCTCTACCATTTCTCATTTCTAATTTCTAATTCTGCCAAGCAACGAAATGTCACTTATCGGTTTGCTGCTGTCTTCCCCCGAAAGGAGCCCCATTATGACTACCATCAAAAAACGCTTCCTGATCGCAGCCTGCGCGCTTGCCTTCTTATCCGCCGGAGCCTTTGCATGGAATACTGCTTCAGCGGCGGACATCGATACCGAGGGCCGTGACTACCACATCGCTCTCCATGAAGCCGAGCATCCGGGAGATCCCCTCCCGCCGCCGGAATACCGCCATCACAAAAAGCACAAGAGATTCCACGATCACTGGGACAAAGAAGAGCGGGAATTCCACCACAAGCGCCCGCCCTGTGTCAAAGAGGGCGATACCGCGTATCGTGACAGAAGAAACGAATGCCGCCCCAAGGAAAGCTATAAGAGACATCATCAAAAATATCATAAGGACTGCCCCTTCGGGAAAGAGGACTAGAGAAACGCACAGCCGTGAGGCTGTGCGTTTTTGGTATAAGGGGGAAATTTAGCGACTGGTGACTGGTGACTGGTGACTAGGGACTAGCGATTTGTTAACTTCTGGACTTAGTGAGAAGTGAGAAGTGCTGGAAGGGGCACACAATTCATATAGTGCCCCAATACCCCTCATTATATAAAACAGTTTGTCCATCATTTATATAAAACTCTGCGGCGCTTCCTGATTTTATGCGCCGTACCTTTACTCCTAACTCCTAACTCCTAACTCCTAACTCCTAACTCCTAACTCCTAACTTGAGTCGGAAGTTGACTTACATGCCAGTTATTTAGAAAACGCAATACTAGGGACTAGTGACTGGTGGCCGCGGAGCGCGTGGCTAAAACTTGTATAAACTTTCTTTTACATGACGGCAATTATATAGTACAATGAAAAATAATAAACTCATCCGGAAATCAAGAAGAAGAAGGCAGGAGAGGAGTACGACATGAGTTCGAAAAAAGAACCATTGACCATGGAAAGCGTGCAGCAGGACATGCAGTGCCTGCGGAAGGTTTTTTCCATGGTACGTCTTGTCAAGGCTACGCAGCCCAAAGGCAGGGATACGGCAAGCACCCTTGGGCTTTCGCCATGTGACGATGACAGCCGCGAGAGCCCTTGTGAATTCTGCGCCCCAAAGGGCCAAGGGACTGCCTTGACCAAGAAAGGCACGCATCTCCACTTCCAGATCATCGATGGCAAAATGTACCAGATCTTTGTGAAGCCGCTCACGATCGAAGGCGTGCCTTACGTGCTGGAAATGCTGAAACACATCGATAACACCGACCTCTTCCTCGCCGAAGGCTATGACCAGCTGATGTCCTTCAGCCAGCAGCTCTACATCGATGCCCTGACCGGCGCGTACAACCGCCGTTTCTGGGAAGACAAAATGAAAAGTTTCTCAGGCATTGCCGGTGTCGCCTTGATCGACCTTGATGACCTGAAGCTCTATAATGACACCTTCGGCCACAGCGCAGGCGATGCTGCGCTGAAGGCGCTGGTACGGATCACGAAGAAATGCATCCGCCGCACAGACAAGCTCATCCGTTATGGCGGAGATGAATTTCTCCTCATCATGCCGAATGTCTCCTCCTCCATCTTCGGAGAGAAGCTCCGCACCATCAAAGAACACATCAGGGAAGCAGAATTCCCTGATTTCCCTGGTCTAAAAATCTCTGCCAGCATCGGCGGCACCATGCTCTACAACGGCAGCATCGAAGAAGTCGTCTCCCGTGCTGACAAGCTCATGTACTATGCCAAGTCCTATAAAAATACGGTGGCCATGGACGACGAGGTGGAATATGAGAAGCAGCTGCTCGATGCCCCTGCCGCAAAGCCGCAAGTGCTCATCATCGATGACTCGGAGCTGAACCGCGGCCTCCTCAAAGAAATGCTGCGCGATCGGTATGAAATTCTTGAAGCCGCAGATGGTGAAAAGGGGCTCGCTCTCCTCTATGAGCTCGGTACGAAGATCTCCCTCGTACTTTTAGACGTCGTCATGCCGAAAGTCGGAGGTTTCGATGTACTCGCCGTCATGCAGAAGGAACGCTGGCTCGATGACATCCCCGTCATGATGATTTCCGCCGAAGACTCCCCTGCCTTCATTCAACAAGCCTATGACATGGGCGCGTCCGACTATATCACCCGCCCCTTTAATATGAACGTCGTCCGCCAGCGCTCGGACAATATCACCAAGCTGTATGCCAAGCAGCGCCGTCTTTTGAGCCTGGTGACGAGCCAGATCCAGGAAAAAGAACGAAATAACCACATCATCATCAGCATCCTTTCCGAAGTCGTCGGTCTCAAAAACGGGGAAAGCCGCAAACACATCCTGAATGTCAGCCGCATCACTGAGCTCCTCTTATCGCGCGTCATGCAGCGCAGCAGCCGCTACCACCTCACATGGCAGGATGAAGCCCTCATCACGAATGCCGCCGCTCTCCACGACATCGGCAAAATCGGTATCGATGAGAAGATCCTGAACAAGCCCGGCAAGCTGACACGAGAAGAATTCGAAATCATGAAGACGCACACCCTGATCGGCGCAAAGATGATCGAAAATCTGGAAGGCTTTCCGGAAGAACCTCTTGTCAAGGTGACTTACGCCATCTGCCGCTGGCATCACGAACGCTGGGACGGACGCGGATACCCTGACGGCCTCAAGGGCGATGCCATCCCGATCTCCGCGCAGATCGTCTCCCTCGCCGACGTCTACGACGCCTTGACAAGCAAGCGCGTCTACAAGGATGCCTTCGCTCACGAAAAAGCCATCCAGATGATCCTCAATGGGGAATGCGGCCTCTTCAACCCGCTTCTTTTGGACTGTCTACTGGACATCAAAGACCAGCTGAAGGAAGAACTGCAGAAAAACAGCACCAGTCTTGACATCCTTCCAAAAATCCCGGAGAGGATCGTCAGGGACTTGTGACAAGTCGCTGGTGACTAGTGACTGGTGACTAGTGACTGGTGACTAGGGACTTGTGACTTGTGACTTGTGACTAGGGACTAGGGATTAGATTTGCGATACGAGAAAACCGCTAGTTTCAAACCTCCGCGGCGCTTCCCTATTATTTTGCGCCGCACTATCCCCCACTACCTATAGACCTATAGAACCTGCTGAACCTCTTTGGCAAACAATCAAGGGACGACACGCCCCACGGGCTAACCATACAAGGAGAATCTCAATGAATATCGAAGCATGCTACAACAAAATGGGCGCTGACTACGCCGAAGTAAAGAGCCGCCTTCCGAGCGACGCCTTCATCAAGCGCTTTGCGCTGAAATTCTTAGACGACCCCACCTTCGCACTGCTGGAAAAGAACCTCTCCGAAGAAAATGTAGATGAAGCCTTCCGCGCAGCTCACACGCTGAAGGGCATCACGCAGAACCTCGGCTTCAGCCAGCTCTCACCTCTGGCAATAGAGATCACAGAAATCCTCCGCGCCGGTACCATGGACGGCGTAGACAACCTCTTCCCGCAGCTGAAAGAAAAATATGATATGACCGTTGCCTGCATCAAAGAAGTGGACGAATAGAACGTGATAAAAGCGTTTTGGATCGTGAATGATTCAAAGCGTTTTTTTATTTGCGACTTTTGTGACTGGTGACTAGTGACTAGTGACTGGTGGCTGGTGACTAGTGACCGGAGTGCCAGCTCATGGCATCGCCATGATTTATACTCCGCGTCGCTCGTATGCTGCCGTTTTTCGCACACTTGCGAGAACGTGACTGGGGATTTCAAACAATGATTTGCATACCGCCAGTGCCCTATCCGCCCTTCGGGCACCTTCCCCTAGAGGGGAAGGCTATTAAGTTAAGGAAATCGTTAGCTACGTAACATCTTGCTTCCCCCTTCGGGGGAAGTGCCGAAGGCAATAGGGGCATGCTAGCGGTATAGCGTGCTATGTTGAATAGTCCGATGCTATCGATATTCCAACACTTTCATGCAATACCGCTACGTAGCCCCCTCTCCCCTTCGGGGAGCTCCCCCGATGGGGAGCCAAGAATGATCTGCCGCTTAACTAAATAGCATTACCCAAGAGGGGAAGGCTAAAGCAGTACGGTGCTTCGCACCGAGTATAAAATATTGGCAAAGCCGCCACCACAAGTTTGAAAGCAGGGATGAGTGGCTAGGGATTAGGGATTGGGGATTAGGAGTGACTGGTGGCTGGTGACTGGGATTTCTCCGGCATCGTCATCCCGAGCGCAGCCGAGGGTCTTTACTGCACTGCGGAAATCAGCGTGTATGCGCCGAGGGAAAACGATGTCCTAGTGCTGCCTCACATCAGGCGATGAACGTTCTGCAATAAAGATCGAGGGCTACGCTCGAAATGACGATGCGCCGCGCGAAGCGCTATCAAAACTCCGCGGCGCTTCTAATTTTTATGCGCCGCACCACCACTCCTAACTCCTCACTCCTCACTCCTCACTCCTCACTCCTAACTGGCGAGTAGAGCTTTCGCACGCACTCAAGGGACAACACGCCCCAAGGGGCTAACTCTGAACCCTGAACCCTGAACCCTGAACCCTGAACCCTCATCGATTTTATCATTTCTTTAACTCCCGGCAATCCGCCATACACACGCTGTCTTTATACTACTTATATATATATCTGAGTGTGCTATAATATAGCGTAGGCTTATGTGCCGTAACGGAGGAACCATGATATCGATCGTAACACCTGTATATAATGAAGAAGGCAACGTCGTCTATTTCCATGACGAAGTGACAAAAGTCATGCAGACACTGGATATGGACTACGAGATCATCTACGTCAATGATGGCTCGAAGGATCGCACGGACGAGCTGATCCACCAGCTGGCCGCCGGCGACCCGCATGTGCGGGCGCTGACCTTTGCGCGCAATTTCGGCCACCAGATCGCCATCACCTGCGGCATGGACTTTGCCATCGGAGACGCCGTCATCACGATGGACGGCGACATGCAGCATCCACCGGCGCTCATTCCGAAGCTCATCGAGAAGTGGCAGGAAGGCTACGACATCGTGCAGACCATCCGCACAGCGACTGAAGATGCCGGCCCCATCAAGAAACTGACCTCGGCAGGCTACTACGCGGTGATCAATTCCATTTCAAATTCTCCCGTCGTCCCGGGCGGCTCCGACTTCCGCCTGATGGATCGCAAAGCGCTCGATGCCTTTCTGCGTTTCCGTGAACACTCCCGCTTCATCCGCGGCATCGTAGGCGGTCTTGGCTTCAAGCAGTGTACCATCGAATTCGAAGCGCCTGCCCGCCACGCCGGCGTCTCGAAATTTTCCATGAAAAAAATGCTGCACTTCGCGATGGACGGAATCATCACAAATTCCACCCTGCCGCTACGTGTGGCATTCTATCTGGGTGTCCTCGCCGCTGTCGCGGGCATCCTCCTCATCCTTCATGTCCTCTACTGCGTCATGATGGACCAGGCCGTCCCCGGCTGGGCGACCATGACCATCCTCATCGCCATCTTTGGCAGTTTGAATCTCATGGGTCTCGGCATCATCGGCGAGTACCTTGGGCGTATGTTTGAAGAAACCAGAAACCGCCCCCTCTACTGGCTCTCTGATGACACCGCCGCCCATCTCGATAATCCCTATCGCGTGAGCCATAAGAAAGAGTGACGGGGAGTAGTGACTGGGGACTGGGGACTAGTAGCTAGGGATGAGTGGCTAGGGATTAGGAGCCTCAAGTGACTGGTGACTTGAATACTACTTTCGGGCATCGCCTTTTATAAAAATCGACGCGAAGCGTCGCTCTGCCTAAGCCTTCCCCGCATGGGGAAGGGGGACCGCGCCAGCGGTGGATAGGGTACTGTCGTAAATCGCCTGCTTGAAACGCATTTCCCCCTCTCTTTCATACCGCCGGTGCCCTATCCGCCCCTTTGGGGCACCTTCCCCTCGAGGGGAAGGCTATTCATACTCGCGGCGAAGCCGCCACCACAACCCTGAACCCTGAACCCTGAACCCTGAGCCCTGAACCCTGAACCCTGAACCCTGAGCCCTGAACCCTGAACCCTGAACCCTGAACCCTGAACCCTGAACCTCATTTTTCCGAAAGGAGACTTCCTCTTGTCCAATACATCCTTTTTTGAAAGTGAATTGTTTTCTGAACTGACCGAAGACCTGCACCAGTCTTCGCGTTTTACTGCGACGTACCGCATCGCAGCCCCCACGTATGAAGAGGCGAAGAAGATCGCCTTCGGCATCGCCGTCGAGCAGACGATCGAGTGTCCTTACGAGCTGGTAGACGGCACTCCGATCGCTGACTCCATCGTCGGCCAGATCGAGGATCTGAAAAAGGCGGAAGCCGGCGCATACTATGCGACGATCTCCTATGAGCCGGAGGCTGTCGGTGATGAGATGGCCGAACTCCTCAATATGCTTTTCGGAAATACGAGCCTGCAGCCCGGTGTCCGCCTCATGTCCTTCGAACTGCCCGAGACCATGTACAACAATTACCCGGGCCCGCGCTTCGGCAGAAGCGGTCTTCGTGACCTCTGCGGTGTGCCGCGCGGTCCGATCTTCATGTCAGCCATCAAGCCGCTGGGCAAGTCTCCGAAAGAACTGGCGAAAATGGTCTATGACCTCGCACTCGGCGGCTGCCCCATCATCAAAGATGACCACAGCCTCATGGACCAGCACTATGCCCCTTTCAAAGAACGTGTCCTCCAGTGCGTCATGGCACTTGCGGATGCCAAAGAAAAAACCGGCAGGAAAAGCATGTACATCGCCAACTGTACCACAGATGGTCTGGGCTTCCTCGAGCGTGCGTATCAGGCCAAGGAAATCGGGGCCGACGGCATCATGGCCGCTCCTGCCATCACCGGCTTCACCATGATTCGTGACCTTGCACGGGATCCGGACTTCGGCCTGCCGATCTTCCTGCACCCCTGCTTCTCCGGTCCGCAGGTCCTCTCGCAGGATGCGGGCATTTCTCCCTTCTGCTACTATGGCCAGCTCTCCCGCCTCGCCGGCGCGGATGCGGTCATCTTTACCAGCTTCGGCGGCCGCTTCTCCTTCTCGCAGGACACCTGCCAGAAGATCGCGGAAGGCACGGAATCAAAGATGGCAGACCTTCGGGCGAACTTCCCTGTCCCCTCCGGCGGCATGCGCTGGCAGCTCTTCAAGGAAATGGTCCGCGTCTACGGCCCCGATACCATCTTCCTCGTAGGCGGCGCTCTTCAGACCGAAGGCCCCGACCTCACCGCAAATACCCGCTTCTTCCTTGAAAAACTCGCGGAAGCGGTAGGAGAGAAGTGACTGGTGACTGGTGACTAGTGACTGGTGACTAGTGACTCGTGACTAGTGACTCGTGACTGGTAGCTAGGGATTAGGGATTAGGGATTAGAATCCCCTCAACTGAGTAATGCTATTAAGTTAAGGAAATTGTTAGCGCCGTAACGACTTGCTTCCCCCTTCGGGGGAAGTGCCGAAGGCAATAGGGGCATGCCAGCGGTTATCGAGTAATGTTAGATATACCGCAGTTCTGCCCCCTCAGCCCTTCGGGCAGCTCCCCCGATGGGGAGCCAAGAACGTTCTGCCGCTTAACTTAATACCATTGCCCAACTGAGCAGCCCCTTGAAGAAGGGGCGCGCCGAAGGCGCAGGATAGAGTGCCCCGCAGGGGCACAATTCACCGTAGCGGTATATCGATCATTTGCGCCGAACCTTTTACCTGCCATCCCATATCTTCATTTACCATTCCTCATTTAAGGAAACGCTGATTCAATCGCAGAGTCAGATTCTACAAGAATTTTTATACATAGCTTCGTCATAGCCTTCCTTACATAGCTCGCTATTCGCGTCAGGTTATTCCTTGCTATGCATAAAAAATCAAGAGTAAAATCTGACAACGATTGAATCAGTGTTTCCTTAAAAAATGGCGATGTGAAATAACGATCATCTCATTTTCGCGTTCAATCTGCCGCGGGGGACTTGCAGCTCTCATAGGAGTGACC
>CAKPQG010000021.1 GCA_934178345.1 uncultured Dialister sp. | reverse complement strand
GCGGAGTGAAATGTCGGATGTTCGATCATGTAAAGGCGGAACAGTGAGAACTGAGTCGAAGGATCTGGCGCCGCACCTCCATTTCGCATTTCTCATTTCTAATTTCTCATTCAAGTGAAGTTTCACCCGCAATCAAGAGGGGCGGCACGCCCCCTGAGGCGTACCCTGCGCCCCATTTTATCCATAAAAAAACACCCCCGCTCTCGGGGGTGCTTGTGATCCGTTATTTCTTTTCCATGCGGCGTTTCGCAGCTTCGATGGTATCTGTACGGGTGCCGTTTTTCATTTCCACTTTTTCTCCGTGGAAATCCTCGCCGGTCAGCTCGTCATCGCGGCCGCCCATTTCCGTGCCCTTCTGACGGAGCTGCTTGATGCCTTCTTCGAAGTCCATCTCCGGATGGTCTTTGAAGTAGCCCTGCTCGCGCAGTTTCTTTTCAATTGACTTATAGGTGAGTGCCACGACTTCTTCCTGTGGGATGCGGATCTGGCCCGGCATGCGCTTTTCGAATTCTTTCCAGAAGTCTTCGGAGGCTTTCATGAGGACGCGCCCGACCTTCTGGGTGCTGCCGATATCATAGAGAAGCGACCAGATGGGACGGTTATCCATCTTCGCGTACTCATGATAGGTGTAGCGATAGGTCACCGGCTTCATGAGCTGGTTCTTGAAATGATGCATGCCGAAGATGTCATCATAGGCGATGGAGAGCTCCTGCTTCGTCCAAAGCCCCGTCTTCAGCATGTAAAGCCGGTCCTTTTCGAGCCGGTAGACGGTCTTCGTGCGGACGGTATCCAAAAGCCACCAGAGGATCGCGAGCTGCATACCGATATCGATCACGGGTACGCGGCCTTTCATGATGCCCCAGTAGCCTGTCCAGCAGACATAGGCAGCCCAGAGGATGAAGCCGATGGCTGCAGCGATGGAATATGGTTTGTAGAAATAGGAATGATCGACGAAGTCTTTGGTCGATGCTGCATCTGTCTTTGCCATGAAATGTGAAGCCTCCAGCAAAAGCAATGAATGAAAATGGTGAATCCATTATATCATGAATGAGAGAACAGGTTCAACGGGTTCTATGGGTTCTATAGGTTCAACGGGTTCCTCATTTGAGGGAAATAACGTATTTCTCACTAAGGAAACACCCGAATAAAGTTAGGAGTTAGGAGTGAAGGTGCGGCACAACAAATTTGGAAGCGCCGCGAAGTTTTATAATAAAAAAGGGGGATTGGGGCGCTCTATGAATTGTGCGCCCCCTCCGCCACTCCTCACTCCTAATTCCTCACTCCTCATTTACCCATTGTACGTCCACGAGAGCGGCGGAATGCCGAGATGCCACAGCCCCATGCCCACGGCGTAGACGAAGATACCGATGACGAAGAAGCGGAAGCCAACCTTCAGCACTTCTTTGGCAATGGAGAAAAAGCCGTGCATCGTGGGATCCATGAAGGTGTACGGATACAGATGGCTCGTCCCATGCGTCACGATGGTGAGCCACGCCCGCAGATAGACGAAGGGCACGTAGAGCGCGGGGTAGATCATCCATGTGAACATGGTGTACCAGTGCATGTCCCTCTTGTCCACGAAGAAAATATAGTCGACGGTCATGAGGATAGGGATGAAGTAGTGGAAAATGTAATTGTAAAACGAGAAGTGCTCGTAGCTGATATCATTCAGCCGGTGCGTCCGGATTGCGCCCGGACGGACGATCAGATGATACATGAGCGAGAGCGTCGCAAGACTCGCTGCCACGCCGAAGCGGCAGTCCGCCGAATAAAGGAATGGGATATCCACTTGAAAGAGCGTCGCGCCCAGCCAGAATACGAAGAGGGTAAAGGTGGAAAAGGTGTAGTACTGGATCCTCGACCAGAATACAAAGGGCGTCAGCACCTTGTGCTTCATGAGAAGGATCAGTCCCACGATCAGAAGGACGAAGATCGCCCAGCGATACATCAGTGCAATCGGCATACGCACCTCGCATGGAAAAAGCGCCATAGGCGCTTGGGAAATCATTGTTATTATTCTTTGAGTCAAGTCATTCGTTTTGCGAAAACGATGGGGGGGAGGGTTCAGGGTTCAGGTTGGTAGGTTCAGGGTTGTGGTGGCAGCTTCGCTGCGAATATTTATGGGGCGATGCCCGAAAGAAGTATTTAAGAAAACGGAGATATCAGACATCAGAGATCTGACATCTGGCGTCTAATGTCTCAAGTGGGCATCGCCACTATTTATACTTCGCGGCGCTTCTGATTTTTATGCGCCGCACCACCATTTCGCATTTCTCATTTCTAATTTCTCATTCAAGCGAGACTTTCAAACGTAATCACGGAGCAGCACGCCCCATGGGCTAACCCTGAACCCTGAACCCTGAACCCTGAACCCTGAACCCTGAACCCTCAAGAGTATACCGCCGCCATGACGCCAACGGTATCCCGATTATTTCTTCTTTCTCCCCTTGCGGCTCTGGCGATGGCGGGCTTCGGCACGCATGCGGCGGATCTCTTCCTTTTCACGCAGTGCATTCTCGGCCGCCTCTCTCTCTTTCTGCTTCTGGTGGTAGTTGTAAATATTCATCGCAAGGCACACCAGGATCATGAGCAGGATCGCCCCGCTCTGGACGTTCAGTCCCTGATTGAAAATATTCCATACGCCGAATACGAGGGCGATCGCAAATAAAATCCCACGAAGTCTCATTCTTGCATCTCCTTACAAAAGTCTTGAGCAGGCGGCCCTAATGACCAGCGCTGCTTTCGCACATACAATATCAGTATATATATTAAAGGATTTAGGACACATAAGCAATAGTGAAAGCAAAAAGGAAATCGGAACGTAGTTCGATTTCCTTTCGTTTAGGTTCAAAAGGTTCTGTAGGTTCAACAGGTTCAACAGGTTCCTCATTCACGGGAATACCAGATTCCTATGAAAACTCTGCGGCGCTTTCCTACTATTTCGCGCCGCACCGCCCCCGTTGAACCTGCTGAACCTATAGAACCCGTTGAACCAATCAACTTACATCAATCCTCTCACAAGGATGCCGAAGATGAGTATCGGCAGCACGTACTTGAAGTACGGCTTCACCCAACGGGGCAGCTTCATGCCAGCTCCCGTATTGACCTCTGCCATGTACTTGTCGAAGCCCCAGCCATAGCGGGTGGTGCAGAAGAGGACGAAGAGGAGAGAGCCGCCGGGAAGGACGAGGCTCGAGACGAAGAAGTCTTCCGTATCGAGGATGCCGCGCGCGCCCAAGAGGTGGACGTCCTGCCAGACATTGAAGCCCAGGACGCAGGGGATGGAGCCGAAGAAAACGAGCGGGAGCAGGATGAGGACACTTTTTTTGCGGCTCCATCCGAAGTTGTCCATGCAGTTGCCGATGAGACTTTCAAAGACGGCAGTGACGGTCGAGAAGCTCGCAAAGGTCATGAAGAGGAAGAAGAACCCGCCCCAGAGCTGTCCCATGGGCATGTTGATGAAAATATTCGGCAGCGCCACGAAAATAAGGGACGGTCCTTCCGCCGGAGCGACGCCGAAGGCAAAGCAGGCGGGGAAAATGATGAGGCCTGCCATGATAGCGACAAAGGTGTCGAGGATCGTGATGCGTACCGCTTCACCGGTGAGGGTATTTTCTTTGCTCATGTAGCTTGCAAAGATTTCCATAGAGCCCTGTCCGACAGAGAGCGTGAAGAAGGCCTGGAACATGGCCGCAGACGCCACATTGCCAAGGCCGGCGGCTGCCGCGCGGTCCCAGTCCGGAAGCAGGTAGAAACGAAGTCCTTCTTCCGCGCCGGGAAGGAGCAGGCTGTTTCCTGCCAGAATGACGATGAGGAAGAGGAGCCCGAGCATCATCACTTTCGTCACTTTCTCCAGGCTCTTTGCGACGCCGCCCGCGCAGACCGCAAAGCCGATGAGAACATTGAGCCCCATGAAGCCTAAGAGCTCTGTGGGATTTGCCAGCATGCTGCCGAAGACATCCGCGACCTCTTTCGTCGAAAGCCCCTGAAAGGAGCCGTCCAGAAAACGAACGAAGTAATCCACCATCCAGCCGGAGATCGTGGTGTAGTAGATCATGAGCACGAAGCTCCCTGCCAGTGCGATCCAGCCGTGAAGGTGCCACCATGTCCCCGGCGGCTCGAGCTTCATGAAGCCTTCCTTCACGCTCTTGCGGCTCGCGCGGCCGACAGCCAGCTCCATGGTGACGACGGGGATCCCGAGGATCACCAGAAAGAGCAGATAAAATAAGACAAAGACGGCCCCGCCGTACTCGCCCGTCACATACGGGAAACGCCAGACATTCCCGATGCCGATGGCGCAGCCGGCGCTGACCAGAATAAATCCCAGACGGGACTTGAAACTATCTCTTGCTTCCATTCTTCTTTCCTCCATTGGGTGACTTGTGACTTGTGACTGGTGACTGGTGACTAGGGACTAGGGACTAGGGATTAGGGATTAGGGATTAGGGATTCTCCCGCACCGCCATCCCTAATTTTATACCAAGCCTCGAATCAAAATGACGAGTATCAGCACAGGCAGTACATACTGAAAATACGGCTTGATCCAAAGCGGCATCTTGAGGCCGCGGCCTGTATTCACTTCCGCGATGTACTTGTCAAAGCCCCAGCCCCACTTGGTCGTACAGAAGAGCAGATAGATCAGAGAGCCTGCCGGGAGCAGGATATTGCTCACGAGGAAATCTTCACTGTCCAGGACATCGCGGTTCCCCAGGAAATGCACGCCCGAGAGCACATTGTAGCCGAGAACGCAGGGGATGGAGAAGACGAAAATGATCACCAGATTCAGCAAGACTGATTTCCTGCGGCTCCATCCGAAATTATCCATACTGCTTGCGATGAGATTCTCAAAGACTGCCGTGACCGTCGAGAAGCTCGCAAAGGTCATGAAGACAAAGAAGAGCGCTCCCCAGAGCTGGCCCATGGACATGTGGCTGAAGATCTTCGGAAGGGTGATAAAAATGAGCGACGGCCCCTGATCCGGCTGCACATCATAGGCGAAGCACGCCGGGAAAATGATGAGCCCTGCCATGATGGCGACGAAGGTATCAAGCATCGCGATGCGCACAGCTTCTCCGCCCAGCGTAAAATCATCCGACATGTAGCTGCCGAAGATCTCGATCGCGGCGATACCGAGGGACAGCGTGAAGAAGGCCTGATTCATCGCGGCGGATGCCACATTGCCGATACCGGCTTCTGCCGCACGCTCCCAGTCAGGAAGCAGGTAGAAGGAAAGTCCCGGTCCGCCGCCTTCCAGGAAGGCGCTATGCACGGCAAGCACGACGATGAGCGCAAGAAGGCAGAGCATCATGACCTTCGTGATGCGCTCCACGCCGCTCTGGAGCCCCAGTCCGCAGACGAGGAATCCGCCGACGACCGTCATCGCCATGAAAAAGCCCATTTCCCAGGGACTTGCCAGCATCGCGCCGAAGACCTCGCCGACCCCGTCCGCTTTCGCAGAGGCGAAGGTGCCATTGACGAATTTCCAGAAATAGGCAAGCATCCAGCCGGATACCGTCGTGTAGTACATCATGAGCAGGTAGCACCCCAAAACGCAGAACCACCCATGGATATGCCACTTCGAGCCCGGTTTCTCCAGCGCGGCGTAGCCCTTGACTGCACTTTTTCTGCTCGCGCGGCCCACAGCCAGCTCCATCGTCATGACGGGAATGCCCATCAGCACCAGAAAGAGCAGGTAAAATAGGACGAATACCGCGCCGCCATATTCGCCCGTCACATATGGGAATTTCCATACATTCCCGATCCCGATCGCGCACCCTGCACTGACCAGCAGGAAGCCCAGACGGGACTTGAAGCTATCACGTTCATTCATTGAAATATCCTCCCAAATGCATAATCTCATTTATTTTACACGGAATGCAGGGAAGGTTCAAGGGTTCAGGGTTAGCCCACGAGCGGCTCCGTCCACTGATTATGAATGAAAGCTTTGCTCGAATGAGGAATTAGGAATGAGGAATTAGGAATGGTGGTGCGGCGCATAAAAATCAGAAGCGCCGCGAAGTTTTAAAATATGCGGCGAAGCCGCCACCGCCATTTCTCATTTCTAATTTCTCATTTCTAATTCAAAAAGCACCCTTTCGGGTGCTTTCGGGTGCTTTTCTTATTCTCCGATGATCGGCTTTTTTTCTGCGATGCCTACTTTTCTGGGGTAGGTCTTGGGACAGGGCGCGGTCTTTCTGATATAAAGGATCACGCGCTGATCGCCGGCGGGGAGGGTGAGCTCCTTCTTTTCCTCGAGCGTGCCATGGAGCTCGCGCAGGATACGGCCTGCCTGCTTCAGCTCCTCTTCCGCGCCGGGGCCTTTCATGGCACAGAAGACGCCGCCGACCTTGACGAAGGGCATCGCCCACTCTGAAATGATGGGCATCGCTTTCACAGCTCTGGCGGTGACGACGTCGAAGGACTCACGGGTCTTTCTGCGGCGGCCGCCTTCTTCTGCGCGGATGTGGACGCACTTCACATTCTTGATCCCGAGCTCGCGGCAGGCGTCCTCGATGAAGGTGAGCTTCTTCTGGATGGAGTCCACGAGCACCACGTACATATCGGGACGTAGGATCGCGAGCGGCACGCCGGGAAATCCGGCGCCTGTCCCAAGGTCAAGTACGCGGCCATTCTGCGGAAAATAGGCCGGGTCATAGACGGTCATGGAGTCATAAATGTTCTTGATGAGACTCTCGTCTCCGTCTTTGATGCCGGTGAGATTCACTTTCTTATTCATGGCCATCAGCATGGCATTGTACTCTGTCATTTTTCTCGCCGCGTCCTCATTCGCTGCGAGACCCAGAGTTTCCATCATTTCTGCAACTGTCATTTTGATTTCCCTTTCAAAATTACTTGAGAATGGTGATATATGGGTTCAGGGTTCGGGGTTCAGGGTTAGTCCGTGGGGCGGGGCGTCCATTGATTGCGTGCGAAAGCTCTGCTTGAATTAGGAATTAGGAATGAGGAATTAGGAATGGTGGTGGCGGCTTCGCCGCGAAGTATATATGGGGCGATGCCCCAAAGTGGTATTCAAGTCACCAGTCAGTTGAGACTCCTAATCCCTAGCCACTAATCCCTAGCTACCAGTCACCAGTCACTAGTCACTGATTTCCCTTCATTCGCTTCACATAGACCATCAGGACCGACATATCCGCCGGAGAAACGCCGGAGATGCGGGAGGCCTGCCCCAGAGAGAGCGGACGGATCTGATCGAGCTTCTGACGGGCTTCGATGGAGATGCCGTCCAAGTGGAGATAATCGATGTTCTCTGGCATCTTTTCCTTTTCCATGCGCTCGGCCTTCTTGACGGCGGCTTCCTGACGGGCGATATAGCCCTCGTACTTCACCGTGATTTCCATTTCCTCGACGGCTTCCGGATCGAAGGCGGGGCAGCCGAGGACGTCAACCATGGTCCTGTAGGTCATCTCGGGACGTTTTAAGATCTTATCCGCGCCGATGCCTGTCGTGAGCGGAGCGGATCCGACGCTGGCAAGCGCTGCATTGACGGCCTCCTTGGGCGTGAAGCGCTTCGTCCGGATATAGGCCATCGCTTCCTCATAGGCCTCTTTGCGGGCCAGGAAATGCGCGTAGCGCTCTTCTGTCACAAGGCCGATGTCATGGCCCTTCTCGGTGAGGCGAAGATCCGCATTGTCCTGACGGAGGATCAGGCGGTACTCGCTGCGGCTGGTCATCATGCGGTACGGTTCATTCGTCCCCTTCGTGACGAGGTCATCGATGAGCGCACCGATGTAGGCTTCGTGGCGGGCAAGGATGAAGGGTTCTTTCCCCTTGATCTTGAGCGCCGCATTGATACCGGCCATGAGCCCCTGTGCCGCGGCTTCCTCATAGCCGCTCGTACCATTGGCCTGTCCAGCGGAGTAGAGACCCGGGAGTTTCTTCACTTCCAGCGTCGGGTAGAGCTGGAGCGGATCCAGGAGATCATACTCGATCGCATAGGCCGGACGCATGAGTTTCACATCCTCGAGCCCCGGGATGGTACGCAGGAACGCATACTGCACGTCGATCGGCATGGACGTCGACATGCCCTGGACGTACATTTCATTCGTATCAAGACCTTCTGGCTCGATGAAGAGCTGGTGACGCTTCTTATCTGCAAAGCGGACGACCTTATCCTCGATGGACGGGCAGTAGCGCGCACCGACACCGTGGATCTTGCCCGCATACTTCGGGGCACGCATCAGGTTATCACGGATGATCTGGTGCGTTTCTTCATTGGTATAGGTGAGCCAGCAGTTCCGCTGATTTCTGTCCTCCCGTTCATTCATGAAGGAGAAGGCATGGTTCATCGGATCGCCCTGCTCGAGCGCCATATGATCCAGATGCAGGCTTCTGATATCGACGCGGCTCGGCGTGCCTGTCTTGAAGCGAAGAATCTTCAGCCCGTGCTTCTTCAGATTCTCTGACAGGCCGACCGAGGGGCGCATGCCATTCGGACCGCCGGAATACATCGTCTCTCCGATGATGATCTCGCTGTCGAGGTACGTCCCCGTCGCCAGAATGACCGCCTTCGCACGGTACTCTTCATGGAGCTCGGTCGTGATGCCGACGCATACCCCGTCTTCTACGAGGATGTCCATCACCTGCACCTGCTTCAGGTCGAGATTTTCTGTATTCTCCACCACCTTCTTCATATAGGTGTGGTACTTGTTCTTGTCCGACTGCGCGCGGAGCGCGTACACCGCCGGCCCCTTGCCGAGATTCAGCATGCGCATCTGGATGGCTGTCGCATCGGCTGCGATGCCCATCTCGCCGCCCAGCGCATCGATCTCTTTCACAAGGTGGCTCTTCCCCGGCCCGCCGATCGCCGGATTGCATGGCATCATGGCGACGTTTTCCAGAGAAATCGTGGTGAGCAGCGTCTTCATCCCCATGCGCGCTGCCGCAAGCGCCGCCTCGCAGCCCGCATGGCCTGCACCGACGACGATCACATCATACGTATCAATGAGATACATGGTATCCTTCTTTCTTTGCTTCGCAGAAAATGGTTTTCTGCGTTTGATTATATTCCAAAGTCTTATTATATAAAATTTTGCCGTGTATTTCAAAGAAAGAATGGAGGAAGGTTGGCGGGTTCAGGGTTAGCCCGTGGGGCGGGGCGCCTATGGATTGCGGATGAAAGCTTTGCTCGAATGAGAAATTAGAAATGAGAAATGAGAAATGCGAAATGGTGGTGCGGCGCCAGATCCTTCGACTTAGTTCTCACTGTTCCGCCTTTACATGATCGAACATCCGACATTTCACTCCGCTCAGGATGACGAAATGCGCCGCGGAGTATAGATAGTGGCGATGCCCCAAAGTGGTATTCAAGTCACCAGTCACTTGAGACTCCTAATCCCTAGCCACTAGTCCCTAGCTACTCATCCCTGCTTTCAAACTTCGGATGGAGGGTTCAACAGGGTTGGTGCGGCGCCAGATCCTTCGACTCAGTCCCCAACTTTCTGAACACGACTTCTCTAACAAACGGCATTTTACTCCGCTCAGGATGACGAAAAGGGGCGATGCCCGAAAGTAGTATTCAATTCGCTAGTCACTTGAAGCACCTCATCCCTGCTTTCACACACGCATCTTTTATCGGTCTGCAAGAAAGATTTCTCGACTTCGCTCGAAATGACGACACGGGGAGCCTGATGTCTCCCAGTCACCAGTCACTAGTCCCTAGCCACTACTTCCCCACGCAGAATCTTTCGAAGATGGAATTGATGAGTTCATGATCCACCGTATCTCCGGTGATTTCTCCCAGCGTATGCCACGCCTCGGTGACATCGACGACGATGCAGTCTGCCGGCATGCCGCACCGGATGGACTCTTCGGCGCGCAGGGCGGCAGCCAGAGATTTCTTTACCAGATCCACGTGACGCAGGTTCGTCAGGAAGAGCTCACGGCCCGCGGAGACATCCTGATGCAGAGTGATGTGATGGAGCTCCTCTTCCAGCTCGGCCATGCCGCTGCCGTAGCGGGCGGAGATCGGCACGACCGGAATATCTCCGGCAAGTGCTTTCACATCTGCCGTCTCGATTTCCTGCGGCAGGTCATACTTATTCAGGATGACAAGCGCCTTCCTTCCGCGAAGAGAGAGAAGCAGCGCGCGGTCTTCTTCCGCGAGCGGGCGAGAACCGTCGATGACGGCCATGATGAGGTCGGCCTTTGCCATGGAGTCCTTCGCACGCTCGATGCCGATGCGCTCGATCTTGTTATCCGTCTCGCGGATACCGGCTGTATCCATCAGGACGAGCGGCACGCCGCCGATCTTGATGGACTCTTCGATGGTGTCGCGCGTCGTCCCCGGAATGTCCGTCACGATGGCGCGCTCCTCCTGCAAAAGCGCGTTCAAGAGGCTCGATTTTCCCGCATTCGGGCGGCCTACGATCGCCGTGCGCAGACCATCGCGGATGATGCGCCCCTCTTCGGAGCGGGAGAGCAGCGTCCGAAGCGAAGCAGCAATGGAAGAAAGCCCCTCTTCGATCTCTTCATTCGTGAGATCTTCCAAGTCTTCTTCCGGGTAGTCGATGGTGACCTCGAGCTTGGAAATCAAATCCTTCAGCTGATCGCGCGATGCATGCACGAAGGAGGAAAGCGCGCCCGAGAGGTGGCTTTCCGCCTGCGAGAGGGCTGCCGCGCCCTTCGCTTCGATGATATCCATCACGGCCTCTGCCTGCGACAGATCGAGGCGGCCATTCAGGAAGGCACGCTTCGTAAATTCGCCGCGATGCGCGGGGACGGCTCCCATTTCCAGAACGAGAGCGAGCGTCTGCCGGAGCGCCTCCATCGATCCATGGATCTGGATCTCTACGACATCCTCGCCTGTGTAGGAATGCGGCGACTTCATATAGACGGCAAGCCCCTCGTCTACCTGGCGGTCCGCCGCCATGACGCGGCCAAAGTACATGCGGTACGGCTCTGCCTCATGAAAGCTCTTGATTTTCTTCGTATGAAATACGCGGTCTGCGACATCCGCCGCCTGCATGCCGGAAATGCGGATGATGCCGATCCCGCCCTCGCCCGGGCTGGTCGCGATCGCCGCAATAGTGGTTTCTTCGTACATAGATGGGTACTCCTTCGTAATAGGTATGCCACAATGCCAAGTGGCTAGGGATTAGGGATTAGGGATTAGTGACTAGTTACCAGTCACTAGCTACTAGTCACTAACTACTAGCTACTTTTATTCTTTTTCTATTATAACGAACATAGGGGGAAGTGGCTAGGGAATTTGGGGTTCAGGGTTCAGGGTTCGGGGTTCAGGGTTAGCCCCGTGGGCGTGCCGTCCTTTGATTGCGTACGAAAGAGGTTCAGCGGGTTCTGTGGGTTCAAAGGGGTCGGTGCGGCGCATAAAAGCCAAAAGCGCCGCAGAATTTTGGTAGCGCTTCGCGCGTATCGTCATCTCGAGCGAAGTCGAGAGATCCTCCTTGCAGAACGGTCAGCGTGCTAAATGCGCTACTTCAATCACCGCTTGCTTCTAATCCCTAATCCCTAGCCACTAATCCCTAGCTACCAGTCACTAGTCACCAGTCACTAGTCACTCGAGGCTACTAATCCCTAGCTACTAAACATCCCTGCTTTCACACACGCATCGTTTATCGGTCTGCAAGAAAGATTTCTCGCTTCGCTCGAAATGACGATACGGGGCTGATTTCATTCGTGAATACCATATCTTCAAACCCCCGCGGCGCTTCCCTGTTTTTATGCGCCGCACCACCCCCTCTGAACCCTCTGAACCTGTAGAACCCGCTTTCCCTCTTTCGCAAATAATCAAGGGGGGGGCGGCACGCCCCACAGGCTAACCCTGAATCCTCTCCGCTCTTAATTTCTTTAGCGTCTCATGCTATAATATAAAAAAATTCTAAAAGACAAAAAGTTCGGTAAACTTCAGACGGAAGGAGGTCATTCCCTTTGTCATCTACCCCCGATACACCGCAGAGCCTTTTGCGCGAGGCTCACATGGAGATGATATTCTCCCAGCTGTTGGCCTTAGACCAGATTTCCGACCGCGCTACCTACGATGCCCGCATTCCCTCCCTTCTCGGAAACATCGGGCAGATCACGCGCTCGGATCGTGCCTACATTTTCAGCATTCACGAAGAGGAAGAGTGCTACTACCGGAATACCTACGAATGGTGTCAGGATGGAGTCACCCCGCAGATCGAAAACCTGCAGCATGTCCCCGCCGCCCTCATCCCGTACTGGGATGGCACGCTCCGGCGCGGAAAAGCCATCAGCATCTGGGATCTGGAGACAGTCAAGGACACCATGCCCGCGGAGTATGACATCCTGCATGCGCAGGACATTCACAGCGTCGCTGTGCTTCCTATCTTTGCCACAGGGAAATTCATCGGATTCATCGGCCTTGACAATCCTGACCACGCCATTTATGACATCGCTTCCAAGATGTTGCAAGTCATCAGCGGCCATTTGGGCTGCATCCGCTCGCATCTCGATGCCCAGGAAACGCTGCGCGAAAGCCGCGCCCGGCTCGAAGAGCAGCTCATTTCCCTGAAGCACGAGACCTACCTGGTCGATACCCTCGCCTCAGACTACCGCTCGCTTTTCCGCTGCAATCTCACCAAGGACACCATCGAGACGATCAAAGGAGTGCCCCGCCGTCCGACCGGCACCTCCGGCGTCTTCAGCGAGTGGGTCCGCCAAGCCTATGACGAGTACATCGTCCATGCCTCTGCGCCGGATTTCCTTTCTTTTTTCGACAGGAAACACCTCCTTGCCGCGCTTTCCGAAGAGAAAATCCTGCACTACCGCGTAGAAACCATCCCCGATGCTGACGGTCTGCGCTACTTTGAAGTACAAATTGCCCCGCTCCACTCTGTCGAAGATGACCAGCACAAGATCGCGATCGGCATCCGCTCCATCGATGACCTCGTCCTTCGAGAAAAATGTCGCAATAAAGAAAAAGAAAAAGCGAAAAGCCGGCTGCAGTTCCGTAAAGAGCTCATCAGCACGATCGGGAAAATCTACCACGCCATCTACTTCTTCGATCTGGATAAAGACACTTATATGAAAATCACGTCCAATCAGGATTTCCAGCATGTGATCGGCAGCGAGGGATGCTTGAGCAGAAGTGTTCCCATCGCCGTAAACGCCTTCGTCACCCCCGAACACCAGGCATCCATGAGCGCCTTTCTCGAACCATCCACCCTCTCCGACCGCCTTCGTGAAAAAGACACACTCTCTGAACCATACATGAATGCAGACGGCCTCTGGTACCTGGGCCGCTTCATCGTGAAGCAAAGACATCCAGATGGAAGCGTCGCGACCCTCCTCTACGCCATGCAAGACATCGACGAAATCCGGCAGAAAGAGCTCAGCTATCAGGAAGAGCTCCGAAAGAGCGCCCGCGAAGCCCAGATCGCCAGCCAGGCGAAGACGGATTTCCTCCGCCGCATGAGCCACGACATCCGCACCCCGATCAATGGCATCCTCGGCATGATAGAAATAGCCGATAGCCATCCCGCTGACATCGAGAAGTTGCGGGACTGCCGTCATAAAATCCACGAAGCCGCCAACATGCTCCTCGCTATGGTGAATGACATCCTCGACATGAACAAGCTCGAGTCCGGCAGGCTCGAGCCGGAAAGTGTCCCCTTCGACATTTGGAAGCTCCTCATGGAAGTGAATCATCTGGCCGAAATACAGGCTCCAGCCTATGGCGTCACCACCCACGCGAAGAATCCCCCCTTCCCGGTCCGCCGCGTCATCGGCTCCCCCACCTTCCTTCGCCGCGTCCTCTTGAACCTTGCCGGCAATGCTTTGAAGTACAACCGCCGCGGCGGACGCATTGATTTCTCCTGCGACAAGATCGAAATCAAGGGGGATACGGCCTACTTCACGCTGACCTGCGCCGACACCGGCATCGGTATGAGTGAAGATTTTCAGAAACGCGCCTTCGAGCCCTTCACGCAGGAGTCGAATACAGCCCGCACCCGCTACATGGGGACCGGTCTCGGCCTTTCCATCGTGAAGGAGTTCGTCTCAAAAATGGGAGGCACCATCGCCCTTGAAAGTCAGGAAGGTGTCGGCAGCCGCTTCAGCCTCACCGTCCCCTTCACCATCGACCATGCGCCGCAGGAAGAGGAAAAAGCGGCCAAGAGCCCCGTCTCCCTCGCCGGTCTTCACGTCCTCCTCGTCGAAGACAATGAGCTGAACCGCGAGATCGCAGTCTTCCTCCTCGAAAAAGAAGGCATGGAAATCACCTCCTGTGAAAATGGCGTCGAAGCCGTCAAAGCCTTCCGCGAATCGCCCCTTGGCTACTATGACCTCATTCTCATGGATATCATGATGCCGGTCATGGACGGCTATGAGGCGAGCCGGCAGATCCGCAGCCTCCCCCGCCGTGATGCTGCGGTCATCCCCATCTTCGCCATGACCGCGAATGCCTTTCAGGACGACATCGAAAAGAGCCATAAAAGCGGCATGAATGAACATCTCACCAAGCCGCTTCATACGCAGGTCATGCTTGATACGATACGGAAGTATGTGAGATAGAAGTGACGGGTGACGGGGGACGGGTGACTGGTGACTGGTGACTAGGGATTAGGGATTAGGGATTAGGGATTAGACTAGGAGACATCAGACATCTGACTTCTATCCTCCGGCCTTCGGGCATCGCCCCGTTTCGTCATCCTGAGCGGCGAGAAACGTCGTATGTGAGATAACGAATGCCAGAACAGCTGCGACCTGAGTCGAAGGATCTCGGCGAAGCCGCCACCTTCATTCCTAATTCCTAATTCCTAATTCCTAATTCGTGCAAAGCTTTCAGCCACAATCAGTGGACGAGCCGCCCCACAGGCTAACCCTCAAAGTAGGAATGAAAGACCGGAAATTCGGGACTGGCAGCCCGGGAAACATGCGCTCTTACGCCATGACCCATCATCAGTACACTTGCCTTGACCCGCTCCATCTCTCGTGCTACAATAAAGTTGCGAAGAGAGAATCCAACAACTCATGACGCACCAAAAAGAGAGCCCCCACAGACCTGCGACCGTACTGTGGGGGCTCTTCTTGTTCTAAGCACAAGAATAAGCTTCAGGCTTGTCTCCACTACATCTTTTACCGGTCAAGCCATTTGCAAATGTAGTAAGCAACCACGCTCGCTGCGACCGAGACCAAAAATGTTTCCAACATACTCATGAGGCACCTCCCTTCTGCCACGCAAATTTGCGCTTCGAAGAGTTGCAGTGTGACATGCATAGTATAACATAGGAAACCATCGCTTGTTGTAAAGTCTTATTCAAATTCTCGCGGCGCTTTCTTATTTTTCGCGCCGCCCCTTCCCCTTTGAACCCATTGAACCCGCTGAACCCATCCCCCCCATTTCCCCACACAAAAACGCCGGCATGCACAAAACCGCATGTCGGCGTTTTTTACATCGTCACCATGAAATGCCCGATCAGCATCTCGAGGGCTCGTCTCACTGTCTTTTGGAAACGCTCTTCGGCAAGCGCATACACCTCTGGCGGTGCGATGGATTCGCTCTCTGTCCGTTTCGCCACGACACCGCAGACAGAGCCGGCGCGAAGGCCCATGACACTCGCCAGCGTGAAGAGCGTCGCATTCTCCATCTCAAAATTCGTGCATCCCATCGCCTGAAAATCAGAGAGAAGCCCCTGATACGATGTCCTGACATAACCGGAGAAGCTGTCGTAGCGCTCCTGCCCCGGCCAGAAGGAATCGGTCGAGATAGAGACGCCGACCTGATGCGGCACCTTGAGACTTTCTGCGGCTTTCATGAGCGCCAGTGTCACCGTCATATCCGCCGCAGCCGGATACTCCGCGGGTGCATATGCCTTCGAGGCGCCATCGCGGCGCACCGAAGCCCGATTGATCACCAGATCGCCGAGCTCAAGTCCCTCCTGAATGGAGCCCGTCGTCCCCACGCGGAGAAAGGTCGTGACCCCGAGACGCGCCAGCTCTTCCACCGCAAAGCTCATGCACGGCCCGCCCATCCCCGTCGACATGACAAGCACCGGCTCACCGGAGACGCGGGCCAGCCAGCTCGTATAGTCGCGATGCGAAGTGAGAAAGACAGCGAACGGATCCAGCGCCTTCGCCAGCCCCGGCACCCGCCCCGGATCGCCGGGCACGACCGCATACCGCGCGCCCGCCAGATGTTCCTTCGTAAGACCGGTATGATACATGACCTCGCCCACTTCGGCATAGTGATAGTTTCTCATTGTTTGGCCTCCTTCTTTGGTGACTGGGGATGAGTAGCTAGGGATTGGGGATTGGGGATTAGGAGTGACTAGTGACTGGTGACTAGTGACTAGTGACTTGAATACCGCCTTCGGGCATCGCCCTATTTATACTCTGCGGCGAAGCCGCCACCTTCATTCCTAATTCCTCATTCCTAATTCCTAATTTATGCGAAGCTTTCATCCCCGAAAGGGCACCCCGCCCACGGGTAATGGTATTAAGTTAAGCAGCAGAACGTTCTTGGCTCCCCATCGGGGGAGCTGAGGGGCAGCACTACGGTATATCCAACATTGTTTGATGGCCCGCTGGCATGCCCCTATTGCCTTCGGCACTTCCCCCGAAGGGGGAAGCAAGTCGTTACGGCGCTAACAATTTCCTTAACTTAATAGCATTGTGCCCACGGGCTAACCCTCCCCTCTAAACCACAAAAGGGGACCCAGCCCCAGCCAAGTCCCCCTTTGTCCTTACTTTTTATTTTTCTTCTTTTTCTTATCCTTCTTGCCTTTTTTGTGCTTCTTGCACTTCTTGACCTTGGCGGAGATGAGCTTTTCCTCCTCCGGAAGCGTCAGCTCTTCGCCGGCGGGATGCATCTCTTCTTCAGAAATCTCCCAGTCGCCATCGATATTATCTTCGCCATCGGGCCGCCCCAGCGTATGGGTCTTGTACTCGATATTGATATCGCCCTCATCCGTATCCAGAGAGACGGCTGCTTCGCCGCCTTTTTCGATCAGGTCGGTCAGGATCTCTTCCATCTCGCCTGCAAGAGCGATGATATCCTTCAGACGTTCTTCCTCCGCCGGACGGTTATCCAGGCTCGGATCCAGCATGTAGCTCTGCAGGAATGCGCGGTCTTCATCGATCCGCCAGCTCATGGCCGCGAGAGTTTCCTTCCAGTTCTTTGTCTCCATTTTTTACTCCTTTGCGGAAGCCGTGCCTTCCGTCACCAATACCTTGTCAATGCGCCTGTTGTCGCAGTCTACGATTTCAAAGGTGAAGCGCCCATAGGTGACCTTCTCTGTTTCCTTCGGGATGTAGCCCAGAAGGTAGGTGAGGAAACCACCAAGCGTCTTGTAGTAGGCTTCTTTCTCTCCGGGCAGCTCTCCCTCGATATGGAAATGCTCGCGGAAATCATCAATGGAGCACAGCCCCTCCACCAACCAGGCATGCTCGCCGCGGCGGATGAATTTATTCTGCTCTTCCAGGATATCCTCTTTGTCTCCGGGCATATCCCCTACGATCTCCTCCAAGACATCATGCAGCGTCACGAGGCCGGACAGCGTCCCGTACTCATCGATGACGATCGCCTCATGCACCCCGCGCGTGCGGAAGAGCTGCAGGAGCTTCGTCAGGATGAGCGTCTCCGGGATGAAAAGCGGCTGATGGATCGTATCCATGACCGACGCCTTCAAAGGCTTGCCCGGATGCTTGTGCTGATCGATCAGGATCTCGGACACATCCGCAAGGCCTTTGAAATCATCCAGCGAACCCTTGCCGACCGGCAGGCGGAAGTGGGATGACTCCATCATATCCGCCCAGATCTTCTTCTCTTCATCCTCCAGATCCAGCCAGTCAAGCTGCGGACGCGCCGTCATGCAGTCTGATGCCGTGCGGTCATTCAGCTCAAAAACATTATCAATGATCTCAGGCTCTTCCTTATCGAAAGTGCCAAGGCGCGCCCCCTGCTGCAGAAGAACCTTGATTTCCTCCTCCGACACCGGCTGCTCGCCGCCCATCTTCACGCCAAGGAATCCGACCACGATCTTCGTCGACCATGTGGAAAACCACACCAGCGGCCGGCATACCGTCGCCATGATGATCATCGGACGCGCGATGACGCACGCCGCCTTCTCCGGCACCGCGATGGCGATCCACTTCGGTGCCAGCTCGCCGATGATGAGCGAGAAATAGGTGACCAGTACCATCACCGTCACCATGCTGACCTCACGCGCATACGGAGCGAGGAAGGAAATCTTCTCCATCTCACCCGCCAAAGGCCCCGCCAGCGACGCCCCTGAAAACATACCCGTGATGATGCTGATGGTGGTGATACCCACCTGAATGGTCGCAAAAAGCTCTTCCTTCTCCTCGGCAAGGCGCAGCGCATACACCGCGCTCTTATTGCCCTCGTCGATGAGCTCCTGCAGCTTCGTCTTGCGCGCTCCGACGATGGCGATCTCCGCCAGAGAACATACCGCATTGCCTAAAACAAGCAGGATAATGATAATCAGTTCAAGCCATATGTGGCCGTCGTCCATCTTCTTTTCTACCTCCTGGGAAAACACTATTGAACGATGTGTCTTTATTATAAAGGGAATTGTCCGTCATGTCCATAACGGCTATTGGCGGCTATTCAAAAAAGCGCCGTTTCCCCTGTAGTTACCGAACATTTCAGCCGTAGACGTTTGCCATTATCCGCCGCGTATCTTTTTCATACTTTTCTAATGTTTAACATGAATAGGGGTATAAATGGGGGTAAAACAGTCAAAAAGAAAAGGCCGCACAGATCGGCGGCCTGGAAATGTTCTATTTTAAAAGTCAATTGCGAGCATTTTTTTCATGCTCTCCATTTTATCTTGCTGGCTCACGTGTGCATAGAGATCCATGGTCATAGCCAGCGACGAATGTCCTAAAATTTCCTTTAGGGTGTTCGGCGGGATGCCTGCTCGCACGGCTCTACTCGCAAACGTATCCCGGAAGGCGTGAACCCCAAAAGGCTCTATGATAATCGGCGGCGTCATCCGCACCCCCTTTTGGATACTACGCGTTAACGCACCTCGCACCGCTGACGAAGACGCCATTTCCCACTTTTCATTAGGGAAGATAAACCCGCAAAATTCTATGCTTCCATGAATGCTTTTATGTAGATCCAGCTGTTCAGAAAGCACGGTTCGGACGGCTTCATTCATTGGTATATCCCGTTTCGATTTTCTTGTCTTCGGGCTATTCCCCAAAATTGTTTTCCCTTCTTTTGTCCGTGTGATGGTCTTTCTGATATGAATAAGTCCCCGCAGAAAGTCGACGTCGTGCCATTGCAGCGCCAAACACTCCCCGACACGGACGCCAGTATAAAGCATAAACCTAAAAGCATTGTAGTAGATGGAATTTTTCACCAATGAGAAGAAGGCTCGCAGCTCTTCCTCATTCAATTCCCGGTGTATCGTCTCCCTCGCTGGCGGGGTGGTAGCTTTGAATGCCTGGATGCTCGCCGCCACATTTCGAGAAATAATTTCATCGCGTATTGCTCCATTTAAAATACCCGTAAGGATAACGCGGGTATAGTTTGCCGTCCGTATTCCTACCGTGTCCGCAATATTCTCCAACATGGCCACAACACTTCGCCTTTGCAATGTCGCTATTTTGCCCCTGCCTAATGCGGGGGCGATATGATTTCTATACATTGTCGTATAGCTCAATATCGTTGCAGCCTTTACGCTTCTCTCTTTCTGCTTAATCCATTCCTTGAAATATTGGTTTAGCGTCAACTGGTCATTATCAACGGGTAGCCCCTCCATGATTCGCGCAGTCTTTTCCCTAGCCTTCTTCTTACATTCTTCTGTAGTCTCGCCCCCGACGGAATACCTCTTGCCGTCAATGTAAAAACGGTACTCATACCCTCCATTTGGCCTCTTCCGCATGCCTGCATTCGGTTTACCCATAATCGATAGCCCCTTTCTTTAAAAACAGCAATAGAACGCGTTCATTTAGTTTCTGCCGCGTCCGCCGCCCACCTTTGGTATTCCTCTATGCCCTTAAAATTAACCCGTGTGATAAAAGTCACAGAAAATTATCCCTTCATCGGCGTCACACTTCAATACTTTCCTCTTCATCATCAACGCCATACACCATTTCTTTCTGCTTCATGCGTGCCTCCGCCTTCGCAGCGTTGTGCCCTTTCATATAGCCCAGCTTGAAAGCATAGCGAATAGCCTTGAATAGGGGATCGATCCCTGCTTCATTGTTTGTGCTGATGAAATCACCCAGCGCGCCCACCTGGCTTAGCGTCATCTCATAGCGAGGGTTTACGGGTAACGATTCCGCAAAAAGCATTTCACTGACACCCTTCTGACTTTCATCTAACGGGATTAGCTTTCTTTTTCTTTCCATCCGTCCACCTTTTCTTTCTACCCGGTCAACCATTGCCGGGTTTCTGACTTTCATGATAGACACAAGCGGGGGCGCGGTCTATGGTAGCTGGTAAGAAATCTTGGCCGATTTAAACGCCCGATTTATCGCCTTCTCCGCGCCTCTTCTTTTATCTGATTAAACGGAAAATTCCCTGCTTTTTGATACCTGCTATTAACTCCTGGTGCTAATTGCCGTTATAGAAATATTCTTGTTTAATTTTGAGATGGTATCTATAGCCACAGGATCTTGCCCCTGACTGGACGCCCACAAGCACAGCAGGCGGACATGGATCCCCGCGCCCGCCTGATCTTTTTCTCTTATGCCCATCATCCACCGGAAGGTTCGGAGATTGACATAGCATGCCCCAATTTCGTTTTACAGGGCTTCATACTTCGCGGCCGTACCATTTTACCATTTGGCCGTAGCCATGGCCTCACGGCTCAATTTGCCAGCCTCTCGCTCCAGCTTCTTGATAACGTCCTCGCCGCTACAGGTGTAGCGCGCCGCCAGTCCCATCGCATAGGCAGCCTTAGCCACTTTTAGCAGCTCTTCACGCTGCTTTGCTGGCCGATCCAAAGGATAGACGATAGCAGCCTCACCCGTTGCGGGGTTCACCTCTTGTACAGCCTCGCCTCCCAGCATGTGCAATAGCATGAAATAATTCGGATCCACCTTCTCCAGCTCATCGGCCGCCTTCTGTATCACATTGGCCAACTTGGTAAATACTGTTTCCTTCTGTTTCATTGTTTCTATACCTTTCTGATGAATGGCCACAAGGTCATGCTCATAGCCTGTTGTTGGTTCATGCTATAATAAGGATGGCCGCAGCGCTTACCCTCGCACGGCCGCCCCTGCCCGGTTGACGCGCCCACGTCGCCGGGCTTTTCTATTGCTTGATTTCCATCGCCAGCACCTCCCCGGCCTCGATGCTGCATAGCTTGCAGCGTCTTTTATAAAAACATTTGTTTAGTTAAGAAAAAAGGAAAACTCCCCGCCGATACGACGGTATGGGATTGCAAATTCTGAAACATACCCCCGCCCCTCCAGCCCGTTCTCGATGGCCACAATGAGAGGCAATGGGAAAATGTAACCTTTTGTAATACTCTTCGACGTCTTTCCAGCGGGGTGCTGATCTCTTCGTCCCTGCTTCCTGCTGGCCACTGGTGACAGAAGGGGAAAAATGTTGTCTTTTGTTACCCTCCTAGTCCCTTCCGGCGGGGTACTGGTCAATGCTCCCCCTGCAAAATGTACACAATGACCACTATTTCAGCATTTTAGTAAAGAGTAGTATAGATAGATATATATAGGGGCGTGTGCCAAACCACTGAAAAGGCGCACATTGTGTACGTTTTAGCGTAAAGCATGCCAGCCCTTTAAAGGCGCTTCGGCGTTTCCTTGTTCGGTCTTTGCCGGATCTATGCTGATTCCGCGGTAATATCGCCGCCTGTTCTCATATCTCTTTTTCATCGCACTATTGAAACTCTTGCGAGATTCTATTTCAGTTTGTCCGTACTCATTCAGACAAAAAGTATTGAATGCACTGTATAAATCAGCCTGATGAATTTTCAGATTTTCGCCAAAGATACAGCACTCATGCAGGAATGCGCCGATATAATCGTAGTCCATGAAATATTTATTCGTGGCTGCCTTCACTTCGGGCGCTTCATTCAACCCACATTTCAGCCATTTGCGACACCCATCGAACAACCAATAAAGGCCGTCGCTCAAGGCCTGCTCTTCCCTTAGTTGATTCGCCAAATTGGGGTCGGCCGTTCCATCCTCCTCACTAAAAGTTTGTGTAAACGGTATCACCTTAAATCGCCTGGTCAACGCAATCCCCTTTGTGCTATTGATTCCTGGCATATCATTCACGCAGACAAAACTCGTATGAGTAGGGGGAAACGTGATATTGTTCTGCCCCAAATATCGTGCAGTTATCGCAAAGGAACCACTTAGCGCCTTGACTTCCTGCTCATCTATTTGCCCCTCTTCGTCGATCTCATCACTAAAGGCAAAACGCGCACCGCGCAAGCTCGCTTGATTCGGATTCGCCCGGCCTTTATCTTGCCGCTTCCCTTTTACGTAAATTTCAGATTTTACAGATACGGCATAATCGCCCGCATTGTCGAATATAGCCCCCATGAAAATACTTTTCCCGTTACTTCCATCACCCAGAAAGAAAACGAATTTTTCTAACGCTTTCGGATTACCGGCCATGGCCGCCCCCATTAACCGCTGTACAAATTCCCTTGTGTCGGGGTTAGGAAATACAGATTCGATAAATCGTAACCAAAGACAATCGGGGGTACTGTATCCGTCAATAAATGCGGCATTGCTGATTTTGGTGATCTTGAATGCGGGGTCATGCGGCTGCAGCTTCCCCGTTTTCAAGTCCAACACTCCATTTTTGCAATTCCACAAATACGGTATTTGATCGAAGTCGCCCATCTTCCATGGGTTCATCCCCTCCGCCAGCCGTACCATATCGAACAAAGGACGCGCGTTTCTCTTTGCACTAAACTTCTTAAGATAGCTTTTAATCACGGCGGCAACGTCTACATTGTCGCTAGATCCTTCGCTCATCTGCTTCGCCAGCTGCTGCCTGAGGCTTTTGATTGAAGCATTCGCGTATTTGCTGGCAATGGTCGCCTTTTCCACTTGTGTCCATTTCGTACCGTCGTACTCCACCCAGCGTTTCGTGTCATCACAATAATGAATATACTGTTCACCGTACAACTTCATTAGTCTTTCCGCGCAGGCGTGATCCGTCAAGGCTTCATCGTCGATCATTTCCACTTGATTCTCACTCATCTTCTCACCTTCCTTCACAGCCGGGGGATCTTGATGACGATAGGTCGGTAGCCCTCGCCGTCCCATTCCTTCATAACTTTTTGAATACTTCTCATGAGATAATCTTCTTCATGTCGCTTTTTTCGGGCAATATCTTCGGCCAATTTGGAACGAAGGAAGATTCTTTCCATTTGTGTTTCATTGCCATTCGTCCACCATCGCAGGATCCCCAGCAGGGCAAAGTCTGCCCGGCTATGATCGTCGCCATATGGGGCTATCTCCCCACGATCAAAAAGGCTAGAAAAGAGTGCAGCCTGGCTCGATATACGTATCTTTTCTATTAGCTGGTCATCATCCGGCTCGACACCGCGCAGCATTGTGCGAATGCCTCGATGGCGGGCGGGCTTCTCCTCTAGGTCATATTCCTTTATAATGCCGTCGATCGCTTCTTGCACATGCCCCAAAGGAACATCGCGCCCGCCATACGGCTCGCCTGTCACGGTCATATAACGTTTATCCTGGTATATTTCAATATCCACGCCTTCGGCTCTACGCTTCGCCCTGATGCCGCTTTCCTTCCCACTAGGAAGCTCCCCATAGCCCCAAATATGAAGTCCAGTGTGAGAGGGCGAATACTCTACATACGTCCCGCCGGAATGGTCAATGGTCTTTAGGATGCCAGCCGCAAATGGTGTTACATTCCCCTGATCGTCAATACAGTGATCAAGATCAATGCACACAATTCCCAGTGACTTTTCCAAAATAAAGCCGATACCATTGAACGCTTCCACCTTTGCCGCTACCTTTGCAGCAACGCCATAGGATCGCCCGCTCTTCTTTGGATCGCTAGGACTTGCCCCCACGGGCTTTTCGCCGGACTGATACCATCTTGCCACGCAAGGCCGCTTGTCGCTGCCTCGGCATACCCAGTAGGGGAAGGGCTTCAACGCCCCGATCAGATGATTCATACTTTCACCTTCTTTTCCTGATCCAATTCTTGCAGATACCGCCGGAACGGACGCAGCACAATGGCACGCGCCTTGATTCCCTTTTCCATACGGTCGCGCTGCTCTCTCACTTCATCCACAGTAGCGGGTAAGTAGTAGCCACCCCCGTTTACCGTGGTGGAACAAATCAACGCTCCGGCGGCTCTCTCCCTGGCCACCATCTTTTTAATGGCTCTCTCGCTGGCCGCGAATGCGAAGATCAGCTCTTTCATACTGATGGTGCATTCCTGCCCGCGGGCTTCGCGCTTTTCCAGATATTCCTCGATCATGGCCGCCACCCCTATTCCTGATCCGTAGATGCGGGCAAATCATCGATAGCACGATCGATCACCACACGATCAAACAGAAGGCGGCGCCCGATATGCTTCACCGCTCCGATCTTCTTAGCCCACGGGATCCCCAGCGTTTTTCCCAATCCTACGTATTCCTCAAATTCTTTGAGAGACAAGAGACGTTTACCATTGAACTTGTCCATTTCTATTCCCTTTCTGCCTATAGAGGCCTCGAACACTAATGCTTATGCTCGCAGCGCCTCGCCCTGACTGCTAGCTATCCATGGTGTCGGGCTTCGCCTTCGTGCGTCCACGTGACTTGTACGGCGTTTCGTGCTACAATCATGCTAGCAAGAAAAGACAAATATGATAATCTCGGAGAAAGCATGATTTTTCTCTGTTTCGTCATGTCTTAAAAGATAGAAAATAATATTTAGGGGGCTATTATGGGTAAAAATGCATTGAAAGTCTCGAATACCGATCTTGCCGATGCTATAAGGGATCGCGTTGCTGGCATAGTCCAGAATTGCAAGGATGATGGTAAAAATGACGTTGAACTCTATAACCGAATTTATGGGGATAGGGATATTCAAGATGGTTCAAAGAAAAATAAAATTTGCCAGTTGCGGCAGGGTAAAACAGTTACCCTAGATGATATTGCAGCACTCGCAGACTTCACCCAAATGCCGATTGAATACATACTAACGGGTAAAAAGCAGGTTACGGACGATACAGTTAATACGAATGACGCAGCACCCACAGCAAAAAGCCTTTTGCAGAACGTGGCGGCCTTGCTTCGCTCTAGTATGGTTAAAACTTTTGAAGTAAAACTAGATTCAAAAGACGGGTTACCTGCTCCAAATTCTTTTAACATTTTTGTTAAATTTAGTGACCCAAACTGCGGGTTCAATCCTAAATATCTTTGGTATTCTGCAGAAATCAGAAACGGACTTAAGGCTATAGCTAGCACGTTCGATTTACCGCCAAGTGTGCAAATGAAGGCGCTGAAATGCCTGGAAACAATATGGGTAGAAACGCCGCTACTTTTTAAGGATGAAAGTGAGATTATTAAGGCAGTCCAAACTCACAGCAAAAAAATGGATGATTTAATGAGAGAAAAGAAAAAGGAATAAGTTAATAGACTGTTTCTCACACACACTAAAAAGCCGCCGGAAAACGTTCTCACCTGAACGCTCCGGCGGCTTTTCTGCTGCCTACTATTCTATTTATTCCACCCGCGCAGCCTCTCTAGGAAGTCGCCCTCGGGATACTCACAAGATCATGCAGCGCCGCGCACTCCCCTTGTAATGATCTCCCCGGCCGCCTCGCTCATAGCTATCCGCTCGATCGCCCGTCTCTCATACGTGTTCGCCATGCGCCTGCTCACCCCTACTGCCTTCGCCACGTCATCCCACGGCCGCGCCCACAAGTATCTTCGGGAAATGGTAGTCCACAATTCAGCATGACACCCTGCAGCGTCTAGGATGCGATAAACCACCCCCGCCCTTGTGATCCACGCCTCATAGCTTTTCAAATAGGCCAGCTTCGCTTCTTCCAGCCGCTCCACAAATTCCGCTAAATCGAATTGGTGATTCGTCTGCACCTTCGTATCCATGCGAACGCTCTTGATGGTCTCAACATCCTGCCCCGTCCGTTCCATCCTCTCTTTCGCCGCCGCTATCGCCAGCCGCTTTTCCCTGGTATCCCGTAAAAAGTCCTTGACTGCTTCCTGATCCACGGCTCGCCTCCATCCTTGTAAACTGGCTTCATTATACCATTCCGCTGTAGGATGCCGTCGCGGTGTTCCTGCTCGCGCCTGTTTGCGCCTGGTCGCCTGATTCCATCAAAAAGGCCGCCAGTCTTTCCGGCGGCATGGTCTTAGAACCCTATCATCAACTTTCCCGATAACTCTACATCATGTCAATATTAGGTATGAATTATTAGATTTTAACTAGAAAAGCAAGGCGGTAATTATGCGCCTCTCAAAATCGGCGCCTAGAATCTCGATACTGTCACACTTCTGAATTATTAGAAATTCAAATGGGGGTATGAATGGGGGTATTTAAGTTTTCGGCTATACCTAAAAGTGCAATTTAATCAATATCTATCGGTGTTTTCCCTTTCATGGGTGCTATAAGTCTTTATTATAGCATGAAATAAATGCCGCGAGGGAAAAAGATAGTGGAAGGTAGCCCGTGGAGCGCATCACCCTTTGATTGCGGGCGAAAGAGGTTCAGCAGGTTCTATAGGTTCTGAGGGGATGGCGGGGAAGGTGCGGCGCATAAAAATATGGAAGCGCCGCGGAGTTTTAGGATATACGGTATGTACGAAAGATGAGAAACCTGTGAACTTTTTGAACCTTCAGAAACTGTTTAACCTATCCGTAAACGCCATGGATTTTGGAGAGGCGTTTCCCAGAAAATCCCCCTTGACCCTGCATTTCCATCATGCTACAATAATTTTGCAGAAAGGTTTCCAATACCTCATAGTGCACAAAAGAATGACCCCCCACGAGATGACTAGGGCTCGTGGGGGGTCTTCTTGTTCAAAGCACAAGACTAAGCTTCAGGCTTATCACACGCTGTCTCTTTACCGATCAAGCCATTTGCAGATGTAGTATGCAACTACACTTGCTACGACCGAGAGAATGAATGTTTCCAATACGCTCATAGTGCACCTCCCTTCTGTCACGCAAATTGCATGTCTAGGGGTTTGCAGTGTGACGAGCCTAGTATATCATATGAAATGTCATTGACCAAGAATAATCAAAAAAGCGCGCCGCTTAGCGGCGCGTCTTTTAGTTACCAAATACGTCTTTCCCTTCCTCCGGTGCTTCCGCCTTGCAGTACTTGATCTGCTGGCAGATGCATTTGTCTTTCAGCTTGTACAGCTCAGGCAGGAAGTCCATCAACTTGTTGAACGTCTCGTCATTGATCCGATACTTCGTCCAGAGGCCCTCACGGCGCGCATTCACCACGCCGGACTCGATCAGGATTTTCATGTGATAAGACAGCGTCGACTGCGACAGCGTGAAATTCGAAAGAATGTCGCAGGCAGACATCTCGCGGCATGACAGCATATCGATCACCCGCAGTCGCGTCTCATCAGAGAGCGCTTTAAAAATCAGTGCAAACTCTTTGTAACTTGGCTGAAATTCCATAACAAACCCCTTTTCTTCCCGTCCACGTGCGCCGTCTCTATCCGTCGCCTGTTATCGATAGATTTAAATGTATAGAAAACATTTTATCGCAAAAGAAGCGGACTGTCAAACGGGGAAGAGGATGGATTCTAGTCTCTCAGTCTCTCAGTCTCTTAGTCTCTCAGTCTCTCAGTCTCTTAGTCTCTTAGTCTCTTAGTCTCTTAGTCTCTTAATCACCCAATCACTCGAACCCCCTAATCCCTAGCCACTAATCCCTAATCCCTGCTTTCAAACTTAGCCCTTTTTAAATGTCCAATACCTTGGCACGAAGATGTCCTCATACAGATTGATGGCGAAATTATCGGTGAGCCCTGAAATGTAGTCTACGGCCGCACGGGGGATGTCGCCCTCGGCGAGGCGGAGCTGTTTCTCGGGGAGACGGTCGTAGAAGGCCCCTGATTTATCCCTCTCCGTGTAGTAGGAAAAGAGCATCTTCACCACATGGCTTCCGCGATTGCGATCGGGGATGAGATTGTCCGACATATAGACGGCGCGGAACATGAATTTCCTGAAGTCCAAAAGGATCCTGTCACCCTCCTCGCACATATGGATGCCGTCCGTCTCATCCTGCATCGAATGCTCCACGACATCGGTCACCATCGCAGTGATCATAGAGGAGTGCGTCGTCCCGATGCGGCGGCGGATTTCTTCCGGCACATCGGCTGCGGTGATAAGACCCATCGACTCCGCATCCTCATAGTCATGGCAGAGGTAGGCGATGCGATCGGCATACTTGATCAGGCTGCCTTCGAGCGTGTGTGCTTGGAGCGGCCCGCAGTGGTTCAGCATGCCGTCGAGCACAGGGCGCGTCAGATTCAGCCCCGCGCCGTCCCGCTCGAGTTTCTCCGCGATGCGGACGCTCTGCTCATTGTGCTCGAAGTGGCCATAGATTTCCTGTAGCGCCTGCTCTCCCACATGACCAAAGGGCGTGTGCCCGAGATCATGCCCGAGCGCGATCGCTTCCACGAGGTCTTCATTCAGGGACAGCGCACGTGCCATCGTCCGCCCGATCTGCGCGACTTCGAGCGTGTGTGTCATTCGCGTCCGATAGTGATCGCCCTGCGGCGCGATGTAGACCTGCGTCTTGTGCTTCATCCGCCGGAAGGAATTGCTGTGGAGGATGCGGTCGCGATCCCGCGCAAAGTCCGTCCGGAGCGGATCCTTCGCCTCCGCATGCATCCGCTTCGCCTCTTTCACATGAAAGGCGCGCGGCGACAGGACATCGTATTCTCTCTCTTCGATCCGTTCCCGTGGATTCATAGTGGGGCCTCCTTTGGAGAAATACAGTTGTCTTTGCCTTATTGTAGCATAAACGAGGGGTTCAGGGTTCGGGGTTCAGGGTTCAGGGTTAGCTCATCGGGCGAGTTTCCCTTTGATTTCATTGCGAAAGAGATTCAGCAGGTTCTATAGGTTCTACGGGGTCAAAGGGGTTGGTGCGGCGCAAAAAATAATGAAGCGTCGCGGAGTTTTGATAGCGCTTCGCGCCATCGTCATTTCGAGCGTAGCCGAGAAATCTCTATGGCAGAACGCTCATTGCCTGATGTGAGGCAGCACCAAGACATCGTTTTTCCTCTGCGCATGCACGCTGATTCCGCAGTGCAGCAGAGACCCTCGGCTACGCTCGGGATGACGATGTCGGAGAATCCCAGTCACTAGTCACCAGTCACTCCTAATCCCTAGCCACTCATCTCTGTTTTCAAATTTCATGGAATAGCGGCTCCGCCGCAACTATATATTTTGCAACGAAGCTGGCATCACACCCCTGAACCCCGAACCCCCGAACCCGACAACCCTCTTCTTTTATGCTATAATGAAGAAAAGAAAGGGGGCTTTCCCATGAAACTCACAAATTATCTCTCCATCTTCGCGCTCACGAGTGCGCTTCTTTTCGCGATGCCTTCTGCGGAGGCTTCGCTCTGGCCGGGACTGGGAACATCCGCCCAGGAGCGCTCGGGCGCTTTCCGCACGGATGCCTTCGATACGGATCATGCGGTGATGAAGACGCCCTATCTCCTCTCGCAGGCCAACAATGCGGAATATGCCGGCAAGGTGAATGCCGTCATCGGCCGTGAGAAGGCTGACTTCACCGCGTCTCTCCGCAAGGAGAATGAATATGGCAAGACGCTCGGCTGGATGACATGGCATGAAGGAATGATCGGCAACTATATCAACAACACGCAGGGCATCACGAGCATCGTCCTCATCTCCCAGACGCTCCGCGCCGGCGCCGCGCATGGCGAGACATACGCCAAGGGGCTCACATGGAACAGCGCCGGTGACCTTCTCTCTCTGAAGGATATCCTCCCTGCCCTCACGGTCTATGATGTGAACCAGTGCATCGAGGTGACCGCGAAGAAGAAGAACATCCATCTCTTCGATGACCATGCCGTGACAGAGCTCCCGACCAATTTCTACGTCGGCAAGAACCGTGTGGTCTATGCCATCTATCAGCCTTACGATATCGCTCCCTACTCCGAAGGCGTCGTGTCGGTCGCGATCGGGAAAATATAAGCAGGTTCAGGGTTAGCCCCTTGGGCGGCTCCGTCCACTGATTATGAATGAAAGCTTTGCGCGAATGAGGAATTAGGAATGAGGAATTAGGAATGGTGGTGGCGGCTTCGCCGCAAATATATATGGACGATGCCCGAAAGTGAGCGGGTAGCAGGTTTCCCGTTTAGGAGTTTCAAACATCGACCGCTGAGCCGCGAATGACAAAGATTTCTCGCTTGCGCTCGAAATGACGATACGGGAGTCTGATGTCTCCCAGTCTCTTAGTCTCCTAGTCTCTTAGTCACCAGTCACTAGTCACTTGAGGCTCCTCATCCCTAGGCCACTCACCCCCGCCTTCAAACTTCGAGGTTACGGAGCGCAGCTTTTCCGCCACCATTTCTCATTGCAATCAAAAAACACCCGCAGCGAAGGGGTACGCTGCGGGTGTTTTTTGATTGCCTTTTATCTGTCTCTTTCTCTGGTACGGCAGAGTCCGCGTTCACAGTTACGCAGGAAGCGGAGGAGATGCTCTACTTCCGGTGTGGACGGGAAATCCTGCTCCATTTCTTCGATGGCTTCAGAGAGCTTCATGCCGGAGCGGAAAATGATGCGATAGGCCTTCTTGAGGAGGCTCTTGCTCTCCGGTGTGATGCCATTTCTGGAAAGGCCGACGCTGTTCAGCCCTACGATGCGGGCTGGATTGCCATCTGCGATGACATAAGGGCAGACGTCCTGCACGATCTTGGACATGCCGCCGACCATGGCGCAGGCACCGATCTTGACGAACTGGTGAAGGCCGCTCATGCCGCCGATGACCGCATGGTCTTCGACAGTGACATGACCTGCCGCGCCCGAGAAGGAGGACATGACGATGTGGTCGCCAAAGCAGCAGTTATGCGCGACATGGGTATAAGCCTGCAGCATATTGTAAGAGCCGATGCGTGTCTCGCAGTTTTCTCCGGTCGCTCTGTGAATGGTGACGTATTCACGGAGAAGATTGTGATCGCCGATGACGACGGTGCTGTATTCGTCTGCGAATTTCAGATCCTGCGGGTCTTCTCCAATGACCGCATGCGGATAAATGTGATTTTCTTTACCCATGCGGACATTCTTCGCGATGACAGCATGCGGTCCGATGATGGTGCCTTCGCCGATCTCGCAGTTTTCTCCGATGTAGGCATAAGCACCGATGACGACATTCTTGTGAATGATCGCGCTCGGATGAATAACGGCTGACGGATGGATATCCGGTGCCTCGTTTTTCAATACTTTGAGTTCCATTGTTCTTTCCCCTTTATGACAGCTTGCGCTGATTTCTTGACCGCCCAAAGGCGTGTTTAAGTTTTCTTAATACATAATCCGCCCACAAACAGTCAAATTATACTTTCATCTCAAGCGAAATCCGGCGATCTATCGCCGTTTATTATTATTCTCTCTCTATTTCGCCGATTTTTAACCATTTTGGAATTTTGAAAAAATCAGGATCAGGGATCCGCAGCTTCGAGTGACTAGTGACTGGTGACTAGTGACTGGTGACTAGTGACTAGTGACGGGTGACTGGTGACTGGTAGCTAGGGATTAGTGGCTAGGGATTAGTAGCGCCTAGCGACTGGTGACTGGTGACTTGAATACGACTTTCGGGCATCGCCCCATATATATTCGCGGCAAAGCCGCCACCTTCATTCCTCATTCCTAATTCCTCATTCGAGCAGAGCTTTCATCCCCAATCAAAGGACGGCGCGTCCCCGGGGCTACCCCTGACCCGGACAGCCATCTTATTTCTTGTCTTCCGGCCCTTCATTCGGATCGAGCAGGTAGAAGAGGAAATCCGCTTCTGCCTTGTGCACGCCATCGACCGAGCATTCGCAGTGGACTTTGCCCATGCGGCCGATGATCTTCTTGATGACAGCCTTGGTGACCATCTGGTCGCCGGGGAGAACCGGAGAGCGGAAACGGACGTGATCCATGCCGGTGAACATCGGGATGAGGCCTCTGTTTTCTTCCGGATACTGGAGCGCTACGCCGCCGACCTGCGCCATGGCTTCACAGATGAGAGCGCCCGGCATGACGGGATGTCCCGGGAAATGCCCCTGGAAAAATGGTTCATTCATGGTGACGGACTTCACGCCGATGGCATAGTCCATCGGGACAAGCTCAGTGATCTTGTCGACCAGGAGCATCGGATAGCGATGCGGCAGGATTTCCATGATTTCTTCTACGTTGAGTTCCATAAGTGTTTCCTCCTTGAAAATGTACGGGGATGGGAATCTATTTTAAGTAACTAGTAGCTAGGGATTAGGGATTAGGAGTGACTAGTGACTGGTCACCGGAAAAATGCGCGATGCTTCCTGATAATGATGTGCTGCATCACCATTCCTCATTATTTCAGTGCCTGCAGCTTTTCAGACAGCTCGGCATTCAGCTTGTGGCTGCCGAGGACGGCGATGATGTGCGCCTGCAGCGGGCCCACGAGGGAAATGTCGCCCAAGATATCCAGGATCTTGTGACGGACCAGTTCATCTTCGAAGCGGAGCTTCGAGAGACATTTGTCTTCGGAGTAGACGACCGCATTTTCCAGCGTGCCGCCTTTGCCAAGGCCCATCTTTCTCATGGCTTCGAGCTCCCAGGTGAAGCCGATGGTGCGGGCGGGAGAGATTTCTTTCCGATAGCTTTCTTCATCAAGGATCACATCCAGCGTCTGACAGCCGAGGAGCGGATGCGGATTGATGGAGGTGAAGGTCACGCGAAGGCCATCATAGGGGAGCGCCGCGATGAATTTCTTGTCGCCCTCATAGACAGCGACGCTGTGATCGAGCGTGAGGACCGGGATGGTTTCTTCCTGCTCTTCGATGCCGGCTTCAAGCACCATGTCGACAAAGGTCTTGGACGAGCCGTCACCGACCGGCGGCTCGGCAGAGTCCATCTCGATCAGGCAGTTGTCGATGTGAAGCGCAAAGAGTGCGGAGAGGACATGCTCGACGGTGAAAACTTTCGCCGCGCCGTCCTCGAGCGTAGTTGCGCGCATGGTATTGGTGATATTCTGGCTCTTCGCAGCGACTGTCGGCGCGCCCGCAAGATCGCTTCTCCGGAAGAGGATGCCCGTGCCGGCTTTGGCCGGATGCATGGTCATGGTCACAGGCAGCCCGGAGTGCAGGCCATTGCCTTTATAAGTGACCGGTTTCTGGATGGTGTGCTGTTTTCTATTCACGATGAGTACCTTTCACGAGAAAGAAAGATCACGGCAAGAAGTCGGAGAGAATCCGGGGAAACACTGCCCGCCTGCGGTCAGAATGATAAATACCCCCGATGCAAAGATCCGCCCCCGCGATGCCGTTATATATATGTATTCATAATAACTAGTTAATTATATACTGTTTTCAAGAACTGTTCAAGATTTTTCGCAGGTTTTTGAGAATCTCGGAAACAGTGACCGGTGACTAGGGATTAGGGATTGGGAGCCCCAAGTGACTAGTGACTAGTGACTTGTGACTTGTGACTTGAATACTGCCTTCGAGCATCGCCCCATATATACTTCGCGGCGCTTCTGATTTTTATGCGCCGCACCAGCACTCCTCACTCCTAACTCCTCACTTCTAACTGGCGAGCAAAGCTTTCATCCCCAATCAGTGGACAAGCCGCCCCACAAACTCCCCCTGAACCCTTCAGCCTGATTCCTCTTGCTGAAATCCCGCAAGGCCTCTATACTAATAGAAGTAACTCATTCCTGATAAGGAGATTCCTATGAAAAATTTCCTCGCGCAGGAGCATGAGAAGCTCTCGCTGTGGTGGGCGGCGATTTCCGCGAAAGAGATCGCTCTCTACCTGCTGCTCACCTTCGCCCTTCTCCTTCCTGTCTATCTATACTATGCCGCGCTCGGCATCACGGGGCTCACAGAGTGGTACCGCTGCCTTCGCAGCTTTGCGGAATGCGGCCTGCTCTTCTTCCTGACCGAGCTCGTCACAAGGCGCAGCCTTCTGCATCCCTTCTGGCGGATCGGATACATTCCCTTCTTCTCATGGATCCTCATCTTCCCCTATGTGCTGACGCACGCAGTGAACGGCATGAAGGACGCCTCCTTCAATCACCTCTCGCCCTACTTTCTGACCGCGATGGCGATCCTGCTCCTCCTCTTCTTCGTGATGAACGTGATCAGCCGCGTCTATGTCGGCAAACGGCTCGCAACGCTGATCTGCCTCGCGCTCGTCTGCTTCTTCACCTTCAATGCCTTCATCTTCCTCACGCACTACGAATTCATGGGGATCATGATGACATCGAAAGAAATGTTTTTCGCTCTGACGAATACCAGCCGCTGGTTCGAGCGCATCGTGCTCTCGCACATCTCGCTGCTGTTGCTCCTCTTTTTCCTCGCGCTCGCCCTCTCCTTCGCGGCGCTCTACGCGAAATGGATCTATCGGAGTGCCTACTGTCTCTCTCCGAAATGGATCCCGAAGAACAGGAAGTCCTACTCCGTCATTCACCGTATGCTGCAATTTCTCGTTTTCTTCGGTTGTCTGTGGCTCTTCCTGCGCTGGGCGAGCGAATGCTTCCCCCTCCACGATTACGAAGCTGCCAAGCAGTATAATGAGTATATCGAATATATAAGAAACACGACATTGTAGTTTGATGGGTTCAGGATTAGCCCGTGGGACAGGCCGCTCCTTCCTTGCGAATGAAAACGCTGCCAGGGAAGCGCTGATTAAATCGCAGAGTCCGACTTGGCATGTATTTTCAAGCAAGACTTCGTCATAACCATTCTTAAATAGCTCGCTATTCGCGGCGGCTTATTCCTCGCCTTGCATGAAAATACAAGAGCCAAGTCGGACAACGATTTAATCAGTGTTTCCCTAATATCTCCCAGTCACCAGTCACCAGTCACTAGTCACTAGTCACTAGTCACTAGCTACCAGTCACTAATCTTCCCGAAAGGATCCTGCCATGAACATCAAAGAAGAAACCCGCAAAATGAAGCTCGCCTCCCCCATTCTGGCTGCGTCTTCCCTCGAAAAAAGAAATCACGCGCTCGCCCTCATCCGCGAGTCGCTCCTTGCAAGCAAAGAAGAAATCTTTGCCGCCAATCACAAAGACCTCGCGCTGGCAGAAGAGAACGGCATCGCTCCTGCCGTCAAGAAACGCCTCAAATTCGATGAAGGAAAGCTCGCCGACGTCGAAGCAGAGCTCACCGGCCTCATCGGTCTGCCGGATCCGATCGATCGCGTGACGCTCGCCCGCGAGCTCGACGAAGGGTTCTCTCTCTACCGCGTGACCTGCCCCATCGGCGTCATCGGCGTCATCTTCGAAGCCCGCCCCGACGCGCTGGTACAGATCTCCTCCCTCTGCCTGAAGAGCGGCAACTGTGCCATCCTGAAAGGCGGCAAGGAAACGACCTACACAAACCGCGTCCTCTTCCGCCTGATCCGCGAAGCTGCCATCGCTGCCGGTCTTCCGGAAAACGCACTGCTCCAGGCCGAGCAGCACAATGAGATCGACGAGCTTCTCGAATGTCACGAATCCGTCGATCTCCTTATCCCGCGCGGCTCGAATGCCTTCGTGCAGTACATCATGTCTCACACCGCGATCCCTGTCCTCGGCCATGCGGACGGCGTGTGCCACATCTACGTCGACAAGGACTATGAGGAAGAAATCACCATCCCCGCCATCGTGGACGCCAAGGTGCAGTACCCTGCGGCCTGCAATGCGGTCGAGACCATCCTCGTCCATCGGAGCATAGCGAAGGATTTCCTGCCGAAACTCGCCCGCGCCCTCACCGAAGCCGGCGTCACGATCCGCGGCACGGAAGAAGTGAATACCATCATCCCTGTCGATGTCATTTCTGAGAGCGAAAGTTTCCACAAGGAATACCTCTCTCTAACCCTTGCCATCAAGCTCGTCGGCGATCTGGACGAAGCGATCTCCCACATCAATACTTTCGGCAGCCATCACACCGACTGCATCATGACGAAAAATCCGGAAGCTGCCAAACGCTTCATGGCACTCGTCGACTCCGCCGGCGTCTACCAGAATGCCTCCACCCGCTTCGCCGACGGCTTCCGCTACGGCTTCGGCGCAGAAGTCGGCATCTCCACCTCCAAGATTCACGCCAGAGGCCCGGTCGGCCTTGAAGGCCTCATCTCCTACAAGTACAAGCTCTTCGGCCACGGACAGACCGTAGGCGACTACGCATCGGGGAAGAAGCAGTTCCATTTTAAGGATCTGAAGTAATGAGCGACTAGTGACTGGGGACTAGTGACTAGTCGCTAGTAGCTAGGGATTAGGGATTAGGTTCAACAGGTTCAACGAGAACGGTGCGGCGCTTCGCGCCATCCTCCACGCAAAAGACGGGCGGCAGAAACGAAATCGTTTCTGCCGCCCGTTTTCCCATTGTATGACACCCGATGAGGTTCAGGGTTAGCCCGTGGGGCGGCTCGTCCCTTGATTACATGCGAAAGAGGTTCAGCGGGTTCAACAGGTTCCGAAGGTTCAAAGGGGGTGGTGCGGCGCATAAAAAAATAGAAGCGCCGCGGAGTATAGATGGTGGCGATGCCCGAAGTCGGTATTCAAGTCACCAGTCACTAGTCGCTCGAGACTCCTATTCCCTAGCCACTAATCCCTAGCTACCAGTCAAAAGTCACTAGTCACTCATACCTGCTTTCAAACGTTAGGGATCTCAATTGACTAGTGACTAGTGACTTTTGACTCTCTCGTATCGTCATTTCGAGCGTAAGCGAGAAATCTTTGTCATTTGCAGTCAGGCGGTCGATGTCAGGGAATCCCAAACGGGAAACCTGCTTATCCGCAGACCTTCGGGCATCGCCCCATATATATTTGCGGCGAAGCCGCCACCTTCATTCCTCATTCCTCATTCCTAATTCCTAATTTCCCTCGAACCCATCAACCTTTTATTTCACATCCACGACGCCGAATTTCCCATCCTGCATTTTCATCAGGATCAGATCGACGACCGGATCGCGCTTTTCGTCGAAACTGAATGTGCCGCAGACACCCTTGAAGTCCTTCATCTGTGCCAGCGCATCGCGGATCTTCTTGTGATCGGTGGTCGTACCCGCACGCTGCATCGCATCCATCGCCATGTAGACGCCGTCATACGCACTGGCGGCGAACTGGTCGGGCGCACGGCCATAGGCTTTCGTGTAGTTTTCCACGAATTTCTGCACCTTTTCATCCTTGCGATCCGCCGACCACATGGAGGAGACGTAGACATTATCCGCTGCCGCGCCCGCCATCTTGCCCAGCTCCGGCGAAACGAAGCCATTGTCCCCCAGGACCGGCTGATTCATGCCCATTTCTCTCATCTTCTTCAAGATGCGGGAGCCTTCCTGGTAGTAGCTGCATACGACAATGACATCCGGATTTTTGTGCTGGATATTCGTCAGCTGCGCGGAGTACTCGCTGTCCTTGCTGCCGAAGGTCTCGACGTCGATGACTTGGACGCCTTCCTCTTCCATCGTCTTCTGGAAATATTTCTGCGCCGTCACATGCTGCTCATTGTCATGGGCATAGAGGATCGCTGCGGTCTTGTAGCCTAAGAGCTTGTGCGTCTTCTTCACCGTCTGCGGGATATTCTTCGACTCCGGTACGGAATTTCTGAAAATGCAGTCTCCGATGTCCGTGATGTTTTCTGCCGTGACAGAAATCTCCAGAGACGGCACCTTTGCATTCTGGATGATCGGCCCCGCCGCCTTCGCCTCATTGGACGTCATCGGCCCGATGATCAGAGAGACTTTCTCCTGAATCAGTTTCTTCGTCGCATTCATCGAGTCCGCCGGGACAGCCTTCGTATCCTCCACCAGGAGATCGATCGGGAAATCGCCCTTCTTATTGATTTCTTCGACAGCGAGGCGCACGCCCTCCTCTTCCGACTTGCCATATGCGGCCGCACCGCCCGTCAGCGCCGCCGTGAAACCGATCTTTGCCGCATTCTTCGCGCCGGAAGACACCGCGCCCCCCGTCTTGCCGCCGCAGCCTGACAGACCTGCCATCATGATGGCAGCCATGGAACCAATACCGATCGTCTTCATTACTTTTCTCATATGCATCATTTGTGTCTCCTCCTAGTTTACATGGATCAAAAAACCGCCCCTGAAAGAGGCTTTCCTCTCCCAGGGGCGGTTTTCCGCGGTGCCACCCTGATTTATCACTCACCATGAAAGAAAAAAGCGCCTCCGTCCGATCCCTCGGACAGAGGCGCGTCTGCGCTGTACCACTCTGTGCTTATCTCTCTTCCACTTCGTATAATATAAAAGCCCCTGTCTCTTCCGAGACAGGGGCGAGGTTTCGCGGTACCACCCTGCATTATACTTTCATGGTTCATCCATAACGGGGACTTCCGCCTTCTCTACGGCATCACTGCTTCGATCCGGAGCTCCTGGGAGAGTTCGTCATATGCTTCCTGCCGATTTTCACCAACCATCGGCTCTCTGAAAAGAACATCATATCACTTGATCCCAATCATCGCATGGGGTATTGAGTTGCAATAATCATACACGGCAAAGAGCCATCTGTCAAACGATTTTTCTTTGTATGCTGTTTTGGAATAGATATGGGCGGTTGGTATGAATCGAGGGGATGGGAAACGGGTTCAGGGTTCAGGGTGAACCCCTAGGGCGTGGTGCCCCGTGATTGCGTTTGAAAGCCTCGATTGAATGCGAAATTAGAAATGAGAAATGCGAAATTGTGGTGCGGCGCATAAAAGTATGGAAGCGCCGCGAAGTATAAATAATGGCAATGCCATGAGCTGGCATGCCAGTCACTTGAGACTCCTAATCCCTAGCTACCAGTCACTAGTCACCAGTCACTGGTATGCTACTTTCGGGCATCACCTCATATATACTCGCGGCAAAGCTGCCTCCACACCCCTGAACCCTGAACCTTGAACCCTGAACCTCACTACACACTCCGCATCATGAAGAGCGCGAGCGCCGTCAGCGCGAAGTAGGGGCCGTAGGCGAAGGCGCTCTTTCTTTTCTTGAGGCGAAGGAGCATCAGGAGAAGGGCAGAAAGACCGCCGAATACGATACCGGTCATCGTGACGAAGAGGAGAGCATCGGTCCCCAGCCAGAGGCCGAGCGCCGCGATGAGCTTCACGTCGCCCCCGCCCAGCGCCCCGCGCGAGAGGATGGCGAGCACAAGGAAGGCCGCGCCGCCCGCCGCGGCTGCGATGAGACGATCGGTCAGTAGGGGAAGCTGGATGAGCGAGAGGAGAAGACCGCCCGCCGCGAAAGGAAGCATCATCGCGTCAAAGAGGCAGTACTGCTCGAAGTCGGTCGCAGTCATGAGCAGAAGGAACGCGGAAGCGAAGAGCAGGAAGAAAAGCTCGACAGGGCTTGATGCGATGTAGACCGCGCGCGCGCCGCAGAGGAGGAAAGCGAGCGGGAGAAGAAAATGCCGCAAGCGTCCCCGTTCTTTGACGGCCAAAGGAAATGTCAGGATGTCCCGGTGCGAGGCATAGAGTGCATCGATCCAGGCATTTCCCAAGCGATGCAGCAGAAATGTCAGCAGCAGCACAGCCGCGCCGCCTGCCAAGTAAAAGAAGTCCATAGGTTTACCTTGCATTCTTTCGCTGGATATCTTACAATACAGATAGAAACGGTGCCATCCGATAAACGGTCATGACCCCATTTATTGTTAGTAGAAAAGCCGCCTAACTTGTCAGGGTCGAGGCGGTTTTTCTATTGGTCACTTGGTCAGTGCTATAACACACATACTCGCAAAAAAGACGATCGTTAAAAAATCGTATTTCGTCATATGGGTCATCCCCCTTTCGGGGTCTCAATTTTAACCGCCTATCGTTTACGATGGCACCGCTTGTATCATACCATAAAATGCTAACGATTGGATAGCGCCATCAGGAAAATATCGCATGCGCAAAGCCAGCCTCCGCCCCTTTGAGCAGCTCCTGCCAGAGGAAAGAGAATCATGCGCAGGATCAATTCATCCGTGTTTTCCTTGCTTTCTTTCGTGAAATGTCTTACAATACAAATAGAAACGGTGCCATCCGATAAACGGTCATGACCCCATTATTTCAAGAAGAAAAACCGCCTCATCTTGTCAGGAGCAAGGCGGCTTTTCTATTGGTCACTTTGTCAGTGCTATAACACACATACTCGCAAAAAAGACGATCGTTAAAAAATCGTATTTCGTCATATGGGTCATCCCCCTTTCGGGGTCTCAATTTAAGGAAACGCTGATTCAATCGCAGAGTCGGATTTCATATGGATTTTTATACACAGCTTCGTCATCATCTTCCTTAAATAGCTCGCTATTCGCGTCAAATGATTCCTCGCTCTATATAAAAATCCAAGAATGAAATCTGACAACGATTGAATCAGTGTTTCCTTAACCGCCTATCGTTTACGATGGCACCGCTTGTATCATATCATAAAATGATATCCGTTCATAGCCGCGCGGATAAGAACTCCGCCATCCCCATTCACGCAAAAAGCCTCGCCCTTA
>CAKPQG010000020.1 GCA_934178345.1 uncultured Dialister sp. | reverse complement strand
CACGGTAGTTAAGCTCACAAACGCCGAAAGTACTTGGCTGGAAGCGGCCCGGGAGGATAGGAAGCTGCTGATTAAGGAAAAGCACATCTGCAAAGATGTGCTTTTTGCTTTGTCTTAAATCTGGTTCAGGGTTCAGGGTTCAAGGTTCAGGGTTTAGGTGGCGGCTTCGCCGCTTTTTTTATTGGGCGATGCCCGAAAGTGGCTTTTTAGTCACCAGTCACTCCGATGATACGAGTAGGCCCTTGGAGAAGGGCCGCGCCGAAGGCGCGGGATAGAGTTCCTCGAAGAGGCACAACTCTACGTAGCGGTATGAAAGACGATGTGAGACGATCCTTTTCGCAGACCGGTAGACCGTGAGCGAGGGAAAGGCGAAAAAGGAAGCACCAAGGTGTCGTTTGAGTGAGGGTGCATGTGTGCCTATGGCGGCAGTGCAATAAAGATCCCTCGGCTGCGCTCGGGATGACGGTGCTTGGGGAGCGGATAGGTTCACAAGGGTGGTGTGCCGCCTGTTTAGAAGATGGGATTCTCGCGTCGTAGCCTTCCCCTCTAGGGGAAGGTGCCCCGCAGGGGGCGGATAGGGCACAGGCGGTATGAAAGTATGAGAGAAAGAGAGGCGCATTTGTGGTGCTTACGAAAGCACCCGAGCGCCGCAGACCCCATGCGGGGAAGGCTTATATGGAGGCGGCATCGCCGCCTTTTTTATTGGTGATGCATGTAAAAATCATACCTACGAGACGAGCAGTCTCTTACATATGTGGCACAACGCTATGTATCCGATCAGATGTTCAGGATAGCGGAATAGATCATCCCATAAAAAAATTAGGCTGGCAATAATTTTCAAGTTACACATTGCCAAAATCGGGGGGGTGGTAGGATTAAAGCAAATATAAACGCTTTCCTATTGATTTGATGATTCTATTTCTTTTTTTAGAAAGCGTTTACGTTATGAGGATTTGCTGTTCAGATTCTTGGTGGTGTGGCGAGCGTGTCTCGCAGAAAAGAGGAGTACAAATGAAAAGTAAAAAGATGTTAGCACAGATTGCCGCCTTTTCGCTGGTCTTCGGAATGACGGGTGTGGTTTCATCCTGGGCAGATAACACGGCGAATGAGGTCGTAGTTAAAGGCACGACGGTGGAGCAGTACGATCCTATTAAGTGCGTGAAAGTAGATAATACATTGGTGGATAAAGCTGCGGATGGCAGTCTGTCCATTACTGGCAAAGATGTAAGAGGTGTTTGGCTGAAGGATGGGGCGATATTGACGGCGAATAACGTCAATTTCAATGATAAAGGAACCGCGAATGAGGTGGGATTGGATAGCTCCAGTAAGCTGATCATGAAGGGCGGAAGCATTAAAGTGCCGGGCGTAGCCTTCACTGCGGATGGTGGAAGCACTGCTACCACGGATGGGACGACGATTGAGACAGGTGTTTTGGCTAGCAATAGTACGATTATTTTGAAGAACAGCACTACCACAGGGGTGGCGCTGTATGCGGGAAATGCATTTCCTGACCCTAAAAAAGAGAATGATAAAGGTCCTGTAGCAGAAGGACTGCCTGTCGGATCTATCACTATTGATGGCGGTACGGCCAGTGTGAAAAATGTATTGGTGCAGAACAAAGGGCAGTTCAACGTTACGAATGGTGCCGTGCTGGATGTGACGAAGGATACGTCGGCAACGGATACGGAATGGACGCAGCCTGCTACCGGCATTAAGAAGGGCGGAGAAATCGTTGTCAGAGCCTGGGGACCGAATACCGCGCAGGCAGAAAAGGGAAACAGCGACAGCGATCCGGTCAATAAGCTGGATCAAGTATCGACTCTTGCAGTGAATGGTGCGACGGTCAAGGCAAATAAGCTTACCGTAGAGGGAAAAGAAGCTAAAGAATTAAACTATTCTGAGAGCGCTGCCTTTACGGCGAAGAATAGTAAGGTTGAATTAGGTTCAGCAACATTAAACAGTGCGAAGTTTGATGCAGAAAACAGTCAGATTTCCATCGGTGATTTGCACGCAGAAAATAGCCAGATGTCCGTAAAGGGAGATTTGAATGTCAGCGGAAGAATGGAATTCTATGGTGGAACTTTTTCGGCGGATGCTTTACAAGTAAAAGCAGATGACTTTCAAATTGTTCGATTCTGCGATGGTGCCAAAGCTGAAGTTAAAAAGTTTTCTAGTGATGGTGTCATTTTAGATATTAACACCTCTGATTATGATATCAGCAAAGGGCAAGGTGCTGATGTTACCATTCAGCAAATAGCGTTGTCTAATGAGAGCGAAATCCAGCTTGAAAAAGGATCGCTTCATTCTGATACAGTAAACTTAGATAAAAAAGCACAGCTTTTTGCCAACAACGGCACAAAAGCTGAAATTCAGAAGATGACAATGGACAACGGCAGTCGTCTGGATGTAGGTTCTTATGATGACGATGATATGGTGGTCAAAGAAGCTGCTGACGTCACTGTTCATCAGTTGGACATGAAGAACAACAGTACTATTACCATCGAGAACGGTAAACTGAATTCCGACCAGATCACTATGGACCACTCGACCATCGACATCGCTGGCGTTGGCACGCTGATCGCGAATAAGATGACGCTGAATAATACCACGCTGTCTTTGAGCGGCATTCAGAATGAGGCGACTACGCTGGCACTCGATGCGGATGAGGATATCCAGCCGCTGGATGTCACGCAGAATGGGGTGACTGTCGAGGTCAAGGATACGCTCACGATGAATGGCGGTACGCTTCAGGTCAATGATGGGTCGAAGCTGATCACGAACCAGATGAAGCTCGCCAACGACAGCACGGTCACAGTCGACGGGACAAATTCTTCTTACACGATCAAAGGCACCGATAATACCGTAAGCGGCGAAGCGAAGATTGCAGCCACCAATGGCGGCAGAGTCACGCTGGCAGAGGGCGCTGGCATCAAGGCGGAAGCAGGTACTGACAACAAGGTGAAGACCATCATCACGGCGGATAGTAACAGTAAGGTCGACGTGAGGAAGGGCAGCCTGTATATCGCGAATGCGAAGAAGGATGGCACGGTCTATGATGTTTCTACCGCTGTCAAGAGCGGGACGGAAAACAAAGGAAATGATTTCGATAAGATTTATGGTGACAGCCGCCGCACGAAAGCCGTTGAAAAGGATGCAGACGGCAACTACACCTTCAAGTTAAATATCGATGAGATTGCGAAGAATTCCCCGATTTCTAACATCCTGAAAGAAGCGGATGAGAATGAAGGGAAACTGACGGACTTCGTGGACAAGGCATTTGGCGAAGGCACGACGGATGCACAGGCGAATAATGCGCTTGAACATGCAGCGGCGATCGCCGAAATGGCTGGCGTGACCCATGGCACATATGGATTTGCACAGGATTTCTCCGGCATGATCGCTGACCACAAGGGAGAAGGAAGCGGCATCTGGGCGAACTACCTCCGTCAGGATAAGAAGGTGGACGGTTTCCAGGTCGCTGGACGAAAGGCGAAGTATGATGTGAAGTACAATGGCTTCCTCATCGGCAGTGATCTGATTTCCGATGAAAACTCCCGCACGGGCATCGCTTTTGCCTATGCGGATGGCAGCCATACAGAGAAGGATGGCGTAACCGGAAAGAATGATACCAAGTACTATGGCGGTGATGTGTACCATCACTTCACAGCAGGCGGTATCCAGTACAAGGCGGATATCGGCTTCATCAAGAGCGATAATGATCTGGAGCAGACACAGCTGGGAACGACCATCAAGGGTTCTGTGGATGGCAATGCCTTCTTCGCCGGCATTCGTGCTGAGAAGGAAATCGCGCTTGGCGCGTCTTCCCTGACTCCGTATGCAGGACTTCGCTACTACCGCATCCATACCGGAGACTTCACAGACAGCCTCGGCATGAAGCATGAAACGGAAAATGCCAACCTCTGGAACCTGCCGGTCGGAGTGGAATTCCGTCATGAGGTCAAGAATGGCAACTGGAGCCTTACCCCGGTCGCAGAAATCGGGTACAATTTCGCGATGGGAGATAAGGACACGAAGGAAACCGTCAGCCTCGGTGATGCAGCGGATACCTTCGCCTTCGACATCGGTGAAAGTGCCTTCCTCGCCCGTCTCGGCGTAGAAGCAGAAAACAGCACATGGACTCTGGGCGGCGGCTATCGCTATCAGAAGGGCAGCGATACCCAGTCGAACCAGTGGTACATCCAGGCCGGCTATCGTTTCTAATTGTTTTTGAAATCCTACTATGGCAAGAAAAAGCACCAGTCTTTATGGCTGGTGTTTTTTCTTTGTGTGAATTGGTTCAAGGTTAGCCCCGGGGCGGTGCGGCGCATAAGAATATAGAAGCGCCGCGGAGTTTTGAATGTATGGTATTCACAAAAGATGGGAACCCTGTGAACCTTTTGAACCCTTTTCACCTATGAGGATTCACATAAAGGGGAGATTGTTCTTTCTGCTTTCAAACTTCAGGGTGTAGGTCCTATAGGTTTAAAGGGGAAGGCGGAGGCTTCACCGCTTTTTTTATTGGGCGATGCCCGAAAGTGGCTTTTTAGTCACCGGTCACTCCTATGATACTAGGGAAGGGATCGTCTCATATGCGTGGAATGAGATCCTTCGACTCAGTCCCCACTTGTTCTGGCTGGGGGTTTTCACACATAGGGCGTTTTCGTCCGCTCAGGATGACGATATGGGTAAGAGGTAGTCTCACATGGACAAGAAATGGTCTTGCATGGGGAAATGCAACCCTCTTGGAGAGAGCGCGGGATAGAGTGCCTCAGAGAGGGACCCGTCTACGTAGCGATGTGATATACATGATCCACGGCTATCTTATCCGCAATCGTCATTTCGAATGGGAGCTAAAAATACTTCTCGTTGACGGTGAAAGGTCGTGTGTGTGAACGGAAATGGTAAGGTAGTTTTTCCATGAATGCGGGGGACGTACTTCTTGGAAGGCGTGCTGGCTATCGACGATAAATTCCACATAAAAAGCGCGCCCCGTGTGAGGACGCGCTTTTGTGCGTGATTATTTTCCTGTATCGCTGTTTGCATTTCCCATCGATGTGCCGAAGGAGGAGTAGGTGACGCCATTAAAGGTGCAGGTGACTTCGCCTTTGTTTCCTATAGTATACTTACCGGCACCCGTGGGTGGTTCGGGGACTTTTTTCAGATAGCCGTTATCGCCTGCGAGCACAGAGAGATCGGCGGGGTAGGTGCCGCCTTTCTTGACGTGGTAGACTTCCATGGCGGTGCCGATGGTAGAAAGATCAGACTGGATCTTGGCGACTTTTGCTTCGTCAGTCATGCCGACGAGGTTCGGGATGGCGACGGCGGCGAGGATGCCGATGATCGCGACAACGATGATGAGCTCTAAGAGCATGAAGCCTTTTCTCTTTTTGATCGTTTTCTTCTTTTCTTCCATGGGATGGGCCTCCTTCGCAGGAACTGGTGCTATGCACGATATATTTTCTTGCATAATATATTTCCTTAATTATGCGCGCAAACTTTCTCATTTTCCAATACGGATATAGAATGCATCGTCGGATTTGTGTGAGAAAAATAGATAGGTGAGTGTTTCTTTGGCATATTTTCGTGTGTGAAAAAACGTCAGCCTGTACGGACGGAGCGGACTCACTGGCTCATTTGCCGGAAATACATTTCCTCTCTCATGACGAGGAAGAAGCGCTGGCAGATGGCTCGGAGGAGCGGGAGGGCGCGTTCGGGTGGGAGAGAGGCGAGCTGGCTGTAGCTCTCCGCGGCGTCGTCTAAATAGAGGATGAAGGCGTATGCGATGCGGAGGCCTTGGGGGCCGTGGTCTGCCTGGAAGGCAGCCGCGTGCCGGGTGATGGCGCTGCGGAGGGCGGCGCGGGTGAGGTGTTTCGTTTGGAGGAAGTATTCGAAGATGAGGGTGCGGCAGGTGCGAAGGAGGAGGCGCGGATCGACGGTGTCGCGGTAGCGCTGCCAGAGGCGGGCGTCGCATGCGAGGGCAGGGAGGATGTTCATCCAGCGTTTGCCCTGCTCGCAGTGGATCAGTGGCTCTACGCGAGTCGCATCTTTTTCTTTTTCCAGGAGGAAGAAGGCGGTGGTATCCCACTCCTGTGTGAGGGGGTCGGCGATGTCGCTGAAGAGGCTGGTGTCGTGGGTGAGGAGGAAGAGCTGGGTGATGGGGGCTTCTTTGGCAGCAGAGAATTTCTTCTGGTAGGTCACTGGATCTGTGTGGAGGAGGCAGGCGGTGACGAGTTCTCGGGTGAGGGAGGCGGCTGCTGCGGAGGCTTTCTTGTCCATGAGGGCTGCGGGGTCGTCGATGATGAGAATTTTTTGCTTTTCTGTTCCGCTCCCTTTCGTGCCGAAGGCGAGGCTGGCGAAGTAGAGGTAGCCAAGGAATTGTTTCTCGCCGTCGCTGAGGCCGGTGGCGAGGCTGCCGTCGGAGCGGAGGAGTCGGTAGGTGTGCTGGCCGCTGTCTTCGAGGTGAAATCCGCTGAAGCCTGTTTCGTCGAGGAGGCGGTTCATTTCTTCCATAGCGGTGCTGGTGTCTGCGAAGTGGCTGCGCTCTTTGGAAATCGAAGATTTCACTTCAAGAAGGGAGCGCTCGATGTCCTGACGGCGGGTTTCGATTTGTCTTTCCTGCTCTTTGACGGCGCATGCTTCGTCTTGTCCTCGCTTCAGTGTGGGGGCGAGGCGGACGTGCATGGCGTTTCTGACGGCGGCTTGGCAGTCGTTCTGCCGGGTGACGCGGTGGTCGATGGTTTCATTGTGCGTTTGGATCTTTTGATTCCAGCTGGCGAGAAGGTCGGAGAGGTCGCCTAGATAGACGGAGAGGGGGGAGAGTTCTATGACTTTGGAAGGGGTGTTCTCCTTTTCTTCGATGGCTTTTATATTTTCGGAAATCGCGGATTTCAGGATGACGAGGCGCGCCTGGAATTCCTGCCAGTTTGTATCAAGCGAGCACTCCGGTGGGATCTTTGTCAGGGCGATGTAGAGGCGTCCTGCGGTCTTTCGGTAGATTTCTTTGAATTCAGAAATGGCTGCAAGGTCTTTCTTGTACTGTTCGTCGAAGGCGCGCGCCATCTGTTCTTCGAAATCCGCGGGGAGTGTCTGCTGGCAGTAGGGGCAGCGGTCTGCGGCTTTTTCATGGTAGTGGTCATGACCGTAGCGCACCCAGTCGGTCGCGGAGAGTGAGGTGAGGAAGGCGGTGAAGGGGGAGTCGTCGCGGCTCATGATGGGGCGGGCAAGGATGTCTGCGCCTTCCAGATGATCGAGGCACTCGGGGTCTTCGATGGTCATGAGGGGCGGTAGTTTCTTGTCATTATCACTAAAGGCCGTGTCATAGAGGGAGCAAAGCTCATCGATGGAGAGAGCGGGGGCCGTGGGCTCGCGAAGGAGTGAGAAGGCTTCGTAAGCGAAGGCTTTCTTTGTGGTTCTTGCCTTGCCGAGACAGCGAGGAAAGGTTTTGCGGAATCCTTCGCCCTCTTGCCAGAGTTGTTCGCGAAGGGCGGTCTGCTGCTTTTCCCTGTTTTCAGAGAGCTGTTGGACTTCTTTAGCGAGCGCGTTCTTCTCTTCTTCGAGCTCGCGCCGGCGGGCGAGGAGCGCTGCCAGACGGCCCTCTGTGTCGATGTTCGCCTTTCCCATGAGGAAGACGCCAGGGAGCTCTTGGTCGCCCTGCATATTTTCCGCGGCAAATGTACGATCGAAGTGAAGGACCTCGATGCTTTCCTCTTTTGTACCATCCGCCCAGGTAAGCCCCTCTTTTTCGGAAATCGCATGCGCGAGCGTGGTCTTACCGCTGCCGTTCTCACCGTAGATGAGATTCAGCGTGGTAGGTGTGAAGTTTGCGTTTACAAAGATAGGCGGCGTGAGTGAGATAGAAGTGATAAGAGAAGCGCGTCTCTCTGGCATGGTTGGCTTCATAGGGGTTCCTTCTTTCGTGGAAATCGTTTTTCTTATAGTATAGCATTTTTGAAGGCTGGGGAAATCTCGAGTGACTAGTGACTAGTGACTTGTGACTGGTAGCTAGGGATTAGTGGCTAGGGATTAGGTTTGTGATACGAGAAAACAGCTATTTTCAAACCTTCGCGGCGCTTCTGATTTTTATGCGCCGCACAACCCCCGTTGAACCCTCTGAACCTGTTGAACCCGCTCCCCCTCTTTCGCACGTAATCAAGGGGCAGCACGCCTCATGGGCTAACCCTGAACCCACTAACCGCCCCTTGCATTTTTCAGAGTACAATGCTAGAATAGGCCGGAACGAGGATCTTGAAAAAGTCAATAGAAAAATTGACGCATAAAAACTTTTATATGGCGTATGATAATTTCTATAAAAGAAAATAGACCATGCACGTTATAGAAGAAATTTTTATGCAGATTTTCGATAGAATCATTGCGGATATTGACATTGTGTGATATAATTTTTATTCGCAACGGTTCTTTTAGTAGAGTATATATAATAGGTGATGTAATGCTTCCGGAGGCAGGCAGGGACTCGATGATTGGTTCGATTTCCTGCTTCTTTTTTCCGGGAGGAAGAAAGCCATGTTGTTTTAATGAAAGGGTGAGGCAAGGAATGCCGAACAGCAAGATGTTCAGACCTGTCGTGGTGGGGAAGAAGAAGAGATACACCTATGCCAGATCGCAGGAAGTATTGAAGATGCCCCATTTGCTCGATCTGCAGACGAAGTCGTATGAATGGTTCTGCAAGGAAGGGCTGAAGGATGTTTTCGCAGATATTTCTCCTATCGAGGACAGCGCTAAGAAATGGGCGCTGCACTTTGGCGATTTCTATTTCGGCAAGGGCAAGTACAATATCGAACAGTGCAAGGCGAAGGATGTGAACTACTCCGCTCCGCTGTACGTGAAGACGCGTCTGGAAAACAAGGAAACCGGTGAGCTGAAAGAGCACGATCTGTTCATGGGCGATTTCCCGGTCATGACGGACACGGGCACATTCATCATCAATGGTGCAGAGCGTGTCATCGTATCCCAGCTGGTTCGTTCCCCTGGCGTATACTACAAGCGCGAAAGGGATGCTTTCGACAAGGAAATCTATACCGCGCAGCTGATCCCGAACCGCGGTGCGTGGATCGAGCTGGAATCGGATCCGGCTGGCTCCGTTTCCGTCCGTATCGACCGTAACCGTAAGATGCCGGTCACTGTCCTCATCCGCGCGCTGGGCTATTCTTCCAATGAAGAAATCCTGGAGCTTTTCGACCATGATATCCACATCGAAAAGACGCTGGAAAAAGACAGCACTACGGACAGAAAGTCCGCTCTGATCGAAATCTATCACAAGCTCCGCCCGGGCGAACCGGCCACCGAAGATAGTGGTACGACCCTTCTCAATAATTTCTTCTTCGATCCGCGTCGTTATGATCTTGCGAAGGTCGGCCGTTACAAACTGAATAAGAAACTGGCTTGGAAGAACCGTCTCCTCGGTCACAAGACCGAAGGCCCGATCGTCAATATGGAAACGGGTGAAGTGGTCATCGAAGGCAACAGCACCATTGATGAAGAAGCGATCGCAAGAATCGAAGAAAGCGGCGTATTCTCTTCCTTCGATCAGGTCGAAGTCATGACACAGAAAGATGACGGCACTCCGGTCAAGGTGATCTGCTCTTCCGGCAACCGTGAAGACAATTACCGCACGCTGGAGATCTGCGATATCATCGCCTGCATTGATTATCTCCTGAACATGATGCAGGGCTATGGCAAGAGTGATGACATCGACCATCTGGGCAACCGCCGTGTCCGCTGCGTCGGTGAACTCCTGCAGAACCAGTTCCGTATCGGGCTCACCCGTATGGAAAGAGTGGTTCGTGAAAGAATGACCACCCAGGATCAGGATAAGATGACTGTACAGGCGCTCGTCAATATCCGTCCGGTCGTAGCTGCTATCAAGGAATTCTTCGGCAGCTCCCAGCTGTCTCAGTTCATGGACCAGACGAACCCGCTGGCAGAACTCACGCATAAGCGTCGTCTTTCCGCTCTGGGGCCTGGCGGTCTTTCCCGTGAACGCGCAGGGTTCGAAGTCCGCGACGTACATTACTCCCACTATGGCCGTATGTGCCCGGTAGAAACCCCTGAAGGTCCGAACATCGGTCTGATTTCCTCCCTGTCCAACTACGGGATCATCAATAAGTACGGCCTCATCGAGACACCGTACCGCCTGATCGACGAAAAGACACACACCGTCACTGACAAGTGCGAATATGTCACGGCTGACATCGAAGAAGACAAGATCATCGCGCAGGCGAGTGAACCGCTTGATGCGGAAGGTCACTTCATTCATAAGAACGTAGCGAGCCGCCGCGGCCCGGACGTACTCGAAGCGGAACCGGACGAAGTCGTGCTGATGGACGTATCCCCGAAGCAGGTCGTCTCCATCGGTACCTCCCTCATTCCATTCCTCGAACACGATGATACGAACCGAGCTCTGATGGGTGCGAACATGCAGCGTCAGGCGGTACCGCTCCTGCGTCCGGAAGCGCCGCTCGTCGGCACCGGCATGGAATGGGTCGCTGGTCAGGACTCCGGTGTCTGCATCCTCGCTAAGCGCGCAGGTACTGTCGAAAGAGTCACCGGCCGCCAGATCATTGTCCGCGCGGACAATGGCGAGCTCGATACCTACGACATCATCAAATTCATGCGCTCGAACCAGTCCACCTGCATCAACCAGCACCCGATCGTATCCAAGGGCGACCGCGTGGAAGCGGGAGACACGCTGGCAGACGGCATGGCGACCGATGGCGGCGAGCTGGCTCTCGGCCACAATGTACTCGTAGCTTTCGTATCCTGGGAAGGGTACAACCACGAAGATGCCGTTCTGATTTCCGAACGTCTCTGCAAGGATGACCTGTACACCTCCATTCATATCGAAGAATATGAATGCGATGCCCGCGACACGAAGCTGGGCGAAGAAGAAATCACCCGTCAGCTGTCTTCTGTTTCTGAAGACGCTGTGAAATACCTCGATGAAAACGGTATCATCATGGTCGGCGCTGACGTCCGTCCTGGCGATATCCTGGTCGGCAAGGTCACCCCGAAGGGCGAGACGGAGCTGACGCCGGAAGAACGACTGCTGCGTGCGATCTTCGGTGACAAAGAAAGAGAAGTCCGTGATACCTCGCTCCGTGTACCGCACGGCGAATTCGGCAAGGTCGTTGATGTCAAGGTCTTCACCCGTGAAAACGGTGATGAGCTGGCACCGGGCGTGAATAAGCTCGTCCGTGTCTACATCGCGCAGAAACGTAAGATCCGTGAAGGCGATAAGATGGCAGGCCGTCACGGCAACAAGTGCGTATGCTCCCGCATCATGCCTGTCGAAGATATGCCGTTCACCCCGGATGGCCGTCCGGTCGATCTGGTACTGAACCCACTGGGCGTACCGTCCCGAATGAACATCGGTCAGATCCTGGAAATCCATCTTTCCTGGGCCTGCCACATGCTCGGCGAAGAGATCCATGCGGCGATGGCTGCCGGTGTCGGCTCTCCGAAGTACGAAGAAATGAAGCAGCGCCTCATCGACTGCGGCTATGATTTCGAAAAATACGGCATGCCGGAACCGACCGAGTCCGGTATCCATATCGCGACCCCGGTCTTCGACGGCTGCCGAGATGAAGACCTCGCAGCAACCCTGAAGGCAGCAGGCCTTCCGGCTGGTGCGAAGACGGACCTCTATGATGGCCGTACCGGCGAAAAACTGGATAATCAGGTCACGATCGGCTGGAAATACATGCTGAAGCTCCATCATCTCGTCGATGATAAGATCCATGCCCGCTCCACCGGCCCATACTCCCTCGTTACCCAGCAGCCACTGGGCGGCAAGGCGCAGTTCGGCGGCCAGCGTTTCGGCGAAATGGAAGTCTGGGCTCTCGAAGCCTATGGCGCGGCTTACACGCTGCAGGAAATCCTGACCGTGAAGTCCGATGATGTCATCGGCCGTGTCAAAGCCTACGAAAAGATCGTCAAGGGCGAAAACATCCCGAGCCCGGGCGTACCGGAATCCTTCAAGGTCCTCATGAAGGAACTCCAGTCCATCGGCCTCGATGTCCGTATCCTGAACGAAAATGGCGACGAAGTCGTGCTGAAAGAGCTCGATGAAAGTGATCTGGAACAGGGCTACGGCGGTGGACAGCCATGGCATAAGGATGAACTGAAAGAAGCCATGGAAGGCGATGATGCCGTTTCCAATTCCAGAAACGACATGGAAAGCCACATGAATGGCGCTGTCGAAGACGCCGGCGATGATGTCGCATCCTTCAATGATACACTCGAAGCAGAAGCCAATGCACAGGCTCCCGTAGAAGCCGGCTTTGGTGAAACTGATCTTGATACAGAACTTGGCTTTACGAATGACAGCCAGGATGACTGATTCCGGAAAGGAGCGCTAATCAATTGTTAGATGTAAATGAATTTGATTCCATGAAAATCGGTATCGCTTCTCCGGAAAAGATCCTTGAATGGTCTCACGGGGAAGTGACGAAGCCGGAAACCATCAATTACAGAACCCTGAAGGCAGAAACCGACGGTCTCTTCTGTGAAAAGATTTTCGGACCGACCAAAGACTGGGAATGCAAATGCGGCAAGTACAAGAAGATGCGTTACAGAGGCACCGTCTGCGACAAGTGCGGCGTCGAAGTCACCTCTTCCAAAGTCCGCCGTGAACGCATGGGCCATATTTCTCTAGCCTGCCCGGTTTCCCATATCTGGTACTTCAAGGGTACGCCGTCCCGTATCGGCCTCATCCTTGAAATCTCTCCTCGCCAGCTCGAAAGAGTCCTCTACTTCGCTGCTTATATCGTCCTCGATCCGGGCGATACGAACCTGTCAAAGTGCCAGGTCCTGAATGAACAGGAATATCAGGATGCCGTAGCTACTTATGGCAAGAAAGCATTCAAAGCCCAGATGGGCGCAGAAGCCATCCAGTACCTGCTGAAAGAGCTCGATCTGCCAAAGCTGGAAAAAGCACTGCAGAAAGAGATCGAAGAAGGCAGCGGCCAGCGCAAGGTCAGATGCATCCGTCGTCTCGAAGAAGTCGAAGCCTTCCTGCATTCCGGCAACAAGCCGGAATGGATGATCCTCTCCGTCCTGCCGGTCATCCCTCCGGATCTGCGCCCGATGGTCCAGCTCGATGGCGGCCGTTTCGCCACCTCCGACCTGAATGACCTTTATCGCCGCGTCATCAATAGAAATAACCGTCTGAAGAGACTTCTGGAACTCGGCGCTCCGGAAATCATCATCAGAAACGAAAAACGTATGCTGCAGGAAGCTGTCGATGCCCTGATCGATAACGGCCGTCGCGGACGCGCCGTCTCCGGCCCGGGCAACCGCCCGCTGAAATCCCTCTCCGACATGCTGAAGGGCAAGCAGGGCCGTTTCCGTCAGAACCTCCTCGGCAAACGTGTCGACTATTCCGGTCGTTCCGTTATCGTTGTCGGTCCGGAACTCAAAATGTACCAGTGCGGCCTGCCGAAGGAAATGGCGATCGAACTCTTCAAACCGTTCATCATGCATGAACTCATCAAGAGAGGCGTCGCAAGCAACCTCAAAGCGGCACGCAAGAAGGTCGATAAGCTCGCTCCGGAAGTCTGGGAAGTCCTTGGCGATGTCATCAAGGAACACCCGGTCCTCCTGAACCGCGCACCGACGCTGCACAGACTCGGTATCCAGGCTTTCGAACCGATCCTCTGGGAAGGCCGCGCGATCAAGCTGCATCCGCTTGTATGCCCAGGCTACAACGCTGACTTCGACGGTGACCAGATGGCCTGCCATCTGCCGCTGTCCGTCGAAGCGCAGGCTGAAGCACGTACCCTGATGCTCTCCATCAATAACATCCTGTCCACGAAGGACGGCAAGCCAGTCGCTATTCCTTCGCAGGATATGATCCTTGGCTCCTACTACCTCACCATCGTACAGACAGCCAACGATACGAAGGTCGATTTCACCGATGAAGAAAAGAAAGAAAATCCGAAGGCGAAATTCGATGTCATGAAGCAGTGGAAAAAAGCCGAAGACGAGATGGATACCTCCGAGCTTCGCGCTTACACCGGCTATGACGAAGTCATGCTGGCGTACAACCTGCATCAGATCAAGATCCATGACTTTATCAAAGTCTTCATCCCGAAGGAAGACCGTCCGGACGGATTCAATGAAACCGACGACGATCTTGTCATCACCACACCAGGCCGCCTGATTTTCAACTATGCGATCCCGAGAGAACTGCGTTTCTTCTACAAGCGTCATGAAAAGCGCGTAGATGAAAACGGCAAGACCTACACCGTCGAAAACAACGGCCTCGGCATCACCATCGGCAAGAAGCAGATGGGCAAGCTCGTCAATGACTGCTTCAAGAAACTCGGATTCAAGGCGACGGGCGACCTGCTCGACTCCGTGAAAGCCCTCGGCTTCCACTACGCTCTCGTTTCCGGCATTTCCATCGGCATCTACGATGTCGCTGTGCCACCGGAAAAAGATAAGATCCTGGCAGACGGCGACAAAAAAGTCGAACAGATCAAGAAATTCTTCCGCCGCGGCCTCATGACCGATGACGAAAGATACAGAAGAGTCGTCGAAGTATGGAGCAAGAAGACCGACGAAGTCGGTGCTGCGATGAAGAGCTCCATGGTGAAGTTCAACCCGCTGACCATGATGGCCCAGTCTGGTGCCCGTGGTAACGATAACCAGATCCGTCAGCTGGCCGGCATGCGCGGCCTGATCGCCGATACCTCCGGTAAGACCGTCGAACTCCCGGTAAAGGCAAACTTCCGTGAAGGCCTGACCGTCCTCGACTACTTCACCTCTTCCCACGGCGCTCGTAAGGGTCTCGCCGATACCGCACTCCGTACCGCAGACTCCGGTTACCTCACCCGCCGACTGGTCGACGTTTCTCAGGACGTCATCGTCCGTGAAGAAGACTGCGACGTACAGGTCCTGAATTTCGACAGAGAACAGAGCCTCATCGCTTCCCAGCCGGAAGTCAAGAAGACCATCATGGGTCTCAAGCAGACACTCCTCGGTGCAGTTCTTAATGAAGATGTCCTCGACCGCAGAAATGGAGATATTCTTCTCGTCAAGGGCAAGACCCTCGATGCGGACGATGTGACCCTGCTGAACCGTCACCTCGTAGAACATATTTCCGTCATCATCCCGACCGCTGACGGCATCGAAGCCGCAGAACCCAAGACCTTCGACCTCGGCACACAGGATGCTGTCGCTGAATACAACCGCGCGATGCGCCATCATCTGACCGTTCACTTCGCAGGCAAGAAACTCGAAGAAGATGCCTATGACCGCCAAGGCAATGTCCTCTTCCCGGCAGGCACCGTCATCGACAGCGATGTCGCAGAGAAGATCCTCGCTTCCGATATCCCGGTACTCAAAGTCCGTATGGATGAAGCCGAAGGTGTCGAAGTCTCCCTCATCGAAGAAAAAGGCCAGCCGATCGAGTCTCTGGCTGACCGTATCGCAGGCCGCTGCCCGCTCGAAGATGTCGTGAACCCGACCACCGGCGAAGTCATCGCGAAGAAGAACGAAGAAATTTCCGATGCACAGGCAGAAGAAATCCAGAAATACTACGACAAGCTGAAGGTTCGTTCCATCCTCACCTGCCATTCCGCTCACGGCGTCTGCGCGAAGTGCTATGGCAGAAATCTGGCAACCGGCCGTCACGTAGAAATCGGCGAAGCAGTCGGCATCATCGCTGCACAGTCCATCGGTGAACCGGGTACCCAGCTGACCATGCGTACCTTCCATACCGGCGGCGTTGCTTCCGCAGAAGATATTACACAGGGTCTTCCACGAGTCGAAGAATTGTTCGAAGCCCGCAAGCCAAAGGGCAATGCGATCATTTCCCGTATCGATGGCACCGTTTCCATCACCAGTGCGGAAGATAACCCGAATGTCAAAATCATTACCATCACCAGCGATAATCCGGAAATCGCTCCGGAAAGCGAAAAAATCCCGGTAGCGAAGAAGATCTCCGTCACAAACGGCGAATTCATCAAAGCCGGCACCCGCCTCTTCGAAGGTAACGTCAACCCGCACGATATCCTTGATGTCCTCGGCGTACAGGCGACCCAGAACTATATCGTCAAGGAAGTCCAGAAGGTTTACCGCAGCCAGGGCGTAGAAATCAACGATAAACACATCGAAATCATCGTCCATCAGATGCTGCGTAAGATCAAGATCACCGAACCGGGCGGCTCCGGCTGGCTCCCGGGCGAGACGGTCGACATCGTCGCATTCCGTGCGATGAACCAGCGTCTCGACGACGAAGGCAAAGAAAGAGCCGTCGGCGAAAACCTGCTCCTTGGTACCACCAAGGCAGCTCTTGCGACCGACTCCTTCCTCTCCGCCGCTTCCTTCCAGGAAACCACCCGTGTCCTCACCGAAGCAGCGATCAAAGGCAAGGAAGATCCGCTCCTCGGCCTCAAGGAAAATGTCATCATCGGCAAACTCATCCCGGCTGGTACCGGCATGTCCCGTTATCGCAAGCTGAATGTCATCCATAAGGGTGAATCGTTCGAAACCGGATCCGATGCGGAATAATTGATGCATCAGGCATAGCCGAAGCAGTCCTCACATCGTGGGGACTGCTTTTTGTATGGAGGGTGTTCTGCACGATCCGGCGTATTTACTGGGCAGCAGCTACTTGCCGCAGGTCACCGTGCTTTCCTCTTGCGAATTTCTTCGAGATTCTCTACAATAGAATAGATATGATAGGGACTGGTGACTGGGGACTGGGGACTAGTGACTAGGAGACGTTAGACTTTTGTATCTTTTTTCGAGGAGACGCCATGATAAATAAACTATTTCCACTCGCGCTTTCCGCAGCGCTTGTCTTTGGCGGCTTCTCGCTGTCTTTTGCTGAGGATCTTGTGATCGAAGGCCTGGGGCGGATGCCATTTCCCAAGGACGTGACCGTCACGGATGGGGGCGCCTCGCAGCTGAATCATTTCATGATTGCCGGCACGCACCAGAAGGACTACGGCAAGTCTGCGCGTGCGGCGATGTGGTCGATACTGACGGTACCGCCCGGCATGCAGCTGTATCCGGAGAAAGCGCCGTATCCTTATGACTCGATGCACATGTACCAGATCCGCAAGACGGACGTGCGCGGGACATACAGCGCGGGCATCTATGTCATCTCGGGGACGGAGAAGGATTTCTTCCATGAGGGGCATCCGAAGGCGGCACGTTTCTGGGAGACGGCCTTCCGTGAAGATGCAGAGCGTCCGACTTCGCTCTTCGGTATGCCGAAGATCCAGACGTCGGAGTTTCAGGCACTGGTGGACCATGTGCTCTCCGAGAAAAAAGGTCCCTCCATGCAGGTGAAGATTTTGAAATTCGTCCCCTGGCGTGCTTTCAAAAATGAAGACGGTACCTATCGCTGGGGACAGGAGGCGAAGGTCATCCTGACGAATGAAAAGGGCTTGTCGTTTCCCCTCTGGATTTCCGCGAATCTTTTGAAAGCGGGGGACAAGTACTATCTGATCGAGGTGAATGGCAGTCATGCGGCGGCCGATCAACTGTCGAATCTTTTGCTGTATGGATTCTATCGGATGAAGAGATGAGAAAGCAGCGAAGCATGCGATGATTTCAAAATGCACTGTGCTTCCGATCTATGATGCGCTCTCCATCCCGATAGGACATCGTAAATCTTTTTCACCGCTGCATTTACTTTTGAAAGGGGATTTTCCATGAAATGGAAATGTTTGCTTCTCGCGCTCGCGCTGGCCTCAGGGATCTGTGCAGGGGGAGAAGCGTATGATATGAATGCCGTCGCAGCGGCTTCGCTTCCCAAAGGCTTCACCTACCGGGAGGCAGCGGGGACGGAGTCACTCCATTTTATGGAGAAAGACATCCCCTATCAGATGGGACAGTTGCAGTATACATTGACAAAACAGCAGAGCTTCTCATCCGGCTACATCATCCGCGCGCTGCTCCCTGTCGAGATGGCAGAAGCGCTGAAGCCATATTTCAAAATGAATCGTGATGAATATGTCTGGCGTCGGCTGACGCAGATGAATCGTGCGCTTTTAAACCCGGCGTCCCCGCTTCGAAAGGGGATCGAGGAAACGGTACTCAGTCTGGCGCGCCATGCCATCGGGCCCGTCGCTGATTCTTCGATCAAGGTGGAGCTTTCTTCGCTGGAGCCTTTCCGCCGCCTGGATGTCGATGAAGCCTATGTCTATACCGCGGGCGGGCTGATCACATACAATGCGGAGGGGATGCAGCTCCCCATGTACTGCCGCTCCTATTTCTTCCCCGGAAGTGAAGGGCTCGATGTCCTGATGCTCTTCACCCCCGATGAAGGCAAAGCGCCGCTCCTCTATGCCATCGATGATCTGGCGAATGCGGCCGCGAAGGAAGAGCTCAATGGGGCAGCGGGATATAAAGACCTCGGCGTGGTGCTGGGGAAGAATCAATAAGAAAAGGGGCTGCCAGTGACTAAGGATTAGTAGCTAGGGATTAGGAAGCTCGAGTGACTAGTGACTTGTGACTGGTAGCTAGGGATTAGTGGCTAGGGATTAGGTTTGCGATACGAGAAAACCGCCAGTTTCAAACCTCCGCGGCGCTTCTATTTTTTATGCGCCGCACCACCCCCGCCCTACCCTCTGAACCCGTTGAACCCGCTGAACCTCTTTCGCACGCAATCAAGGGGCGAGCTGCGGGGGGGGCTAACCCTGAACCCTGAACCTTGAACCCTCAAACCATAAACCATAAACCTTAAATTACGTATTTCCATACAACCAACCCATTTACAGGAGGATCTATGAACGTATTTGCTGCGCTCGGCGTGAATGAGACGCTGACGAAACTTTTGAAGACACAGGGGATCAAGACCCCGACGCCCATCCAGATGTCCGCGATCCCAAACGCTTTCAAAGGCCGGGATCTGATCGGTCGTTCGCAGACGGGGACAGGGAAGACGCTGGCCTATCTGCTGCCAGTCATTCAGCGTGTAGAAACAGACAAAGCCATGACGCAGGTGCTTATCATGACACCGACCCGCGAGCTGGCCAAGCAGGTCTTCGACGTGATGCGTCCCTTTGCCATCGAGTGCGGTGTGGATGGGGCAGATATCATCGGCGGACGCACGATCGAGAACCAGCTGCAGAAGCTGAAGCGTGATCCGCATGTCATCATCGGGACACCGGGGCGTCTCTTGGATCACATCCGCAGAAAGAGCCTCGACCTTTCGAATGTGAAGACGGTCATCTTGGATGAAGCGGATCAGATGCTGGCGAATGGTTTCCGCGAAGATATCGAAGCCCTGATCGACGAGACGCCGAAGAAGCGCCAGCTCCTGCTCTTCTCTGCGACGATGCCTGACGATGCGAAGCGCCTCGCCAGAAAGTATATGCGCCACCCGGCTTTCATCGATGTCGCAGAAAAAGCGACAGCTTCGACGGTCGAGCAGCGCATCTATGAGACGACCCTCCCGCGCAAGTTCAAGCTCCTCGTCCGTCATCTGACGGAGATGAATCCGTACATGGCTGTCGTTTTCACGAATACCCGTGAGGAAGCGCATGAGCTCGCCGGCAAGCTGCAGGAGGAGACGGACTTCATCGTGGATGAGATCCATGGGGATATGAGCCAGAGCCAGAGAAATCAGGTCATCCGCGAATTTGAAAAAGCACGCATTCAGGTGCTCGTTGCTTCCGATATTGCGGCGCGCGGGCTTGACGTCGAAGGCATCACGCATGTCTTCAACTATGGCATTCCAAGAAATCTGGAGTACTACATCCACCGCATCGGCCGTACCGGCCGCGCCGGTACGAAGGGGCTTGCCATCACCTATGCGACGCCGGAGGATGGGTTCCTTCTCCGGAAGCTGGAAAAATCCATCGAAGAGACCATCACCCGCTATGATGAGAAGGGGAATGTCCGCCGCGTGAAGGCAGGCAAACCGAAGAAGAAAGTTGTGACGCCCGGCATGTACAAGCCGACCAAGAAGAAAGAGCACAAAGCGCTCGGGCACAAGGGGCGGAACATGAGACAGAAACGAAAGAAAGAAGACGGAAAGAAGAAGTGAGAAAAAGGGGCTGTGAAGAAATGAGGATTCATTTCTTCACAGCCCCTTTTTTATTTTCTTTCATTTGGTTCAGGGTTCAAGGTTCATGGTTCATGGCTCTCGTGGCGGCTTCGCCGCTTTTTTTAGATAGCGCTTCGCGCTGTCGTCCTTTCGAGCGAAGTCGAGAGATCTCCATTGCAGAACGCTCATTGTCGTATGTGAGGCAGCACTAAGACATCGTTTTTCCTTAGCGCATACACGCTGACTTCTGCAGTGCAAGAGGGATTTCTCGACTTCGCTCGAAATGACGATAAGCGCGAAGCGACGCTACACCCCTGAAGTTTGAAAGCAGGGATTATGAGTGACTGGTGACTTGTGACTGGTAGCTAGGGATTAGTGGCTAGGGATTAGGTTTGCGATACGAGAAAACCGCTAGTTTCAAACCTCCGCGGCGCTTCCATATTTTTATTTTATGCGCCGCACCACCACCGCCCTCCCTTCTAAACCTGCTCCCCCGCTCCCCCTCTTTCGCACGTAATCAAAGGGCACCACGCCCGAGGGGCTAACCCTGAACCCTTTCCCCCTGCCGCCAGCCCTGAAACTGTGATACAATAATCCCCATCGAGGTGATACATATGATCAAAGATAAAAATTTCATTCATCAGCTGCTGTGGCTCTTAGCGGGGATCCTTCCCTGGGGCTTCGGGGGATTTCTGGTACACACCGCGCAGTCCATGGCAGTGGGGACGCTCGCTTACTGGGGAATGGGGCTTCTGGTGCCGTTTCTTTTTTTCCTCTTCCAGCGGAAAGGCTATGGCAGTGAGTGGGGAGCGCTGCGTGCGGCGGCGCATTTGCCGCTTTGGATCTCCTTCATCATCCTGCAGATGGTCATTTTCTGGAGCTATCTGCCGATGGCAGACAAGGCTTTCAAGGAAAGTCCGATTCCGATCTCGATCGCTTTCTTTGCCGTGCTGACGTTCTTTGCCGCCTCGGCGATCGTTTTGGACTACGTGCTTCCTGCTCTCTATGAGAAAATGGCGGAGAAAGGCGGACGCTGGAAGGTCTGGCTGGGCGCGGCTTATTTCAGCGGGCTGATTCCCGGCTTTGCCATTCTTTCCTTTCTGGGGCTCTACTATGCGAATGGCATGCGCCTCGATCCTCTCACGGCGAGCTTCTTTCTGCTGGAGGTCTTCAGCTTTGTCTTCTACGGGAAAATCATCCTCGGCATGATGACATTCGGCATCTATCTCTTTCTGGCGCTTTCCGGGACGAAGGGCCGGCGCATCACGGTGTGTGCTTTCAGCGGGATCTTCTGGCTGATGCTTCTCTATGTCCCTATGGTACTCTCTCTCCATCTTCCGCAGGCAAGCTGGCAGGCCTATATGGATCCGTCCTACCTTCCGATGCTCCCCTTCCTCTCGGACCTCTGGCTGACAGGGATCGCGATCTGGGGCGGGGAAAAGGTCACGGAGTGGATATTTAGATAAAGGGTCAGCCTCTTGGGCGGCTCGTTCACTGATTGCGGATGAAAGCTTTGTTCGAATGAGAAATTAGAAATTAGAAATGAGAAATGGTGGTGGCGGCTTTGCCGCGAGTATATATGGGGCGATGCCCGAAAGTAGTATTCAAATCACTAGTCACTTGAGACGCCTAATCCCTGTACCCCTCTCTAATTTCTAATCCTTCCCCATTGCCCGCTTATGGTAAAATATACATGTATTATTGGCTTTTTCATTTCCGACTGGAGCCTGCGCTTTTGCGCCGGCGAGTAACGAGGAAGGGGTGTTGAACTTGTCTGATATCAGACGTTTGTATGTACGAAAGAAGGCTGGTTTCCGTCAGGGCGAAGAGAGCCTGACGGCTGAGCTGAAAGAGGTGTTGGGAGACCGCATCGAAGGCTGCGGGATCTATCATCGCTACGATGTCGATGGACTCTCTGAAGAAGACTATGAGAAGGCGGTCTCGACCGTATTCTCTGAACCGCCGGTTGACAGTGTAGAGACAGAACTGCCGAAGGGCGATCTCGTCATCGGCGTCGAATTCCTGCCGGGGCAGTATGACCAGAGAGCGGACTCGGCGGAGCAGTGCCTCACGATCGTTACAGGAAAAGACGGCGCGCGTGTACGTTGTGCGCTGGTCTATACCTTTGACGGACATTTCGCAGAAGGTGACCGCGAGAAGATCCTGAAATTCCTTGTGAATCCGGTGGAGTCCCGCGAAGCCAGTCTCGCCCCTGCGGAAACGCTGGATCTTCCCATCGAAGACCCGAAGGCAGTACCCGTTGTCAAGGGTGTCTGCGCACTGGATGATGCAGGGATCGATGCTCTGATCGCTGACATGGGCCTTGCTATGAGCCATGATGACATGGCGATGATCCGTGACTATTTCCGTGATGAAGAGAAGAGAGATCCGACTGTGACGGAAATCCGTGTGCTCGATACCTACTGGTCCGACCACTGCCGTCATACCACTTTCTCCACGAAGCTCTCTTCTGTCGAAGTCGAAGACGGCACTTTTACCGCCCCGATTTCCAAAGCACTCAAAGACTACGAAGAGACGCGTATCCATATCTATGGCAAGGACACGAAGCGCCCGGTGACGCTGATGGATATGGCAACGGCGGCTGTCAAGGCTCTCCGCAAGGAAGGGAAGCTGGAAAATCTGGATCAGTCGGAAGAAATCAATGCCTGCACCATCAAGGTGAAGATCGATACGATCGACGGCGAGGAAGACTGGCTGCTCCTTTTCAAGAATGAAACGCACAACCATCCGACCGAGATCGAGCCATTCGGCGGAGCGGCGACCTGCCTCGGCGGATGCATCCGTGATCCTCTCTCCGGCCGTTCCTATGTGTATCAGGCGATGCGTGTGACGGGTGCCGCAGACCCGCGCATGCCGCTTTCTGAAACGCTCGCAGGCAAGCTCCCGCAGAGAAAGATCGTCGTCGAAGCGGCCAAGGGCTACTCCTCCTACGGCAATCAGATCGGCCTTGCTACCGGCGAGGTCAAGGAATATTATCATCCGGGCTTCATGGCAAAGCGCATGGAAATCGGCGCCGTCGTCGCAGCAGCTCCGGAAGACCATGTCATCCGCCTCTCGCCGACCCCCGGAGATGTCGTCATCCTGGTCGGCGGCCGCACGGGCCGTGACGGCATGGGTGGTGCGACCGGCTCTTCGAAGGAGCTGAATACCGAGTCCATCGAGACTTGCGGCGCAGAAGTCCAGAAGGGGAATCCGATCACGGAAAGAAAGATCCAGTGCCTCTTCCGTCGCGGGGAAGTCACCCGCCTCATCAAGCGCTGCAATGACTTCGGCGCGGGCGGTGTCTCTGTCGCTGTCGGTGAACTGACAGACGGACTTGACATCAATCTTGACAAAGTACCGAAGAAATACGAAGGCCTTGATGGGACTGAGCTGGCGATTTCCGAATCGCAGGAACGTATGGCGGTCGTCGTCAGAAAAGAAGACGCAGATCAGTTCATCCGCTATGCCGCTGAAGAAAACCTCGAAGCCACCATCGTGGCTGATGTGACCGATACCCGCCGCCTCGTCATGAAGTGGAGAGGGGACACCATTGTCGACATTTCGAGAGATTTCCTCGACACGAATGGCGCGCAGCAGGTGAAGGAAGCCTACATCGCAAAGCCGGATGAAGCTGGCTATTTCCATAAAGAAGAGATCCATGACATCCAGAAGACCTGGCTTTCCGCCATGGCAGATCTCAATAACTGCTCGGAGCAGGGGCTCTCCGAACGCTTCGACTCCACCATCGGCGCCGGTACCGTACTCATGCCATTCGGCGGCAAGTACCAGAAGACCCCGACCGACGGCATGGTAGCGAAATTCCCGGTCCGCAAAGGCGAGACGGACAGCGCCAGCTTCATGGCACATGGCTTCGATCCCTATCTGGCATCCTGGAGCCCGTTCCATGGTGCAGCCTATGCCGTACTCCTCTCCGTGGCCCGCCTCGTAGCGATGGGGGCTGACTGGAGAAAAGCCTACCTGACACTGCAGGAATACTTCGAAAAGCTCACCGACAAGACCAGCTGGGGCAAACCGGCGGCCGCACTCCTCGGTGCTTTCCATATGCAGGAAAACCTCGGCCTTGGTGCGATCGGCGGCAAGGACTCCATGAGCGGTACTTTCAATGACATCCACGTCCCGCCGACACTCGTTTCCTTCGCAATCGCTCCGGGGAAAGCCTCCGAAGCTGTCAGCCAGGAGCTCAAGAAGGAGGGCGATGTCCTCGTCCTCTTCGGCCAGCCGAAGGATGAAGCCGGCATGCCGCTCCTTGACGTATTCAAAGCGCATGCGGATTTCCTCTATCAGGAAGTGAAGGCCGGACACATCGCAGCGATGAAAGCGGTCGAACACGGCGGCGTCGCAGTGACCGCAGCCAAGATGGCTTTCGGCAACAAGCTCGGTGTCACCTTCGGCGAAAATCTGCCGCTCTTCAAATACTTCAGCAATTTCTATGGCGCGATCCTTGTAGAAACGACACCAGAACTGGCACAGGAATTTGCCAAACAGCCGCACACGAAGATCCTCGGCACCGTCGGCGGGGACAGCATGAAGCTCTACGGGGAAGAAATCGCCGTCGAAGAGCTCCTGCGCTCCTATGAAGGTACGCTTGATCCGATCTTCCCGCGCCGCGCAGCAGACATCCAGAAAGAAGCGCCGGTTCTTCCGGAAACGAAAGCCATCCCGCAGTTCTATGTCCATACGAATCTTTCGCGTCCGCGCGTCTTCATCCCGACCATGCCGGGCAACAACTGTGAAGTCGACTGCGCGAGAGCCTTTGAACGTGCCGGTGCGGTCAGCGATATCTTCATCTTCAGAAATCGCGATGCAGCCGAACTCAAGGACTCCGTCGATGAAATGGCAGAGCGCATCCGCCATGCGCAGATCGTCATGTTCCCGGGCGGTTTCTCCGCCGGTGATGAACCGGACGGCAGCGGGAAATTCATTGCCGCTGTATTCAGAAATCAGAAGCTCATGGAAGCCATGGACCAGCTCCTTCACGTGAGAGACGGTCTTGCCATGGGCATCTGCAACGGTTTCCAGGCACTGATCAAGCTCGGCCTCGTACCGTATGGCGAATTCAAGCCGCTCACCGATGACGCACCGACGCTCACCTTCAATACGCTCGGCCGTCATATTTCCCGCTTCGTCACGACCAAGGTCGTATCGACCAAGTCCCCGTGGCTCGCCCTCTGCCAGCCAGGTGACCTTCACTCCATCGCCATCAGCCATGGCGAAGGCCGCTTCATCGCTTCTGATGAACAGATCCGTGCGCTCGCAGCCAATGGCCAGATCGCGACCCAGTACGTGGGGCCCGATGGCCAGCCGACCTACGACAGCCGCTACAATCCGAATGGATCCTCTTGGGCTGTCGAAGGCATCACCAGTCCTGACGGACGCGTCCTTGGCAAGATGGGCCATACCGAACGCCGCGGCCTAAATGTTGCAAAGAACATCGCCGGTGATACCTACCAGCCACTCTTCGAAGCCGGTGTGAAGTACTTCAAGGGCTAATAGTTCATGCATAGAAAAAACGCTCTCGCGAATGCGGGAGCGTTTTTGTTTAGGGCTCAAGGTTCAAGGTTCACGGTTAGCTCCTTGGGCGGCTCCGTCCACTGATTATGAATGAAAGCTTTGCGCGAATGAGGAATTAGGAATGAGGAATTAGGAATGGTGGTGCGGCGCATAAAAATCAGAAGCGCCGCGGAGTTTTGACAGCGCTTCGCGCGGCGCATCGTCATTTCGAGCGTAGCTCTCGATCTTTATTGCAGAACGGTCATTGCCTGATGTGAGGTAGCACTAGGACATTGTTTTTCCTCGGCGCATACACGCTAATTCCCGCAGTGCAGTAAAGACCCTCGGCTGCGCTCGGGATGACGATGCCGGAGAAATCCCAGTCACCAGCCACCAGTCACTCCTAATCCCCAATCCCTAATCCCTAGCCACTAATCCCTAGCTACCAGTCACAAGTCACTAGTCACTCATCTCTGCGTTCAAACTTCAAGATTGGGGTGGCGGCTTCGCCGCAATTATATATGGGGCGATGCCGAAAGTGGTATTCAAGTCACCAGTCACAAGTCACCAGTTACTCGAGCTCCCTAATCCCTTCATTCGAAATTTCCTTAAAAATTTTCATTCAAAAACCATTTGACACGCACGATAAAAAACTATATAATACTCCTTGTGAGATTTGTCCGGAAACCACTAGCCCCGGAGGAAGGATGACATCTTGCGGTTCTGTTTTTTATTCAGAAGGAGTCATTACTAATGAAAACAACATTCATGGCCAATGCGGGCAACATCACTCGCAAATGGTATATCGTTGATGCTGCAGGACTGACTGTTGGCCGCCTGGCTGCCAGCGTTGCCAAAGTTCTGACCGGCAAGAATAAACCTACCTACACACCGCATGTTGACACTGGTGACAACGTCATCATCATCAACGCAGATAAAGTCGTTTTCTCCGGCAAAAAAGAACTGAAGAAAGTTTACTTCCACTACACCGGATACATCGGCGGCGACAGATACCAGAAAGCTGGCGACGCTCTTCGTGAAAAACCGGTATGGGTCGTAGAACATGCTATCCGCGGCATGCTTCCGAAGAACAAGCTCGGTGCTCAGATGTACCGCAAGCTCCACGTATACGCAGGCGCTGAACATCCGCATGCAGCACAGCAGCCTGAAGAACTGAAATTTGATATCCGTTAACCAGAAGGGAAGGAAATAAGAAATGGCAGAAGCTACATACTACGGCACTGGCCGCAGAAAAACATCCGTTGCCAGAGTCCGTCTGGTACCGGGACAGGGTAACATCACAATCAATGGCCGTGATCTGAAGGATTACTTCGATCTCGCAACCCTCGAACTGATCATTAAACAGCCGCTCGAACTGACCGGCACCACCACCGCATATGACGTCATCGCTAACGTAAAAGGCGGCGGACGTACAGGCCAGGCTGGCGCTATCCGTCATGGCATCAGCCGTGCTCTCCTCGATGTCGATGGAGACTACAGAAAAGTTCTGAAAGTCGCAGGTCTCCTGACCCGTGATCCAAGAATGAAAGAACGTAAGAAATACGGCCTCAAGAAAGCAAGAAAAGCAAGCCAGTTCTCCAAACGTTAATCATTGGACGAATACAGAAAACGCTCATGGATTTCCATGGGCGTTTTTTATGTGTTCCTTATCTTCTAAAAATCCGTGATACTTTCAATGACTATGCGCTGTACCAACACTCTTCACTGGTGAGAAGAGCTTTCATCCACGATCAAGGCGCGACACGCCCCAGGGGCCAACCTGAACCCTGCCTCCCTACAATTTCTTTCCCCTATGAAGTATAATAAAGAAGACCAATTCACCAAGGAGGATTTATGACTGCAAACGATATTCATGACGCGATAGAGACATTCGCTCGCTACGGTGTGCCGCGGGAGCGGATTTTTAATGAAGTCATGCGTGCGCGCTATCTGGACTATGTACTTTTCCTGAATCCGGAGAATGTCCAGTACGGGATTTCCATCGATGACCTGTATGAGAATATGAAGCGCACGGCAGACAAGCTGGGCATGTACGAGGGCGATGCAGATACCTATGCGCGCGTTTATACACTTGCGCTTCGCGTGGAGCCGCTGGTCTTTGCGCCGGAAATGCCGACGGCACCTGCCAAGGTGCATGCGCTGCTCGCAGAAGCTGTCAAGAAGGCAGAGGCTGCGGGAAATACGGTGCTCTTCACTGGTGCAGAAGAATATCTGCCCTACCTTGCCGGAATTTTCCAGGATCTCGGGGGAAAACGCATCGCCGTTGCGGTGAAGGATGCCATCTGGAAGGAGCGTCTCCACTACATCTTCCCACGCGGCCGCGCGATGCTCTGTAGCGAACTTGCGGAAGATACCGAGCATTACGATTACATTTTTGATTTTGAAACGGACGGCATTGCAGCGGCAGCCGATTTGAGGCATCGCCTTGCCGAGAAAGGCGTGATGGACGTCATCATTCCTTCCGCGCTGCTGACGAAAGAGGGAGATGCTGCGCTTGCTGCCAGAAGAAGTCTGGCAGCTGAAAAGAAACTGGCGGCTTTCTATGATACGGAAATCGGCGGAAACGAGTACGCCTACCTGCGCTTTGCCGGAGAAGCAGCCAAGACCGTGTCTTTCGGTCTGTCGGATTTCGAGGATAATGCCTTCCGCGGCGTAGACCAGCTCTCGCTTCCGCCAGAAACTTTCATCGAAGCCGATGACTGGAACTATGACCTCTACGCTTTCAATGGTTCGCCGAGCGTTCAGATGCTCCTTTCTCAAAATATCGTTTCGCCGGATTTCACGCTGGGAAAGGTCTTCTCTGATGTGCCGATGGAAGAAATCGAAACCAACCTGCCGCGGATTTCCCGCGAAGCGGTGACGGACTCGGGCGTGCGGATGGATCTCGCGGCGCATGCATCCGGGGAAACGCCGGCGGTTCTGCGCGTCCTTGCAGCGGGCGACCTGGTTCTCACCACGGTAGAAGGGCATCTTCGCACCGCCGTCGTAAAAGAGCCCTGCGCTGCATCTGACGAAGGCATCCTGGCCTTCCGCCCGCTGGAGGGCTATACCGGCGAATACGTGAAACTCTATTTCGATGGGAAACTGGGCGAACTCTTTCTCGCCACAATGAAAGCAGGGGAACACTGGTATCTCACGACGTCCCGCCTTCTCCGACTGCCCATTCCGCAGGCAGAAAAGGAAACCATCGAAGCGATCACCAGACTTTGCGATGATCGCACCAAAGCCCTCGCAGCTGCGGAAGCCGCATGGAGAGAAGCCAAAGAAGAGGGCGTCAGAAGGATGGTTGGGAAGTAGGTTTAATGGGCTAAGCAGGTTCAGCTTGATAGGGGGGATAGCCCCTTCCTTTGGAAGGGGCAGGCGAACGCAGCGAGCCGGGGTTGGCCTGGGGAAACGGAATTAACGTATTCCACTAGCCAACCTCCGCCCCTTCGGGGCACCTCCTTCCAGAGGAAGGAGGGAAATGCGAAATAGTTAAGGAAACGCTGATTAAATCTGACAACAATTTAATCAGTGTTTCCTTAGCAGTTACTTCTACGCACTGAACCCGCCAACCTGAAGTTTGAAAGCAGGGATGAGTGGCTAGTGACTAGTGACTTGTGACTGGTAGCTAGGGATTAGTGGCTAGGGCTTAGGAGCCTCGAGTGACTTGTGACTAGTGACTGAAATGCCACCTTCGGGCATCGCCACCATCTATACTCCGCGGCGCTTCCATATTTTTATGCGCCGCACCACCCCCCGTTGAACCCTCTGAACCTGTTGAACCCGCCGAACCTATTTCGTACGTAATCAAAGGGCGCCTCGCCCCGCGGACTAACCCCGAACCCCGAACCCTGAACCCTGAACCCTATCTACTAAGAGGAGATTCAAAATGATGGAAATCAAACAAATCGTACTGGCTACGCACAATCAAGGAAAGATCAGAGAATTTCAGAAAGCCTTTAAAGAAATCGGATGGGCCGCCGTACCGATTGCTGATATCGCGGAGGTAGAAGACCCGGAAGAGACGGGGACGACCTTCGAAGAAAATGCGCTGCAGAAGGCCCGCTACTATGCGAAGGCGGTGAACCTTCCCGTGCTCTCCGATGACTCGGGTATCATTGCTTGTGCGCTCGGAGACAAACCGGGGGTGTACTCGGCGCGCTATGCCGGACACCATGGCGATGATGAAGCCAATAACCAGAAGCTCATCCGGGACCTTGCCCCTTACAAGGGAGATGACCGTAAGGGCTACTATGCCTGCGTCGTCGCACTTGTCTGGCCGGATGGCAGATCCCTTACAGGGAAAGGTACATGCGATGGGATCATCCGCGATTTCTATCAGGGGGATGGCGGCTTCGGCTATGATCCGCTCTTCTATCTGCCGGAATTTGGAAAAACCATGGCAGAGCTTTCGATGGAAGAGAAGAACCGGATCAGCCATAGAGGAAGAGCTCTCCGGGACTTACTGTCGAAACTAGGGAAACACTGATTAAATCGTTGTCTGATTTTACTCTTGAATTTTTATGCATAGCAAGGAATAACCTGACGCGAATAGCGAGCTATTTAAGGAAGGTTATGACGAAGCTATGTATAAAAATTCTTGTAAAATCTGACTCTGCGATTGAATCAGCGTTTCCCTAGGGAAATAGGATTCAGGGCACGCCCCTCGGGGCGTCCTTTGATTGTTTGCGAAAGAGGGGGAGCAGGTTCTATAGGTTCAAAGGGTTCAGCGGGGGTGGTGCGGCGCATAAAAAGCAGAAGCGCCGCGGAGATTTGAAACTGGCGGTTTTCTCGTATCGCGAACCTAATCCCTAGCTACCAGTCACTAGTCACTTTGCGCCCCTAATCCCTGGCTACTAATCTGTGCTTGCCATGGGAACCATTGGCTTTTATTTCCCAAAACTCATACATAATGTATCTACCTATACAGAAATAGTATACTCGATTTTAAGCGGTTTCATTCAATAAGGCTCTATGTTATAATGGAAAAGGTTCCAATCCATAGAGGAAAAGAACGGGGGTGGCAGTTTACTTCATGAAACGGGGTAAGCTCAAACTGCTGGGTTTCAACAATTTGACAAAGACACTCAGCTTCAATATGTACGACATCTGCTATGCCAGTACAGAAACAGAAAGAAAAAAATACATCGCTTACATTGACGAGGTCTACAGCGCCGAGCGCCTGACCCAGATCCTCGTGAAGGTCGCCGAGATGATCGGAGCCCATGTGCTGAACATCGCTTCACAGGACTATGACCCGCAGGGCGCGTCCGTCACGATGCTGATTGCAGAGGAAGAAGTCGAGAAGCAGGACGTGGTGTGTCATCTCGATAAAAGCCATATCACCGTACACACCTATCCGGAAATGCATCCCCAGGATGGGATCTGCACCTTCCGCGCGGACATCGATGTATCGACCTGCGGGAAGATTTCGCCTCTGAATGCGCTGAATTTCCTGCTCCAGTCCTTCGATGCGGATATCGTCATCACCGACTACCGCGTGCGCGGCTTCACCCGCGACGTGCAGGGCAAGAAGATCTTCATCGACCATCGCATCAATTCCATCCAGAACTACATGGCGCCGAAGCTGCGCTATAAGTACGATATGGTGGACGTCAATGTATATCAGGAAAATATTTTCCACACGAAGATGCTGATCCATGATTTCAATCTGGATAACTACCTCTTCGATATGAAAGAGGCAGAGCTGGATCGCAAGGAAGGGAAACGCATCCGCCGCCTGCTGAAGCAGGAAATGTATGAGATCTTCAATGGCAGAAATCTTCCTGCCATCAAAGATTAAATATAAAGCGGCTCCATTCGAAGTCGCCGACGCATAAAGTATCAGTCTTTTTTTAGGAGGAAACAATGGATACTGCAAAACTCAAAGAAGAAGCACTCGCACTCAGAAGAGAAAAACATCAGATGATCAAGACCGGCCTGAATGCCGCTGTCGAAAGCAATCACGACCTCGCGATCGTATACACCCCGGGTGTATCCGCTCCGTGCCTCGCGATCAAAGATGATGAAGACCTGTCTCTGGAACTGACATGGAGAGGCAATGTCGTAGCCGTCATTTCTGATGGCACCCGTGTCCTCGGTATGGGCGATATCGGCGCAGCTGCTGCTATGCCGGTCATGGAAGGCAAATCCGCACTGTACAAGAGATTCGGACAGATCGATGCGATCCCGATCACTTTGGACACCAAGGATCCGCAGGAATTCATCCACACCGTCAAACTGCTGGAAAAGAACTTCGCCGGCATCAACCTCGAAGATATCTCTTCCCCGAAATGCTATGACATCGAAGATGAACTGAAAAAGATCATGAACATCCCGGTCTTCCACGATGACCAGCACGGCACCGCCATCGCAGCTCTGGCAGCTCTCCTCGGCGCTCTCGAAGTCGTCGGCAAAAAGATCGAAGACGTGAAGGTCGTCATGAACGGCGCTGGTGCTGCCGGCACCGCCATCGCTCGTCTGCTCCTCGAAGACGGCGTAAAACCGGAAAACATGACCATCCTGAATTCCAAAGGTATCCTCTTTGACAATGGCAAGAGAGACCGCGTACAGCAGGAACTCATCGCTAAAGTCAATCCGGAAAACAAACAGGGCACCTTCGCTGACGCTGTCAAAGGCGCTGACGTCCTCATCGGCTGCTCTGCACCGGGCGTATTCAACGTAGAAGCCATCAAGACCATGAACGACAAGAGCATCGTCTTCGGCATGGCAAACCCGGTACCGGAAATCATGTATGAAGAAGCCAAAGAAAAAGGCGTTTACATCTACGGCTCCGGCAGAAGCGATATGCCGAACCAGGTCAACAACTCCTCCGTATTCCCAGGCCTCTTCCGCGGCGCTCTCGATGTACGTGCCCGCCAGATCAATGAAGAAATGAAGCTGGCTGCTGCTCACGCGCTCGCAGACCTCGCTATCCACAGCGGCAAACTCGACCCGGATCACGTCGTCGTCGACGTATTCGATCCGCAGGTTCCGTTCGCTGTAGCGAAAGCCGTTGCCAAAGCAGCTATCGCTTCCGGCGTAGCAAGAGCCACCGAACTCCCGGAAAAATACAGAGACTAATCGCGCGTAGCGCATCAAAAAAGCAGGAAATGAGACGTTCTCATTTCCTGCTTTTTGTTTTGGATGATGAGTGACTAGGGATTAGTAGCTAGGGATTAGGAGCCTCAAGTGACTGGTGACTAGTGACTGGTGACTGGTAGCTAGGGATTAGTGGCTAGGGATTAGGTTGGCGATACGAGAAAATCGCTAATTTCAAACCTCCGCGGCGCTTCTGATTTTTATGCGCCGCACCTTCATTCCTCATTCCTAATTCCTAATTCGAGTAAAGCTTTCCACCGTAATCAAGGGGCGGCACGCCCTTGGGCTAACCCTGAACCCTGCCCCCGAACCATTTTACTTCAGCCCCAATTCATCCTTATGGGCAGTCATGCCATCGATGCAGGCCTGCATGACATCGCCCGCTTCCATGCCGAGCATAGCAAAGCCCTGCTTGATCACATCACGGTTACAGCCCGCTGCAAATTTCTTGTCCTTGAATTTCTTCTTGAGCCCTTTGAGCTCCATGCCGCTGATGCCTTCGGGGCGCATGAGTGCATACGCCATAACGACACCCGTAAGCTCATCGACCGTGAAAAGACTCTTCTCGATATCAGTCGTCGGTTCGACCTCATCGCTGCAGAGACCCCAGCCGTGGGAGATGATGGTCTTGATGTCTTCTTCGTCTACGCCTTCCGGTTCCAAAAATTCGCGGACATGATGGCAGTGTTCATTCGGGAAGGCTTCGTAGTCGACGTCGTGCAGGTAGCCGATGGCTTCCCAGTGATCTTTGTCACCGCCGAAGACGCTTGCCATCGCGCCCATGGCAGCGCTGACAGCCGCCGCGTGGGTGAAGAGATGGTCTTCCGTGGTGTGTTTCTGGAGGATTTCTTTGGCTTTCGAAAGGGTAAGTGTGGACATAGTAGGATCTCCTTTTTAATCAGGGACTAGTGACTTGTGACTGGTAGCTGGGGATGAGGCAGGAAGCCCGAGACACGCCCTCCTTCCTCTGGAGGGAGGTGCCCCGAAGGGGCGGAGGTTGGCCGAGCCAAAAACCATTTTCAAAATATATCTCGATGGTAGAACATATGGAATGAATTGTCAATGAGAAAGGGAGAAATTGTGATACAATGAGAGAAAGAAGGGGTCAGGGTTAGCCCTTGGGGCGTGGTGTCCCTTGATTCCGTTTGAAAGCTTCGCTTGCATGAGAAATTAGAAATGAGAAATGAGAAATGGTGGTGCGGCGCATAAAAACATAGAAGCGCCGCGGAGTATAAATAGGGCGATGCTCGACTGGCATTCCAGTCACTAGTCACCAGTCACCAGTCACTCCTAATCCCCAATCCCTAATCCCTAGCTACTCATCCCTACTTTCAAACTTAGCCCTTGGGGCGTGCTGCCCCTTGATTACACTTGAAAGCCTTACTTGCATAAGAAATGAGAAATGGTGGTGCGGCGCATAAAAGTATGGAAGCGCTGCGAAGTATAAATAGTGGCGATGCCCGAAAGTGGTACTTCAGTCGCCAGTCGCCAGTCACCAGTCACCAGTTACTTTGATCCCATTCCACGAAAGGAGCCGTCATCATGACCGATATCGAGAAACTGAGAGCTATGATCGCATCCCATCACCGCATCGTCTTTTTCGGCGGGGCAGGGGTCTCCACGGAGTCGAACATCCCTGATTTCCGCGGAGCGAATGGCCTTTACCGGCAGAAAACAGATCTCCCGTGGACGCCGGAGGAAATGCTTTCACACCATTTCTATGAGGAGCATCCCGTGGAATTTTTCACCATGTATAAGCAGTTCGCAGAAGCCATGCTAAAGGCGTCTTCGAACCGCGCGCACTTTGCGCTGGCAAAGCTCGAGCAAAAGGGCAAGCTCTCTGCCGTCATCACGCAGAATATCGATGGCCTCCATCAGCGTGCGGGGAGCCGGAATGTCATCGAAGTCCACGGCACCATCCTGACGAATACCTGTGAGAAATGCTTTGCGACATATGATGCAAAGACTCTCCTTACTCTGGCATCGCCCGTGCCGCACTGTCCCAGTTGCGGCGGCGTGATCAAGCCGGATGTCGTGCTCTATGAAGAAGCGCTCGATACGAATGATATTGACGAGGCAATCGATGAGATTTCCCAGGCTGATATGCTCATCATCGGCGGGACGAGCCTTGTCGTTTATCCGGCAGCAGGCTTCGTCACCTATTTCCGCGGAGATGCCCTCGTCGTCATCAATCAGGACGCGACGCCGCAGGATGACCGCGCCGCTCTCGTCTTCCATGACAGCGTGGGGAAGGTATTGGAAATGGCCGTGGAGGGGGATTAGGAGCCTCGAGTGACTGGTGGCTTGAATACCACTTTCGGGCATCGCCCCATATATATTCGCGGCGAAGCCGCCACCATAATCCTGAACCTTGAACCCTGAACCCCATTGAGTATACACTCCAACGCATAGACTTTCTTTTATCTGTTTCAAATGATATAATACAGGTATACGCGAGAAATGCTGAAGCATTTTTCGTACACTCTATTTCCTTATAGAAAGGACAGAAAACCATGGAATATCGTATCGAACATGACACCTTAGGCGAAGTGAAAGTCCCGGCGGATCATATGTGGGGCGCGCAGACCCAGCGCTCTTCTGAAAACTTCAAGATCGGAGCACGCATGCCGGAAGAGATCATTCATGCGTTTGCCGTGCTGAAGAAATGCACCGCCCTTGCGAACCTCGCAGAAGGCAAGCTTTCGGAAGAAAAAGCGAAAGTCATCGCAGAGGCCTGCGACGAGATTCTCGCCGGCAAGTGGAACGGCGAATTCCCGCTCGTCGTGTATCAGACAGGCTCCGGCACGCAGAGCAATATGAACATGAATGAAGTCGTCGCGCACATCGCGAATGCGAAGCTCGAAGCTGTCGGCAGCGAGACACGCATCCACCCGAATGATGACGTCAACATGTCTCAGTCTTCGAACGATACCTTCCCGACCGCTATGCACGTTGCGGCCGTTTCTGTCCTGCACCGCTGCCTCTACCAGCCGCTCGCTGAACTGATCGCGACCTTCCACAAGAAGAGCGAAGAATACATGCACGTCGTCAAGATCGGCCGCACACATGTACAGGACGCCGTACCGCTCACCTTCGGACAGGAAGTCTCTGGATGGACGACCATGCTCGAAAAGTGCCAGCATATGATCGAAACATCGGAAAAATATCTTCTTGGGCTTGCCATCGGCGGCACCGCTGTCGGTACCGGCCTCAATGCGCCGAAAGACTTCGGCACCAGAGTATCGGCTGAGATCGCCAAAGAAACAGGCCTTCCTTTCGTATCGGAGGAAAATAAATTCTATGCACTGACCGGACGCGATGACTTCGTTTTCGCTCATGGCGCTCTCGAAGCGCTTGCGATGGACTGCATGAAGATCGCTGACGACCTTCGCCTCCTGGCAGGCGGGCCAAGAGCCGGTCTCGGTGAGCTCACCATCCCGGCGAACGAACCGGGTTCTTCCATCATGCCGGGCAAAGTGAACCCGACCCAGTGCGAAGCCCTGACCATGGTCGCCTGCCGCGTTCATGGCAATCAGGCCGTCGTCTCCATGGCCTCCTCGCAGGGCCGCTTCGAGCTGAACGTCTATGCCCCGGTCCTGGCACAGGCCTTCATCGAATCCGTCAAGCTCCTGGGTGAAGCCATCCACTCCTTTAATATCCACTGCGCCGTCGGTATCGAAGTCAACCATGACCGCATGGAAGAGCTGGTGGAGAAATCCCTGATGCTCGTCACCGCCCTTGCGCCGCACATCGGCTATGAGAAATCCGCGAAGATATCGAAGAAAGCCTTCGCAGACGGCAGCTCCCTGAAGGAAGCCGCTCTGGCTTTGGGCTATGTGACCGAAGAAGAATATGACCAGTGGGTCGTCGCAAAAGATATGTGTAATGTAGATCGGTAATTTTTTATCAATGAAAAGCCGGGCGAAAGCTCGGCTTTTTAAGTGACACAAGTCCCCAGTCACAAGTCCCCAGTCACAAGTCCCCAGCCACTAGTCACTTCTTTGACACATCCTGTATAATAGAGATAGAAACCAGCTGGGGGAGCCCTAAGGGGCTGAGAGGCGTGATACGCTGACCCTTTGAACTTGAATCGGATCATACCGACGTAAGGAAGCGGGCTCTATTTTGACAGAGTATCCGCCGGAGGCGGATTTTTTTATTGGAGGTTGACTATGACGCAGCTTGAAGCAGCAAGGGAAGGTATCATCACGAAGGAAATGGAAATCGCCGCACGCGAAGAGGGTGTGAGCGCAGAATTCATTCGCTCCGGCATTGCGGAGGGGACGATCGTCCTTCCGGCGAATATTTACCATACATCGCTCCATCCGTATGCGATCGGCAAGGGGCTTCGGACGAAGATGAATGTGAATCTGGGGATTTCCTCTGATGTATGTAACTATGATACGGAGCAGGCGAAGGCGAAGCTCGCCTGGGAGATGGGGGCGGAGGCTATCATGGATCTGTCCTGCTATGGGGAGACGGCGCCGTTCCGTGAATGGCTGGTGAAAAACAGTCCGGCGTCCATCGGTACGGTGCCGATGTATGATGTGAAGGGCGTCCTTCACAAGGGGCTGAAGGATATGACAGCAGACGATCTCTTTTCTGTCGTGGAGCGTCACGCGAAGGATGGCGTGGATTTCATGACGATCCATGCGGGGCTGAACCGCGAGACGGCGAAGCATATCATGAGAAATAAGCGTATCACGAATCTCGTTTCCCGCGGCGGCTCGGTGCTTTTTGCGTGGATGTACATGCACGGGAAGGAGAATCCTTTCTACGAACAGTTTGACCGTCTGCTGCAGCTTTTGAAGAAATATGATGTCACACTGTCTTTGGGCGATGGATGCCGCAGCGGCTGCGGGCATGACTCGACCGATGCCGTGCAGATCTCGGAGCTGATCAATCTGGGTGAGCTGGTCGTGCGTGCGCGCAAGGCGGGGGTACAGGTCATGGTGGAAGGCCCGGGGCATATGCCGATCTCGGATATCCGCATGAATGTGGAGATCGCAAAGAAGCTCACTCACCAGGCGCCTCTCTATGTCCTGGGGCCGATCGTCACCGATGTGGCACCGGGCTATGATCACATCACGGCGGCGATCGGGGGGACGCTGTCGGCAGCGTGCGGGGCGGATTTCCTCTGCTACGTCACTCCGGCGGAGCATCTGCGTCTGCCGGATCTCGATGATGTGCACGAGGGCATCGTGGCATCGAAGATCGCCTGCCACGCCGCGGACCTCGCCAAGGGGGTGAAGGGCGCAGAAAAATGGGATGAAGAAATGAGCTGGGCACGCCGCAAGGTAGACTTCCATCGCATGATCCCGCTCGCCATCGACCCGGGCAAGGCGCGTCGCTATAGAGAGAGCAGCATCCCGGAAGATGAACAGACTTGTACGATGTGCGGCTCCATGTGTCCGATGAAGACGCTCGATGAAATTTTGAATAACCGCAATGCAGAGGAAGATCCGTTTAAGGACTAATGAAAAGGCTGCGCCGGAAGGCGCAGCCTTTTTAGGTTCAAGAGGTTCAGTGGGTTCAACGGGGAAAGGTGACGGCTTCGCCGCAATATATATGGAGCGATGCACGATTGAGATGTTAGACATTAAGGAAACGCTGATTCAATCGCAGAATCAGTGTTTCCTTAATCAGCGTTTCCCTCAATGCATACGCTCATCCCTTATGTGGGGTAACGGTGTTTCCCATTTTACGAATGGCGAACAATCACCGATGAATTGCAAATGAAAAAAGATTTCTCGCTTGCGCTCGAAATGACGATGCGAGTGAAAACGGAAGAGGACATCTTACTGAGACTAGGGATTAGTGACTAGTCCCCAGTTCCTAATCCCTAATCCCTAGTCCCCAGCCCCCAGTCACTAGTCACTAATCACTTCTCCCCGCGATGGCAAAGAAGTTTTCGAGAATCTTCCCTCCCATGGGGGTCATGATGGACTCGGGATGGAACTGGAGGCCATAGATGGAGTAGTCCTTGTGGGCGACGGCCATGATTTCACCGTCTTTTGTCTTCGCCGTGACGGTAAGGCAGTCTGGGATGGTTTGGGGATCGGCTGCGAGGGAATGGTAACGGGCGGCTTTGATGACGCGCGGCATGCCGGAAAAGAGGGGGCTTTCCGTATCGAGTGTGACGTCATAGGCTTTGCCGTGGACAAGCTCTTTCGCATAGGTGATGGTGGCGCCGAAGGCCTGACAGATGGCCTGATGGCCAAGGCAGACACCGAGGATGGGTAGCTTTCCGGCAAAGTAGGGGATCGAGGGGACGGTGATGCCGGCATCTTCGGGACGGCCGGGACCGGGGGAGAGGAGGAGTCCTTCGGGATGCATGGCTTCGATTTCTTCTAGCGTATAGGCGTCATTGCGGATGACTTTGATATCCGGATAGAGGCTGCCTGCGAGCTGGTAGAGATTGTAGGAAAAGCTGTCGTAGTTATCGATGAGAAGTATCATTCGAGACCTCCTTCTGCGGCTTCGATGGCCGTCACCATGGCTTTGGCTTTGTTGATGCACTCCTGATACTCGCGCGCGGGGACGCTGTCTGCGACGAGACCGGCGCCGGACTGGATGCAGAGGATTCCATTCTTTTTGTAGGCGAGGCGGATGCCGATGCAGGTGTCCATATTTCCGGAGAAATCAAGGTATCCGATCGCGCCGCCGTAGATGCCGCGCTTACGGTTTTCTTCGTTTTGGATGATGGTGCAGGCGGAGAGTTTGGGAGCGCCGGAGAGGGTCCCCGCAGGGAGGACGGAGTCGATGGCATCGAGGGCGTCTTTGCCCTTGGCGAGGCGGCCTTCGACGGTGGATCCGATGTGCATGACGTGGGAGTAGCGGAGGATGTCCATGTAGCGGGTGACTTTCACGGAGCCGATCTCGCTGACGCGTCCGAGGTCATTGCGACCAAGGTCGACAAGCATGTTGTGTTCGGCGATTTCTTTCTCATCGGAGAGGAGCTCTTCTTCGAGCTGCCGGTCTTCTTCCGCGGTCTTTCCTCTCGGGCGGGTACCGGCAAGCGGGAAGGTATAGAGGATGCCGTCTTCGAGTTTGGCGAGGGTCTCGGGGGAGGCACCGGCGATTTCTACATCATCGCTTATGAAGTAGAACATGTAGGGCGAGGGATTCAGGACGCGGAGCGTGCGGTACACATCGAAGAGGCTGCCGGTCGCTTTGGCGGTCAGGGGATTTGACAGGACGACTTGAAAAATGTCGCCTTCAAAGATATGGTGCTTGGCATGCTCGACCATACGGGAAAATTCTGCCTCATTGTGCGCGGGAGTGAGCTTCGTCTCGAGGCGGAGCGGCTTGAAAACGGCACGCGCTCCGCTCTTCAGGAGGGACACCATCTCTTGGATCTCACGGCTGGCTTTTTCGTAGGAGGCTTCAAGGTCATCGGTTCTGACGCCTGCGATGAGGATGAGCTTTTGCTTGTACGCATCAAAGACGATGAGCTTGTTAAAGAGCATGAGGTCGACGTCTTGGAAATCGGCATTCTCGGTGCTGTCCAGCTTGAGCGTAGGCTCTGCGTACTTGATATAGTCATAGGAGAAATAGCCGACAAGGCCGCCTGTGAAGGGGGGAAGTCCGGGGAGCTTTGGACTTTTGCAGTCTGCGAGGATTTTTCGGATGGCGATGCCCGGATGCGCGACATGGCCCATGGTCTCGTCAGTCATGTCATTTTCTTCGCCGCGACGGATGCGGAGGCGTCCATTGAGGCAGGTGAGTTCGAGCGATGGGTCGTAGCCAAGGAAGGAGTAGCGGCTCCATGGCTGGTTGTTTTCTGCGCTTTCCAGAAGGAAGCAGTGATGGCTCGCCGCGCGCAGCGTGCGCATGACTTCGATGGTCGTGAAGGCATCTGCCATGATCTCATGGCAGAGCGGGATGCGGCGGATCGATTTGTCCTCCGTGATCGTTTTCATTTCAGAAAGGGATGGAAACATGGGGACTCCTTTTTTTGAGGGAAAGTGACTAGGGACTGGTGACTGGTAACTAGGGACTGGTGGCTAGGGACTGGTGACTGGTGACTAGGGACTAGGGATTAGGGATTAGGGACTAGGGATTGGGGATGAGACTGGGAGAGGTCAGCCCTTTGTATCGTCATCCCGAGCGTAGCCGAGGGATCTCTACTGCACTGCAGGAATCAGCGTGTATGCGCCGAGGGGAAACGATGTTTTGGTGCTGTCTCACATCAGGCAATGAGCGTTCTGCCATAGAGATTTCTCGGCTACGCTCGAAATGACGACGGCGAATTCACGGCGCTTAGTTCCTTCGACTCAGTTCTCATATTTCAGATAAGCCATTTTTTACATACGACGTTTTTCTCCGCTCAGGATGACGAAATGCGCCGCACCACCATTTCGCATTTCGCATTTCTCATTTCTAATTTCGCATTCAAGCGAAGCTTTCATCCGCAATCAAAGGACGACACGCCCCACGGGCTAACCTTGAACACAATACAAAAAACTCCGTCCTCGGCAAAAGATTTGCCAAGGACGGAGTGTATCCGCGGTGCCACCTTGATTCATGTCATTGGACATGCGCTTAGCGAAGTACCAGCATACTTCCGGCAACTGACGTATGCCTTACGTCGCAGGATACTCGGATTTTCCTTTCGCTGCGCCCTCTGCGGTCCATTTGGCAGGCTGCTTTCGATCCATTCTCATCAGGTAGGACTCTCTGTGCGCGCATTTCCTGCTTTGATCTCCGCTTCAACGGTTTGATTACTTGTAGGATATCGCGCGGACGGGAGCGTTGTCAAGAGGAAGACGATGACGGGTCACGCTTCTTCCTTAAGTACCCATACATACGCGTCATTTCCGTTTCCATGCACGCCGAGGATCTCGGGGGAAAAGTCCGGGAAGGTACTGCTGTATTTCTGCAGAAAGAGAAAATAGGAAAGTACCTCGTCCGTCCAGACCTCGCCGGGCTCTAAGACGGTGATGCCGGGCGGATAGGGGAGGATCATTTCCAGAGAAACGCGCCCTTTGGCTTTCGGAAGCGGGACGCGCTCGCGTGCTCCTTTGAGGAATGCCTGATGGGCGCTTCGCCCGGTGAGGGCGGCTTTCGGGAGATGATCTTCGGCGAAGAGTGTCTGCGAAAGACGGGAAGCCTGTTCTTTTCCCAGAAAATTCATGTAGCGCAGGGAGTAGTCTTTCAGCCCCTCGCCCGGAAGGCAGGTGACGTCCGGCGCGAAGGAGGACATCGGCGCATTGGCTTCATAGGCGGTTTCACATTCTTCGAAGAGCGAGAGGAGGCGCTCGCATTTCTCCTGCCGGTCACTTGGCTCTATGAGGAAGAGGAGGGTGTGGAAATCAGATTTCTCCACCGTCACATGGCGGCTCTCGAGCCAGTGAGAGAGGAGCGGCG